>JBGAJV010000062.1:0-37120 GCA_044224715.1 Anaerolineales bacterium | reverse complement strand
GCCTCGATGGCGGCGTTGAGCGCGAGCAGGTTGGTCTGCGCGGCGATGTCGTCGATCGTTTCGACGATGGCGCCGATCTGAGCCGAGCGCTTGCCGAGGTCGTGCACGCGGGTGGCCAGTTCCTCGGTCGCGGTGCGCACGCGCTCCATGCCCTGGGTGCTTTCGTGGGCCAGGCGGCTGCCCTCGTCCGCGACGCGAGCCGACTGTTCGGCGGCGGTGCCGGCGCTTTGCGTGGCCTGCTCCATCGCGGCGACGTTGTCGCGCACCTGTGTCTGGGCGGCCTCGGCGCGCTGTGTGCCTTCGATCTGGGCGATTGCGCCGCGGCGGATGTCGGCCGTCGACTCGCCGAGGCGGCTCATGGTGTGCGAGGCATCGGCCACGGCGCGCGCCTGTTCCTGCGCGTCACGCGCAACGCCGTCGATGGCGCGGCGTAATTCCTCGACCGCCGAAGCAGTCTTGGTGATGCTTTCGGCCTGCTGCGACGAGCCGCGGGCCACCTGTTGCATGGTGATGCTGATTTGCTGAGTCGCCTGGCTCGACTGGTCGGTCGCGTCGGACATCTGGCGCGATGCTTCATTCACGTTGGTCGCGCTGTCGGCCACACGCTCGATCATCGCGCGCAGGTTGGTCGACATGTCGCCAAACGACTTGCCGGTCTCCTGCAGGCGCGTGATCACGGTGTTAAAGGCCTGGCTGAGTTGACCCAGTTCGTCTTGGCTTGCGATCGCCATCGGCGCCGTCGTCACGGTCAGCTGACGGGTCAAGTCGCCTTGCGCCATCAGGCTCATCTCGTTGACGAGCGAGGGCAGATCCGTGTTGGCGATCTGGCGGGCCGTTCCGACGGCCTGGTTCAGGGCCGACGTCACCGAGACGAAAAAGGCGACGAAGAGGTAGATCAGGAGGACCGTCGGCACGAGCGCGACGGTGAGGTCGAGCAGCATGTCTTGCTGGAGTTCACCAATGCGCTCCTGGATCAACGCGTCGAGCGTGGTCGATAGTTTGTCGATCACGATGAAGTGCTGGTCGATCGTGGCGGTCGCCTTGTCGAAGTAGGTCTTGGCGTCGACAGTCGGCGTTTCGGCGTCGAGGACCTGGGTGCGGAGCAGGGCAAAGAACTCCTGCTCGGCCTGAGCGGCGGCCGCGACGTCGGCGGACAGGCTCGCGCTCAGCTCGGGGTTCGCTTCGAGCGCGTGTTCGAGGCCCGCGCTGGCGGCGCTGGCGTACGACGCAGCCAACAGCGTCAGCGATTCGAGTCTGACGCGGTCCTTGGTCTCGATCGTGCCGGCGGTGAGCGCGCCCGAGCCGATGGCGCGCGCCTGGCCGATGGATTCGGTGATCTCCGGGTAGTTCGTCACCGCGGCCAGCATGACGTAGTAGCTGTCGACGTCGGGGTCCAGGGTCAGGCCCGAGATGTCGGCGACGGATGTCCGGAAATTGAGCAATTCGCGGATGAGGGCCGTGTGGCGCGCGATGGCATCCGCGGGTGTCAGCGTCTCGACCTCGGTCTGCAGCTTAGCCCAGGTGTCCTTAAGTTCCGCCCAGGCCGCGCTGGTCTTGAGGCGCTCGCCATAAGTCGCGTCGAGCGCGTCGATCGCGGCGATGTCGGCTTCGATGGCCGCCTGCTTCTGGAGCATGACGTCGCGGAAACTTGCGTCGCCCTTCAGAAAGGTCGAGGCCGCGCCGCGATGCTGTTGCAGATGCTGCAGGAGCGAGACCGTGGGGCGCAGGTATGCCGAACCCGCGAGCTCGTTCTGCGCGATGGAGAGGTCGACGTTCTGAGCCTCCACCAATTTAAAGGTCAGCACCGCGATCGGAATGACAAAAACCATCCCGATGACGAGGAGTTTGCGTGAGTAGGCGAGACGTTCCAGGAGTCTGATGGCGGGTCGCAATACCAGTTTTAACATCGCTTCACACCTGCGCTGCCGCGTGCTTGCCGGCGATCTCATCGCTCGCCAAGCACGTCAGCCTGAATTCACGACGGGTCCGAAATGGTCCGTCGACACTTAGTCAGGGGCAGGTTAGCTCAGGAGCCCAGGCACGTCCACAAAACGCGTGTAAAGGGCGCGCGAAACGCCCCTAAAAAGGCGCCACTCCGACAGGTTTCGTCAAGCTGGCGGGCCATAACAAAAACCTGGCCTTCGGCCCGGTCTCGCAAAAAACGACGACTGCCCCGAGGCGCGCCTCGGGGCAGTCGTCGTATCACCCAGATCGTGGGGTTCAGTCGCGTTTGTCGTTATCGCGACCACGGTCGCGGTCGTCGGGCACGAAGACGCTCAACACGATGCTGACCACGCTGACCACGAGCGCGCCCAGGAACGCGGGCCAGAACCCGTCGACCGTCAGGCCGACGCCGAACTGCTGCCCGATCAGACCCGAGAGCCAGAACAGCAGCGTGTTGATCAACAGCGTGCCCAGGCCCAACGTCAGGATCAGCAACGGGCAGGTCAAAAAGGTCAGGATCGGGCGCAGCAGCGCGTTGACCAGGCCGAAGATGAAAGCCAGGGCCACGATCGACGTGACGTCACGCGGCCCGGCGATGCCCGGCACGCCGCCGAACACACCCGGGATCCCGTTGACCGCCACCCACAGCGCGACGGCGTTGATCGCCAGCCGCAACAACAGTTTGAACATGTCGCCTCCTCGAGCCACAGCCGTCAGGATTGAACCCGGTTTTGCGATTGGGCAGACGTTTGTGGCGCAGTCTTCGCACCGAATACGCACAAGACGCGCGTTGGTTGCTCGCACACCGGCCGGTCTACGGACCGGAGCTCGGGCCGCCCAGTTCCGTCCGCCCGAATTCGCTGCAGCGCGGCGTCTTCCCAACGACCAGACAGGAGAGCGAGTAGCCGTCGTCGAACGTCACGGTGACCTCGATCGTGACCGGTTCCGACTCAACGGTCCGGGCCGCGAACGAATACTGAGCGCGCGCGTGTTTGGACAGATTGGGCGCCTGTACAAACACGAGCGGCGTCTCCGCGCCCTGTGGCTGGGTCGCGAAGGTCTGGATCCTGGACTGCACCAATTCGATGCCGGCAATCTCGGCTGAAGAGAGATGGCTCCAGTAGCCGCCGAAGATCCCGAGGAGCGCGGCCCCCAGCCAGACCCACAACCCGCGCCGCAGCCGGCCGCTCAACGCGAACCGCAACGCCGTGCAGACGGCGAGGCCCACGGCGGTGGCCGGCGCCAGCACGACGAACGCCAGAAAACCGCCGAGGCTGTTGCCGGTGGCCGACCAGATCACGCTGGTCAACACGCCGAACGTCGCCGCCCCGACCAGGACACCCGTTCCGGCGCCATCGGGGCGCATGGTCACCGCGCCCACCAGCGCGCCGGCCACGGCGGAAAACAAGGCCGTGGCCAGGAGCGGGCCAAGATCCAACGTGATCCGCAAATGACCGATCAACAGCGAGTTGACCAGACCGGAGGTCAGTTGATAAACGCCCGCCAGCGTCCCCAGGGCGACAGCGCCCCAGAACATTCGGGCGCCCGGGCGCTTCGAGAAGTCGCGTGGCAGGGCAGCAGGTGCGACGGACATGGGTGGTCCTCGTGGATCGATCGATGTCAGGGGGCGCGCGGACGACGGTCAGGCCGATAGTGAATGGCGCATCAGTCGCAACACCCGCGTGCGGGTGAAACCGTGTTCGACAAGCATACCGCCCATGAAAGGATCGTCGGCGGTGTGCTCGATGTGGATCGCCCAGGGCCGCGGGCCCAGCCGGCGCAGCGCGCGGGTCAGCAGGGGCCGCTCGACTTCGCCGCGGAAGGCCGGGTGCACGACGATCGTCAGACGATCACCTTCGGGCAGGCCGGTGTCGATGCGCAGGCTGCCGATGAGCTGATCGCTGGTCGTGGCCGCCACCCAGCGTTCGACGCTCTGGCCGTTGAGCGCGTCGGCCATACCGCGCAGCAGGCCGGTTCGAAAGTTCGCGGGCGTGAGCGCGCGATCCCAGCACAGGCCCTCGGGGCGGGCCAACGCGACCAGATCGTACTCCGCGGCCCATTCGCGCGGATCGCGCAGACGGATGTCGAAGGGCGAACCGACCGGCGTCGGGACCGTCGCCAGGCCGGCGCGATACCAGTGCGCGTGCGTGCCGATATGCTCGAAGCCGAGCTTGGTGTACAGCTTCTGGGCGGCCTCGTTGTCGTCGTCGACCTGCAACAGCGCCAGCCGGCCCTGACGCCGGCGGATGTGCGCCAGGGTCGCGTCGGTCAGGGCCTCGGCGATGCCGCGCCGGCGGTATTCGGGGAGCACCGCCACGTTGGCGATCAGCCAGGCGCCCGGGTGTTCGCGGGCCGGCTGGGTCTGGACCGTGCCCACAACCCGGCCGTCCTCGACCCAGACATAGCCTTGCGTCGGGAGGTAGTCCTCCAGGCCGAACCAAAGCAACACACGAAGCTGCCAGCCCATTCGGCTGTGGCGGCGCATTTCGCGCGTCGCCTGGCGCGCGGTCTCGTCGCCCATTTCGCGCGCGAAACTGACCTCGAGCACATCCGCGATCTGACCCAGATGGCGGAGCGGATCGAGCGGCTGCACACCCTGTGCAGCGGTCGAATTAGCAATGAGTTGGGCGGTCAAGATGAATGCAACCCTGCTCCCCATTGTACGTAGAGTTGGTGTCTTGCGCAGGGGGCTTTGGTAAGATAATACCTGTCAGACGGTCGGTTATCGTGCCTCACCTGGGCTGCCACGCCGGGCAGCCCATCATTCATCATCATTCGATATTCTGACCGGTGACATCCTTTTTCTAAGGAGGACTCATGGCACTCGTGTTTTCGGCGATTTCGGCCGGCGGCCTGGTCGGGGCTGCAAACCAATATGCCTGCCTGCTGGTGGTCTCCATCGCGGCCCGCGCCGGGTTGGTGACGCTTTCGGAGCCCATGGCGTTCATGGGCGATTGGTGGTTCATCGCGGTCGTGGCCGTGCTCTGGCTGATCTCGGTGGCGCCGTCCTTCTCCCAGCATCTGGCGCCCGGCGTCATGCACGTGGTCAACTGGCTGACCCATTTCATCAACGGCTTTGTCGTGCCGGTCTCGTCGGCGCTGATCGGCCTCGCCGCCACCGGCATCATCCTCAACCTCGACCCCAACTTCAAGAACCTGTACGACACCCTGCAGATCTTCTCGACCAACGGCGGCCTGACCGGGCAGGGCCTCGCGGTGGCGGGCGGAAGCGCCGCAGCGGCCGTGACGCTGACGGCCGTCAAGGGTCTGGCCAAGCCCATGATCAGCACGGGCTCGGGCACGGCCGGAACGTTCTCGGCGCCGGCCTTCACGCTGGCCGAGAACATCGCCGCCATCATCCTGATGGGGGCCGTGTACGCGTTGTCGCAGATCGATCCGCGGCTGCTGATCGGCCTGGCGGTCGTCGTCGCGCTGTTCAGCGTGGCACTGCTGGCCTATGGCCTGTATCAACTGTATCGGCTGAAGAAGGGTGTCGGTCGTGTGCTGGCGCTGGCTCAGCGCGATCCGCGTGCAGGGCTGGCCGTGACCGCCGAGTTCGCGGTGTGGGGCGTCGGCTGGCTGACCTACGGGCACTACGGCCGGGCCGTGATCTCGCTGTGCGCCTGGGCGTTGTGGCTGGCGGCCTTTGTCACCGCGCAGGGCGCCGTCACTGTGCTGCTGGCGCTGACCCCGCCGTTGATCCCGTTGGGGATCGTGATCGCCAACGTCGCGCTGCTCGGCGTGTTCGCCCTGATCGGGACCGCGTCGGCGCGGGCGCTCTTGCACGAAGTCGAGCGCGGGACGTCGTTGCGGGCCGTGGCGGCATCCGCCTGAGGCTCACGGGTCACAACGCGCGATGGCTCGTCTGAGTTCTTCGCAATTCATGGCCGCGCTGCCGGAGACGGTGCGCGGCCATGTCGTTCCCACCTGGCGCGGTTTTCGCAGCCAGCATCGCAGCTGGCTGTGTCAGCTCTACTTCGCCGACCCCGCCTGTCATTATGAAGTCTGGAATATGGGCGAGCGCCGCGGCAAGCTCGAGCTCGGTCTGCACTTCGAGAGCCGCGACGCCGAACGCAACCGACGCCTGTTGCAGCTTGTGTCGAGCGCCATGATCGGCGTCAAGGCCACGTTGGGCGGCGATTGGGAATGCGAGCCCTGGGACCGCGGGTGGACCAAGGTCTACACGACCGTGCCGTATGAGCCCTTCACCACGGCGTATCTCGATCGCGTCTCCCGCGACCTGGCGCGGGCGATCGAGTGTCTGCAACCCCTGCTCGAAACCGCCCCACGCTCGGTTCGTGCGTGACGCCATCCAGGGCGATGGGCTCGGAAATCACGCGCCCCGTGCACCCTCTCGTTTCTTGCGTCATCAACCCGACGACCGTGCACAAACGTGCAACGCCTCCGTTGACTATCGCGCCGTGATGGTTTGAGGCAGGCCTTAACAAAGAAAATTTAAGAGTCCCGCCCGTTGACACCCACATGATCGGGCGTAGAGTCACGGCATACCGAAAAGCCCCACGGGACTTTCGGCTGATCCAACCAAACGCTGCAGCCGATCCAAGCGGCGAGGCATACCGGCGGAACCGCCCGACGTGCTCTCTGTAGCACCTGTATCGGGAATCGATGCCCTCACAACCGGCCGGCACCGCCTCATCGCCTTGAATTCGGATGCATCGTTGCGCGGCTTTGTTGTCCGGGGTCAGCCAGCACGTCGTCCTGCGGGGCTTTTCTTGCGTCTCGCGATCAGGCGTCGGCCAAAAGGGCCGGCGCTTTTTTGTCGGCCGGCAATGCGGCGTGGTACAGTCGCGCCATGGCAACTCCTCAACCGAATTCCGGCCCCACAGGCAGCCGCAGCACTGACATCCTTGTGGCGATCGGCGCGATCCTGGGCATCAGCTACCCGGTGCTGGCGCTCTCGACCGGCGTGCGCGCGATTTATCAGGCGCTCGAACGACCGGATCTGTCGGCACTGTCGATCGGGCTTTCCGGTCTGGCGGCGCTGGTGTATCTGATGGCGGCGATCGCGTTCTTCGTGCGGCGGCGCTGGGCCTGGCGTCTTGGTGTGGCGGCGCTCCTCTTCGAGACGGTGATGGCGCTCGGCGTGGGGGCTTTGAGCTACATCATCCCCGACGTCATCGGGCGAACCGTGTGGCGGCATTTCGGCGCTGATTACGGCTACTTCCCGCTGATCCAGCCAGTGCTGGGCCTGATCTGGCTGGCCTGGCCGGAGACGTTGCGGCGTTACGGTCTGGCGGGTGGGGTCGAGGGCGGCGTGGCCGGCGCCTTGCGCGGCGCCTGGCGCGCATTCCGGCAGGGTTGACGCTCAGGCTCCGATCGGTTCGGGCTGTTGCGTGTCGATGACCGTGAAGAAGATGTCGGCGGCGCGCGGATCGAAGTGCGAGCCGATCCCCTCTTGAATCATGCTCACGACCTGATCCTTCGGCAGCGCCGCGCGATAGGGCCGATCCGAGGTGAGCGCGTCCCACACATCGACGATGGCGAACAGACGCGCGGGCAGCGGGATCTCGTCGCCGCGCAGACCGCGCGGATAGCCCGTGCCGTCCCACTTCTCGTGGTGACAAAACGGGATGTCGATCGCAGGGCGCAGGAAGTCGATCGGCAACAGCATCTCGTGCGCGTAGCCGGGGTGTAACTCCATGATCTTGCGCTCTTCGGGCGTCAGCCGTCCCGGTTTCAACAAGATCGCGTCCGGCACGCCCATCTTGCCGATGTCGTGCAACAGCGCGCCGCGCCGGATGTGATCGAGGGTCTCGCCGCTGATGCCGATATGCCGCGCGAGCTTGACCGTCAGATCGGTGACGCGCTGGCTGTGACCCTTCGTCTCCTGGTCGCGCAATTCGAGCGCGCGCGCCCAGCCTTCGAGGGTGGCGTCGTAGGCGTCGAGCAGCTCGCGATGGAGCATCCGGATCTGGGTCTCGGCCAACCGGCGCTCGGTGATGTCGTGCGCGATCACCTGCAGGCGCTGATCGCCGTCGGCGTCGAGCAGGCCCGTCACCAGCTCGACCGGGGTGGTCAGACCGTCGCTGCGCGCGAGCATGACCTCGAGACGGCCGTTGCCGCTGGGGCGCTTGAGCAGCTGCGCGAGATGTTCGGAGACGCGAGGCGCGTCGGTTGGGCGGAGCAGCAACGCGAACGGGCGGCCGGCGAGGTCGTCGCCGCTCGGAAGCCCCAGCATCCGCGCGAACGTGTTGTTCGCGTCCCGGACGATGGCGGCCCCGTCCAGCACGGCGATGCCGTCGGGCGAGAGCTCGGCCAGGCGGCTGAAGCGGGCGCGCTCGGACTGCATCGTGCGATAGCGGTTGAGACGCGTGATCGTGCGCAGACGCGCGCGGAGTTCCTCGGGGTCGATCGGCTTGGTCAGGAAGTCGTCGGCGCCGGCTTCGAGGCCGCGCAGACGGTGTTCGCGCTCGGTCAGGCCGGTCATCAGCAGCACCGGCACCTCGGCCAGTTCAGGGTGCGCGCGCAGACGCTGGCACACCGTGTAACCATCGAGATCGGGCAGCAACACGTCGAGCAGGATGACGTCCGGATGCAGTTGCTCGGCCTTGTCGATGCCGTCGTGACCGTCCACCGCGAAGGCGAGTTGATAGCCTTCGCGCGTCAGCATGCCCTGGACCATCTTGCGGGCGCTGAGCGAATCGTCGACGATCAGGATCGTGCTGTTGACGGCCATGACGCTGTCATTGTAGAAGCGTTGCCCGAGTGCGCTCCCCTTTTTTACAGTGGCTTAATCGAAAAGCGGCGCACGTCACGCGGGAATGCGGCTCCCGCGTGACGTGCGCCGCTTTTTTAGGCGGCTCTTTACAGCGCTCGACGCGCGGCGATCGGGTCGTCGACGATCAGGCCGTCGACGCCGAAGGCCGACAGGAAGCGATAGGTGAGCGGGTTCTCGACCGCGTTCATCCAGACAAAGACGCCGCGGCCCTCGTTGTGCGCCTGACGCACCAGCCCGGGGTTGAGCAACACCATCTCGGCCGGCGGGCACACGTACTCGGCATCGGCGGGCGGCCAACTGACGTCGAGCGCGCCGACGTCGTACAGCGCGCCCAGGCGCGCGAGCGGGCTGAGCTGGCGGACGCGGCGCAGGCTATCCCAATCGAACGACTGCAGCACCGTGCGGTCGAGGTAACCGGCGCCCTCGAGCAGCCCGAGCACGCTCTCCTCCAGACCCGGGTAGCGCGCCGGCGACTTGAGCTCGACCAGCAGATCGACGTCGGCCTCGCGGGCCAGGTCGATCAGTTCCTGCAGGGTCGGGATGTGCTCGCCGTTGCCGGCGTCGAGCTCGCGCAGTTCGGCCAGCGTGCGCGATCCGACGTCACCGTACCCGTTCGTGGTGCGCTCGAGCGTCTCGTCATGGATGACGACCACCTGGCCGTCGGCCGTGAGCTGCACGTCGCACTCGAGCATCTCGGCCCCAGCTGCCGCGCCATGCGCGAAGGCGGCCAGCGTATTCTCGGGCGCGTAGCGCGCCCCGCCGCGGTGGGCAATCACGCGTCGCCGCTCGAGCGACGGCGTGCGCAGCGCGTATTGCGTCAGGTAATAGGCGGCCGTGCCGGCAGCCGCCAGGCCAACAAACGCGGGGAGACGATTTCGTCGCGACATGCGAGGATCATACCGCAGATCGAGCCGGGGGCCGAGGCGCTGCCACCCCGGGCTGACAACGGATGGTGTAACGGATCAACGGATGAAGCGGATGGGGGTCGCCACGGCCATTCGTAGTGTCGGTGTCACGCGCGGCAGGATCCGGTTGCCCTGGCGGGCACGGATGGGCTGACAACGGATGGCGTAACGGATCAACGGACGAAGCGGATGGCGGGGGCTGAACCGGCTTGCGTTCGTTGTGGCCCGCCCAGCGATTGCCGGGTGATGCCATCCGGTTTGCACGTGAGCCGCGATGCGGCGAGAATCCCCCACACAGGCTCGACTCGATGACAGGTGTCTCGTGACCACACGCCGCTACTCGTACTTCCATTCGCTCGTGCAAGGGATCGCTGGATCGGCCGTCGGCGCCGGGATCCTGTCGCGCAGCATGCATCACCTTGATCGAGTTGTCCTGAGCCTGACGGGCGGGCGCGCGACGGCGGCCAAATGGTTGGCCGGCCTTCCAGTCGCCACCCTCGAGGTGAAAGGCGCTCGGAGCGGCGTCACCCGCACGCTGCCGCTGATCGTGGTGCAGGCCGAATCCGAATCCGGTCGGCTGGCTTTCGTCGCGACGAATTGGGGGCGTGCGCGCCATCCGGCCTGGTATCACAACCTGAAGGCGAACCCCGACGTGGTCTGCACGGTGGCGGGGGTCAGGGGACCGTATACGGCGCATGAGGCCAGCGCGGATGAATACGAGCGTTTCTGGCTACAGGCCGTAGAGACGTATCCCGGATACCGGCTGTATCGGCAACGAATCCGCGGGCGGCACATCCCCATCATGATTCTGACGCCGCGTCGCGCGTAAGCGCGAGACAGCGGCGATCACAGGCGGATGATCTGGCTGCGTTCCGGCCCGACCGAGACGAGCGAGACCGGCGCGCCGGTGAGTGCGCTGATGCGGTCGATGTAGGCCCGCGCCGCGGCCGGCAGATCGGCCGGTTGACGCGCCCCGCTCACATCCTCGGACCAGCCGGGCAGATCCTCGTACACGGCCGTGAAAGGCGCCAGATCCGCCGGCCCAAACGGCAGTTCCTCGTGCAAGCGACCCGAGGGGTCGCGATATCCCACGCACAGGCGGATGCGGTCGAGGCCGCTGAGCACGTCGAGTTTGGTCAGCACCAGCTCGGTCAGGCCGTTGATACGCACCGTGTAACGCAGCAGCACGAGATCGAGCCAGCCGCAGCGGCGCGGCCGGCCGGTGGTCGTGCCGTATTCGTCCCACGGGTTGGCGCCCGTGCCGCGCAGGCGTTCGGCTTCGACGCCGAACGCTTCGGTTGGGAAGGGGCCCTCGCCGACGCGTGTCTGGAAGACCTTGGTGACGCCGATCACGCGATCGATGTAACGCGGGCCGACGCCGAGGCCGGTGAGCACGCCGCCCGTGGTCGGCGACGAGCTCGTGACGAACGGGTAGGTGCCGTGGTCGATGTCGAGCAGCGAGCCCTGCGCGCCTTCGGCGATCACATGCGCGCCGGCTTTGAGCCGCCGGTCGAGGTACAACGAGGTCTCGGTGATGAAGGGCGCCAGCGCCTGAGCGTGCTCGGCATACTCGGCCGCGATGGCGGCGGCGTCGAGCTGCTGCGCGCCGTACAGACCGACCAGGGTCTTGTTGACGCGGGCGACGTGCGTCTGGATCTTGTCGGCCAGCGCCTCAGGGTCGTTGAAGAGCTCGGCGCGGAGACCGCCGCGCCCGATCTTTGAGGTGTAGGCCGGGCCGATGCCGCGCCCGGTGGTGCCGATCTTGTCGGCGCCGCGCGCCTCTTCTTCGGCCTTGTCGAGCGCGACATGCGCGGGCGTGATCAGATGCGCGGCATGCGAAAGCTTGAGACGATCGGGCGTGAGCGTGATCCCGCCCTTGGCCAGCGCCGTCATCTCGCCGCGCAGCCGGGCCGGGTTGATCACCATGCCGTTGCCGAGCACGTTGACGGTGCGCGGCTGGATCACGCCCGACGGCAGCAGGTGCAGCTTGAAGGTCTTGGCCGCCGCGCCTTCGCCGACCGTGACGGTGTGACCGGCGTTGTCGCCGCCCGAGAACCGCGCGGTGACGTCGGCGTCCTCCGACAGCAAATCCGTCACACGGCCTTTGCCCTCATCGCCCCACTGAGCACCGAGGAGAATGGTGAGACCCATGGCTCATTCCTATTGCTGATTGCTGATTGTCGATTGCTGATTGCTGATTGACATTCAATCAGCAATCAGCAATCGACAATCAGCAATGCTAATACGCTCCGCTGCCGAACAGCACCCGCGGGATGGTGCGTAGCATGATCTGGACGTCGAGCGCGAGCGACCAGTTCTCGATGTAGTAGATGTCGAGCAGGCACATCTCGTCGAAGGTCAGATCGCTGCGCCCCGAGACCTGCCAGAGGCCCGAGATGCCTGGCTTGACCTCCAGGCGCTGGCGGTGCCAGGGCTGATACCGGGCCACCTCGCTTGGTAGCCCGGGCCGCGGCCCGACCACGCTCATCTCGCCCCTGAGCACGTTTAGGAATTGAGGGAGTTCGTCGATGCTCGTCCGTCGCAGCAGACGGCCAAAGCGCGTCTGACGCGGATCGTCGCGGATCTTGAAGAGCGGGCCAGTGGCCTCGTTGCGCTCGCGGAGTTGTTCCTGCTCCGCTTCGGCGCCGACGCGCATCGACCGGAACTTGAACACCGTGAACGTCTTGCCGCGCTCGCCGACGCGTGTTTGCGAGAACAGCACGGGCCCGGGCGAATCGAAGCGGATCAGGAGCGCGGTCAGGAGCGTGATCGGGGCGGTGAGGATCAGGATGGCCGCCGCCACGATGATGTCGAGCGCGCGCTTTGCGATCCGGCCGGGGCGCGACAGGCTGGGCTCCTTGATGCCGATCAGCGGCAGCCCGCCGACCTCTTCGACGTCGAGTCGGTTGAGCGAGAGCTGAAAGAGATCCGGCACCACACGCGCGCGTACCCCGCGCGCCTCGCAGGCGCGCACGATCGCCAGGATCTTGCGCTGGTACATCCACGGCAGGGTGATGATGACCTCGTCGATGTGCTCCGAGTTGAGCACGCGCTCGGCGTACTCGAGGCTGCCGAGCGATTTGAAGCGCCCGATCTCGACTTTGGCCGGATCGTCGTCGAGGAAGCCCACGATCTTGTAGCCCAGCCCGGGCTCGGCCACGACCGTGCGCATGACCGTGCGGCCGATGTCACCCGCGCCGACCACGAGCACGTGCGATACGCCGACGCCGCTACGCCTGAGTTGCGAGCGCACGACCCGCTGGCTGACCCGCGCCAACCAGAGCACGAGCACAGTGAGAAAGATGGCCCAGACGATCAGACCGCGGGAGTACACGCGCGGGAGCAGCAGGAAGACCGCGGCGAACATGATCACGCCGACGGTCGAAATCGCGTTGATGATGCGATAGAGATCGGTGAAGACGCTGCCGCCGCGCCGCTCGGTATAGGCCCCGTCGATCCACAGAAAGAACAGGGTCAACAACGTGAAGGCCGCCTGCATCGACAGGTAGGCGTTGTACGGCGCCGAGAATTGATCGTCGACCGGCACGAGCAGTTCGAGCTCGTAGCGCACGTAGTAGCTGAACGCGAAGGCCACGTTGATCAGCACCACGTCGATCAAGGCGGACAAGAACTGGTCGCGGGTCATGACGGATTGGTCAGGCCTTGACGCGCTTTACGCGCGCGGCTCCGGGGTCAATGCGCGCCGGTAGCAGGCGCGCAACGCGGCGGCCGTGGCTTTCCAGGTGAAGGCCGCGGCATGCGTTGGACCGAGCGCCAGCGCCCGTTCGGCTGATTCTGGCCTGAGCGCGTCGGCGAGCGCGGCCGTGAGCGCAGCGACGTCCTCGACCCTGACGCGCGCGGCCACGTCGCCCCCGGCCTCCGGCAACGACGAACTGTCGCCCGTGACGGTCGGTCGACCGCAGGCCAGGGCCTCGGCCACCGGCAGCCCGAACCCCTCGAAATTCGAGGGGTACGCGAAGGCCGCGGCCGCGTTGTACCAGAGCGGCAGGTCCTCGGCCGGCACGAAGCCCGGTAGATGCACCACATCGCTCAATTTGAGATCGTCGATCATGCGCAACAGGGAATGGTACCACCAGCCCCGGCCGCCAGCTAAAACAAGGCGCAAATCCGGTTCGGCGCGCTGCAGTTGGGCAAACGCCCGCACCAGCGCCGGCAGATTCTTTCGTGGCTCGAGCGTGCCCAGATACAGGAGGAAGCGCTCCGGCAGGCCGTGTCGGGCCCGAAACGCCGCGACCTCCGGGGCGGGCAACGGCCGAAACCGCGGGTCCACGCCCGGGTAGGCCAGGTCGATCCGCGTCGGCGGCACGCCTAACAAGTCGGCGACGTCGCGGCGGGTGGCCTCCGAGATCGCGA
The DNA here is from genome assembly GCA_044224715.1 of Anaerolineales bacterium. GTDB lineage: Bacteria > Chloroflexota > Anaerolineae > Anaerolineales > UBA6663 > UBA6663. The sequence goes on along the minus strand of JBGAJV010000062.1, from coordinate 23,158 downwards.
TCACGCGGCGGGCGCGGCTGCAGCTCAAGCGCGTGATCGTGCTCAGGTACAACCGCTGCGCCGCCGGGAAACGATCGGGCAGGCGCAGAAACGACAAATCGTAGACCGTCACGACACCCGGGAGGCGGCTCAGCAACGGCAGGCTGAAGGCCAACCCATGCACGAGATCAGCCGGCGGGGTCAGACCCGCGCAGGCGCCCGGCTGACGGAACTGCTCCCACGCGATCCGGCCGAGACGCCCGCGCGCCGCGACGGGCATGACGCGCAGACCGGGGACGTCGATCGCGCCGGGCTGCGCGAAAGCCGTCCACGTGAACTCCTCGGAGCGCGCGGCCAGGGCAAGGGCCGAGTTGTAGATGTACTGGTGGATGCCGGCGCTGCGATATGTCGCGCGGCCATCCAACAGCAGCGCGCTGAGCGCGACATGCGGCATGCGGCGATTATAGTCGGCTGGACTTCTGGTCTGCCGGTTGTCTGGCCAGGTGTGCTGTCGCCGACCAGTCGCCCTGGAGGCTACCGGACTAGCCGACTGTAGAACGCTGCCGTGGCCGCGGCGATGCCGCGCATGCTGTAGGTCGACCGGGCGCGGGCGCGGGCGGCGGCGGAGAGGTCGGCGCGCAAGACGGGGTCGTCGCGCAGCCGGGCGAGACAGGCGGCCAACGCCTCGACGTCGTCCTCGGGGAAGCGCAGACCGGATGGCGTGTCGGTGTCCGCTGCAATCAGGTGTTGGGGTTCGCCTGAGTCGCTGACGACGGCGGGCACGCCGCAGCTCATCGCTTCGATGACGACCCGGCCGAACTGTTCCTTCCAGTTGGACCGCGTCCGCGAGGGCAACACGAGGGCGTCGAGCGCGTTGTAGAACGCGGGCATGGCCGTCGAGACGCGCGGCGGCTCGATGACCACGCGCTCGCGCAGCCCGTGTGTGGCGATCAGGTGATCGTACAGCCCGCGCTCGGGCCCGGCACCGATCAGACGCAACGACACCCCCGGCGTCTGGGCCACGGCCAACAGCAATACGTCGACGCCCTTCTCGGGCACGAAACGACCGGCGTAGCCGACGCGCAGTTCGTCGCCGTCACGGGGAGCGCGCGCGGGCGCGTAGATCTCGGGGTCCACGCCGAACTGCGGCACCTGGGCGATCGGACCGGTGTAGCCCTTGGCGCGCCAGACCGCCTCGGCTTCGGCGTTGCCGACCAGCGCGCCGTCGACGCCCGCCAGCACCGCCCGCTCCATCCAGGCAAAGGGTGGCGGATACCGCCGCTGCAGGTTCTGCCAGGAGAAGAACAGGCTGCGCGCGCCGACCGAGCGCGCGGAGCGCCAGGCCAGCCAGGTCGCGAGGTTGTAGGGCTCTTCGTCGATGTGGACGAGGTCCGGCTTGAGCCGGCGCGCCAGCGCCCCGAACTGCGGGTAAGCGTGCAGATGAAAGTTTCCGTCCAGCACGATCGGCGTGACGTGCAGGGTATAACCGACGGTGTGCGCGCGCTCCAGCGCCTGACCGGCCCAGTGCGGGGGCACAGCGACGTGAAGGTCGAGCCCGAGTTCGGCCAGTTCCTCGAGCTTGCGCTGATAGGCTCCCACCACCAGCGCCTTGGACAGCATGAGCACCCGCATGCCAAAAGTATAATGGCAGCAGAGTGCCGACCATGACCCAGAGCAAATTGGGACCGCATCTGCAACGGCTGACACCCGACGCCGAGCGCTGGCTGGGAGCCGGCGCGCGCCTCGCCCGTCTGACAGGCGACCTGAGCGCGGCGCGCAACCTGGCCGTGCTCCACCCCGAGGCGCTGCTGATCGGCGCGACCGAGACGGCGTTCGATATCGCCCTCGAGGCGCGCCACGGCGCGCGCCCGGAAGTCGGCGCGCGCGGCTTCATCAAGACTCAGCGCGAACACTACGATCAACATCCGCAGATCACGGCCTGGGAGGGACCGCCCGCGCCGACCCTGGGGCCGGCCACGCAGTTCGAAGCCCTGCGGCTGATGGCCTGGTACGCGGCCTTCGAGGCCGAGCGCGTGCGCGCGCTGGCCGAGCTCGGTCTGCGCGCGGTCGTCGGCAATTTCGCCAGCGGCGGCCCGGATCTGCCGCTCTGGTCCGCCTTTCTGCCGGCGCTCGACGCCGTCGAAGCGCATGCCGGATTCCTCGGGCTGCAGGAGCACAGCGCGCCGTGGCTGTGGTGGCTGTCCGGCCCGCATCAGCCGCACGGTCTGCGCTCACCCGAAACCGGCGCCGACGCGCTGTTGTCGTCGGGCTGGGCTACGCTACGGTATCGGCTCGTGCGCGAACGCGCGTTGCGGCCGAACGGCCTCGAAGGCCTGCCGATCGTGATCACGTCGCTGCGGCTCGATCGGATCGCGGCCGCCGACGCGGATCATCCCGCCGGGCCCTGGACGGAACTGCAGGCGTTCTGGCGCGGACACGACGGCGCGGCGGACCCGATCCCGTATTGGCGCGCCACCGAGGGCGACGGCGCGCGCGATCCGGCCCGCTACCTGGCCGAACAGCTGGCCTGGTACGACGCCGAGATCCAGCGCGACCCGGAGGTGTTCGGCGCCGTCGTGGGTATCGTGGGCGCCGATGCGCGTCACGCCGACTACGAGCTGGCCGGCACGCCCGTCACCGCGCACCTCGAGGCGCACCTTCGCGATGCGCGGCCCTTCGGCGCGAGTGGCGCAGCCGTTGCCCCGGCCCCGCGTCTTGTGCCGCGCGGCCCGGAGATGCCGCGGATGTCGCGCGAGAACCTGCTTGATCATCGCGGCTTTGACGAGGGGTGGATCGAGGATTTCGACCTCTCGCAGGAACTGGCCGCCCCATTGGGCTGGCGGCTGCTGTACGTCGACGGCCGACCATCGCAGCCCGACACCGATCTACCCGCGATGGGCCGGCCGTTCACGACACTGCTCGGCAGCCTGGACGTGCGACCGGCGGAACGGCCGCGTCTGTTTGCGGGTGCGCCCTATATCTGGCGCGTGGCGGCGCGCACGCCGTTTCACGTAGCGCTCGAACAAACCCTGAACGGTCTGGTGCCCGGGATGCGGTATGCGGTTGCGGCCCGCGCGATCGCCGAGCCGATCGTGCGCGACCAGCCGCGTGTCGTCTACGCGCCCGATCGGGCCGCGAGCGAGATGATCCTCGGCGTGCTCGTGGGCGAGCGGCCCCCGTTCCCGACGGCGCCCGAACCCCTGGCGACGACGGACTGGCTGACCGGTGACGCGTTGCCGTTCGGGCGCTATGGCGCGATCGCTGTGGCGTTTGAGGCGCCGGCCGAGGCCGTGACGGTGCGTTTCGAAATCCGGTCACGCTATGCCTTGCCGTTGGGCGCCTGGCATCTGCAGCCGCCGACGCTCACGCCCGAGGACGTCGCCGCTGTGAGCAAGGCGGCCGACTGAATGACCGCCACGCCAATCGGCACGGCGGTTGGATCGACGACGTCGTCGCGCCGGAGTTTGTGGCATGGGCTGGCGCTGATCGTCGTGCTGGCGCTGGGCATCGCGGTCCGCTTCTACAAGCTCGACGTCTCGCCGCCGGGGCTGTACTACGACGAAGCCTTCTACGCCCTCGACGCCGTGAGCGTGCGCGACGGCGCGCGCCCGATCTACTTTGAGTCCAACAACGGGCGCGAGCCCCTGTTCATCTACAGCGTGGCGCTCAGCCAGGCCTGGCTCGGTGACACGGTCTATGCCGTGCGCGTCGTGGCGGCGGTCTACGGCGCATTGGCGCTCGTCGCCGGTTACGGCGCCGCCCGCGCGCTGTTCGGCCCGCGCACGGCGTTGCTCGCGACGGCCCTGCACGCCGGCAGCCTGTGGGCGATCCTGTTCAGCCGGATTGGCCTGCGCGTGACGACCGTGCCGTTCGTGGTCGGTCTGCTGTTGTTGACGACCGTCTACGGCTGGCGGCGACGCAGCCGCGCGCTGATCGCATTGGGCGGCGCGATGCTCGGCCTGTGCTTCTATACCTACATCGCGGCGCGGCTGATCCCGCTGGTCTTCATCGGCCTGGGTTTGTTCTGGATCATCTTCCGGCGCGACACCTTCCCGCCGTGGCAATGGCTGGTCGTGTTCTGGTTGCCGGCCGCGATCGTGGCGTTGCCGATGGCCTTCTACGCCGCCGGCCATCCGGACGTGTACTTCGGTCGAGCCGGCCAGGTCGCCCTGCCGCTCGTCGAGGTGCTGGCGAACTTCGCGCGTGCCGGCGGCATGTTCTTCTGGCACGGCGACGACAACTGGCGACACAACCTCGCGGGTCGCCCGGTGTTCGACCCGCTCACGGCGATCGCGTTCGGCGCCGGGTTGGCCTGGATCGTGTGGCGCTTCTGGCGCCACAAGGATCTGCGCGCGGCCTTGGTCGCGCTCTGGCTGATCGTCTTGATCCTGCCGACGGCGCTGAGCGACAAGGCCCCGCACTTCCTGCGCGCACTGGCGTTGACCCCCGTCGTCTATATGACGGCGGCGCTGGCGCTCGATCCCCTTGCGGCGCTGCTGCGGCGCAGGTTCGGCGCCGGGCGCGCGGCGACGTGGATCGTCGTCTGCGGCGTGGGCGTCGCGCTCGTGCATGGCGTCGCGACGGCTCAGGCGTTACGGGTTGTCGAGACATCCGACGCGCGCCGCTATGCGTTCGAGACGGCGGCGGTCGAACTGGCCCGCACGGCGACGACCTGTCTGGCGACATCCGGGCAGGTCGCCTGGGTCGACCAGCGGCTGTGGGATCGTTATCCATCGGTGCGGTATCTGGCGCCGCGCGCCACGCCGGTCGACTTCGCTCAGGCCGATCTGGCCGCGCCCGAGTCGGCGTGCGCGTTTGTGCCGAACGGCCAGCCGGCCGCGCTGGTGCTCGCGCATTGGACGCAGCCCATACGCGTGCGCGTCGAGCCCGGCGCGCTGGATCAGGCCGACGCGGCGACGGCTCCGTATCCGCTTTACAACGCCTTCTGGATCGCGCCACGCCTCGAGACACAGCCTCGGGCGGTCTTCGCCGACGGCGTCGCGCTCGTCAGCGCCGACGTCACGCCAACCGAAACGGGACTGCGGCTGCGGCTGATCTGGTCGACCGCCGCGCCGCTGCCGTCCGGCCTTCATAGCTTTGTGCACTGGCGCAACGGTGAGCGGATGCTGGCTCAGGCCGATGGGCCCCTGGGCGGAGAGACGATCCCCGCAGAGGCCTGGCGGGTCGCCGATCAGATCGAGCAGGTCATCGACCTGACCGGGGTCGGCACGCCGACCGCGGAGGTCCGCGTGGGCGTGTATGATTTTGCCAGCGGCGTGCGGCTGCTGACCGGCGACGGCCGGGATCAGATCGTCGTCTGGCCCTGAGCCGCGACGCCGTCCGACGATGGGGGCTGAAGCGAAACCGATCCTCGGATGCTCCGTTTTGCTTCAGGTGTTCACCATTCAGAAAGCGAGGGACTCACGTATGAGAACGTCAACCTGGTTCCGGCGGGTCATCGTGGCTGCCACGACGCTGGCGCTCGCGCTCCCCTGGGCGGTCGTCGCCCCGGTCGCACAGGCCGCGCCGCTGCATCAAGACAATCTGCTGCCGAACCCTGGGTTCGAATCGGGCACGGATCGCTGGCAGGCCTGGTGGGCCGAGATCGCCAAGCCGGGTGAGGGCAACTATAACTACGCCTACAAGCCCAATTCGTTCAACACCGAAAGCATCGGTGGCGGCGCCGCGCGCGACCTGGTGTTGGCGGGCGACAAGTCGTACCGCATCTTCAACAACTGGGATCCGTTCTGGGCCGGCATCAAGCAGACCGTCAACGCGCCGGCCGGGTCCAAGGTGCGCTTTACGATGAACGCCCGGGTCTGGGCGGCGAGCTCGTTCTGGCCGGCGCCTTCCGACACCAACATGCCGGCGCGCGTCCGGGTTGGGATCGAGCCGAACGGCGGCGGCGATCCATTCTCGGGCGCCATCGTGTGGTCGGGCGAGATCGCGCCGCATAACGGATGGGGCTCGGCTTCGGTCGAGGCCACGGTCGGTGCGGGCGGCAGCGTGACGGTGTTCGTCAGCATTGACTTCCGCGGAAGCTCGCGCCAGTTCATGGGCGCGTTCTTCGACGAGGGTCAGCTCGTCGTGACCTCGGCCACCGGCGCCGCGCCGGCGGCGGGCGCTCCGTCCGGCGTATACACGGTGCAGGCCGGCGACACCCTGACCAAGATCGCGCGCAAGCTCAACGTCACGGTTCAGGACATCCTGAAGCTCAACACGCTCAAGGATCCCAACGCGCTGTACGTCGGCCAGCAGTTGAAGGTGCCGGGCGGCGTCGCGCCGGTGACGCCCGCCGGTCTGACATCCTACGTCGTGGTCGCGGGCGATAACCTGTCGCGGTTGGCCAAGCGGTTCAACACCACGGTCGAGCGCATCAAGCAGCTCAACAACCTGAAAACCGACGTGATCACGATCGGCCAGACCCTGCTGATCGGGCCGTAGATCTCGTCATAACGTCTGCCTCAACAGCGGACGCCGTGTGGATCGGGGGTCGCACCCGATCCGCGCGGCGTCCGTCTTTTTGCGGGTGGGTTTCACTGTAGAATGGGGGGCTTGGGGGCACGCATGGGAGAAAACCCGGCGGCGACAGGAGAATCGATGATGACGCGAGCGTTTCGAGTATTGGTCGTGGCCCTGCTGGCGATGAGCGTCTGGCCCGTGTCGGTCCAGACGGCGACGGCGGCGCCTGCCTCGCAGGGGACGAACCTGGTCAGCAACCCGGGTTTCGAAGGCGGTCAAGGCGGCTGGTCGCCCTGGTGGGCGGAGATCGCCAAACCCGGCGACGGCTCCTTCAATTACGCAGCCAAGCCGAATTCCTTCAACGTGGAAAGCCTCTCCAGCGGCGCCGCCGCCGGCGTGGTCCTGGCGGGCAACAGCTCATTTCGTGTGTTCAACAACTGGGATCCATTCTGGGGCGGCGTCAAGCAGACCGTCACGGTCCCGGCCGGTTCGCGCGTGCGGTTGACCGCCAGCGCGCGCGCCTGGGCGTCGCAGGACTTCTGGCCCGCGCCGTCCGACACCAACATGCCGGTGCGCACACAGGTCGGCATCGAGCCCGACGGCAACGACAACCCGTTCTCGGGCGCCATGGTCTGGTCTGGCGCGGCGGCGCCTCACAACGCCTGGGCGCAGATGACCGTCGAGGCGACGGTCGGCGCGTCGGGCAAGGTGTTGGTCGTCGTCAGCGGCGACTTCCGCGGTGCGTCGCGTCAGTTCCTGTCGGTCTTCTTTGACGAGGTGTCGCTGGTCGTGCTCGACCAGGGCCCGGCCCCGACGGCTGTGCCGCCGACCGCGGCGCCCGGCGCCACGTCCGCACCGGTGGCGACATCGGCCCCCGTGGCGACACGCCCGCCGCAGGCCACGGCCACGCCGCGCGCCGACGGTCTGATCACATACGTGGTCCAGGCTGGCGACACCGGCTGGGTGATCGCGGCCCGCAACGGCCTGACGGTCGATCAACTGCGCACGCTCAACCCCGGCGTCGACATCAATGTGTTGTCGGTCGGCACCGAGTTGATCGTGGGCGGCACCCGTGCGGCGGCCACGGCCGCGCCCGGGGCGACGGCGATCGCCACCGGCGCCGCCGAGACTCAGGCCGCCGAGCCCACCGCCACGGTGGCCGGACCGGCCGAGGCGACCGCGACCACGGCGGTGACCCAGGCCGAGGGCGCGCAGATCTGCGTCAGCCTGTTCGACGATGCCAACGGCAATCGCCAGTTCGAGAGCACAAGCGGCGAGACGGCGTTGTACGAAGGCCTTCTGACCTTGATCAACGCCGACACCGGCGCACAGCTGTCCACGCATCAGATGGCCGCCGGTGAGGACAGCTATTGCTTCGCCGGTCTGGCCGGCGGAAATTACCAGGTGGCTGTCGCCGGCCCCAGCGGCTACAACCCGACGGTCCAGCCGGACGTCATGGTGCCCGTCCCGTCCGGGAGCACCGGTGAGTACAGCGTCGCGTTCGGCTTCCAGCGCAGCAGCGTGGCGCCCGAGGCGACCGCTATGCCCGCCGGCGAGTCGGGCGACCGGTTCCGTACGGCGTTGTTCGGCGCCGTCGGTGTGATGCTGCTGTTGCTCGCGGTCGGCTTGGGCGTCACCCTGGTGATGCGCCGGCGCTGATCGCGCGCAGCGCTTTGACGAACCCATCTGTGGGCGTGGCGGCGCGCCGTCACGCCCACATGCGTTAACGTGCATCGCTTTCGACCCGCGCCGGATTGGATCGCGACCGCCGTGCCGATCGGCCTTGGCGCGGCGTTGGCCGTCGTTGCCTGCGCGCCGTTGTTTGCGAACGCCGGTTTTCTACTGACTCGTGGCGCCGGCGACTCGGCCAACCTGCTGTTTCGCGTGCATCAGTTGCTCGCCGCCTATGCCGGCGGCGCCTTCCCCGCGCGCTGGATGCCAGACGCCGCGTACGGCTACGGGCTCCCCTACTTCACGTACTACGCCTCGTTCTCGACCCATGTTGCCGCCTGGTTCAAACTGACCGGCTTCGACTATCCGACCGCGATCAAACTCGCTCAGGTCATGGCGATCGCGGTCGGTGCCTGGGCCGTGTTTGGCTGGCTCTCGTCGTTCGAGCCGAAACGCGCCGACACACCCTGGCGCGTCGCCGCCCGCCCGCTCGCGGGGGCGATCGCGTATACGTTCGCGCCGTTCCATCTCGTCAACGTTTATGCGCGCGGCGACTCGCTGGCCGAGCTGTGGGCGCTGGCCCTGACGCCGCTGGCCATGTGGGCCGTCGAGCGGTTCGGCGCGCGGCGCAGCCTTGGGCGTGGCGCGGCGCTGGCGGCCGTGATCGCCGCCGTCGTCTGCACGCACAACGTGTCGGCGTTGATGACGCTGCCGTTCATCGGCGCGTACGCCGGGTTGCGTCTGGGGCTCGCCGAACCGACGGCTCGTGTCGCCCGACTGGGCCAGGTCCTGGCGACGGCGATCTGGGGGCTGGCCCTGGCGGCGTTCTTCTGGGCGCCGGCGTTGGCCGAGGTGAGCGCCGTTCAGTTGTCGGCGTTGACCAACGGGTACTTCAGCTACACCGGACACTTCCGCGGCGTGGATCTGGTTCAGCTTGGCTGGCTGTTCGACTATCGCGGGAACGCCTTCGCCATGGGCACAGCCCAGACTCTGGCCGCGCTCGCCGGCCTGACCACACTCGTCATCCGACGCGAACGCCCGACCTGGCGACATGGCTTCGTTCTGATCGGCCTCGTGGCCAGCACCCTGTTGATCACGCCCGTCGCGGCCCCGCTGTATGCGAACCTGCCGGGTCTGGCGTACGTGCAGTTCCCCTGGCGCTTCCTCGGCGTGCAGGCCTTGTTCACGGCGATGCTCACCGGCTGGCTGTGGCCGGCGGGCTCGGCGCTCGATCTGCGGCTGCGGCCTGGGTCGCGCCTGACGGCCGGCTGTATGCTGATGTTGGGGATGGCGCTGGCTGTTCCGGCCCTGGCCGGTTTGCGCCTCGAGTTCGTGCCGCTTGCCGACGAGGAAGTCACGGCCGGGCGCCTCAACCTCTTCGAGCAGGCGACGGCCATGATCGGTAACACGGCCAACGCCGAATATCTGCCGGTCGCTGTCGATCCGCGCCCATGGACGTCGCCGGCTCTGATCGGACGCGAGCCGCGGCCGGTGGCGCTGGCCGGCGGTGTGACGGGCACGCGTCTCTCGCGCGCGAGCACGACCGAGACCTGGGCCCTGACCGCCGACGGGCCCGCGTTTGTCGCACTGCCGACGTACTGGTGGCCCGGGTGGGACGCGCGGGTCGACGGCGTGGCAGTCGCCACGCACGCGGCCGACGGCCTTGGGTTCATCGCCTTCGATCTGCCGGCCGGCACGCACACGGTGACCCTGACGCTCACCGACACGCCGGTGCGGGCGGTCTCCAACGTCGTCAGCCTCCTGGCCGTGTTGACCTTGCTGTTGCTGCCCGCGCGTCAGGCGTGGCGCCGTCGGCACGGCGGATCGCTCCCGGCCGGAGGCCGCGCGGCCCTGGCAGGGCTCCTCGCCGTCGTCGTGATCCCGTTGCCCGGCGCGTTGCTGCAGCGCGACGCCGGGGCCAGTCGGTCGATCGATTGGGACGTGGTGCCGCGCTCCTGGCTCGGCCTCGAGGAACGCGAGGCGCTGCCGCTCAATGTGGACGCTGTGGCGCTGGCCTTCCCGCATCGCGACGCGGTGCGCTTCGCAAACGGCGCCGAACTGATCGGCGTGCGGCAGACGCCGCCTCGCCCGCAACCCGGCTCGGCCGTTCACGTGCAGTTGGACTGGCGGAAGGCCTATCCGGCGATCGTGACGCTGACGCTCTGGTCGCCCTCGGCGCCCGTCGACGAGACGGCCGCGCCGCTGGCGACCGTGACGGCGCCGGTCAGCGTCATCGGCACAGCAGCGGAACGCTCGCGGGTCGACGTCGATCTCACCTTGCCCGAGCCCATGGCGCCGGGCGTGTACTGGTGGTCCGTGGATCTGGCCGGCGACGGCGGCCCGTCTGCGGCCGTGACGGGGACGGGTCTGGCGCGAGGACGCGTCTTCCTCAGCCCGTTCGTGGTCGACGGCCAAACGGCGGCGCCGGCCGCGTTCCTGGCGGATCTTGGCCCATTGCGTCTGCATGCCGCCGCGGCCCGGGTCGACGCTGGGCGAGCCCTCATCGACGCGGTGTGGTCGGCCACACGACCGATCGGCGAAGACCTGGCCGTGTCGCTGCGGTTGTTCGACCCGGCCGGCACGCGGGTCGATCAGCGCGATGCTCAGCCCGATGGCGGCTTTTCGCCGACCCACACCTGGGTCCCCGGGCAGGCGATGCCCGACACGGTGAGTCTGGCGTTGCCGCCGGACCCCGTGGCCGGCGCTTATCGCCTGGACGTCGTCGTCTATCACCCGCGCACGCTCGAGCCGCTTGGCACAGCGTCGACGACTGTGGTGATCGCGCCCTTCACGGCGCGCGCGGCCGCCGCCCCGGCGTGGGAGCTGTCGTCGGCCCTTGGCCTCGCCGGGGTCGACCTGCCGGCCTCGGTCGAAGCCGGAACGACGCTCGCCTTCGTCGCGCATTGGCTGACTGGGGCGCCGGCGCCGGTCGGCCCGGCGCGCTGGGCGCTCGTCGCGCCCGATGGACGCGAGGTCGCAGCGTTGATCGACGCACTCCCCGGCTCGACGGGTTGGCCGCCGTCGGCGGCGCTCAAGGCCCAGGTCGCTCTGGTCGTGCCGGCGGAGCTGGCGGCCGGCGACTACGCCCTCCAGGCGCGGCTCGCTGGCGGGCCGATCGCGACCGTGGGCACTGTCGCGATCACGGCCAGCACGCGATCGTTTACGCTCCCGCCGCTGCAGCGAACGGTTGGGGCCGTATTCGACGATCAGATCACGCTGGCGGGTTACGATGTGGCGTCGACTGGGGCGTCGCTGCAGCTTACTCTGGTCTTCCAGGCGTTACGGGCGCCCGCGGGCGGCTACAAGTACTTCGTGCACGTGCTCGAACCGGCGACCGGCGCGGTGGTGGCGCAGGCCGACGCCGAGCCCGGCGGCAATCTGCACCCGACGTCCGCGTGGCTGGCCGGCGAAGTCGTCAGCGAACCGGTGGCGATCGACCTGACCGGCGTCGCCTCGGGGGCCTACGACGTGGTCGTGGGCTGGTACGACCCCTCGCAGGGCGGGGCGCCGCGCCTGGCCGCCGTCGTCGACGGCGTTCGCGTCCCTGACGATCGTGTCAGGTTGCCGGACCCCGTGCGCGTTCCGTGATCCACACATCCCTTCAACGTCACGGTCGAAACCGCGCCAGTTGACCGGTGCCCACAAGCACGTCGCCGGTCTCGCCGTTCGTCAGGTCGTACAACCATATCTCGTTTTCCTGTGAGCCGTCCAGCGAGAGGCGTTTGGTGGCCGCGAGGAGGCTGCCGTCGCGGCTGTAGCTCAGGCTCGCGTGTGGGCCGTCGATGACGGCGCGAGCCGACGACGGGTCGATCAGCGTGATCTGCGCCGCCACTGATTGGGCGTTGGCCATCTCGGCGCAATCGATGATCTCCCAACTCGCGGTCAGGCCCTGGCCATTCGGGCTGAAGGCGTAGTCGTAGATGACGAAGCCCTGGTCGGCGGTCAGCTCGGTGTCGTTCGCGCCGGGGATCTGCACGGCCTGGAGGTTCTGTCCGTCGCTGTTCATGGTGTACAGTGCGCTGTAGCCCTGGCAGGCGCTGAGGTGGCCGTACGTCGTGAACGCCGCCCAGGTGCCGTCGGGCGCGAGCCGCAGGTCGTCGGGCAACTGGCCGAAGACCTGATCCTCGACCGGCCTATCGAGCAGGACGCGGCGGTCGCCGGTCTGCACGTCGATCGCTTCAGGCAGGAACGTGGTGTTGCCGCTGGCTCCCGCGTCGCCGATGGCGGTGCTGGTGGTCAGCAGCAGGTTCGGATCCGGGCTGAAGATCGCGCGGCCGTACCAGCGCGCCTCGTTGCTGATCGGCTCCCACTCGGCCACGTCCCAGCTCGTGCGCATGACGTGGTCGTCGCGCACGGCCAACAGGGCCTCGCCGTCCGCCGACCAGGCCGGGTACTGGCCGGGCCCGAGGTTGACGGGCTCGGAGGCGTGCGCGCTGGCCGCGTCGATGGCCGTGGTGAAGATCGCGAGCTCGTTGTCGGGCCCGACCCAGCCGACCATGGCCAATCGCTTCCCGTCCGGTGACCACACCAGATCGTAGACGCCGCTGATCGACTCCCACTCCGGCGGGGAGACGATCGAGACGATCGCAGCCTTGCCGGCAGGATCGCGTCGGATGATGGCCAGCGACACGGCACCGTTGTCGTGGGTGAAGGCCAGCACGTCGCTTCTCGGAACCTCGGCGACGGCCGTGGCCGTGGACGGCGCCGATGCGGTGTCGGTCGGCGCGAGCGTCGGCGGGATCTGGGTCGCGGGCGCCGCCGTCGGCAGCGGTGTTGACGTTGGTGTATTCAGCGCGCCGCAGGCGAGGGCCGGCAGGACGAACAGGGCGATCAATGCACGTCGCATAAGGTCCCTTTCATAACGCGATCAACGCGGCGGCCACGATGCAGGCGGCGGCGCCGACCCATTGTCGGCCCGACAGGCGTTCGCGCAGGATCGTGGCGGTAAGCAGCAGCGTGGCCGCGGGATACAGCGACGCCAGCACGGCGGCGGCGTCGACGCGCAAGTGCTGTTGCGCGATCAAGTACAACACGCTGCCGGTCATGTCGAGGATGCCCGACAGCGGCGCGGTCAAGGCCAGGCGTGGATCCGGCACGCGTTGGCCCTGCCGCAACAGGATCGTCAGCGTCACGGTCAACATCACCACGCGACCGATCAACAGCGGGAGGAATACCACGCCGTTCTCGCGCGCCTGCGGGATGAAGAGAAAATACAGACCGAATCCGACACCGGAGAGCAGCGTCAGCGACAACCCCTCGCGGTCGAGGCCGGCGTGTCCGACGCTAGAAGCCAGCCAGATCCCGACGCCGGCGAGCACAAAACCGGCCAGCTGGCTCGCGCCCGGAAGGCCGCCGAACAGGGCCGTGATCACGACCGGGATGGCGGCGCTGAGCACGCCCGAACCTGGGGCGATCACGGCGGTATGGCCGCGTGCCAGACCGGTGTAGAGGGCCGTCAGACCGATCGTGCCGACCAGGCCGGCGGCGGCCGCCCAAAGCGCGCTCGTGAGGCTGATCGGCTTTTGCTCGACGAGGAGCACGATCGTCAAAAGCACCGTGCAATTGACCAGCGACGACAGCACCATCACCTGGTAGGGCGGGAGCCGGCGAGCGGCCAGGCCGCCGCTGAAGTCGCCGCTGCCGTAGGCGATCGCCGACCCGAGGCCGAGCAAGATGCCGAGTGTCGAAACATCCATGGAGATCAGAGAACGATTCTAACCATCGACCTGACAGGTCCATCCGTGATTCAGGCGTTTCGTAGCTGTTCCAGAATCACTGTTTCATTAATGAGCGCGAAATTCTAACCGGGTGTGCCGCTAGGCCGAAAGCGTCCAGGTCTCGCCCGGCTTGAGCGGATGGGCGCGTGCGCCGGTCTGGGCTTCGACCCGCCGACACCACGCGGGGCCGTCCTGTGCGATCGGCGGCCAGGTGTCGTAGTGCACGGGGATGTAGTGGCGGGCTTTGATCCAGCTCGCGGCGCGCAACGCGTCGTCCGGCCCCATGGTGAAGTTGTCGCCGATCGGCAGCACGGCCAGGTCGAGGTTCTCCTCGGCCAGCAGTTGCATGTCGCCAAACAGCGCCGTGTCGCCGGCCAGATATACGCGATAACGGTCGGTGCGCAGCAAAAAGCCCGCCGGGTTGCCGCCGTAACTGCCATCGGGCAGCCCCGACGTGTGATGCGCGAGCGTGAGCTTCAAATACCCGAACGGATGCCGATAGCCGCCGCCGAGGTTCCCGCCATGGGTGTTCGTCACGCCCTGGCCGGCCAGCCACCCCGCGATCTCGAAGTTCGAGACGACCAGCACGTTCAGACGTTTCGCGACGGAGACCAGGTCGCCCGTGTGGTCGCCGTGCCCGTGCGTCACCAGGATGACATCCGCCTCGACTGTGTCCGCCGTCACGTCCGCGGCCGGATTGCCGGTGAAGAACGGGTCGACCAACAGTCGGACTCCGTCGACGTCGAGCGTGTAGGTGCCGTGACCATGGAAATGGAAGCTGAGCGACATGGAGGCCTCCTGGGATATGGGTGAGCGACAGCGAGCCGCGACTCGCCGTCCGGCGCTGCGAAACACGTTCAGGCCCGGGCGATCGTCAGGCGTCGGCGGCTGCTATCTGTGGCTTGACCCCGCCAAAAGCGGCGAAGACGCTGTTCTTGTGGAGCACCTCGACCGACGTGAAGCCGACTTTGCGCAGCAGGTCGAGTTGGGTCATGAGCGTGCGCGGGCTGTCTTCCTTTTCGATGTAGGCGAAGACCTGGTCGCGATAGGCCTCGCCCTTGAGCCCGGTCAGGTAGGCGCCATAGCGCGCCCACATAACGTCCTGAACGGCCGGCACGCTGTGGACGATGAGGTCCGAGATCCACAGCGACCCGCCCGGGCGCAGCGCATAGAACAGCCGGCCGACCACGGCCTCCCATTCGGCGTCGCTGCGCATATGGTGCAGCACGGCCGCCGCGAGCACGACGTCATAGCGATGCGGGCGCAGATCGAGCGTGCGCACGTCGGCCTGGCGCGCCGTGACCGAGCCCGTCGTGGCGGCCGAAACGCGCTCGAGCGCGCGATCGAGCATCGGCCGGCTCAGGTCGACCAGCGTGACGTTCAGATCGGGCAGGGCCTGCAGCATCTTCAGGCTGTAGTTGCCGGCGCCGGCGCCGACGTCGAGCAACTCTTTGGCGTTCGGGGTCACGGCCGCCGCTGCTTGCGTGATCAGGTCGAGCACCAGCGGGGCGTCGATGGTGGCGGATTGCCCGGTCTCGAGGTTGCTGAAGCGCTCGACGTCTTTGTCGAAACGCGCGCGGATCTCGTCGACGCTGCTTTTCATGCCGCTCTCCTCGACGGGCTGCGTCATTTCTTGCGGCCCAGCCCGCCGAACAACATGCGCCCCAGACTCTCGCCGAGCGTCGGGACCTGCGCGCGGGCGCTGTGGGTTGGATCCCAATCGCCGCTTGCCCGCGCCCGCAGCCAGGCCGCGCGTTGCTGGCGGGCATCCGTCAGGCGCGCGTCGAGCGCGGGTTCGTCGCCCGCTTGCAGCGCGGCACGCAGGAGATCGAGCTCGGCCGTGAGTGCGTCGATCTCGGCGACGAGCGCAGCCCGATTGGCCAGCCAATCGCCGGCCGCGGCCGAGGCGACGGCGCGCGTCGCCGTGGCGAAACCGCGATCGGCGGCCCGCCGCAGCTCCGTCCAACCCGGACGCGCGGCGGCCGCGAGCAACACCGCGGCCAGCACCTGCGGCGCGGCCTCGGCCCCGGCCGCGGCGACGTCGTGTTCGGCCGGGTCGATGAAGTACGCCTGGGCCGACGCGGCGCGCGCCAGTTCCGCCGCCAGCGCGAGGGCCGTCTCCGTGCCCGGCGCGGCGGCGAGCAGCCAGGCGCCGCCGGCGAGATCGTTGTCGGTCGCGGCGCGCCAATCGGGCTCGGCCTCGACCATCTGTGCCGGATCAAGCAACACGTGCGCGACGGCCAGGCTTCGCCCGGCGGGCAATTGTGACGCCGCCGCAAGGATCGGTCCGAACACGGGCGCCAGCGCGACCACCGACGCCTCGGGCGCCAAATCGGGCGCGCACGCCGCGATCCATTCGACCTGGCGCGCGATCGGCCCCGCCAGGACCACCACCTGCGCGCCTTCGACCGCGCCGATCAGGTTCCAATCGCTTGCCGTGAACAGGCCGGCCTTCTGCGCGGCACGGGCTTCCTCGGGCGTGTCGGCGTACACCACGCGGCGCGCCTCGCTGCGGCCGGCGAGCGCGCGGGCGAGCGCCGCGCTGAAGCGGTTCAAACCGACGAACGCGATCTTGGGCGTGGGCGACATCGGTTCAGGCTCCGAGCAGCAACTTGTAAAGCACCTGGAACGGCGGCCCCAGGACGATGCCCAGGATGTTGATCCCCGTAAACGTCGGCAGGAAGATCACGGCCATCAGGATGATCGACCCCCAGCGCTCGAGCTGATCGAGCGCGTTGTCCCACGTGTACGGCGCCACGCCGCGGAGCACCTTCATGCCGTCAAGCACCCCGAACGGCAGGAGGTTGAACAACATCAGAAAGATGTTGATGCGCACGAAGACCTCGATGAACTGCATCAGGTTGTAGAACCCGTTGTCGCCCAGCGCGGTCCCGATCGCATCGACGCTGAGGAACACGCGCCAGAACACGGCCCCGATGATGGCCAGGGTCAGGTTCATGGCGGGTCCGGCCAGGGCCACGATCGCGGTCCCCGCGCGCGGCCCGTTGCGAAAGTTGCGCGGGTTGGTCATGACCGGTTTCGCCCAGCCAAAGGAGCTCAGCACGAGCATGATCGACCCGAACGGATCAAGATGCGCGAGCGGGTTCAAGGTCAGCCGCCCTTGATTGCGTGGGGTGTTGTCGCCCAGCCAATCTGCCATGACGGCATGGGCCAGTTCATGCAGCGGAAAGGCGAACAGCAAGATGACGAGTTTCGAGAGCAGGACGATCGGATCGATGAGGTCGCTTGACAGCATAAGGTTATCCTGACCTCGAATTATATGCTGCGGCCCGGCCCGCAACGGATCTCTACCGAGACGCTCAGGATCCACCAACGTCCTATAATCCGCGCATGGATAAAGGTCCGGTCGAATACCGCCTCGAAGACGTCCTTCGTCTGCGAAAACCGCACGCCTGCGGCGGCTTCGAGTGGCGCGTCGTCCGCTTGGGCGCCGACATCGGCCTCGAGTGTCTGACCTGCAAACGCAGGGTGCTGCTCGAACGCCGGGAACTCGAAAAGCGCACAAAGACCTTTGTGTCGCGCGGCCCCGCTGATACTCCTCTAACGCCCCCGGGTGTAGGTTGAGCATTGATCGGCGCGATTGCAGGCGTTCACCTATAATCTTTCAGGATGCATCTAGATCCTGAAGAACAGCGCCGCAGCGCGCAGGAACGCAACATCTGGCTGGCGACGACGCGGCCAGATGGGCGACCTCACCTGGTGCCGATCTGGTTCGTGGAGGTCGGCGGCGCCTGGTACATCTGCACCGAGAGCAAAAGCGTCAAGGCCCGGAACTTGCAGGCTGAGCCGCGCTGCTCGTGGTCGCTCGAAAATGGCGATTCGCCCCTGGTGATCGAGGGTCGCGCTCAACCCATAACGCCCTCGCCGGCCGTGATCGCCGCCTTCCGCGCCAAATTCGATTGGGACATTGAAACCGATCCGGACAACGACCTCGTCTTTGAGATGACGCCGATCCGGAAGGTGATGGGACAACCGATTGCTGATTGATGATGTCTGATTGCTGATTGACGCTCAATCAGCAATCAGACATCATCAATCAGCAATGTGAGAAGGGATTGATCATGCGATTCGATCGTTTTACGGAGCGTGCCCAGGACGCTGCCACTCGGGCCACCGAGATCCTGCAGCGGTATGGGCATAACCAGATCGACACCGAGCACATCCTGCTGGCGTTGCTCGAGCAGCCCGACGGCGTGATCCCGCAGATCCTGGAACGGATGGGGATCGATCAGGAGTACATCAAGCGCCGTCTCGATGACGTGCTGCGCGCCTCGCCCAAGGCCGCCATCTATGGCGGCGGCGCCGGCCAGGTGTTCATCACCCCGCGCGTCAAACGCATCGTCGACCTGGCCAACGAAGAGGCCAGCCGGCTGCACGACGAGTTCATCAGCACCGAGCACCTGTTCCTCGCCATCCTCAGCGAGCGCAACACGGCCGTGGCCCGCATCCTGGCCGAGGCCGGCGTGACCAAGGACCGCGTCAACGACGTCATCAAGGACATCCGCGGCGGCCAGCGCGTCACCGATCCGCAGGCCGAGGGCCGCTATCGCACGCTCGAGAAGTACTCGCGCGATTTGACTGCGATGGCCAAGGCCGGCAAGCTCGACCCGGTCATCGGCCGCGACAGCGAGATCTTGCGCGTGATCCAGGTGCTCAGCCGCCGCACCAAGAACAACCCGGTGCTGATCGGCGAAGCTGGCGTCGGCAAGACCGCGATCGTCGAGGGCCTGGCGCAGAAGATTGCGTCGGGCGACGTGCCCGAGATCCTCTCGGGCAAGCGCGTGGTCTCGCTCGACCTGGGCGCCATGATCGCCGGCTCGCGCTTCCGTGGCGAGTTCGAGGAGCGCCTCAAGGCCGTGGTGGAGGAAGTGCAGCGCGCCGAGGGTGAAGTGATCATGTTCATCGACGAACTGCACACCGTCGTGGGCGCCGGCGCGGCGCAGGGCGCCATGGACGCGAGCAACATGCTCAAGCCGGCGCTGGCGCGCGGGGAGCTGCAGTGCATCGGCGCGACCACGCTCGACGAGTTCCGCAAGCACATCGAGAAGGACGCGGCGCTCGAGCGCCGTTTCGCCCCGGTCTTCGTCGAGGAACCCTCGGTCGAGGACACGATCCTGATGTTGCACGGCCTGCGCGACCGCTACGAGGCGCATCACAAAGTGCGCTTCTCGGATGCCGCGCTGACGGCCGCCGCCAAGCTCTCGCAGCGCTACCTGACTGACCGGCGTCTGCCCGACAAGGCCATCGACCTGATGGACGAGGCCGCGGCGAAACTGCGCGTCGCACTGTACTCGCTGCCGAACGACCTCAAAGAGACCAAGACCATCCTCGACCGCCTGACGGCCGAAGAGGAGCAGGCCGGCATCTCGCGCGATTACGAGCGCGCCGCCCAGAAGAAGGCCGAGCGCTTGCGGATCGAGAGCGAGTTCAAGGCCAAGCGCGACAGGTGGGAAAAGGAACATCACCTCGACGAGGTGGTGGACGAGAAGGACATCGCCGTCGTCATCGCACAGTGGACGGGCATCCCGGTCAATCAGATGATGGAGACCGAGGCCGAGAAGCTGCTGCAGATGGAGGCGCGTCTGCACGAGCGCGTCATCGGCCAGGACGAGGCCGTGCACGCGATCGCCGAGGCGATCCGCCGCGCGCGCGCCGGGCTGAAGAGCCCCAAGCGCCCGATCGGTAGCTTCATCTTCCTCGGCTCTTCCGGCGTCGGCAAGACCGAGCTGGCCAAGGCGCTGGCGCAGTTCCTGTTCGACGACGAAGACGCGCTGGTGCGCGTCGACATGAGCGAGTACCGTGAGCAGCACACCGTCAGCCGTCTGTTCGGCGCGCCGCCCGGCTATGTCGGCTACGAAGAGGGCGGCCAGCTGACCGAGGCCGTCCGGCGACGCCCGTACCGCGTGGTGCTCTTCGACGAGATCGAGAAGGCGCATCCCGAGGTATGGAACGCGCTGCTGCAGATCCTGGATGACGGTCGTCTGACCGACGGCCAGGGCCGCATCGTCGACTTCCGCAACACGGTGCTGATCATGACCTCGAACCTGGGCACCGACTTCGTCAAGAAGTCGGGCTCGCTCGGCTTCCTGCGCAAGGGCGACGACGGTTCGGGTGAGGATCCGAACAACGAGCGGATCGAGCGGGCCCTCAAGGCCACGTTCCGCCCCGAGTTCCTCAACCGCATCGACGAGATCATCACGTTCAAGCCGCTCGAGGTCGAGGACGTGGAGAAGATCGTCGACCTGCAGCTGCGCGAGATCCAAGAACGCGTGGCCGAGAGCGGTCTGGCGATCAAGCTGACTGAAGCCGCCCGTCGCTGGCTGGCGCGCGAGGGCTTCGACCGGGCCTTCGGCGCCCGACCGCTGCGCCGCGCGCTGCAGAAGTACATCGAGGGCCCGCTCAGCACGCAGATGCTGCGCGGCGAGATCAAGTCCGGCGACACCGTGCTGGTGGATTGGACCGAGGAGACCGGCGTCACCCTCCGCAGCGAGCCCGCCACGGCCGTCGCGATCAAGCAGGACGTGCCTTCGTAAGACCGGTCGCAACTCAAACGAAAGGCGCCTCGATATCGGGGCGCCTTTTTTGTTCTCCCAGCGGACCTGTCAGTTCCGTCGCTGAGTCGGCACGGTCAGGACGACGAGGTGTTCTTGGGTCGGCGATTGGTGTTGCCGCGACGAGGCTTACGCGGGGGTTGTCCGCCTTGGGCGCGGCCGCCATCGCCGCGCGGTTGTTGTTCGTTCTTGCGCGGCTGCTGGTTGTTGCGCCTGGCCGGGGCGTTGGCCGGCTTCACGCCGGCGCGGTCCGAATGGGCTTGGCCGCGCTCCGGGTTCGGCCGGCCGCCGTGAGGCTTGCCGGATTGCGGACGGTTGTTCGTCGCGCGGTTGGCGTTGATCCGACCCTCGCCCGCGCGGTTCGTGCCGGAGCGATTCGCGGTCGCGCGAGCGGCATTGGGTCGCCCG
Source organism: Anaerolineales bacterium (assembly GCA_044224715.1). Classification (GTDB taxonomy): domain Bacteria; phylum Chloroflexota; class Anaerolineae; order Anaerolineales; family UBA6663; genus UBA6663. The sequence goes on along the minus strand of JBGAJV010000062.1, from coordinate 2,349 downwards.
GTGTTCGGTTGCCCGGTGTTGGGGCGTCCCGTGTTGGGCCGGCCCGCGTTGGGGCCCGGGCGTCCCTTGTGGACGCCCTCGCTCGTGCCGACCTCCGGCCGCCGCGTCTTCTGCGGCGATCCGGCTGCTCCGGCCCCGATCTGCGCCAGGCTGGTCAAGACGACCGGGCGGGACTGGGTCTCTCGGAAGAAGAACCCCTGCAATGTCGTCTGGATGGCTTCCTGGCGCACCGGGCCATGAGCATTACCGTGCTGACGCACGATCTCGAGGCGGGCCGCCGCGAGCAGATCGGCGGCGCGGCCCGAGGGCAGAAAGCCCCGGCTGACCAGCTCGGGTTCGCCGACGAGCTGGCCGTTGGCGTTGACCGGGATCACGGCGACGATGAAGCCGTCCTCGGACAAACGCTGACGGTCGCGCATCTCGGGTTCGCCGATCTCGCCGATCAGGCGGCCGTCGACGAGCACGTCGTTGGCCGGCACCGGTTGCTCGCGCCAGGCGCGCTTGCCGTCGGTGGCGAGCACCGCGCCGTTCTCGAGGATGAAGACGTTCTCTGGTCGCATCCCGTGCGCCTCGGCCAGCCGGGCGTGCAGGTGCAGATGGCGCACTTCACCGTGGACCGGGATCAGGAACTTGGGCTTGGTGGCCTTGAGCATCGCCAGCAGCTCGTCGCGGCTGCCGTGGCCCGAGACGTGGACGTTGGCCAGCCGGCCGTAGATCACGTTCGCGCCGCGCTCGAACAGCTTGTCGAGCATGCGGCTGACGTCGCCCTCGTTGCCCGGGATCGTGCCGCCCGAGACGATGATCGTGTCGCCGCGCTTGACTTGCACCTGACGATGCTGGCCCGTGGCCATGCGGTTGAGCGCCGAGCGCGGTTCGCCCTGCGAGCCCGTCGACAGGATCAGCATTCGGTCGTCGGGGATGTTGGCATCGGCCGGCACGATCAGGTTGTCGGGCACCTTGACGTACCCGAGCTCGCGCGCCAGATCGACGTTTTGTTCGAGGCTGCGGCCGGTGAGCGCGACTTTGCGGCCGTGCTTGAGCGCCAGCGCCATGATCTCGCGCAGACGCGCCAGCAGCGACCCGAAGGTTGCGATGATGATCCGGCCATGTGGGTTCTCGTGAAACAGCCGGTCGAGCTCGTCGGCGACGAGTTGCTCGGTCGGCGTGCGCCCGGGCCGGTCGGCGTTGGTGCTGTCGCCCAGCAGGGCCAGCACGCCCTTGGGCGTGAGCGCGCGCAGCCGACGCAGATCCGTCGTCCGACCGCCGGTCGGGGTCTCGTCGAGCTTGTAGTCGCCCGTGTGCACGACGGCGCCGACTGGCGTGTCGATCACCAGACCGACCGAGCCCGGGATCGAGTGCGCGACTGGGAATGGGTTGATCTTGAACGCGCCGAGCGTGAAGCGCTCGTTGTCTTGCAGGATCTGCAGACGCGAGCTGCCGAGCGCGCCGGTCTCCTGGAGCTGGCGCTTGACCATGCCGATGGTCAGCGCCGTGCCGTAAACCGTGGTCGAGATCTGGCGGAGCAGGTAGGACAGCCCGCCGATGTGATCGAGGTGGCCGTGCGTCAGCACGATGCCGCGCAGCCGCGAACGGTTCTGCACCACGTAGTCGAATTGGGGCAACACCAGGTCGATGCCGTACATGTCGTCGTCGGGGAACTTGACCCCACAGTCGACGATCAGCAGGTCGCGGCCGAATTCAAGAACTGTCATGTTCTTGCCGATCTCCCCCAGGCCGCTGAGGGGGATGATTTTCAATGCTTGGGTCATCAGACTCTTTCTCTTTCAATCAACCGCCGACCGGGCCGGAACGCGAATGGGTTGCGGCGGACGGCGGCGGTCACTGTATGTATCGTGTCGTGCTGGTCCATCAGGTTGCCCGGTGCGCAAGCACGCTGCGCCGCGGGGCCGATCTTTCTCCGTTGAAGTTTGAGACCGCTGGTTGAGGCGACCGGCAGATATGTCGCCATAGAAAAAGCAGGAGATCAAACACTTCGAGGATCCGAACAGCAAGAATTATACCATAAATAAGACCCAATCCGCGAAAATCGGCATTAAGCCCAGGGTAGTCGCGTCTGAAGTGCTGGGCGCGAGCTATTCCGGAATTTGAGCGAATCGAATGCCGTGACTATCTCGCCATGGAGGGTAAGGAAGCAAGAGACGGGGCGAAGCCCCGGCCTTTGGCTCGCCCCGGCCTTTGGCTCGCCCCGTCTCTTGCCCAACTTCCTAGCTGGCTGAATAGTGCTGGAATTCGTAACTGCCAAGCCACCAACGGGAAGACAACGCGAAAACGGGTGTGCCCGGGGTCGAGGGGAAGCCCCCGCCCGGGCATGCCCGTTTTTCGCCCAAC
>JBGAJV010000061.1:0-37810 GCA_044224715.1 Anaerolineales bacterium | reverse complement strand
ACGGCACGCACGACCTCTTCATCAGCGCCGTGATCCATCAGGCCAACATCACGCTCGACGAAACCGGCACTGAAGCCGCGGCGGCCACCGCCTTGATCATGGAGGCCGGGGCGGCTCCGCCAACCACGCAGCCGGTCACCCTGACGCTCGATCACCCCTACGTGTACGTGATCCGCGATGATGCCACGGGCGCGCCGTTGTTTGTCGGCCGGGTGGTTGACCCCACGAAGTAAGCGAACTCCGAGGCCTTTCGTGCGGGCGAGGGCGGCGGGATGCGTCGTTCCTCGCCCGTTTGATTCGGCCAGCGGCCCATCGCCACTCATTTGCCGATGGAATCCACCGGGATTAGCAGTCGAGATTCCGAGTTGCTAATTGGGTCTTGACGACTGGGCCTCTTTTGGCTAATATCGGAAGTCGTTCTGGCACTCACCTCGCAAGAGTGCTAAAGAAAACTTAACCTCGCAGGAGTTCAATTATGTCTATCTCCCTCAAGCCATTGGGCGATCGCGTCGTGGTGGAGCCCATCGAATCCGAAGAGATGACCGCCAGCGGGATTGTCCTGCCCGAGTCGGCCAAAGAGAAGCCGCAGCGCGGCAACGTCATCGCAGCGGGCCCTGGTGGGCGCGACGATGCGGGCAAGCGCGTCGAGTTGGACGTCAAGGTCGGCGACGTCGTCCTGTACGCCAAGTACGCAGGCACGGAGTTCAAGGTCGAAGGCAAGAAACTCCTGATCCTGCGCGAAAGCGATCTGTTGGCCATCGTCGATGACGACGGCGGCAGCAAGAAGTCGAAGAAATAACCAGGAGGCGTCAGGCGTCGGGCCTCAGGCGTCAGCAGGGGTGGGTTCACCCAGACTGACGCCTGAAACCTGAAGCCTGACGCCCTGAATGACACGCACACGTAGTAACACGGAGACACCAACATGGCTGCCAAGCAACTCGTTTTCAGCGAAGAAGCCCGCCGCAAGCTGCAGCGCGGCGTCGATACCCTCATGGCTGCCAAGCAACTCGTTTTCAGCGAAGAAGCCCGCCGCAAGCTGCAGCGCGGCGTCGATACCCTGGCCAACGCCGTCGCCACCACCCTGGGCCCGAAGGGCCGCAACGTCGCGCTCGACAAGAAGTTCGGCGCGCCGACGATCACGCACGACGGCGTGACCGTCGCCAAGGAGATCGAGCTCGAGGACCCGTATGAGAACATGGGCGCCCAGCTCCTCAAGGAAGCGGCCTCGAAGACCAACGACATCGCCGGCGACGGCACGACGACCTCGACCGTGCTCGCGCACGCGATCGTGACCGAGGGCCTCAAGAGCCTGGCCGCGGGTTACAACCCGATGATGGTCAAGCGCGGCATCGAGCAGGCCACGGATGCCGTCGTCGAGCAGCTGCGCAAGTTCTCGCAGAAGATCGACACCAAGGACGAAATCGCGTCGGTCGCCACCAACTCGGCCGCGGATGCCTCGATCGGCGAGCTCATCGCCGACGTGATGGACAAGGTCGGCAAGGACGGCGTCATCACGGTCGAAGAGAGCAAGAGCCTCGACAACGAAGTCGAGTTCGTCGAGGGCATGATGTTCGATCGCGGCTACATCGCGTCGTACTTCATCACCTCGCCGGACACGATGGAAGCCGTCATCAACGAGCCGTACATCCTGATCCACGACAAGAAGATCTCGGCCGCGGCCGACATCGTGCCCGTGCTCGAGAAGCTCGTCCAGATCGGCAAGCGCGACCTGGTCATCATCGCCGAGGACGTCGACGGCGAGGCGCTGGCCACGCTCGTGCTCAACAAGCTGCGCGGCATGCTCAACGTCCTGGCCGTCAAGGCCCCGGGCTTTGGCGATCGCCGCAAGGCCATGCTGCAGGACATCGCGATCCTCTCCGGCGGCACCGTGATCACCGACGAGCTCGGCAAGAAGCTCGAGAGCACGACCCTGAGCGATCTGGGCCGCGCCAAGAAGGTCGTTTCGTCGAAGGACGACACCACGATCGTCGACGGCGCCGGCTCGGCCAAGGCGATCAAGGGCCGTGTCGAAGAGATCAAGGTCGAAATCGAGAAGAGCACCTCGGACTACGACAAGGAGAAGCTCCAGGAGCGCATGGCCAAGCTGGCGGGCGGCGTCGCGGTGATCCGCGTCGGCGCGGCCACCGAGGTCGAGCTCAAGGAGAAGAAGCACCGCGTCGAGGACGCGCTCTCGGCTGCGCGCGCCGCGGTCGAGGAGGGCATCGTGCCCGGCGGCGAGATCTCGCTGATCAACGCCGGCGCCACGCTCGAGAAGCTCAAGGTCGAGAACGAAGATGCGCAGGTCGGCATCAACATCGTCCGCAAGGCGCTCGAGGCCCCGATCCGCAAGCTGGCCCAGAACGCCGGTGAGGACGGCTCGGTGATCATCGACACCGTGCGCCGCCAGGCCAAAGAGCAGAAGAACAAGAACATCGGGTACAACGTCCTGACGGGCGAGTACACCGACATGATCAAGGCCGGCGTCATCGACCCGGTGAAGGTCGTGCGCGGCGCGCTCGAGAACGCCGCCTCGATCGCGGCCATGATCCTGACCACCGATGCGCTCATCACCGACGCTCCTGAGAAGGACAAGCCGGCGATGCCCGCGCCCGGCGGCGGCATGGGCGGCGACTTCTAAGTCGATCGCAGACCGCAGCTCTGACGAACGATGAAAATCGGCGCCTCCGAACAGGGGCGCCGATTTTTCGATGTGACTGTCGCTTCCGGTTGACCTGCACTCTGGCGAAGAACGACACGAGGCCCGTCGCGCATTGCGCAACGGGCCTCGTGTCGTTCTTCGCTCGTAACACCTGCTAGGATGGGGCGAAGCTTTGCCCGACACACAGGAGACCCCATGCCCAGTCTGCCGGACTTTCGTCTCGAGGCCCATTTCTCTAAGTGGGAATTCACGGCCCGTCATCATCTGACGGCCTCCGACATGGAGAGCGTCGCGGTCAGCGATCTGTTGAGCTGGGCCGACGCCGACGACCAGGCCGCCTGGTCGTCGTTGCGTCTCGGCTACACCGAGACGTACGGCTCGCCCGCGCTGCGCTGCGCGATCGCGACGACCTATGACACGCTGGCGGCCGAGGACGTGCTGTGCTTCGCCGGGGCGGGCGAGGCGATCTATTGCGCCATGCAGGTCCTGCTCGAGCCGGAGGATCACGCCATCGTCATCGTGCCGAACTACCAATCGTTCGAGGAGTTGCCGCTGCAGATCTGCGCGGTCACCGGCGTCGCGCTGCGGCCCGAGGACGACTGGGAGCTGGACCTCGACGCCGTGCGCGCGGCCCTGCGCCCGAACACGCGCGTCATCGCCGTCAACTTCCCAAACAACCCGACCGGGAAAGTCATCGCGCCCGAGACCTGGCGCGGCCTGATCGCGCTGGCCGAAGCTCACGGCGCCTACCTGCTGTCGGACGAGGTCTATCGCGGGCTCGAGCGCGACCCCGCGCGTCGCCTGCCCCAGGCCGCCGATCTGAGCCAACGGGCGTTGTCGATCAACGTCATGTCGAAAGCCTATGGGCTTCCGGGTCTGCGGATCGGCTGGATCGCGGCGCGCGATCGTGCGTTGCTTGGGCGTTTCGAGCGCTTCAAGCACTACACCACGATCTGCAACGCCGGCCCCAGCGAGCTCCTGGCCACGATCGCGCTCAAAAACGGCGAGCGTCTGCTGCGCCGCAACCGCGCGCTCGTCGTCGACAACCTGGCCGCGCTCGAGGCATTCTTCGCGCGCCATCCGCGGCGGTTCGAATGGCGCGCGCCCGAGGGCGGTTGTGTGGCCTACCCGCGCTACCTCGGCGCCGACGGCGTGGAGACTTTCTGTCGCCAGCTGGTCGAACAGGCCGGCGTGTTGCTGCTCCCGGCCAGCATCTACGGGTCGCGGCTGGCGCCGACCCCGCGTGACAGGTTTCGGATCGGGTACGGACGTCTGGCCGTGCCGGCCGGGCTGGCAGCCCTTGAGGCGTTCCTGGACGGGCGCGGGTCGTAGCGGCGGCCCACGCGGCATTCGGTCAGGGTGGCGTCAGCAACTCACGCCGTGGCGGCGCGTAGAAGTGCGTGGAGGTTCACATGATGGCTCAAACGCGACTACACACGTCTTCGACGAATCGCTGGCTGCTCGGCGTCTGCGGAGGATTGGCGGAGTGGACCGGGATCGACGCGATCTGGTTCCGGCTGTTCTTCTTCCTGACGGCCGCGCCCGGCGGCATCCCGGGGATTACGCTCTATCTGCTGGCGTGGCTGATCATGCCCAAGGGGCGCTGAGCCGCTTGTCGGCCCGGAAGGGGATCGGGCCGACGGCTGTCGGCCGACAAACGTCGGGCCGACGTCTACTGGAACTGCGGCGCGAGATAGATCAACGCCGCGCCGGCCAGTGCCAGACCGGCCAACACGGCGCAGCCGCAGGCGAACAATTGCAACGTCAGTTTCAAGACGCGTTGCACAATCGCCCAGATCACGGCCAGCACGATCAACGTGATCCCGACGGCGACCCAGTCGATTTGGGTGAGATCCGGCATGTCGCCATTATCCCCTGAAAGACAAACGCCATCCGCGAGGGATGGCGTTTGCGTTTTCGAACGTGTGCCGACGGCTAGGGCCGACCGAAGTCCTGCACCCAGTAGTAGACGTAGTTGACGCTGCCCGTGTCGTTGGTCAGCTTGTAGTACCCGACGCCGATCTCGGTGAAGTCGCAGTTCAGGATGTTGGCGCGGTGCCCGTCGCTGTTCATCCAACCGGTCATCACCGCGGACGGCGAGGTATAACCGGCGGCGATGTTCTCGCCGGCGGTCGAGTAGTTGTAACCGGCGTCGCTCATGCGGTCGAATGGCGACTTGCCGTTGAGTGAGTCGTGGCTGAAGTAATCGTTCTCGGCCATGTCGACGGCGTGCGCCTGCGCGACGATGGCCAGCGTGTTGTTCACCGCGACAGCTCCGCAACCGACCTTGGCGCGCTCGGCATTGACGAGAGTCACGATCTGTTCGAACTCAGACTGCGCCTGCACGGGCGCGTTGGCTGTGGCGGCTTTCGCCGTCATGGAGATGAAGACCCGAAACGGAAGAGCTTGCGGAAACTCGCGAACCGGCGGCGTCTCTTGCGCCGTTGCGATGCGGGGAGCGATATTCAGACCCACCAGGGCGAACAGCAATCCAAAGAATGGTCCCGTCCACGCGTTTAACCGTCGAGGCGACCTATACGTTTGACCCACGCAACACCACCCTCTCTCTCTCTGTGACAAGGGTAACAAATGCGCGTGCCAAACAGCGTCCAACCATGTTGGAATTGGTTGGGAAATCTCAGCCGGGAATTATGCGCGAGCCCACCTCCACAAAATTACTGAGACCGTCAGGTTGACGAAAGCGGCGAGCAACGCGGCGGGCCAGATCCCGAACTGAAACAACGCCAGGCCGACCCAGGCGCCGGATAATCGTCCGGCGGCCTGCATCGCGCTGGCTGTGCTCAGCATCGTGCCGCGGGCGCCCGGCGCCAGCTCGCTGATGATCGGGATGCTCCCGACGACCAGGATCTCAAACCCGAGGTAAACCCCGGCCACACCGACCAGGGCCAGGCCGACCTGACCCGTGGCCGACAGGGCCGGAAGCGCAACATAAGCCACGACGCCCAACAGGGCGCCGGCGATGGCCAGGGTGCGCTTGCCGAAGCGGTCCGAGAACAGCGCGATGCAGCCTTCGCCGACCAGTTCCGCGAGGCCGAAGACGATCGCCGACGCCCCGATCGACGTGACCGACAGGCCGAAGCTCCCTTCGAGCCAGCGCCCATAGATGGCGTTGAGGATCTCGTTTCCGAGCGGGATGAGCAAGCTGCAGATCAGCATCGGCGCCACGCCCGGCAACCGCAGCATGGCGACCCATGCCGTGCGCGGCTGCGCGCCATCGACGTGTGCGTGCGCGTGCGCCGGCCGCGTCGGCACGACGATGCCGATCATGACCAGGCTGGCGGCGATCAGGCCAGCGAGCAGAAAGAAGGGCGTGCGCGCGCCGTAGTTCGCGATGACCAGGCCCATGAGCGGCAGCCCGATCAACGCGGCGCCCGACCAGCTGAGTTCGCTCAACCCGATGACACGGCCACGCTGTTCATACGTCGTCTGATCGCCGATGTGCGCGAGCACGCCGAGGTCGTAGGCGAGTTTGCCGATGGCAAGCAAGGCGCTGCACGTGCCGATGACGACCAACGACGGCGCGACCCCGATTGAGAGCAGCGCCAGGCTGACGACCGCCAGCCCGACCAGCATCAACTTGCGCCGGTCGACGCGATCGGCCACGGTCCCGACGACGGGCCCGAACAGACCGAACACGCCGCGCGCCGAGACGGCCGCCGTCAACGCTTCGGGGCTGACCCCGAACGAGCGGCTGAGCTCCGGCACAAACGGGTAGAACAAACGAAAAGCGGTGTTGACCACCATCCGCACGACGGTGGTCACGATCAATTGCCACATGTGTGAGATGGTCTGTTGCTCAGGACTTGCCGAGCGAAGGGAACGGACACCCGACCGTCGTGGCGCTTGTCACAGGCACGTACTGGCTCTCGAGCACGGCCGTGACCGCGTCGTCCAGATACAGCCGGGTGGGTCGCGTCTGTTCGGGGGTGGCGTCATCGGCCGGACCCGCGTAGCGGACGAAGCCGAGCGAATCGACGACGAAGAACGTCGGGGCAAGCTCGACACGATACTGGCGCGCCACCGATTGGCTCGGGTCAAGCGCTACTGGGAATTTCAAGCCGCGGGTCTCGGCTTCGGTCTGGATCATTTTGGCGTGCTCGTCGGGGTGGGAAGCGACGGCCACGATGCGCACGCCGCGCGGCGCCCATTTGAGCTGGCGATAGACCAGCATAACGTCCGCCCGACGGCTCCAGGCACAGGTGGCCGACCAGAACACGATCACCACGGGTTGGCCGCGCCATTCCGACAGGCTGAAGCGGCCGCCGTTGGCGGTGGGCAGGGTGAAGTCTGGGGCGAATCGATCGATCAACTCACTCACGGCAGCCACTCCGGTCCGAACCCGCCCGACACCACGGCGTGGGCGTCTGAGCCGTCGGCGTTGCTGATCCAGATCTCGGGCGCCTTGGATGGATCCGACGAATCGGTGCGCATGTACACCAGACGCGAGCCGTCGGGGCTCCAGCGGACGGCGCTGTGATACGCCAGCGGGTCGTTGGTGAGTGCCGTTGCCGCGCTGCCGTCGGGCCGCATCCGCCAGAGCTGTCGCCCGGGCGTCCAGGTGTCGACGGTCAGGCCGCGACGCGCAAAGACCAGCCACTGACCGTCTGGAGCATACAATGGAGCCGTGTCTTCCACAACTTGATCGCCGGAGAGGTTGGCCGTCTGGTTCGTGGCCAGATCGACCGCCTGCAGCCGGCTGAAGAAGCTGAACGCCGACGCATACAACGTTTCGGTCGAGATCGTGGTCGTCGTGGTGAGCGGCGCATACAGCTCGGGAAAGATCAGCGTGCGGCCGTCGGGCGAGATATCGCCGAATTGACCGGAGAGCGCCGGCACGTAGGTCGGGCTGCCCAGCCCCGCGTCGAGCACGACGAACGCCTGCCGCCCCGGGTCGTACACCACGAGTTGCCCGCGGCTCGACCAATTCGGGTCGCGCGTCTGGCCGGCGGCCGCGGAGAGCGCTTGCGGTTGCCCGCCATCCACTCGCAGGACCTCGACCTGCGGCTCGCCATACGCGGTTTGACCGGCCACGTCGGGCACGCGGCGCTGCCGCTCGAACGCGATCCGGGCGCCATCGGGCGAGAACACGGGTCGGCGACACGACTCTTCGGGGCAGGCCAGCAGCACGCGCGCGTCGGTGCCGTCGACGCCGACCAGCTTCAGATCGGCGCCGCCATCCGCGCGCGGTGCGGCATACACGATCGTGCCGCCCTCCGGGCTGACGTCGAATTCATAGATGCCGTCGGGCTCGCTGGCCAGGATGTCGGGCTCGACCTTGTCGAGCGGGAGACGGCTGTCGGCCTCGACCGAGGCGATCACGGCGCGCAGCCCATACAGGAAGAGCACGCGCTCGCCGCCGATGCCGAACGACCATTGCCGCGGTCCGAGCAGCGGCAGCCCGTTGGCCGCCTGACCGCCGTTCAGGCTGACCGTGACCGTGATGTGCTCGGACCAGGGCTGCGCGGGGAAGAACGTCGCGGATGTGTCGCCGTCGGCCCATCGCCAGTCGCCGGCCATCGCCGGATCGAGCGTCACGGCGTTCGTGATGCTCGCTGTGTTCATGGGCTGATTGAAGTTGAGATGAATGAGGGCGCGGGTCGACAGGTCGACGGCGCCGTCAGCCGGCGCGTTGGCTGTCACCTGTGGCCGACCGATCAAGACCACGGCGCCCAGGCCGAGCACCGTCGTGGCCACGACCACGGCAAGCGCCAGGGGCCAGCGGCTGCGCTGTCGGCGACGAAGGAGGGACATGGGAGTCGAGAATACCACGAGGGGCCGTGGGCCGTGGAGCGTGGAGCGAAAAAAACGTGCTCCGGGCCGCCCGGCATCACGCCTATCAGACTCACTCTGAGCCCCTCCCGAAAAACGCGCCGGGCACGGTAACGTGTCGGACTCCGGGTGCGCGTTTTCGAGGGAGGGGGAGGGGGGTGGTCCCCCGTCGCGCATGCGCTACACTTTCGCCATGCGACGACCGCGTGAAAAAGCCTGGGCCGAGCGCCGGCCAGCGCCATTGACCGAAGCCGAGACGCTTGCGGCGCGCCGACTGATCGATGCCGTAGCCGAGTTGCCGGAGGCCGACCCGCGCGAGATGGAGCGCCTTCTTCGCCGGCATACCCGCGCGGCGGGCAAATTCGCCAAGGATCAGTTGATCGCGGTGTATCGCGATTGGGTGGCGAGCGGCGAACGGCCGCACGATCCATCGCTGTTGCGCCGTCTGCAGATGAAGCCGGTGCGCACGCTGTCGGGCGTGGCCACGGTCACCGTGCTGACCAAGCCGTTCCCGTGTCCCGGCGAATGCATCTTCTGCCCCACCGACGTGCGGATGCCGAAGAGTTATCTGCACGACGAGCCCGGGGCGCAACGGGCCGAGGCGCACGGCTTCGATCCGTACGAGACCACGGCCGGACGGCTGCGCGCGCTCGAACACATCGGGCACCCGACCGACAAGGTCGAGCTCCTCATCCTCGGCGGCACATGGTCGTACTATCCGGAAGCGTACCAGGCCTGGTTCATCAAGCGCTGTCTTGACGCGCTCAACGGCGTCGACGCGCCGACCCTGGCCGAGGCGCAGACGATCAACGCGACGGCCGCGCGGCGCAACGTCGGCCTGGTGATCGAGACCCGGCCCGACTACGTCGACGCCGCCGAATTGCGCCGTCTGCGCACGTACGGCGTTACCAAGGTCCAACTGGGTGCGCAAAGCCTCGACGATCGCATCCTGGAGCTCAATCGACGCGGACACAGCGTGGCCCAAACCCGGCGCGCCGTCGACCTGTTGCGTGCCGCTGGCTTCAAACTCCATCTGCACTGGATGCCGAACCTGCTCGGCGCCACGCCCGAGAGCGACCGCGTCGACTTCGCCCGCCTGTGGGCGGATCCGAGTCTGCGGCCCGATGAACTCAAGATCTATCCCTGCAGTCTGTTGGCCGAGGCCGAGCTGACCGACTGGCACGCGCGCGGCGAATACCGGCCCTACACCGACGCCGAACTGATCGACCTCATCGCCGACTGTCTGGTCGAGACGCCGCGCTATGTCCGCGTCAATCGGGTGATCCGCGACATCCCGGCCGGGCACGTGGTGGCCGGGAGCACGCTCAGCAATCTGCGCGAGGTGGTCGAGCGTCGCCTGGCGACGACGGGGCGACGCGGCCAGGACGTTCGCGCGCGTGAGGTGAGGGCGGGGCGCGTCGATGCCGAATCGCTCGCGCTCGACGAGATCGTGTACGACACCCGGGGCGGCGAAGAGCGCTTCCTCAGCCTGGTCACAGGGGACGATCGATTGGTCGGCTTCTTGAGGTTGTCATTACCGACGGCCGAGGCGCGCAGCTGGCACGATCTCGAAGCGCTCGACGGCTCCGCCATCATCCGCGAAGTGCATGTCTACGGCCCTGTGGCCCCGTTGCAGGCGCGCACACCCGGCCAGGCCGGTGACGCGCAGCACATCGGTCTGGGGGCACGGCTGATTGCCGCGGCCGAGGCGCGAGCGCGGGCGGCGGGTTACACACGTCTCGCGGTCATTAGCGCCATCGGTACTCGAGATTATTACATTCGTCATGGTTTTGCGCCTGACAATCTGTATCTGACGAAATCCCTCAGCGTGTCTTAGCGCGCCGCGTTCGGCATCTCTTCCACAGATACCCCCTCGCTTGACCTTGAGAAAACGCTAAATATCCGCCAAATATCGTACGACCCATCAGGGGTATGTGATTCGTCAGGCATGAAAGACGACCGAAATCACTATGCCCAATTTAGGACTACTCGTATCGTATAGGCCAATAAGGGCGACACAGTCAACTTCATCATCTGGATCTGCACAGATCGTGTCTGCGCCGATCATGGCCTGAGGAGGCCTTATGAAATCACTCATGTCCCGCAAGTCTCAGTTGTTGCAAGACCCGCCGTTTGCTCAGCAGCTTTTCGGCAACCGCCTCTTTGGCTGGCTCTGGCTGCTGCCCCGTCTGTGGCTGGGCTACACCTGGCTCGACGCCTCGCTGCACAAGATCACCAATCCCGCGTGGACCCAGACCGGTGATGCCATCCTCGGCTTCTGGACCAAGGCCGTCACGATCCCGGACGGCGGCAAGTCCCCGATTGCGTTCGATTGGTACCGCGGCTTCATCCAGATGCTGATCGACACGCATTCGCAGTCCTGGTTCGGCCCGCTCGTGGCGTACAGCGAGTTCCTGATCGGCTTGGCGCTGATCATCGGCGCCTTCACCGGCATCGCCGCCTTCGCCGGCGCCTTCATGAACTGGAACTTCCTGATGGCCGGCACCGCCAGCACCAACGGCCTGCTCCTGGTCGTCGCGATCCTGCTCATCCTGGCCTGGAAGGTCTCGGGCTACATCGGCGCGGACTTCTTCCTCCTGCGCTGGCTCGGCACCCCGTGGAAGGCAACGGCGCCGAGTGCGGTCACTGAACCCAGTCAGGCCTGAGCGCTGATCGACACAACTGAGGACAAACGAAAAGAGCCGGCAGATCGCCGGCCCTTTTCGTTTGTCTGGGTCGTCCGCCTTGGTCAGCGGGTCGTCAATGGGTTGGGTTGGGGCGCGAGCGGGAGCGGCGCCTCGACGAGCAGCGGGAAGGTGACCGTGAACGTGCTGCCTTCGCCCAGCTTGCTGCTCACTTCGATGCGACCGCCCAGCAGCTGAACCAACTGCTGGGTGATGGCCAGCCCAAGGCCGTAGCCGCCGTGCTCACGTGTCAGCGTGCTGTCGGCTTGCCAGAACGGCTCGAAGATACGCCCGAGGTGTTCCGGCGCGATGCCGCTGCCTGTGTCGCTCACACTCAGCTGCCATTGACTGTTCGGAAGCGCCTGCACGAGCATGGTCACGCGACCGCGCGACGTGAACTTGAGCGCGTTGCTGACCAGATTGGTGGCGATCTGCAGCAGCCGTTTTGGATCGCTGACGATTTCGTCCGGCAGCTTCGGATCGACGACGACGTCAAGCGCGATGCCCCGGCTGGTCGCCGCGACGGCGAATTGCTGCCGCAACGCCTCTGCCAGCTCGCGGAGGTGGGTCGGCTCCTTGGTGATCTGAAGCCGTCCGCTCTCGGACTGCGCTTGGTCCAACAATTCGTTCACGAGCCGCGTCAGGAAATTCGTGCTCTGGATGACTCGCGCCGTGGCCGAGAGCTGTCGCTCGGAGAGGTCGCCATAGGCGCCGGATTGCAGCAGCTCGGTGTAGCCCAGGATCGCGCCGAGCGGCGTGCGCAACTCATGGCTGACCTTGGCCAGGATCTGGCCCTTGAGCTCGCTGGCTTCGATCGCGCGATCGCGCGCCGCGGCCAGCGCCTGTTCGTTCTGTCGCTGTGCCGTGACGTCGCGCACGACGAGCAGCCGACCCGCGGGGTTGCGCTCGTCGAACAGGTCCGAGCCGTGCACATGCAGCCACCGCCCGCCCTGTGACTGGAAGAGGCGTTCGCCCTCGCCGCTCTCGCGCCCGGTCGCGATCAGGTCGGGCCAGGCCGCAAGCGCATTTTCGTCCTGACGCCCGATCAACTCCTCGGCCCCGTTCAGCAGCGCCGCCGCCGCGGGGTTCAAGTCGACGATGCGCCGCGTCGGGTCGAGCACGATCACGGCGTCGCCCAACCCGTCGACCACGGCCTTCCGCGCGACCGGGCGGATGTCGAGAAACCGATAGCGAAAGATCGACCAGGCCTGCACCACCGACGACACCGCAAAACCGAACGGCGTCGGGTCGAGGTTGCGGATCGGCATCAACTTGAAGATGTAGCTGAGGTTGCCGATCCACGGCGCCAACGAGGCCAACACCAGCAGACCCAGTTGCCAGCGATACAGATTCGGCAGCCGCCACAGACGTCGGATCAGCAGGACGGTTCCGACGACGAGCTGGAGTTGGGCAGAGACCCAGTTGACCCAGAAGAACGTGCCGTATTCGAAGCTCAACGCGGGGAAGGGGCCCGAGGCGTCGAGCGAGATCTTGCTCCAGACCAGGCCGTGGCTTTCGGTCGTCCAGACGAGCAGCACCGTCACCACCGGGATGACGAGCAACAGCCCATGCCAGCGCGGGCGAAACCACCGGCCCTGATCGGTGACTTGAAGCGACAGCGTCAGCCAGCCGTACGGCACCAGCACGATGCCGATGTACTGCGCCTTGCCCCAAACGATCTTCATCCCAACGTCCGCGGCCGTGATCTCGCCGAGGTAGCCCAGCGACCAGGCCGCCGCGGCCAGGCTCAACACCAGGAAGGCCGGCGCACCCGGTGTCGCGCGATGGCGCCAGGCGTACGCCGACAGCGTCAGGCAGATCACGCCGGCGGCGCTGAGCATGAGAATGCCGACGTCGAGCGCATTCACCATCGTCGGGCTCCTCTGGGGTTGGGCCGGCGGCGCTCAGGCCGTTGCATCCGGCACCCCTTCGCGAGACGGATCGGGTTCGAGCGGAAGGCACACGGTGAAGACACTGCCGCGGTTGGTTTCGCTCGCGACGGAGACCGTGCCGCCCATGAGGCGCGTGAGCTCGGCCACGATCGCGAGACCGAGGCCATAGCCGCTGCGCTTGCCTGTGAGTTCGTGATCGGCCTGCCAGAACGGCTCGAAGATGTGCGTCTGCGCCTCCAGCGGGATGCCGACACCCGTGTCCCGGATAGCCAGCCGCAGCCGTTGCGGCGTGTCGTCGGTCAGGTCGACGCTGAGTTCCACTTCGCCGGCCGTCGTGTACTTCAAGGCGTTGTTGAGCAGATTGACCGTGATCTGTTGCAGCCGGGCGCCGTCGATCGTGATTTCTTGCGGAACGGCCGAATCGACGTGATGCTGGAAGGCCAACCCGGCGGCGCGGGCCTGATCACCGGTCTGAGCGAGCACCGGGCCGAGGAGCATGCGAATGTCGATCGACCGCGGGTCGAGGCGGATGCGCCCGGCCTCGAGCCGCGCCTGATCGAGGAGGTCGTCGACGAGGCGCGACAGGTAGTTCGCGCTGTGGATCACGCGTTGCGCGGCAGCATGGCCGCGGTCGGTCAATTGACCGTAGGCGCCGCTCTGCATCATCTCCGAGTAGCCGATGATCGCGCCGAGCGGCGTGCGTAGCTCGTGGCTGACCTTGGCCAGCAGTTGCGTCTTCATCCGACTGGCCTCGAGCGCCTCGTCGCGCGCCCGCGCCAGATCGCGCGCTGCCTGAAGGATTTGTGTGATCTCGCGGATGACGAACAACCGTCCGCTGGCGCGCTCGGGTCCATCCGACAGCAGCGCGCGGCGCGCCTCGAACATCCGGACCTCGCCCATGGGGATCTGCGCGACACGTTCGCCCGGCTCGCCGGCGAAAGCCAGCAACTCGGGCCAGTGGGGCAGGGCTTTGTTGAGCGTGTCGCTGATCCGTACGCCGGGCCCCAGCAGCGCGCGCGCGGCCGGATTGATCTCGGCGATCCTGCCCTGCGGATCGACCACGATGACGGCCTCGACCATGGTCGCCAGCGCCTTCATGCGCGCCACGGGCATCAGGTCGAGCAGCCGATACCGATACACATCCCACCCGAACAGCAATGCCGACAACGAAAACGCAAAGGGCGTCGGATCAAGACCGGGGACTGAGACGAAGCCGGCGAGATAGGCGGCATTTGCCAGCCACGGCAGTATCGCGGCGACGAGCAGCACAGTGGCCTGCCCGCGATAGAGGTCGCTCGATCGGCTGACATGAACCAGAAACAGGATCGTGCCGATCAGAAGCAGCACGTAGGAGTAGGCCGAGTGGACCCAAAACCAGAAGCCGTAGGTGACATGAACCGCGGTCAGTTGGCCAGGGCCCGCGAGCTCCATGGTGCGCCAGTGCAAACCATGCCACTGGGTGGTCCAGACCATGCCCAGCGTCACGACGGGCATGATCCAGAGGGCGATCTTCACCGGACGACCGAGGATGTTGGATCGGCCGCGGATATCCAATGCGTACAGGAACCACAGCACTGGGATGGCGACGATGCCGAAGTACTCGGTCTGGGCCAGGACGATCTTCGCGGCGAGGGTTGCCGCGACGAGTTCGCCGGCGTAGCCGGCCAGCCAGACGGCCAGGGCCAGGTTGATCAGCCCGAACACGGCGGCCCCGGCGGTGGCGCGTTGACGCCAGGAATACACGGCGAACGCACCGTGGATCACGGCAGTGAAGGTCAGGAGGACGAGGAGGTAAGGTGCCGCGGATCCCATGTGTGTCAGGCCATCGGTACGAACATTATGCACGATCTGCGAAAAAAAGCCCCAGGTTTCCGCCTTCTTCACGCCGCGTTTACGCGAAGCTCAACGTGTCGAGCGGCGAAGCCAGGCTCAGGCTGGCGATCGCATCGATGACCCTCGTCGATCTCTCCGTTGAACGCTCCCCGGGGCTCATGGTTTTGTAGAGTGGAATCTTTTCCGAAACTCAGTAAACTGATCTTGATTAAAAGCCCGAGACGATTACAATGGTCGGAAAGGGGGTTAACCCCTCTCTGTGCGAGGGGTATCCCCTGTGGACATAAGGGCCAATACGTGAATTGCTGGTGCCCCAGATAAGCGAATAAAAGCCCGGTACGTTAAAGGAGAATACGATGACGAGCGCTACAGTTCCCACACGCGTGGGTGTATTCGTTGACAGTGTCAATGTGACTCGCAACGGCGGCTACGGCATGCAGTACGACGTGCTGCGTGAATTCGCGTGCCGTGGCGAAGGGCTGGCGATGCGCCTGAACGCCTATGCCGCCTATGACGCCGAGCGCGCCGAAACCGACAACCAATATCGAATCAATCAGCGCAAATTCTATGACGTCTTGAGGGAGCAGGGCTACAAAGTCATCCTCAAGAACGTGAAGTGGTACATCGATGAGCGCGGAGTCCGGATCGGCAAGGCCAACTCCGATCTCGATCTCGCGGTCGATGTGCTCTCACAGTCACAGAACATGGACCGCATCCTGATCGCGACCGGCGACGGCGATTTCGTCCAGGTGGTGCGCGCGCTGCAGAGCCGCGGTTGCCGCGTGGAAGTGGTCGCTTTCGACAACGTGTCGACCGATCTGCGCCGCGAGGCGGATCTGTTCCTCTCCGGTTACCTGATCCCGGGTCTGTTGCCGCTCGAAGGCGACGGCAACGTGAAGTGGGGCGAGGCCGGCGGCAAGGCGCGTGGCACCTGCTACTACTTCAACGCCGAGAAGGGCTTTGGCTTCGTTCGCTTCCTCAAGGAGATCGGCCCCAATCTCTGGGACGTCGACTCGCGAAAGCTTGGGTCGCCCTTCGCCAGCGCGTTCTTCCATGTGTCCGAACTCCCGCGTGGCGTGACGGCCGATGACCTGCCCAATCGCGACATGATCTTCGAATTCGATCTGTCGAAGTCGAACCGGCCGCAGACCGGCGAGAACTACACCGACTTGTTGGCAACGCATCTCGTGCGCGCGCAGCGCGACAATAGTCGCGACGCGGCCGCACGCACGGACAAGGACCCGAACGCCGTCGAAGAGTCGGCGCCGGTGCGTCAGTCCGAAGGCGGTCGCGAGCGCTCATCTCGGTACAACGATCGCAACACGCGCTCGAGCGAAAACGTGTCCCGTTACAGCGAGAGCGGGCGCGACAGCGGCTACGTCAGCCGGTATCTGGCCGATACCAACAACCGCGACTGACGACCGCCGTCCTCACCTGGCCTGACGACAGGGCGCCCCAGCGGGCGCCCTGTACTTTTTCCTTGCCTGCCTTGGCTGTGTGCCTGGTCCGTTGATGCCCACATGGGAATGAGACGGTTTTTGGTTACAATCCCTTCCATGCGACCCCAAACCTACCTGCCCCTGGTTGGCCTTCTGCTGACGTCGCTGGCGTGCAGCACGATCTCGGTGCCCGGGTTGGGGCCGACCCCGACGCCCACCCTGCCGCCGCCGCCGCCCACGGCCAGCCCGGCCGACCTGCAGACGCAGACGCTCGACGCGATCGATCAGGCCGTGCGCGAAGCGTATGTGCGCGAGGATCTGGCGGGCGTGCCCTGGGAGAGCCTGGTCTCCGACGCGCGCGCGCAGGTGGACGCCGGTCTGGAGCCCGAGGCGTTCAACCAGCTCATGAGCGACCTGGCCGGGGCCTTCCCCGACGACACGGTGCAGTTCATGAGCCGGGCCGAGCGGATCGAGCTGGAAGCCAACGCCAGCGCGAGCAGCACGTATCAGGGCATCGGCGTGTATTTCGGCGTGCGCGGCACGCCTGAGCCGCGGGTCGTGGTGCTGGCCGTCATCCCCGGTTCCCCGGCCGAGGCCGCGGGGCTCAAGACCCATGACGCCGTCCTGACGATCGACGGTGAACCGGTGCCGGCCGATGCCACGCGAGACACGCTGGTCTCCCGCATCCGCGGCGAGGCGGGCACGTCCGTGACGTTGTCGGTGCGCTCGCCCGGCGCCGAACCCCGCGACGTGGTCATCACGCGCGGCGAGATCAGCACCGGCGTGCCGATGCTGACCGATGTGTTGCCGGGCGACGTGTTCTACGCGCGCTTCCCGGTCGCGTTCGGCGCCAACGACATGTCGACGTTCGGTCAGGCGTACAGCCTCGCGGCCAATTCCACGAAGTTGCGCGGCGTCGTGCTGGATCTGCGGATTGCGACTGGCGGCAGCAGCTGGCCGCTCGGTGATTTGTTGACCGTGTTCGGCAACGGCGATATCGGCGAGGTCTTTACGCGTCAGGACAAGCAGACGATCACGCTCAACGGCCAGGACATCTCGGGCACGCAGACGATCCCGTTGATGGTGCTGATCGGGCCCGACACGCGTCAGGAGCCCGAGCTGTTTGCGCAGTTCCTGCAGGCCAACGGCCGCGCGCAGGTGTTCGGGCTGCCCACAGCGGGCCAGACCGAGGCCTTCATCACGTTGAACCTGCCCGACGGCTCGCGTCTGTCGTTGGCGACACAGTCGTACCGCGACATCAACGGCGCCGACATCTCGAGCACGGGCCTCACGCCGACCAACCTCATCTCGCAGGATTGGGACTCGTACCTGGACGACGCCGATCCCGTCTTGAACGCTGCAGTCAGCGCCATTCCGTGATTGGCTGATTGAGCGAGTGTGTGAGTGGCCGCTGACACGCCATCACCCGTCGGCCAATCACCCGCTCACCCATCGCCCAATATCCATGCGTCTCGCCATTCTTTCCGACATCCACGGCAACCGCTCCGCCCTCGAGGCGGTCCTGGCCGACGTTGAGAACCGCGGCGGCGTCGACGGGTACTGGGTGCTCGGCGACTTTGCCGCGCTGGGCGCGCACCCGATCCAGTCGCTCGAGCGAGCCACGGCGCTGCCGGCGGCGCGTTTTGTGCGCGGCAACACCGATCGCTATGCCGCCGAGGGCGCCCGGCCAGAGCTTGAGCCCGGCGACACTGTGCCGCGACGCCTGCTGACCCTTTGGGAGGGCTTCGCCTGGACGCAAGGCTTCGCGGCCGGCGCCGGGTGGCGCGACTGGCTGGCGGCGCTGCCGCTCGATTTTGTCGAGACGTTCCCTGACGGGCAGCGCGCGTTGTGTGTGCATGCCGCGCCCGGGACGGATGACGGTGTCGGGATGCGCCCGGGCCTGAGCGACGATCAACTCGCGCCGCTGCTGGCCGACGTCGACGCCCAATGGGTGTTCGTCGGGCACACGCACTGGCCGCAGCATCGCGTGATCGGCGGAAAACACCTCGTGAATGTGGGCGCTGTCGGGCTGCCGTTCACGCCCGACGCGTTGCCGGCCTACACCCTGCTCGAAGCGACGACGCGCGGCGTGCGTCTCGATCAACGCGTGGTGGATTACGATCCGACGCCGGAGCTGGCGGAGTTGGATCGTCTCAAACACCCGAGCCGCGCCCTGATCGGCGGCCTGCTCACCGGCGCCGAGCGCTTCGATTGGGCGCGGGCGCAGGACCGGGCCTACTGGCATATCGTCCTGCTCGAGGGCGGCCGCGTGGCGCTGACCAAACAGCACTATGGGCACTGGCGCCGCCTGGCCGCCGCCTTCCCAGACTACAAGACCTCGGTCGGGCCGCTGCTGCCCGCCCACGTGATCGCTTACTTCCGCGCCGCGCACGGCGACGACGAATCGGCCTGGCCGTTTCGACAGACCGAGCTGGCCGACTTCCTCGACTCGCCCGAGTTGGTGCGTCGGCAGGAGACCGCATGACTTCGCCTTTTCTCGCACGACTGACCCAGGGCCCGCTGCTCGCCGACGGCGCGATGGGCACGATGCTGCACGGTCGCGGCGTGGCCCTCGACACGGTGTTCGATGAGCTCGTGCTCACGCAGCCCGCGGTGGTCGCGGACGTTCATCGCGCTTACATCGACGCCGGCGCCGAGTTGATCCTGGCCAACACGTTCGGCGCCAACCGCTACAAGCTCGGCCATCACGGGTTGGGCGAGCGCGTGGCGGAGATCAACACCGCGGCCGTCGCGTTGGCGCGACGTGTGGTGGATGCGTCGTTCAAGCCGGTCTTCGTGGCCGGCGACGTCGGCCCGTTGGGTGTGCGTCTCGCGCCGTATGGCCGAGTCTCCGAGGCGCAGGCGTATGAAGCGTTCCACGAACAGATCACGGCCTTGATCGGCGCCGGCATCGACGTGCTGGTGTGCGAGACGATGAGCGATCTGTACGAGATCCGGGCCGCGATCCGGGCGGGGCGCAATGCCGCGGCGGAGCGGGGCGGCCCGCCCGGCGGCCCGTACGGCGGCCAGCACCTCCCGATCATGGCGACGCTGACCTTCACGCGTGACGACCGCACGCTGCTCGGCGACACGCCCGCCATGGCGGCCGAGGCGCTGATCGCGGCCGGCGCCGATGTGATCGGCGTCAATTGCTCGGGCGGCCCCGCGCAGATCCTGCGCGTGATCACGCTCATGCGGCAGGCCGTGCCCGACGCGCGTTTCGCCGTCAAACCCAACGCCGGTTGGCCCGAACAGTTCGAGGGCCGGATCCTGTATCCGGCCACGCCCGCGTACTTCGGTGATTACGCTGCTCGGTTCGCCGCGTTGGGCGTGAACGTGATGGGCGGCTGCTGCGGTACGACCCCGGCGCACATCGCCGCGATGCGGGCGGCGCTGGCCGACCCGGCGCGGATCGAGGCCGCCCTGCAACAGGTGACGGCCCTGCCGGCCACCGTCGAGAGCGCGCCGACCGAAGCGACGTCCGAGGAGCCGCCGAGCCGGCTCGCCCGGCGCCTGGCAGACCCCGAGGCCTTCGTGCTCACCGTCGAGATGGATCCGCCGCGCGGGGCCGACACGCACAAAATGCTGGCGGGCGCGCGTCTGTTGCAGACCGCCGGGGCCGATGCGATCGACGTGGCCGACCAGCCGATGGCGCGGATGCGCATGAGCGCCTGGGCGGTCGCGCATGTCATCGAGCGCGAGGTGGGGATCGAGACCGTTTTGCACTTCCCGACGCGCGGGCGCAACTTGCTGCGCGTGCAAGGCGATCTACTGGCGGCGCATGCGCTCGGGCTGCGGAACCTCTTCGCGACGCTCGGCGACCCGACCGCGATCGGCGATTATCCGAACGCCAACGACGCCTACGACGTGGTTCCATCGGGCCTGATCAAGCTCGTCAAGCAAGGCTTCAACGTCGGCGTCGATCACGCCGGCGTCAAGATCGGCACGCCGACGCGCTACTTCGTCGGCTGCGCGCTCAACTTGTGCGCGCCCGACGTGGACAAGGAGATCAAGACGCTGCGCAAGAAGCTGGAGGCCGGCGCCGATTTCGCCCTGACGCAGCCGATCTACGACGTCGATCCGGCGCGGGCGTTCCTCGCGCGCTATGCTGAACTGCATGGGCCGTTGACGCTGCCGGTCATCGTCGGCGTGTTGCCGCTCTACGGTGCGCGGCATGCCGCCTTCCTCAACAATGAAGTGCCCGGCATCCACATCCCGCCGGCGACGCTGGAGCGCATGGAGACCGCCGACGACGATGGGCCGCGCGAGGGTGTGCAGTTGGCGCTCGAGCTGCTGGCGGAGTTGCGCAGTCTTTCCGAAGCGCGGGCGATCCTGCGCGGCGCGTACCTGATGCCGCCGTTCGGGCGCTACGAGATGGCGGCTGAGATCCTGGAGGGTGTGAGGGCGAAGGCGTAGAGCCGATATCCTAATGCCCCCTCCACGAGAAACGCGCACCAGGTGTTCGGCATTCGAGCAACCGGTGCGCGTTTCTCGTGGGGGGGGTTGGGGGTGGTCCTGCCGTGTCAGTGCAACGACGTGAACTTCGGCGCGTCGAGCACTTCAGCGGGCAGAGCGGGATCGCCGCCCTGTGTGACGCGAAGCCGGTAGTCGATATGGGTGCAGGCGTTGTCGCCGGGGTCGTCGCTGGCGTTGGCCACCAGCACCACGAGCTCGTCGAAGGCGGCGGCATCGACGACGACGCGACCGTCGACGAAGTCGAAAGCGCTGGCCTGACGATCGCGCAACCCGATCACGCGCACCGTGACGCCGGGGTCGGCCGTGAGCGCGAGCGTGATCGGCCCGTCGGCGACCACATCCAGCGCCTCGAGCCCCAGGTTGCCGACGTCGCGCTGGACGGTGCCGGGCGCGTCGATGCGCTCGGCCGGGATGAGTGGATGGAACTCGCTGCCGTCCGTGAAGTCGCGCAGCAACATGGCCTGCGCGAACCCAAACCATTCCTGCGAGAGTTCCAGCCCGCGGGCACGCAGCGCGGTGCGGACGGCGTTGACGCCCTCGAAATCGCGGGCCTGTTCCCAGATCTCGCGCACCAGTTGCGCGTCGTGACGATCGGTCAGATAGCGGAAGAACGGCCAGACGCTGTATGGATCGGCGCGGCTCAGGCAATCGCCGGCCGAAGTCACGTAGTCGAGGACGTAGCTGTAATCGTCAGACTCGCCCGGGAACGCCAGGCTCTCCGACCACATCGCCACGGCCTCCCACATCCAATCCGCGCGCTCGCCGCCGTCGTAGCCATACTGCACGGCGTGCATGAACTCATGCACGACGGTCGTATCGAAGTAGTCGCTGAGTTCCTTGTCGCTGTTGAAGCCGGCACCGGTGGCGAAGCCGCGCCGCAGATGCATGTACGACGCCTGCGCATGGCGTTCGACCACGTCGGGCGAATTCGGGTTGTCGCCCATCGGCTGTTCTTCGACCGTCCAGACGTAGCCGAGCTCGTCGTCCTCGTCGCGTCCGATATAGACGTCGTAGAGGTCGTTGCCGCCCCAGCCCGCATCCGGCGGCGGCGCGACCCAACCCCAGTCGTCGACGACCAGCGTCCACGCGCCTTCGAGATGCTGGCCAAGGTCAGTCACGAAGCTCGGCGCGCCGCCGCCGTCCGACGTGTCGGGGATCGCGTCGGCGCCGGTGAGCGTGTAATGGATGCGAAAGTGCCTGGTGTCGACGACCAGTTCCTCGCCGGAAAGCTCGACGTACTGTTTGGCGTCGGCGGCGGGATGGGCCACGCCGTGGTCGCGGCCGTTCGAATCGGGCCGTTCGCCTGCCGGTGTCGGCACGGCCGTGGGATCGACGGCGATCTGCGTCGGCGGGACCGGCGTCGAGGCCTCAGGCGTCGGGCGGATCGGCACCAACGTCTGACAGGCCAGCGTCGCTGTCGCGAGCATCGCGAGCGCCAGGGAGGGACGGGTCAGCCTACGGGCCATGCGCAAGACCGTATCACACCGCAGGGTCGGCGTTCGTTAGAGCTGGATGGGACTTCTCAGCGTTCCAGCGCGCAATCCGCCGGGTTCGCCGGGTTGTAATACACCATCACCTGCGCGCCGACGGGATAGCGATCGACGATCAGATACGGCTCGCGCGAGCCCTGGACCCGGAAGAACTGGCTGCCGGCCTTGATGATGTTCCCCTGGAAGGGCTGGCCGTTGACCTGGTACTGATATACGACCATGGGCACCGTTCGCGAGTTCTCGCCGCTGCCATGGACCTCGACGCGCGACAGCACGACGACGCCGGTCGTCGTCGGCCACGCCTGGCTCTCCTGCCGCTTGCCCTGGCTCATCTGGTAGCGGCGATAGAAGTAGTAGCCCAACCCACCGATGATGAGGAGCGGCAACAGCGTGGCGCAACACGTCGTCAGAATCGAGAACACGATCGAGCCACTCATGATCCAGGCGAAGGGGTTGTCCATGTCGTCTTTCCTTTTAGAGCCAGGGTCCGCCGTTTAGGGCGTTCGCGAGATCGTGAAGCGGTGCACGAGCGATGGATCGGTAGAACCAAAACACGGCGCCAAGCGCCGTGTTTTGGTTCGTTCGTTTGTCCGAGGCGTTACGGCTAGTTGAACATGCCGCTGCTCATCACGGCCCACGCCGCAACGGGCAAGCAGACACAGAGCAACAGGAAGAGACAGCCACCGCCGATGGCCCAGGGCAGCCAAGACGGGCGCCCGCCCGAGCTGCTTGGCGCCGGCGACGCGCCGGACGAGGCGCTGGAGCTACCGGAAGAGGGCAGGCTGAAGCTCCCGCCCGAATTGGCCACGGGCGAGGCAGGCTCCGGCGTTGACGGCAGCGGCGGGAGAGCGGCGACCGGCTGCGGGGTGAACACGGTCGCGGCACCCTCGGCCGGGACGGCCTCGACGCCGAGCTCGACCGTCTGACCGATGCCGATCACGTCGCCGACCTTGATCTCGGTCGGGGCCGTGATGCGCACGCCGTTGACGAACACGCCGTTGGTGCTCGCCAGATCCTCGATCGTGAAGCCCGACTCGGTAGCGCTCAGGCGCGCATGCTGTCGCGAGACCTCGACGTCGCTGACCGCGATGTCGGCCGATGCGTCACGGCCGATGATCGCCACGATCTGCGTGAGGTCGAACGTCTTGCCCGGGTTCGGACCCTTCTGCACCGCCAACCGGAAGCGCCCCGATGATGTTGACATCCTGTCTGCTCCTTGCAAAGTCGATCGGCCATCGGCGGGTGTTATGTCCCGCGCGTAGACCCGATTTAACCACATTCAACGCATCAGCGCGTATGAATTCTCAAGGCCTTAACGCATTCTTTAGCCGCTTTTTCGGACCAGAAGCCGAAGCCCGCGCACGCCGGTCACCTGAACCGGATCGCCGGTGTTGAGCGTCTGGCCGTCGGTCGCTTCGACGGTCCAGAGCTCGCTGCCGATCTGCGCCGATTGCCCGGTGCGCATCTGGCCGGTCTGTCCGACGAGCACGTCGGAACCGAGCAACGGCTTGCGCGGTATTGTGCGCAGCGCCACGAACACCAGCAGCAGCGACATCGAGCCCAGGCCGATGCCCAGCGCGATGATCAACGGCACGCTGGCCCGATAGACGGGCAGGGTGCCGGGCGAATTGAAAAACACCAGCGCGCCCACCACGAAAAAGACCACGCCGCCAAGCGTCAGGGCGCCGAAGGTGGCTGGAGTATACGCCTCGGCGATGAACAGGCCAAACGCAATCGCAACGAAGATCACGCCAAACCAGTTCACGGGCAGAAAACCGGAACCATACAACGCCAGGACGAGCAGGCCGGCGCCGATCACGCCCGAGATCCAGCCGCCCGGCGTCTGGACCTCCAGATAGATCAGCAGCAGACCCAGCGAGAACAACATCGACAGCACGGTCGCGTTGACCAGAAGCGTCAACGCCTGTTCCAGGAGGGTCATAGCGATCGGATCCACAATCAGGCCCGTCGTGGCCAACATGCGTGGTTGGCCGCCGAGCTCGATGACGTGGCCGTCGAGTTGCCGGAGCAGATCGGGCAGATCCGACGCGATCACATCGACCAGCCCGGCGTCGAGGGCTTCGCGGGCCGTGACGGCCTTGGCGACGTCGACGGTCGACTGCGCCAGGGCTACGGCTTCGGGTCCGCGGCGCTCGGCCAGGGCACGCGCCTGGGCCATCAAAGCCTCGCGGGCCTTGGCGTCGGCCGTGCTTTCGAGGTTCTGGCCGCTTTCATCGATCGGGCTGGCCGCGCCGATCAGGGTTTCCGGAGCCATGCCCGAGGCGTGACCCGCGAGCGTGATGAAAGTGCCCGCGCTGCCGGCCATCGCGCCGTTCGGTCCGACGTAGACGATGACGGGCACCGTGCTGCTGCGGATGGCGCTGATCATGCGTTCCATCAAAGTCAACTCGCCGCCCGGCGTATCGAGCTGCACGATGACAAGCGCGGCGTCGCGATTCGCGGCGACCTCGAGCCCGCGGTCGAGGTAATCGGCCATCGGGACGGTCAACGGGCCCTTGAGCTCGAGCAAGACGGCGTGGGCGCCCTCCTGGGCGGACGCGGCCGGAGCCGCCCACACGCCGCAGAAAAGGAAGACCGCAAAGATGAGGCGAACGAGCCTGGTCAGCATTTTGCCTCCACGGAAGGGGCTGGTTCTAACTCCATTCTACGTTCCAATCCGGGCAAAGTCGCAGGTCCCCTCTACGCCGCACGGTCAGCGTACGAAAGACCCGATCGACCGGGTCACGCCGCGCCATGAGCAACGGCCCGTCCGATGCGACAAGCGCGGTGGTCCGACCCACCGACGGGTGTAGACGGTCTTTTTAGGCCAGCGTGGGGCTTGCCGACCGATGCCAGGGCCATAGCAGCGTGGTTTCGACGCTGCAGATCTGCCGTGTAGCGTAGGCGCGAATAGGGCTTTAGCTGTTCAAACCCGCGCGATCCGCGCCAGAATGCCGCTGACAACGCGCGCCCGCACTTCGCGACCGCGGATGATGTGGCTGGTATGCGATCCGTCAAACTGCGGCCGGATACGTCGGACGGGCACGCAAGTGCGATCAGGGCGCACGCCCGTTTGGCGCGCCTGTAGAATATCGACGTGCCGACGCCCTTCAACCATCTGGTCATCGCCCGCGACATGGAGGGGCTCCTGCCGGCAGACATCGCCGCCGCCGTTCGCGCCGAGGCGCCCGCCTGGCTTTGCGGCCAGATCGCGCCAGACGTGCAGACCGTGTCGCACCAGACGCGCGTCGCCACGCACTTCTTCCCCGTCCCGTTGGGGGATGCGCCGCGGGCGCATCGTGCCCTGTTCGCCGCGCACCCGGATCTGGCCGACCCGCTGCGGCTCGCGCCGGCCCGGGCTGTGTTCATGACCGGTTATCTGGCCCATCTTGAGTTCGATCAGCATTGGATTTCCGGGATCTTCGAGCCGGTCTTCGGGCCCCACGCGGCCTGGGCCACGGCCGCCGAACGCATCTACATCCACAACGCCCTGCGCGCCTGGTGGGACGCCCGGGATTTCGACCGGCTGGTCGTCGAGGTCGGCGATGTCCTGGCGAAGGCCAGACCGGACCATTGGCTGCAATTCGTCCGCGACGAGCACCTGGCGCTCTGGCGCGACTTCATCGCCGACCAGTTGCGCCACAGGCAGATGCGGACGGCCGAGGTCTTTGCCGAGCGTATGCAGGTGGCGGTCGCGGACTTCGCCGCGCTGGTCGATTCGCCGGAACAGATGGCGGCACGCGTCTTTCCACACTGCTCGCCCGAGCGTCTGCTTCAATATCGTGAGACGGCCCTGGCGGCCGCCGTCGAGCTGGTCGCGCGGTACTGGGAGGGCGCGTTCGCCGGTTGAGGCGGTCTGGGCCCGCGCCGGCGACGTTATGTAGCTGGTTCGCTCGTCCCATCGGCAACGAACGGCGTGTCGCCCACGGTACAATCGCAGCCATGAAAACCCTGATCACCGGCGCCAGCGGCCAGTTGGGCCAGGCGCTGTTCCGCCTGCTGCCTGACGCGATCGGCGTCAGCCTGCCCGAACTGGACATCACCCAACCCGGCGCCATCGACGGCGTCGTGGCGCAGCATAAACCGGACGTCATCATCCACACCGCGGCGATGACCGACGTCGACGGCGCGGCGCGAAACCCGGAGCTGGCCTACCAGGCCAACGGCCTGGGCACGCAGGCCGTCGCGCTGGCCGCCGCCCGACACGGCGCGGCTGTCGTTTACATCAGCACCAACGAAGTCTTCGACGGCGAGACCGACCGGCCCTACGGCGAGTTCGATCCGGTGCGCGCCGTCAACCCGTACGGCGCTTCGAAACTCGCCGGCGAGTGGTTCGTGCAGCATCTGCTGCAGCGGTTCTACATCGTGCGCACGGCCTGGGTGACGGCGCGCGGCGGCCGCAACTTCGTCCACCGCATCCAACAGCTCGCCGACGAGCGCGGCAGCCTCAAGGTCGTCAGCGACGAGGTCGCCAACCCGACCTTTGTCGAGGATCTGGCCGATGCGCTCGTGCGGCTGGTGGCTACCGAGCACTACGGGATCTATCACCTGACGAACAGCGGCTACGTCTCACGCTACGACTACGCGCGTCGCATCCTGGATTTGACCGGGCGGGCGCACATCCCGGTCGAGCCGATCACGCTGGCCGAGTACCAACGCGCCTCGACCCCGCCGCGTTTCGCGCCGCTCGCCAATTACATGGCCGGCGGGCTGGGTATCACGCTCCGGCCGTGGGAAGACGCGCTGGCGGAGTTCGTGGCCGTTTCCCAGACTCCCTAGTCGTGGAGCAAAGAGCGAGGAGCGGAGAGCGATCACGCTGCCGCGCTCCAGGCTCGACACTCCACGCTCGACGATGACTCGCTTCTCGATCATCATCCCGAACTGGAACGGCGCGCGCTGGCTGGCGCCGTGTCTGGACGCGTTGCGGGCGCAGACCGATCGCGATCACGAGGTGATCGTGGTGGACAACGCCTCGGTCGACGAGTCGCTCGCGCTGCTGGCCGAGCGGTATCCGGAGGTGCGCGTCGAGGCTCTGCCGCGCAACCTGGGGTTCACCGGCGCCTGTAACGCCGGTTTCCGGATCGCGCGCGGCGAGATCCTTGCGCTGCTCAACAACGACACCGAAGCCGACCCTCGCTGGGTGGCCGAGGTCGTGGCGGCGTTCGAGCGCCACCCCGAAGCGGGCATGATCGCGTCGAAGATGCTGCTCTTCGATCGACGCGACACCTTCCACACAGCCGGAGACATCTTCAAACGCGACGGCACGCCCGGAAACCGCGGTGTCTGGCAGAAGGACGAGGGCCAGTACGTCGAGGGTGAGGTGTTCTCGGCCAACGGCGGCAGCGCCGCGTATCGACGCGCCCTGATCGAGCAGGTCGGGGTGCTGGACGACGACTTCTTCTTCTCGTGCGAGGACGTCGACCTGGCCTGGCGCGCCCAACTGACGGGGTGGCGGGCGGTGTATGCGCCGCAGGCGGTGGTGTATCATCATCTTTCGGCCAGCGGCGGGGGCGTCACCGCGAGCTTTCACGACGGACGCAACTTCATCTATCTGCTGGCCAAGGACGTGCCCGGCGTGGTCTGGCGCCGCTACTGGACGCGCATCTTGGGCGGCCAGCTGCGGATCACCTGGGATGCGCTCAAGGCCTGGCGCGGCGCCGCGGCGCGTGCCCGGCTGCGCGGCCAGTTGGCCGGGGTGGTCGGCGTGCCCAGGATGCTGGCGAAACGCCGGGCGGTGCAGGCCACGCGGACCATCAGCGACGCGGCCGTGTTGGCGCTCTTGAGCCCATAGCGAAGACGGCGCATGTATCTGTCGATCATCATTCCAGCGCACAACGAAGAAAAGCGGTTGCCGCCCACGTTGCTGGCGATCGAGGCGTTTCTCAAGCGTCAGCCCTACGAGAGCGAAGTGCTCGTCGTCGAGAACGGCAGCCGCGACCTCACGGCGGTCGTCGCCGAAGCGTTCGCGGCCGATCACCCGCGCGTGCGGGTGCTGCGCGAGGCCGGGCGCGGCAAAGGGCTGGCGGTTCGGCGCGGCATGCTCGAGGCGCACGGCGAATATCGCTTCATCTGCGACGCCGATCTGTCGATGCCGATCGACGAATTGCCCAAATTCCTCCCGCCGAACCATCCGGGCGCCGACGTCCTGATCGGCTCGCGCGAGGCGCCGGGCGCCCGACGCTTCAACGAGCCGGCCTATCGGCACTTCCAGGGCCGCGTGTTCAGCAACCTGGTGAAGTGGTTTGCGTTGCCGGGCTTCGAGGATACGCAGTGCGGGTTCAAGTGTTTCACGGCACGCGCCGCGGCGGACGTCTTTTCCGTGCAGCGTTTCGACGGCATGAGCTTCGACGTCGAGGCGTTGTTCATCGCGATCAAACGCGGCTATCGCGTCGCCGAGGTGCCGATCGACTGGTATTACCGATCGGAGAGCCGCGTCGATCCCATCCGCGAACCTTTGCGCATGTTGCGCGACATCCTGATCGTGCGCCGGAATTGGGCCCAGGGCCTGTACGGCGAACGAGTCGGCCAGTAGGGGCGGAGTAGGGACGGGGCCAGCAGGGGGTAGCCAGTAGTGTAGCCAGTAGTGTGGCCAGTAGGTGTGGCCAGTAGGTGTGGCCCTTGTGGCCACCCCCTGGCTCCCGTGTGTGCGTTTCGAGCGGATCGGGGGAAAGGGATCACCCAGCGTGCCGGATCTCTCATTAGAACGCGATTGGCAGGCGCAGGGCTACACGCTGGTCGCCGGGATCGACGAGGCCGGGCGCGGCGCCTGGGCCGGGCCAGTGGTGGCCGCGGCCGTGATCCTGCCGTTGGATCAACCCGAGGTGCTTGACGAATTGCTGACGGCGGGCGTCAACGACTCGAAAAAGCTGGCTGCGCGCAAGCGTCAGACTCTGGCCGATTTAATCCGGGCCCGGGCCGTGGCGTTCGGCATGGGGGGCGCGAGCGCGAAGCATATCGATCGCGACGGCATCCTGGCGGCGACGCGAACGGCGATGCGGCGGGCCGTGTCGATGCTGCGCCCGCAACCCCAGGCGTTGTTGATCGACGCCGTCGACCTGCGGGCCGCCGTGCCGCTGCCACAGAAGCGCCTGAACTTCGGCGACTCGATCTCGCTCAGCATCGCGGCCGCGTCGATCCTGGCTAAAGTGAGCCGCGACACCTTCCTGACTCAACTCGACGACCTGTATCCCGGTTACGAATTCGCGCGTCACAAAGGCTACGGCACGCGTGTTCATCAGGCCGCGCTCGCCGAACATGGCCCAAGCCCGATCCACCGGATGACGTTCAAGCCAATCAAGGAGATTGGCGATTTGTGATTTGTGATTTGCGAATCTCGACGGCACAACTGGTTGGCGCAATCACAAACCCAAAATCACAAATCACAAATCGCAAATGTCGTTGGCCCTCATCCACGATTGGCTGAACCAGATCGGCGGCGCCGAAGACGTGCTCGAGAAGCTCGTCGAGCGGTATCCGGGCGCGCCGATCTATACGTCGATCTATGCACCCGACGTGATGCCGGCCGCGTATCGCGGGTGGCCGATCCGGACGTCGTTCATGGATCGGTTGCCCGGCGTGCACCGTCACCATCAGCCGTATCTACCTCTGTATCCGCTGGCGTTCGAGCGCTTTGATCTGCGCGGGCACACGGTGCTGCTTTCGAACAAGAGCGGCTTCTGTCATGGCGTGCGCAAGCCCGCGGATGCGCACCACGTGTGCTATTGCCTGACGCCCACGCGTTACGTCTGGAACTTTGACGACTACGCGGGTCGCGAGGGACTGGGCCCGATCGTGCGCCTCGCTTTGGGGCCTTTGCTGACCTGGCTGCGCCGCTGGGATCGGCGCGCCGCGGACGGCGTCGACACGTTCTTGGCGATCTCGACCGCCGTGCAGGAGCGCATCGCGCGCATCTACGGACGCGAGTCGCGGATCGTCTATCCGCCGGTGGACACGGCACGCTTCACCGCGGCGCCCGGTTCGGGGCGCGGGCGCTACTTGTTAAGCCTGGGCCGCTTGATCCCCTACAAGCGCGTCGACCTGGTGGTCGAGGCCTGCACCCGACTCGGGCTCGAGTTGTGGGTGGCCGGGGCGGGGCGCGACCGCGCGCGCCTCGAGCGTTTGGCGGGGCCGACCGTGCGCTTCCTCGGGCGAGTGCCCGACGCCGACGTGCCCCGGCTGCTGGCCGAGGCCCGGGCATTCGTGTTCCCGGGCCTCGAGGATTTCGGCATCGCGCCGGTGCAGGCCCTTGCGGCCGGCACGCCGGTGGTGGCGTTCGCTGGCGGCGGCGCGCTCGACACCGTGCGCGACGGCGAGAACGGCGTGCTGTTCCGCGAGCAAACCGTCGAGAGCCTGGCGGCGGCGCTCCAGCGTTTGGATGGGCTAGAATTCGACCGGGCCGCGCTTCGCGCCAGCGCGGCGCCGTTTGATACCCAGATCTTTCTCGCGCAGATCGCGGACGAGATCGCCCGCGCCGGCCGCTGAGCCGTGCCCGAGGCCGATCGTCCGAAAAGGATGCTATGACGGTGACGCTCTCCCTGATCGGCCGATTCCTCAAACGCTGGTGGTGGTTGATCGCGCTGCCGGCCGTCGTCGCGGCCGCATGGACGGCGTTGACGTACCCCTATAACCGCCCGGCAAGCTATGGGTTGTCGTTGCGGTTCTCGGCCGGCGACAGCACACCGGGCGGGTCGAACCAGGATTTCGACTCGACCTACTACAGCTATCTCTCGTCCGAGTACATCGTCGCCAATCTGGAAGATTGGGCGCGCACCGGCGACTTCGCCACGGCCGTCAGCGCCGAGCTCGCCTCGGCCGGCGTGACGGCCACTCCGGCCGAGGTGGCGGGCGCCATCACCGGCGCCGACAGTGATCGCAGCATCCTGATCCTGTCCTTCGCCGGCGCTGACCCGACCCGTCTGGTGGCCATCGCCGATGCCGCCATCCGGGTGCTCGAGAATCGCAACGCCGAAGCGCTGCCGCCGCTCAACGGCGAGAACGCCAAGGTCGTGGCGCTCGACACGCCCAGCCCGGGCGAGAGCCCCGTCGGGCTAAGGGATCGGCTCGAGCCATTGCTCAAGGTCGTGCTCGGGATCGTGGTCGGCTTTGCGCTGGCCTTGCTGGCCTGGGCCGTCGACCCGCGCGTGCACGACAGCCACGACGTGGCCGGCGTCACCGTGATCGGGCGGATCCCACGGTAGTCGTGAAGTCGGATAGGCGGGTAGTCAGGTGGTCGTCTACACGACTACTTGACTACCTGACCATTTGACTAAATGTCACGTTTCTGTGTCCATAGGCGGCGAATCGGTTTTGCAGCAGGACCCCTATGCTAGAATGACTCGCGATGTCCGTTTCTGACCTGCTTTCGCTCTTGCGTCGCCGTGGATGGATCGTGGTATTGGCCGCCGTATTGGCGGCAGCCAGCGCCCTGGTCTTCAGCCGGCTGCAACCGACTGTTTATCAGTCCACCATCTTCGTCAGTGTCACGCCGTCGCGACCGGATCTTGGCCTGGCCGAGGCATCGATTCGCCTGCTCCGCAATTACGTCTCAACGATCGCCACGCGCACCTTCGCCCAGAAGGTGATCGACGCCAAAGGCCTCGACCTGACGGCCGATGAGTTGCTCGGCACGGTCACGATCGACAGCGACGAATCACGCCTGCTCGTTCAGATCGATGTGCGCAACCAGAACGGCGACCTGGCCAACGACGTCGCGCAGGCCTGGGCGGAGGAGTTCGTCGGTTGGCGTCAGACCGAGAACGCCAAAGTGCGGCGTGAAGACCAGGTGGACGCCCAGGTCGTCGACGCCCCCAAGTATTCGCTCTATAGCCCGCGCACCACGATCAACGTGCTGGCCGGCGGCATCCTCGGCGCCCTGATCGGCAGCGTCATCGTCTTTGTGCTTGAGTATTTTGCGGCCGCGTATGTGCGCACGCGCGTTGATCTCGAGCGCGGGCTGGGCCTGCCCGTGCTGGCCACGCTGCCCGCCGGCATCGACCGGGCCGCGCCGGTGTTGGAACGACGTCGGCCGGAAGAAACACGGTCGAGCGTGACCCGCTAGTCGCTGGAGGTTCGGTCTTTAATCATGACTCCGTCGCTCCTGACCCTGTCGAACCCGAACTCGCCCGCGGCCGAAGCCTTCCGCACGCTGCGTAGCAACCTGATCTTCGCCAGCCTCGAAAAGCCGCTGCAGACCGTGCTGGTCACGTCGGCCACGGCCGACGACGGCAAGAGTTCGGCGCTGGCCAACCTGGCCGTGGTGATGGCGCAGGGCGGTCGTCGCACCATCCTGGTCGATTGCGATCTGCGCAAACCACGCCAGCACACCTTGTTCGGCGTGCCCAACGTCGCGGGGTTCGCCGACTGGATGCTCGAGCCAAACCCGGCGGCGCCCGCGCTGACCACGATCCCCGGCGTCGCCGGGTTGCAGCTGTTGCCGGCCGGGACCGCCTCGGCCAACCCGGCCGACCTGTTGACCTCGCCGCGCATCCGCGAACTCATCACGAGCCTCAAATCCCAGGCGGATTTCGTGTTGTTCGACGCGGCGCCGTTGCTGGCGGTCTCGGACGCGGCCTTGCTGGCCGCTCAGCTCGATGGCGCCCTCCTGGTGGTGAATTCGGGCCAGGCGCGCCGTGACGACGTCCAGCGCGCCAAGGAAATGCTCGAGAAAATCCACGTTCGGGTGGTCGGCGCCGTGCTGACCAACGCGCCGGCGGAATAGTCGCTTAGTTTTGAGTCGAGTAGTCCGGTGGTCCCGTAGTCTTGAGATCGGACTGCTGGTATCGTGTCCCCCGGTAACGTATCGAATTGACCGCCTGACGGATTGGCGACTCGACCACTTGACTATCCGACTAGTTGACTACAGGACTAACCCCATGAAAGGCTTGATTCTCTCGGGTGGAAAAGGCACGCGCCTGCGCCCGCTCACCCACACCCGCGCCAAGCAGCTCATTCCGGTCGCCAACGAGCCCGTGCTCTTCCGCGTCATCCGGGCGATCCGCGACGCCGGCATCTCCGAGATCGGCATCGTCGTCGGCGACACCGAGCCCGAGATCCGTGAGGCGGTGGGCGATGGCTCGCGCTGGGGGGTGGCGATCACTTACATCCGCCAGAGCGCGCCCGCCGGGCTGGCGCATGCTGTCAAGGAGTCGCTGCCCTTCATCGGCGACGACCGTTTCGTCATGTTCCTGGGCGACAACGTCATCCAGGGCGGCATCAGCCCGCTCATCCGGCAATTCGCCGAGAGCAGTTGGAACAGCCAGATCGTGCTCAAGCGCGTGCCCAACCCGAGCTCGTTCGGCGTGGCCGAACTGAACGCCGACGGCTCGATCAAGCGCCTGGTCGAGAAGCCCAAGGTGCCGCCGTCGGACCTGGCGCTGGTGGGCATCTACATGTTCGATCAGCACATCCGCGAGGCCGTGCACGCCATCCAGCCGTCGGGGCGCGGCGAGCTCGAGATCACGGACGCGATCCAGTGGCTGGTGACGCAAGGGTACGCGGTGCATCCGTACGTGCATGAAGGCTGGTGGATCGACACCGGCAAGAGCGTCGACATGCTCTCGGCCAACGACCACGTGCTCGAGGAACTCAAGCCCTACATCGCCGGCACCGTGGACGCCGCCTCGAGCGTCGACCCGCGCGTGACCGTCGAGGCCGGCGCCGAGATCGTCAACAGCGTGGTGCGCGGCCCGACGATCATCGGCGAGGGCACCCGCATCGTCAACAGCTACGTCGGCCCGTTCACGTCGATCTACCACCACGTCGTCGTCGAGAACAGCGAGATCGAGCACGCCATTGTCCTCGAGCACTCCAAGCTGCTCAACGTCGGCGCACGCATCCAGGATTCGCTCATCGGTCGCGAGGCCGTCGTGCAGCACACGCAACGTCGCCCGGCCGCGCTGCAGATGCATCTGGGCGATTATTCGCACGTGGATCTGCCGTAGGCGGCGTCAGACGTCTGGGCGAGCACGAGGGCGGCCGGGCGGCCACAAGGTAGGGCGGCCACAAGGGCCGCCCCAACAAGGGCCGCCCCAACGAGGGTCGGCCAGACAAACTAACAGGGTATTTCGTATATGAAGAATCTTCTCGTCACCGGCGCGGCCGGGTTCATCGGCTCGAACTTCGTGCATTACATGCTGGCGAAATACCCGGGTTATAAGCTCGTGGTCTTCGACAAGCTGACCTACGCCGGCCGGCGCGAAAACCTCAAGGCTGCCGAGGGCAACCCGCAGTTCGCGTTCGTGCGCGGCGACATCTGCGACAACGCGGCCGTGGACGCCGCCATCAACGAGCACGCGATCGACACGATCGTGCACTTCGCGGCCGAGAGCCATGTGGATCAGTCGATCCACAGCCCGTTGGTGTTCACCGAGGCCAACGTGACCGGCACGCAGGTGCTGCTCGAGGCGGCGCGCCAGAACAAGCTCGAGCGCTTCCACCACATCAGCACCGACGAGGTCTACGGCGCGATCCCGGCGCCGAACCGCTCGAAGGAGGGCGACCCCTTCGAGCCGCGCAGCCCGTACTCGGCCAGCAAGGCCGCGGCCGAGCACCTGGTGTACGCCTACTACATCACGTTCGGTCTGGCGACGACGATCACGCGCGGCTCGAACAACATCGGCCCCTTCCATTATCCCGAGAAGGCCGTGCCGCTCTTCACGACCAACGCCATCGACAACCTGCCGCTCCCGATCTACGGCGACGGCAAGCAGATGCGCGATTATCAATACGTCGGCGACCACTGCGAGGGCATCGACCTGGTGCTTCACAAGGGCGCGCTCGGCGAGGCCTACAACGTCGGGACGGGCGTCGAGACCTACAACATCGACATGGCCCACAAGATCCTGGCCATCCTCGGCAAGCCCGAGAGCCTGATCACGCACGTCGCGGATCGAGTCGGCCACGACCGTCGCTACGCGCTCGACGTCAGCAAGCTGCGCGCGCTCGGCTGGGAGCCGCGTCACACGTTCGATCAGGCCCTCGAAAGAACGGTCAAGTGGTTCGTCGAAAACGAATGGTGGTGGCGGCCGATCAAGTCCGGCGAATTCCGCGCCTGGTACGACAAGAACTACGCGGCGCGCTGAGGCCGCCGCGGACGCCGAAACGTCCAATTCAGTTCAGATCAACGCCAAAGGACGAAGGCCGTTTCGACGACGACCTTCGTCCTTTGGCGTTCAAACCAGTGGCGCCACATGACCGACGGCTATTCGATCCCCGCCGACTTCCGCCAGCGCTTTTGTGACGTGTACGGCCCGATCGCCGCGGAATGGCTGGCGACCCTGGCGGCGCGCGTGGACGACTGGCAGGCGCGGTTGGGGCTCAGCGATCTACGTCTGGTGCCCGGGCTCTCGTACAACCTGGTGTTCTTCGGACGAACCATCGCCGGCGCGCCGATCGTGCTCAAGGCCGCGCCCGATCCCGCACCGTTGACGACCGAGGCCGCGGCGCTGCGCGGCTTCGGCCCCGAGCGAGCGGCTGCCGTGCTCGAGTCGCTTCCCGCCGAGGGTTTGCTCCTGACCGAGCGGATCGCGCCGGGGGAACGGCTGTCGAACGCGGCCACCGAACGCGAGGCGCTCGAGGTCGTCGTGCATCTGCTCGCGGCGGGCTGGCCGGAGGCGCCGGCTGAGTTGCTGGCCGAGGACCTGACGGGGTTCACGCGTTCGCTGGCACGCGCGGGGGAGACGCCCGGGCTTCTGGATCGCGAACTCTACACAACCGCCGGCGTCGTGTGCTCGGACCTGCTGGCGACCGCGGCGGCGCCACGTTTGTTGCACGGCGACCTGCACTACGACAACATCCTGGTCGACGACGTGCGTGGCCATCGGTTGATCGACCCCAAGGGCGTGGTCGGCGACCCGCTCTTCGACCTCGGTTACCTTGTCAGCCGGGTGATGCCGCTGGGGCGTGACGCGCTGCCGCTGGCGCAGGCTGTGGATCTGCGTCTCGACGTGTTGGCCGATGCGTTCTCGGTCTCGCGTTCGCGGTTGGCGGCCTGGGGCTTTCTGGCTGCGACGCTTTCGGCCGTGTGGACTCTGGAGGACCACGGCGTCATATCGACGGAGGAGCAAGCGGTGGCGCGCCAGCTGCGCTCGGCCATGGCCTGAGCCCGAACCCCGAGACATCCCCCCGCGATTTGTGGACCTCCTTGTCGGATTTTTGCTTCCTCGAAGAGTCGTGCGCCACGGGCCTGCGGCTCTGTGGAGCGCCTAAGAAACGGATCAGACCTTATTGCTCATGATACAATCCCGGTCGATATGAGTTGGACGCAGCCCTTGCGTGATCCTCGCCGGACGCAGCAGCGCGTGCCGGCGTTTTGTTGACGAGGAGCTTAGCCGCTATGACTACCGCACCTGCCGCCGCACCCACATTTGCCAAGGGTCTGGTGGGCGTTGTCGCCGCCCAAACCGCACTTTCGTCGGTCGATGGCTCGAATGGCATCCTCACCTATCGTGGCCTGAATATCCATGACCTGGCCGCCCGGGTGTCGTACGAGGAAGTCGTTTATCTGCTCTTCAATGGCAAGCTTCCGAACAAGAAGGAACTCGCCAAGCTCAGCGCCGACCTCGTCGCCAACCGCAAGCTGCCCAAGGCCGTGCTTGATCACATCAAGACCTCGCCGCGCAAGGCCACGCCCATGGATGTGCTGCGCACGGCCGTGTCGATGCTGTCTTACTTCGACAAGGAAACCGAGGATATCTCGATCGAGGCCACGCAGCGCAAGGCGTTGCGGCTCGTGGCGCAATTCCCGACGATCATCGCCGCGATCCACCGTGTGCGGATGGGCAAGGCGCCGATTTCGCCGCGGCCCAAGCTGAGCCATTCGGCCAACTTCCTGTACATGCTCCATGGCAAGCTGCCCTCGAAGCTCGAGGACAACGCCATGAACCTCTATCTGGTGCTCCTGGCCGATCACTCGCTCAACGCGTCGACGTTCACGTCGCGCGTGGCGTCGTCGACCAATGCCGACCTGCACGCGGCCATCACGGCCGCGCTTGGCGCGCTCAAGGGCAATCTGCACGGCGGCGCCGCCGAGGCGACGATGAACATGCTGCTCGAGATCGGCAAGGTCGAGAAGGTCGACAGCTTCGTCGACAAGGCCTTCGAAACCAAGCGCAAGATCATGGGCATCGGGCACCGGATCTACAAAACGGGCGATCCGCGCGCGCGGCATCTGCTCGAGTGGGCCGCCAAGATGGAGCACGACCAGGGCAAGGGCCAGCGCTACGTCGACATGGCGCTCTCGGTCGAGCGCGCCGTTCTGCGCCATCGCGAACTCTACCCGAACGTGGACTTCTTCTCCGCGCCGCTGCTGTACTACTTGGGCATCCCGACCGCGCTCGACACCTGCATCTTCGCGGCGTCCCGCATCGCCGGGTGGAGCGCGCATGTCGTCGAACAGTACAACGACTCGGTCCTGATCCGGCCCGGCGCCGAATACATCGGCTCCAAGACCGAGACCTTCGTGCCCTTAAAAGATCGTAGCTGACCGCCCCGAGCATTAACCACAAAGACGCGAAGCGCGCCAAGAAAGGCTTTCTTGGCGCGCTTCGCG
>JBGAJV010000060.1:0-39079 GCA_044224715.1 Anaerolineales bacterium | reverse complement strand
CGCGCGGCCGACCGAACCCGCCACGCTGGCCGGACGCGGTGCACATCAACCCGCTGCCCGCGTTGCTGTTACCAGGAGATGTGCCTACCGAGGCTCACTAATCTCTCGTCTCGGGTGTCCAATTCCGCTGGCATATTCCGATAGGCAAAGACACCCTGGTGTACATCACCGTCATCGCCCAGAAGTACGAGGCTGCCGCTACTAGCGGTCATAATGCTCAACACACGACGCAAGAGAACCGTTAGGCGCTGTTGAATATCCGGCATCGCCGCCATCTCATGGCTCAGGTTGTAGATCAACTCGAGCGGTGTGGCTTCACTCTGCCCCATCGCCGCTCGCGGCGGTTGGTAACCGCGGAAGCCGAGGTACACGTCCTCGCGGCGCATGCGAAGGCTTTGCCCGTATTCACGCAGGATGGTGCCGAGGATGCGGAAGCCGTCGGGCAGGGTCTGGAGCTTGCCGACACCGTGGAAGCGGTAACCCTCGAAGCTTGGCACTTCGGCGACGCGCAGCCGGTCGCGCAGAAGCCGGATGTAGATGGCGGTGTCGACCTCGAAGCCGTCGGCGATGGTGCGGTCGATGGTCGGCAGACAGTGACGCCAAAAGGCATGGAAGCCGTAGCACAGATCGGTGTAGTTGCCGTTGAAGAGCAGGTTGACCAGCGCGCCCAGGCCCCAGTTCCCCCACTTGCGATAGGCCGGCATGTCGGTCGTGCCGCCGCCCGGCGCGAAACGCGAGCCCTTGACGAAGTCCGCGCCCTCGAGCAGGCGCTCGATCATGATCGGGATCTCGCGCGGGTCGTTTGAGCCGTCGGCGTCCATGGTGATCAGGATGTCGCCGTTCGCCGCCGCGAAGCCCGTGCGCATGGCGATGCCCTTGCCTTTGCGCTTCTCGAGCACGACACGGATCGACGGCAACAGCCGCCGCGCCACCTCGACCGTGCCATCGGTCGATCGCCCGTCGACGAGCAAAACCTCATCGATCCAACTCAGCGGCAGATAGGGCAGCACCAACGGCAGATTGTGCGCTTCGTTCAGCGTGGGTATGACGACGGACACCGTCGGACGCTTGGGCTGGAAATTCGCCATGACTCACACTCCAAAAATATGTTTCGGCGCGTCGCCCCCCCACCCCTGGTGCGACAGACACCGCTCGTCAACCTGTACGCCTCGATCGCCCGCCGCCGGGCCCGGCAACGCCAGACACTTCGACGGGATAGCATTGGCTGGCTGCCACGCGCCACACGCGGCGCGCAGTTGATGACGACTGTGAGTCCGAGGGTCGGCACGGACCTTCGGTTTGTTGTGACTTCGGATTGGCGTCGGCGGATGTCTACACCTTCTGTTAAGCCGACGCCCATCATTTTATGGATATGCGCAGTGCAGGCAATCGAAACAGCATGAATTTCATGTAAAAGTTCTTTACGCTGAATTAATAACGGAATTCAAACTATTGCGATCCGATTCGCGGCAGATTCTGGGCATTGGGGATTCGGGCCCTCCCTCGCCCGGGTGGCCCGGTTGAGCGCATCGTCATGCGATCGTGGTGATGACTCGCTGGCACAGATGCGCGCCTCGCGGCCTCACGTGCGCGGCCGTGCGCGTTGCACGTTCGGGGCGCGGTGGGATCGCGGACCGATTGACGTGTGGGTCAACGGGACCCGGTGGGCTGCGGCATTGGCCCGGGGATCACCGCGGACCGACAGGGCGGCCACAAGGGCCGCCCCTACAGTGGATCGATGGGGCATGACGCCCTTCATGGCCGATCGGACGGCGGATCGATGGGGCAGCGCCTCTTCCATGACCGATCGGATGGATGTGCGATGGGGCAACGCGCCTTCAACGACCGATCGGACGGATGCGTGATGCGGCGATGCGCCGTCACCGACCGGGCGAACGGGTTGTCGATGGAGCGGTGG
Organism: Anaerolineales bacterium; assembly: GCA_044224715.1. Lineage (GTDB taxonomy): Bacteria > Chloroflexota > Anaerolineae > Anaerolineales > UBA6663 > UBA6663. The sequence goes on along the minus strand of JBGAJV010000060.1, from coordinate 37,161 downwards.
GATCCGCCAACGATCGGACGGACGTGTGATGGGAAGCGCGGCCTTCACGAAGGGCCCGAGGCTGCGCATTGGGCGGCCTCGGCCGATCAGATGGATTTGCAATGGGGCGGCGCGGCTTCCACGAAAGGCTCATGGCTGCGTAACGGGTTCGCGGCATCGGCGGCGGGCGGGCGATTGGTGCCATACAAGGCTGACCGCCCGGGCTCTGCATCAATCTCTGGCGTCGCTGTGGCGTAGGCGGGCCGACCAGGGCGACACCCATCCGCTTCATCTGTTACACCATCCGTTGTCGGCCCACGCCGCCGAAGCCCACCTCCGTTTCATCCGTTGATCCGTCACCCATCCGCTGTCAGCCCACGCCGCCGAAGCCCACATCCGCTTCATCCGTTGATCCGTCACCCATCCGATGTCAGCCCACGCCGCCGAAGCCCACATCCGTTTCATCCGTTGATCCGTCACCCATCCGATGTCAGCCCACGCCGCTGAAGCCCATATCCGCTTCATCCGTTGATCCGTCACCCATCCGCTGTCAGCCCACGCCGCCGAAGCCCACATCCGTTTCATCCGTTGATCCGTTACATCATCCGCTGTCAGCCCACGCCGCCGAAGCCCGCATCCGTTTCATCCGTTGATCCGTTACACCATCCGTTGTCAGCCCCGGTGCGCAACGAAAAGCGCCGTCCGGTTGATCCGGACGGCGCTCTGAAGTTCAGGGCCTGGGCGTGGAGGTCGGGCGCACGGGCAGCGGCAGCGACGGCCGAGGCCGCGAGACAGCCGCCGGGCGCCCTGCGCTAGGGCCCGCTATGCTGGAAGACCATGAGGTCGCCGCCATACCCCTGCACCACGATCAGGTCGTTGGAGACATAGGTATAGCCGAGCCGCAGCCCGTCGGCCTCGCGCACCGATTGCGGGGTCTCGATGTCGTTCCAGTACGTCCAGAAGCCCGGCGCGGCCCAGTAGCGCGAGTCGTTGTAGAGCGTCATGCCGCAGGTCGTGTAGTGCGTGGTGAAGTTCGGCGTGCCGCAGGGCTGCATCCGGCGGATGACGGTCGGCCGCTCCGCGGTCGTGATCGGGTTCGCATCGGTGATGCCCCGGCTGTCCGATCGATCGAGGATCTCGACAGTCTCGTTGGCGCCCCAGTGCGAGTGGAAGATGAAGTCGCCGGCCATCGAGATCGGGCCGAGCTCGTCGGACACGTTGATCGACGAATTGCGCCGCCCCATCTGGATGAAGCGGAAGTCGCCGGCCGACAGCCCCGAGACCGTGCTGTTGTTGAGCACCATCTCGCCCATGTGCGAATCCCAGCGCGCGTCATCGGGGTTGCCCTGCTGGCTGCGGAAGGGCATGTAGGCCACTTCCTCGCCGTCCGACGTGACCTTGACCACGGGCACCGGGCCGGTGAGCAGGTACGCGCACAGGCTCTGCCCGCACGTCGACTGCGCCAGCGGCTCGGCCGACAAGTCTTCCGGACCCGAGAAGCCCAGCGCCGGGATAAAGCTCTTCGAACCGTCATCGAGGTCGAGCGCGAACAGGTTCTGGGCGCCGGTGTTGCTCGTCAGATAGCTGCGCGCCTCCGCGTTGTTCTGCACACGCGGGAACTGCCAGAGCGCGTCGGGGTGCGCCAGACGCATGCGTACGAAGACGACGCCGTTCTGCTCGGCCACCACCGGCCAGTGGAGCAGGAATTGATAGGGGAAGCCCGGCGTGTGCGGCGTCGGCTTGACGCGCCACTTCGCGATGCCGTTGTCGAAAGCCACGGCGTGCACGTACAGGTCGTCGGTGCCGAAGATGATCACGCCGCGCGAGGCCGAGTAGGCCAGACCCGTGGCGACCGACGCGGTCGAGCCCGAGCTGTACACCCACTGCCGCGAAAATGACGCCGCGTCGACGCGATGGAGCTGGCCGTTCTGCGTCAGCGCAAAGACCGAACCGCCCGCCACGAGGATGCCGCGGTTGATGGCGCTGCCCGCCGCGTAGGTCTGCGCGGACCCGGTCTGCGCGTCGATCTTGAACAACCGCCCATCCGCGCTGCCGGCGTAGACGTAGCCGTTGAAGTACGCGGGTGAGGCGTTGAAGGTCGCGTTCGAGATATGCCAGGCGACCGCGCCGGTGTGATCGTCGAGCCCATACAGGCCGTTGCCGCTGGCCGGGACGAAGATCTTGCCGCCGCCGGCGACCGTGTAGGTCTGCACCTGGACGGGGTAGCAGTGCCCGTGCGCGGGGTTGCCGTCGGGGCAGCTCGCACTGCCGTCGGCGGCCGACGCGTTCCATTGCCAGAGCAACTTCCACGGGGTCTTTGGCTCGATCGGCGAGTAGCCGGTGCGCTGTGCGTTGCCGGCCTCTTGAGTCCACTCGCCGCCAAGATCGGTGGCGGCAATGCTGTAACTGCGTGACAGCGTGGGCAGGAACAGCGTGTTGCCACCGCCCTGCGCCAACGACGCGCCCACCTGACCGGTGGCCAGTAGGCCAACCGCCAGCGCGACACGCGACACAATTCGGAACATCCGGTCCATATGCGCTCCTCTGCACTATCGCTTCTATTTGTATCCCGTGTGCAGAATCGCGGCCAGGATCCAAATGTGGACCGGCGTCTGGTTAGATTTTCGGAGGCGGGCTCGGTGCAGGGCTGAGGCCGGCCCACAAAACGAGGCGACCGCGGCCAGTGCCGCGGTCGCCGACGTGACCAGGCTGTTGCGGGAGACGGGCCGCTATGGGCTCTGGTACGCCGGGATCGTGCCTGGAATGAACCGCAGGAGCGTCGGCAGATTGAGAACGTGGCCAATCACCAACGGTTGCGGGGCAGCCGTCGCGAAGCCGTTCGAGCTCGCGACGACAATCGCATACCGTCCTGGCGGAAGCGCGCCGGAGGGCACCGCCACGTTCAGGTGCAGTTCGGACGGGCGCTCAAAGGCCATGACCTGCCCACCGATCGTCACGACCGGAACGCCGGGCAGCGTTTGCAGGTCGAGACCGATCGTGCCACCGGAGTCCGGCAGCCGGGTGGTCGATTGGGCGACGACGACCGGTGTCGTCCAATCCGATACGATGGCCCGATCGATCCAGGCGTTGCCGTGCGCTTCGTTGACTTTATCGACAAGGCCGATGGTCATCGTGATCGTATGGCCGGCGAACGCGGACAGGTCGATGTGGCCGGTGAGCCATCCGCTGGCGAATGGCAAGTCAACCGACTGGGTCGGCAGCTGTCCGGATGCGTCAGCCACCGAGAGGCGGAGCGGGTCATTCGGCGTCGTGCTGCCATAGGCATAGGCCAGGGCAAAGGTCGGCAATGACAGATTCGCTGGGAGCGTCAGTACTTGAGATACGGACGAAGCTTGTTCCTGTGGGGCCAATGCCTGATCCACCATAACCTGAAAGGTTGGGTTTACGGGATCGCCGGTCCAGGCAAATAACCGTTGAGTAGACCAATCAAACGCCGCCCAAACCGAAAGCGGTATAGGCCACACGACCTCCGGCAACTGAGTCAACGGGGTCCACAGACCTTCCTCGCCGACAGTCGCTATCCAGGCGTGACCGCCGCTCATATCCTGGATCACGTTGAGGGCGACCGGCCGACCACCAGGCCCCGAGGCGGCAACATTCATTTGAGACAGCGTGACGGGCGATTCGACGACGGCCGACCAAGTCCCGGAGAGCGACCGACGGGCGGTCACCAACCGATCGCCACGCGGCCAGACGGCATTGAGACGCCCGGCGCTGTCAACCGTCGCCGCGACGTGTCCGTACGTCGCGCATGGGGCGGAAGTGTCGATCGTCTGAATGGCCCCCCACCCGCCAACGGAGGTCCATGATCGCGCAAAGGCCCCCGACGATGCACAGCCGATGAGATGCAAGCCGCCGTCTATGTCGAACGCCGCGTCGAGACCCATTGGCCAATCGCCCAGGTTCGTTTCGGCAACCCAGCTGCCGTTATCGTTGCGGTGTGCCACGCTGGTGGCGCCATCGCCAAAGTTCGACACAAGGTAGAGCCGACCGCTCGGCGACTGAAGCAACCTGTGATCTCCCGAGCCCACGTCGATTGCCACGGGTTCAGGCGCGGCCCAGGCGCCGTTCGGCGCACGACGACGGACCTCGGTTTGCCCGGTGTCAATGTCAACCAGGACCACGTCGATCGTGCCGTCCGCCTCAACGAAGATGTCATAAGCAAACGGCGCGCCGAGCAGTTCTGGCGTCGAACACGGCGACGCGTACGGACACTGAACCAGATAACTCAAGTAGTTCCGGTCGGTGTAGACCGTTGCGGTTCCGGTCTCGGAGCGTGCAGAACGGCCCATGATGATATCCGGAGCCAAGACGCGCAGATGCGTATCGCCACCCAGTTCGACCAGCCTGTTGCCGGAAAAAGCCGACGCCGTTGTCGTGGCTGTCACCGGCAAGTTGCCGGAGTTTGTCCAGCCGACCAGCGCATTCTCAAAGTCACCGTTCGTGAGCGCATTGGTAGATGGCAATACCCAGAGCGGCCCTCGCCAGTTGTGATTGCCGAGGCTCTGCAGCCCCCCTGGCAACAACACGGCACTGCCGCTGTTCACCGTGCCGGTGATCGGGCCAAGGCTGCCTGATTCGGTGAGATAGAGATCGAACCCGCCGTCCGAGGCGGTTGGCTGGCCCGGATTGAGCGCTGGCGGCCCCTGAACACCGACACCAGCCAACGGTGTGCCGCGAATATCCGTGGCTGTGCCGGCAACGTGCTCCGCGTAGATGATGGTCTGCACCCACCGCGCCGGGTCTTCAGGCCAGAGTTCTTGATGCCCCATGTAGTCAGCCGCACGCACACGAAAGGTCACTGGCCCTAAAGGCAGCGGCGGCTGCAGGCAGAAGCCAAACCCCACGCCAAGCCCGCACGTCTCTGGCCCGAGATCCGTCCAGGCGCCAGCGCCGACACGCGCCTGAAAGGAATACGACAAGATGCCCGCCGGTCCCTGGTCGAGGCCGCCAGAATATACGGAGACGCCGTCGGCGGCGACATGCGCCGCCGGAGCGATCGCAAAGCTTACCGGAGGGGTCCGATCGATGGCTCCCCAATCTGGAGCGGCTGCCCACGAGCCGCCCATATTGGTCACCGGTCCACCGATTTGCGTGTCCACCGTACCGCGCAACATATTGACGACGACCCAGGCGCCATTCGAGATGTTGTAGCGAACAGTCGTGACATAGACACGCGAACCGACGCCCCAACTTGCGGCTTCGAGGTCATAGTTCGCCCACGAATCAGTCGCAGGGATGGCCTGCACGGCCCCGGTACTCGCCGCCACCCGATAGAGGCGAAGCCACCCGCCTGAGTTGGCGGCGTGGATCAGCAGAGCCTGACCGTCGAGCGACCACGCAGGTTTTCCCGACTCCGGCAGCGCCGCCAGTAGATGCTGATTGCCGCCGCTCGTGTTCATCACGTAAAGGTAATACTCGCCGGCCCCGGCTGTCCGTTTTGAGATAAACGCGATTTGCGTGCCGTCCGGCGACCAGGCCGGTTCGCCGTCATAATCGCCATTTGTGGTCAGCCGGGTCACGCCACTCCCATCGGCGTTCATCACATAGATATCCGAGTTACCGGTCCGGTTCGATTGGAACGCGATTCGGCCGCCATCCGGAGACCAGGTCGCGGCCGAATCGGTCGCCCCGTCGTCGGTCAACCTACGTAACCCTGACCCGTTGGCATCGACGCTGTACAGATCGAAGTTGCCGGCCCTATTCGACGTAAACACGATTCGCGTCGTGTCAAAACTCAGGCGCGGTTCAAGATCATCCGCACCGGCAAAGTGAAATTGCGCCCCATGCTGCTCTGTGTCATTGCCGGAGAAGACATCCCAGTCCGGTCCATTGATTCCTTGGTACACGATGCGCCCGTATAGCGACGCGGTCCCTTCAAGTTGTGGCATTGAAGCGGCGAGTTCGGCGGTCGCCGACTGCGTCGGTAGCGTGAGCAGGCCAGGCGGGATGGTGCCGTCGCGCGCCGGCCGCGCCGGCGGCGTGTCGTCCTGTGCCCGCACGATGGCGCCGGTCGACACAAGCAGCAGGGCCGTGACACCGACGCTCAGGATCTTTGTACGCGAACTCGGCATGATGCTCTCTTCCCTTCTCAAGACTGGCTTTCCGATCTGCGCGACAGGAGCCGGCGCCTCACGGCCACGTCGGAGGCATCCAGCGCAACAGCATCGGCAGCGTGAGCACCGACCCGATCTGGATCGACTGCGGCGCCACCGTGTTGAACCCGGTCGGGTTGGCGACCACCACCACATACTGCCCGGGCCCCAGCCCGGCCGGCACGGTCACGGTCAGATGCTGGGCGTCCACGCGCGTCACGGCAGCCGTCAGGCCGCCAATGGTGACCGTCGGCGTCGTCATGAAATTGTCACCGGTCACCGTGAACGTGCCCGCCGCCGTGTCAAAACGCTGCGGCGCGATCGCGCTCACTGCCGGCGTGCTATACGCGGCAAGATAGACCTCGTTGAGGTCGACGGTCGGGACGGCGACGGCCGGCCCGTCGGTGAGTGAGACCGTCACCGTCACCGTCTTGCCGGCCCACGCCGAGACATCGCGCCAGGCGTATTGCCAGTCGGCGCCCGGCGCCAAAGGCAATAGCGTCGGCGCCGGATCGTCGGCCGACTGGATGCCGAGCGTCAACACATCGCCGGCCGACCCGTTGAAGCGATAGAACGTCGATAGCAGCGGACGGTTGAGATCGGCCGGGATCGTCACCATCTGCTGCATCGCCACAGTCGTGGATGCCGAGAACAGACGGGGATGCAATACGATCGCTTCCGGCACGCCCTGTGGGTTGATGGCCGTCAGGGTGTGGGCCGTGGCGTTGTACGCCATGAGGATCGACGAGGCGGTAAGGTCGGGCCAGATCGCGCGATAGGGCAACAACGTCCAATTCGCGCCATCGGCCGAGGCTTCATAGAAGCGCCAACCGCCGGTCCCGTCGGTGACGGCCACGAGCGGCTGTCCGAACGAACCGGCCACGGTCTGCTGGCCGGTCGCGATCTGGCCGGTCAATGGCACGACAGCGCCCCAGACGCCGACGGCGCTGCGACGGATGTAGCGCGGCTCGCCAGCTGGGTCTCGCCAGGCGGCGTAGAGACGGCCCGACGCGTCGAGATGGGTCCCGAGGTAACCGGCGGGACACGTTTCAGCGGACAGCGCGACGGGCAGGCCGTAGCCTACCCCGCTCGACCACGTAATCGCGCGGACGCCGGTTTGCGAACACCCGGCGACGTGGATCACGTTCGAGCCATCCATGACGCCCTTCCAGCCGAGGTCGAAGTTTTCGAAGATCTCGGCGACAGACCAGATTCCGACGTCGTTGCGACGCGAAAGAGACAACGCGTGATAGCCATTCTCGCGGAGGAGGTACCAGCGGTTCTGGCTGTCGACCAGCAATTGGACGTTGGGCGTGGACCCATCGGTCGTCAGGGTCTCGAGCGCCGACCAGACGCCGGCCGGGCTGCGCGACGCGAACCACAAACCCGCCCAGTAATCGCTGAAGATGACGCCCAGCGTTCCGTTCGGCGCGACAGCCATCGCGCGCGACAAATAACCGGTGAAGGTCTCGGTCGAGCAGGTCGCGCCTTGCGGGCAGACCTCCAACTGGAAGCTGCCGTAGTGCTGATGACCGATCAGTTCGGTCGTGCCCGAGTAAACCACGACGGGGCTGTACCCCGAGAAAGTCGGGTCCACCGCCGCGGTCTGCCAACCCAGACGTAGCACGGGCGAATCGGCCGAGGCCGCCGCGCCGGAAAGCCACTCAGGCGAGGCGGCGTTCACGGCGCTCCAGCCGGCGCCGGCCACGTCGAACCCGGGATTGACCAGCACGTTACCGGCCGGCGCCGGACGCAGATCGGCCCACAGATCGACGCCGCCGAGCACGGTCAGACGATCACTCGGCCGGCTGACGGACTGTCCGCCGACCGACGCGCTGATCGTGAAGGCGTTCGCATTCGCCTGATGCGCGACGAAGTAGCCCGTCGAGTCGGTGCTCACGGCGCCGTCGAGCACGTCGAGCCCCTGGATCGGGACGCCGCCTACGCCGTACCCGGTCTGATCGCGCACCGTGCCCTGGATCAACCGTTGGTAGACCTTGAACGGGATCCAGCTTTGCGCGCCGGTTGGCCAATCTTCTTTGTTCTCGTAGGCGTCCACGCCGCGCACGCGGGTCTCGTATTGAGTTCCGTCCACGCCATAGAGGAAGCACCGCCAGCTGATCGCGTTGTATTTCACGCACCCGAAGTCGCCCTGGGTCCACGCGCCGCCATCGGTGCGGTGTTGCACCTCGACGCCGGCCGCCTGGGCGCCACTCGGATCCAGGACGATGCCCCAGACGACGGGGCTCGAACCACGGCGCAGGTACGACATGGCCGACAACGCGAAGCTCATCGGCGGCGTATGGTCCGGGTTCGCCCAACTCGGGTACCCGTCGACGTTGCCAAAGAGGTAACGCAGATCGGCGCCATTCCCATCGGTGCCGGAGTAGATCTGCATGTTCGCGATGTACCACTGGCCGTTGCTCTGCACGTATTGGGTGCGCGTGAAGTAGATCGTGTCGTTGCCACCCCATGACCCGGACACGTCATCGGTGTTGGACGTCCCGGGCTGAGTGCCCGAGAGACGCACGCTGTTTGTGTCGACGTCGTAGACGTACAGGCGCTGCCAGCCCGACCCGTCGAGGCCGTCGAACAGGATGCGATGCCCGCGCCACGACCAGCTCGGGTGACTGCTGTACGGGACGGGCGTCAGCAGATGCTGATTACCGCCGTCGGCGTTCATGGCATACAAGAAGTAATCGACCGAGCCGGTCGAACGGCGTGACACGAACGCGATCTGTGTCCCGTCCGGTGACCAGGCCGGCTCGCCGTCATAGTCGGCGTTGCTCGTCAGTTGCGCCAGGCCGGAGCCGTCGGCGTTCATCACGAAAACGTCGTAGTTGCCGTTGCGATTGCTCTGAAAGGCGATCCGCTGGCCGTCGGGCGACCAGGCCGCCGCGGAATCGATCCCGCCGTTGTTGGTCAGTTGCGCCAGCCCGTTACCCGATGCGTCCATCCGGAACAACTCGTAGTTGCCCGTGCGGCGCGACGTGAACACGATTCGAGAGAGATCCGGGCTCAAGCGCGGTTCAAGGTCGGACGCGCCGTCGCTGGTCAGGCGTTGAACGCTGCCCGTGTCGGAACTGCCGATGTAGATCTCCCAGTTGCCATCGCGATACGACTGAAACGCGACCCGACCTTGCGTGGCAAGCGCGCCGTCGAGGGCCGGCGCAGCGGCCGGCGCCTCGGCGACGCCGTCTACCCACTCCGGCGGGCCGTCGAGCTCGTCGACCGTACGGGCCGGAGCCGGCCGCGTCGGCGGATCCTCCTGCGCGCGCGCCGAAAGACCCTGGGCGCCGATGCCCACCCCGCCGATCAACGCAACCACGATGAACCGACCCAACCAGACTCGCGCGCCCGATTCAAAGAACATCGTCTTCAATCTCCATATTTATCCACGCTACATCCTGCGTCTCGACGCACACCGTCGGCGCTTCGCCGACCTCAGGGTGCCATCGGCGGTGCCCAGCGCAACATCGACGGCAGCAGCAACACCGAACCGACCCGAAGCGCCGTGGGCGCCGCCACAGTCCACGCGCCCCGATTGGTCACGAGCACCGGCCAGCGGCCCACCGGCGTGCCGCCGGGCACCACCACGCTCAAATGCTGCGGATCGATCACGGTCACCGCCAGCGACTGGCCCGCGACGGTCACCGCCGGCGACACGAAGTTGTCGCCCGTGATGACGATCGTGCCGCCGCCGGGCGGCAACACCTCCGGCGTGATCGTGGTCGGGCGTGGCGTGTACCAGGAACCGAGCATCATCGCGTTGACGTCGACCGTCGGATTTGTCGCTGAGCCGCCGTCGAACACGACCAGCGCCACCGCGACCGACTGCCCGGCCCAGGCCGTCAGATCGGCGGACCCGATCTGCCAATCCGAACCGGAGGGGAGCGGGAAGTAAGTCGGCGCGCCGTCGCCGGTCCCCTGCACGCTCAACGCCAGCGTGTCGTTGGCGTCGAGCGGCGCGAAGCGATACTGCGCCGATAACACCGGCCGATGCAGCCCAATCGGCAGAGACACGCGCTGCGTCACGGCGATCCGAGCGCGATCGGCATCGAAGTCGTAGACCGTGACGTGGTTGTTGTAGAAGTAGACATTCGCGAGGGCCTCGGACACGACCAGCTTGTGCTGGCCCGACCAGTTGAAAGCCAGGATCTCGCGTCCGCTGGCGGCGAGCAGCGGCGGCACCGATTGCGCCAGACGTTCCCAACCCGCCCCATCGGCGGCGACCTCGAGCAGATACAGCCCGTCCTGCGCGTTCGAGCCGAGCACGGTCGGGCGGCCCTGCGGGCCGAGGCCGCTCCGCCGCGCCAGCAGCGTGGTGCCGGTCGCCGGCACGGGCGCGCTCCAGGTGCCGTCCGCGGCGCGACGGCTGAAACGCGCGACACCGCCCGTCGACCAGACGGTATCGATGTGTCCGAGGCCGTCGATCGCCGTGCCAAAGTGCGGCGTATCGCAGGTCTCGTTGGAAACTGTGGTCGGCAGCGACATCCCGACCGCCTCGGACCAGGTGACTTCGATCACGCCGGTCGTCGGGCACCCCACCATGTGGATGACGTCGCTCGCGTCGATGACGGCGTCGACGCCCTTCTGCATCAAGCCGGCCTGGGCAGCGCCCGACCAGGTGCCGTCATCGAGCCGATGTGCGACATGCACCATGCCATCGCCCTCGGCCCAGACCGCGTGCCAGCGCCCCGCGCTGTCGGCCAGCAGGCGATGCCCGATCCCGGCCCCCATGAATGGGAAATTCTCCGGGCCCGACCAGACGCCGGCCGGGCTGCGCTGGAGAAACGACCGGGTGCCGTTACCGTTGTCGACCACGACGGCCAGCGTGCCGTCAGCCCGGACCGCGAGATCGCGGTTCTCGGTGACGCCCAACGCTTCATCGACGCAGGGCCCGACCGGCGGGCACAGCGACAGGACGTTCCCGGTCTCGTTGCGATGCGCGATTAAGGTGAGCGTCCCCGAGACGACGGCCGTGGCGGTGCTGGCCGTGTCGAGCACCATGGAGCCCGGGCCAGCCCAGCTCAAACGCAGCACAGCGGACCCGATCTGGGTTTGGTAGGGCGGCAACCACGTAAATGCCGTTCCGGGCGTCGGTTGCCAGGCCGCCGTGCCGGCGTCGAACCCCGGATTGACGAGCACGTTGTCCGTCGGCGTGATGACCAGGTTCGCGCGCAAGTCACCGTTGTCCAGCACTTGCATGTCGCCCATGCCGCGCGACACCGTGAGACCGTCGACGCTGACGGTCGCGGTGAACGTTTCGTACAAGGTATTGTTGGGCGCGGTCCAGGTGCCGGCGAGGTCGGTCATGGTGCCAGGCTCGTAGGTCGAGACGCCGGCAACCGGCACGTTGACCAGTCCTGTGCCGCGCAGGTCGCGCACTGAGCCCACGCTGAGCCGCAGATAGGACTTCAGCTGGCCCCAATGCGCCGGGTCCTCCGGCCAGGCTTCGACGTTGCCGTAGGCGTCGCGGCTGCGCAGGCGGTACTCAAGGGTCCCGTTTGTGGCCGGGTTGAACGAACAGACGACCGTGGTCGCGCCGATGTTCTCGCAGTAGACACGATGCTGCCAATCCTGCCCGGGCTGACGGGTCTGGAGCTCGGTCATCCCGAGGCCGGCGCCGCCGGGATCGATCACCGACGCCAACACGCGGAACGACGGATCGAAGACGCGCCAGTAGGGCGACGCGGGAGGCGCGACATAGGTGACGGGTGGCAACCGGTCGAGGTTTGCCCAACTCGGGAACCCCATTCGATCCGAGCGAAGGGCCTCGGGCCACGACACCCCGATATCCTCGGTATAGATCGACATGGACTGCCAATACCATTGGCCGTTGGCTTGAGCGTAACCCACGAAGGTGTAATAGATCCGCGAGTCGATGCCCCACGAGCCCGAGAGAATATCGGCGCTGGGATGGTTCATGCTCGTTGTGAGTTGCTGGGCCGACCCGTTGCCCGCATCGACCAGGAACAGCCGTTGCCACCCCAGGCCGCTCAGACCGTCGATCAGAATGCGCTGACCGTTCCAGGACCATGCGGGTCGGCTGCTGTACGGCACAGGTGAGAGCAGACGCTGTCCGCTGCCATCGGCGTTCATGACGTACAGGAAGTAGTCCACGTCGCCGGGCGTGCGCTTGGAGATGAACGCGATCTGCGTGCCGTCGGGCGACCAGGCCGGCTCGCCGTCGTAATCGGCGTTCGCCGTCAGTTGCGTCTGGCCGCCGCCATCGGCGTTCATCACGAAGATGTCGTAATTGCCGTTGCGATTGCTCTGGAAGACGATGCGGCCGCCATCCGGTGACCACGCCGGGCTCGAATCGGTGGCCGGGTGCGACGTCAGCTGTGTCAGCCCGCCGCCGTCGCTGTTGATCCGGAAGATGTCGTAGTTGCCGGTGCGGCGAGACGTGAACGCGACCCGGGTCATCTGCGCGTTGAGCTTCGGCTCGATGTCGGATGCCGGATCGGCGGTCAGGCGCTGACTCGGGCTGTAGGCCGCCGAATCGCCGATGTAGATCTCCCAGTTGCCGTCCTGGTACGACTGGTAGGCGATGCGGCCGCCATCGCCCTGAGCGCCTTCAAGCGGCGGCGCGGCGGGCGAGTCGGCGGCCACGCCGGGCAACACCGGCGGCTCGCCCTCCTCGAGCGTGCGCGGATAGCGCGGATGGGGCGGGCCGTCCTGGGCGCGGGCGGGCACGGCCCAATTCAACAGCAGGATTGCGGCGCCGAGGACGCGCCCCAGGTTGACCAGGGACCGCGCGGCAGAAGAGAACGCTTCCATAGAGACACCGATTTCCAGACCCCACGCTGTCACGCAAGGTCAGGCACTTTGACGTCACGGATAGAGGACGACCCACCCGCCCGGGATCAATCGCTGCATGGTCGGCAGAAACACAAGGCCGCGACCGATCTGTAGGGACTGAGCGGCAACCGTGGCCGCCCCATTCGGGTTCGCCACGACGACCGGATAATGACCGACACCGAGCGTCGGCGGCACGGTGACGGTCAGATGCTGGGCATCCACGACCGAGACCGTCGTCGGCACGCCCCCGATCGTAACGATCGGCGTGCCCATGATGTTGTCGCCGGTCAGGGTCAACGTGCCGTTCGCGAGGTCGATCTGCGCGGGCGTGACGGCCGTGATCAACGGCGTCGTCCAGGAGCCCAGCGCGACGGAATCGAAGTCGACCACCGGCCACGCTCCCGGAGCGGCTTGAAGCGAAAAACTGATCGTGATGGATTGCCCGGCCAAGGCGGTGAGATCGAGCCAGCCGTGCTGCCAGCCGGCGCCGGACGACAGCGTCTGTGTCACAGGCGCTCCGCCGCCCACGGGTTGGGCCGTAAGGGTCAACGTCGCCGTCGGATCCTCATGGCGGAATGTGTAAGCCAGAGTCGGGCGATGCATCTGAGCCGAAAGAGACACCGTCTGCGTCAACCCGGCCGAGCCTTGACCGACGCCGACCATCAGTTCAGCGATATGTGTGTCGGGATAGGAATTGGTCTCGTGCCGCTCGACCAGGAGCCGTCCCACCGCGGCGTCATAGCCCAGGTAGGCCTGCCAGGCATTGGGCGCCGGATGGCGCAGCGTCAGGTCCGTCGTCGTCCAGGTGTCGTTCGCGGCCAACGCGGCCAGCCGCAGCGGGCCGCCAAGCCCTGCCTGGTAATCGACCAGGATGCCCGCCGGCCGACCCGAACGATCCATCACCAGGCCGTCGATGCTGTAGTCGTTGCCGTAGTAGATCGGGAGCTCGGACCACACGCCACTGACAGAGCGCCGACGCGCCAGGATCTGGTTGCCCGTCTTCCAGGCGACATAGACACGCCCCGATTCATCGACTGCGGTCCGCATCAATCCAGCGGAGTCGCAACCGAGCGTGGCAATCGGGATTGCCGCGGACAGGCCTTCACCGGAAGTCCACGTATTGACCTGTACCCCGACCTCTTCACAGCGCGCGAGGTGGAGCCGACCCGAACCGTCGAACACCGCCCGGGCGCCGTACGCGGGCATGCCAACCGTCGTCGCCGCGGTCCAGGTTCCATCGCCGTTGCGGTGGCTCAGCTTGAGCGTGTTGGCCGAATCTCCCCAGACCAGGTGCCAGGCATTGTCGGGACTTGCCAGCAGTTGAAAGGTGTCCCCGTCGGCGTGGGGAAACGCCTGTGACGCCGACCAGGTACCAGCCGGCGAACGGAAGCGTACGCCAACAGTGACGGGCCCTGTACGTTGGAGAAATGCCACTGTCCCATCCGGGGCCACACCCAGGGCCAGCCCCACGTCGCCGCCGATCACCTCACGTGCGCCGCACGGGGCGTCGACGTCGCATCGCTGGAAGACGATCCCCTGGCCATCCACGCGGTACGTCATCACGATCCCGTCGTCGGTCACAGCGCTAAGCGCGTTGCTGGCCGCGCCGGAAAGGTCCCGACGCCCGTCCTGTAGCCCAAGGCGCATGCGCGCCGGTTCGACGGTCGGATAACTGCTCGCCGGCAGCCATTGCGGCTGAAGCAAACCGGTTGCGGCCCAGCCCCCAGTCGTCAGAACAAAATCCGGATCTGCAAACAATTGATCGGCCGGTCGCAGAACCAAGTCGTGGTTGGCCTGCGGAAGCACAGGCGGCTGCGGCGGGCCGTCGACGACGAAGGTCCGTGGGGCGCCGGCCGTGCCGTCCGCGAGCGCCGCCGTTACCGTGAATGTCAACGGCGTCGTCTGGTTAGGCACATACAGCCGGTAACGGCCGTCCAGACCGCTGGCGATCGGCGCGTCATACGCGGGCGCGCCGGCGATTGGGACCTGAACAAGTGGGTTCGCGCGCAGATCGGTGACCTGGCCCGTGACCGTCAGGAGATAGGGGCGGACCCGGGCCCATTGGTCAGGGTTCGTGGGCCACGGCTCGGCATTACCCATGCGGTCAACGGCGCGCACACGGATGTCCAGGTTTTGAAGCGGCGGCATCATCCAACAGCCATACGCCGGGCCGCTGCCCATGCACGACAGACTGGCCGTCTGCCAGCTGCCGTTCTCGGGTCGCGATTGCACGTCAAAGTGATCGATGCCGGCGATGCCCTGATCCACTGCGTTGACGGTCAAACTCAATCCGGCGCCCGCGTAGGCCGGCTTGTACGGATTGGAGGGCAACAGATAACTGATCGGCGGCAGGCGGTCTGCGTTGCGCCAGTCGGGATTCGCATCGTAGAGCTGGCCGGTGGCTTCGCTGGCGACGTTGAGGTCGGTCGCCAGGCGATACAGCTTCATCGACTCGATGTACCAGGTGCTGTCGACGAGCACATAGGTCACCAGCGTGGTGTAAGCCTCCGCGTCTTGCCCCCACCCCCCTGCCCAGAGATCGTAGTTGGGCACGTAGATGCCCGACGCAGGTTGCAGCAGCTGAGTGGCGCCGCCGGCGAGCGTGTACAGATACGGGCGGACCCAGCCGCCGGCGGCGGCGCCGTCGAACAAGATCCGCGTTCCGTCCGGCGACCAGTTGGGACGGCTGCTGTAAGCGACGGGGCTGCGCAACGCTTGCGCTCCGCCCTGCGCGTTCATGGTGTAAAGGAAGTAATCGGCGCCGCCGGCCGAGCGTCGCGAGATGAACGCGATCTGCGTGCCATCGGGCGACCACGCGGGTTCGCCGTCATAGTCGGTGTTGGTGGTCAGACGGGTTACGCCGCTGCCATCCGCGTTCATCACGTAGACGTCGGTATTGCCGCCGCGGCCGCTGGCGAACGCGATACGCGTGCCATCGGGCGACCAGGTGGGCGCGGAGTCCGTCGCCGGGTCGTTGGTCAACTGGCGCAGCCCAGAGCCGTCGACGTTCATCAGCCACAGGTCGTAGTTGCCGCTGCGGCGGGACGTGAAGACGATGCGGCTGACGTCCGGGCTGATTCGCGGCTGGACGTCGGCAGCCGGATCGGCGGTGAGCCGGGTCGGCGCCACAAAAGGATCATCGCTACCGAAATAGATCTCCCAGTTGCCGTCGCGAATCGATTGAAATGCCAGACGGCCGGCCGCGGATTGCACGCCATCGGGTGTGCTCGATGTGTCGGCGGCGCCTGAGCGCTCGTTTGCCACCCAGGGTGTTGTCGGCGCTTCCAGATCACGTGTGGGTCGTGGCGGCGGCGGGTCCCCCTGCGCACGGGCGGAGAGCGGTGTTGACCCATTCGACACCATCGCCGCGGCGATCAGAAGCCGCGCGACATGCAGCGGCCACACCCGACTGGTGTTGTGCTCAGTTGTCATGTGCTGTGGCGCGTCCGCGCCCCCCGAGGAGAAAAATATGTCGTGCCCGACGTACACGGCGACTGTAGCACCGCGCTTCCAAGGCGACAAGATGCTGAGTGGCCTATTTTGTCACTTGAGTGTCATCTATCGCGGCGACGCGTCGCCGTTACCAACGCAACTCCAACATGACGCGGCGATCGGGGTCGAGGCCGGCCTCGATTTCGCCCCGCCAGACCGCGTGCAAACCCGGCCCCCACTCGATCTCCGGCAGTTCACGAAAGCCGAGCCTGACATAGTACGGGGCATTCCAGGGGATGTGTCGAAACGTCGAGAGCCGCAAGGCCCGTTGGCCGGCCCCTCGGGCGGCGTCGCACGCCGTCGCGATCAGGCGCCGGCCAAGCCCGCGGCGCCCGTGCGCCGGATGCACGTCGAGTTCATGAAGATAGGCCTGCCCGTCGATCGTCTCGACCGCGGCGAAACCGACGACCGCGTCTTCGAAAACCGCCACCCAAATCACGCCAACGCGCAACCAGTCAACGTAGTCGGCGGCGTCGCGGCCGCTGTCCGACAGGATCCAGGCTTCGGCCGTGTCGCGGAACAATTCGCTCGCGGCGAGTTCGACGGCGGCGATCGCCGGCAGGTCATCAGTCTGTGCGCGGCGGATGGCGTACGCAGGCTCGGGGACAGGCATAGAAGTGTTCAGCGATGGGTCGCGCACACGTGCTGTAGCGCGACCGGGCCAAATCAACGCGTGCAGACCGGTCAGACGTGGACTTCCTCGATCTCGGCATCGGCCAACAGGGTGGCGGTCAGCCGTTCGTGGGCTTTCGGCGTTCCGGCGATGCGCCAGGCGCAGGTCAGACGCGCGCCCACGCGGCTCTCGCGGAAACGGGTGACGTGCACGCCGCTGGCGCGCATCGCCTGCTCGAGCGCCGCGACCTTGGCGGGATCGTTGGCGATGACGACCTCGACCGTTCGCTCATCGCGCACGAGGTTGACGACTCGCTCGAGCAGCGGGAAGCCCAGCAGCACCACCATCGTGATCCCGGCCACGGCGATCGCCAGGCCGTAGTAGCCGCCGGCGATGCCCATGCCCAGCGCGGCCACCAGCCAGATGATCGCAGCCGTCGTCAACCCGATCACGCGCCCGCCCTCGCGCATGATCACGCCCGCGCCGAGGAAGCCGACGCCGGTGACGATGCCCGAGGCGATGCGTGTCGGGTCGTTTGTGCCGGCGAGCTTCTCGGAGAACAGCGTGAACAACGTCGAGCCGACGCAGATGAAGATCAGCGTGCGGAAGCCGGCGGCCTTGTCGCGGAACTCGCGCTCGAGTCCGATCGCGCCGCCGACGGCGATCGCGAGCAGGATCTTGAGCAGGTCTTCAGGCAGCAGCGTCATCGAACACCTCGTCGTCCGGCACGCCCAGCGAGAAGTGCGCGTGGACCATGCGCCAACCCTCGCCGGAATCCTCGAAGACCGCCGTCAGGCGAAAGGGCGCGGTCGCGCCGTTCGGGGCCACAAAGATCGCGCGATCGAGCGCCCAGCCCACAACCCCGTTGCGATACGCGACGGGCGCGCTGTCGCGCACGACCAGGCCGCCGCGGCTGCGCCACGCCCCGCCCCAGGTCGCGATGATGGCGTCGCCGCCGGTCCACCACTCGCCCGGATCCGTGCCGATGACCACGGCCTCCGGCGCGCGGGATACGTACTGCGCCAGGAAGTCGGCGTCGCCGCGGCCCGAGGCGGCGTAATAGCGGTGCAACAGGTCGATGAGTTCGGGTGCGGGTTGCATGATGTGCGATTGTAGCGTGAACCGCTCGACGCCGTTGCACTTACGCCAGAGCCATGTGGACGAGCGAGTTGTCAGGCACGGAGTTTGGCCGCGAATATCGCGAATGGCGCGAATTGGAACCGGCCCCTCACTCGACCCGCGTCAGAACCAGCACCCAATCCGGCCCTGCACCCGGCGGCGCAAACGTCCTGCGGCCACTGCGCGCGATGCGTTCGGGCGGTGTGGTCTCACCCGTGCGCGGATCGAACCATGCGACGGTGAGCCAATCACCCGCGAGACGATCGAGGTCGACGGTGACGGGCGTGGTCTCGGGCAGGTAGACGAGCGCGTACGTGCCGTCGATGTCGCGCGTGGCCTCCACATGCGCGCCGCCCACACCGGGCTCCGACGCGATCAGCAACGGATCGCGCACACGCGTGAAGTACGGAAATCGTTCGATCAAACGGCGCAGGTGGATCAACTGACCGGCGGCCGGCCGATCGAGCGCCGCGACCCAGGTGCGATCGGCATGGTTGATCGGCGGGTTGCGGTCGCTGCAGAACTGCCAGATTGCGTGATGGCCGTACGTCACGCCGCAGGCTCCGGCGAAGACCGAGCGATACGCCTGTTTGCGCACGTCGTGGTCGCGGAAGTAGCCGGAGGCCGGATCCCAGGTCGGCCATGGGTTGACGGGATGGTCCTCATAGTTGGGCTCGCCGTCGAGGACGGGCTTGCGCGGTTCGCGGGCCAGTTCGCGCGCCACCCACTCCCAGGCGGGCACGTCGTGGCCGCTACCGTGGCCCGATTGCAGCAGGTTGAGGTCGAGCCAGGGCTCCTCATGAAGATGCTCGGCCGAGCTCGTGTAGCCTGCCGGATGATAGGTCAGCAGCGCATCGGCGCCCGCCCCGGCCCGCACGCCCGCCGCGAGTGCGCGCCAGATCGCGCGATCGTCGAACGCGACGCCCTGGTCGACGCCAACCGGCGGCCGATCGCCGCCGAGGATCCACACGACGTCGGCGTCGCGATAGCGCGCGCCGATCCAGGCGCCGTACGCCGTGGCGTTCGCGACATCGAACACGCGCGGGCCGACGCCGAACAGCGGCCGAACCTTGTCGCCCCAGGTCGGCAGCAGCCCGACGACCAGACCGAGCGCGTTGGCGCGTGCGATCACGGCATCGACGTGGGCGAAGTAGGCGGGGTTCGGGCGAGTCACGTCATCGGCAAGCAACGCCAGATCACCATAAGCATTTGGGCCGTGTAGACCGTCGAACTCCGCCAGTGCGACGGCTTGAATGAGCGTGAACCCTTTCGCGGCGCGGTCGACGAGATAACGGTCGGCCTCTTCGCGTGTCAACCGATGGAACAGCTCCCAGGCCGTATCGCCGAGCCAGAAGTACGGCGCACCGGCGGCGGTTTGCAGGTAACGGCCACTGGGATGAACGCGCGGGTGTTGACGAGTTGGCATATCGTTATGGTCTCCTGAAGATGGCATCGCTGCGTCCGCGACTCGTCGATCCCGGGGAACGATCCACCGGCTGCGACTCGATACCGTCCGGCCGTGACATCCATCACTGTGATTTTGCGCCAAAACGCATGACCATTATGGGGCCTCTTTCGACACAAAGGAACTGAACGCCTGAACCAGGGATGGTGTCACCGGTCCGCGCCGCGGATCGGACAGCCGTTTTGGCTTCAGGCCCGGCCGCACCAACGATTCGTCGCCGTGGTTTGTGACCTCGGCCACAGAACAGGAGTCGCCAATCGACCACGCCGCCACTCGCCCGATATCCCATTTTCCGGACACGCCGCGCCGAGCGTTTTCGGCCGCGTGTCTTCCACATCTCTCAAGGACATAAGCCCATGGGACGCCACCTCCGACACTTTATCGCCTTGTTCATCGTGGTGTGTCTCGTTTTACCTGCGCCGCTCAAGGCCCAGGCCGCACCGATCGGTTTCACCATCCTCCATACCAATGACTTCCACGGCAACCTGCAGCTCTCGGGCAGCAACCCGGGCTCTGCACGCGTCGCGCAGAAGATCGCCGACGTCCGCGCCGCGGTCGGGGCCCAGAACGTGTTGCTGCTGGACGGCGGCGACATCATGCAGGGCAGTCTGATCTCAAACCTGCAGAAGGGCCTGCCGACGATCGACGTCTACCGGACGATGGGCTACAACGCCGCCACGTTCGGCAACCACGAATTCGACTGGGGTCAGACGGTGCTGAACGACCGCATCGCGCAGGCCGAGGCCCCCGCCACGGCCGACGAGAGCCCGATGCAGATGGTCGCCGCCAACATCACCAAGAAGGATGCGAGCGGCGCCTGCACGTGGGAACCGTTCAACGCCTCCGTGACGCCTTATGAGGTCTTCACGGTCGCGGGCTCGGTGCGCGTGGGCGTGATCGGCGTCGGCTCGATCGAGACGCCGTACATCACCATCGCGTCGGCCACCGACGGGATGTGCTTCCGCGATCCGGCCGAGTCGATCCTGCATTACTATGACGCGCTCGACGCCGCTTCCGACGTCATCGTCGTGCTCTCGCACAACGGCTACACCGACGGCGGCTACGGCTACGGCTTCACGGTCTACGGCGATCAGACGCTGGCGGCCAAGCTCAACACGGCCGGCAAGCCCGTCAACCTGATCATCGGCGGCCACAGCCATACCGACGTCACGACCGCGACGCTGGTCGGCACGACCACGGTCGTGCAGGCCCACTACGCCGGCCGCAAGGTCGGCCGCGCCGACATCACCTTCGATCCCGTCACCAACGCCGTGACGGTGTCCTGGACCCGCATCGTCGTCGGCACGGCCGACGCCGAGTACGCGCCGGTGAAGGCCGTGGTCGACGGCTACGCCAACGACCCCGCCTATCAGGCGCTGATCAACCAGCCCGTCGGCTACACCCAGGTCGACCTGCTGCGCGATTACAACGGCGACAACATGATGGGCGACTTCGTCGATGACGCGATCTACAACGCGCTCAACCACGACGCGTCGACCACCAACGACGTCGACATGTTCTTCAACAACGCCGGCGGCATCCGCATCGACTGGTGCGACAAGGCCGATGCGGCGGCTCCCGGCGGTTACGTCTGGAGCAGCAGCGCGGCCGACTGTTCGAAGGAAGGCCTGTGGTCGCATGACCCGATGCTGCTGAACTACGGCCAGATGTTCCAGATCCTGCCGTTCGGCAACGCCACAGCAGTCGGGACGATGACCGGCGCCCAAATCTACGACCTGCTCAATCAGTCGGCGACGCTGTTCAAGGGCGCGATCCAGCCTTCGGGCATCCGCTACAGCTTCTACGCCTACACAGACACGGTCCCGGGCCCGCAGCCTTACGCCTGGGGCGCCTATGACGTGCAGGTGTTCGACAAGACCAGCTCGAGCTGGCAGCCGCTCGACATGGCCCGCACGTACAAAGTGGGCACCAACGAGTTCCTGGCCCCCGCCGGGCAGGACGGCTACACGCCCTTCAAGTACATGAAGAACATCTCGTACTGGGGCGACATGCTCGACTCGGTCAACGCCTGGGTCGCGGCCAACCATGGCACGCCGGCCACGGCCTATCGTGGCCCGGATGGCGACGGCACGCTCGACGGCCGCGTCACCCGCAACGGCGACGGCGACGCCACCTACGAGGCGGGCGAGATCGTGCCCGTGACCGTGCTGCATCACAACGACTCGCACGGCCGCCTCGTCCAGACCGGCACAGCCGCCGGCTACAGCCAGCTGGTCACCCTGATCAAGCAGGAACGCCAGCACAACCCGCAGCGCACGCTGCTGGTCAGCTCGGGCGACAACATCCAGGGCGACTCGACGATGTACTACTTCAAGTCGGCCGGCCTGG
This sequence comes from Anaerolineales bacterium, assembly GCA_044224715.1. Lineage (GTDB taxonomy): Bacteria > Chloroflexota > Anaerolineae > Anaerolineales > UBA6663 > UBA6663. The sequence goes on along the minus strand of JBGAJV010000060.1, from coordinate 15,224 downwards.
GCTACGCCTCCGACGGCACGGTGCTCCCGGCCGATCTGAGCATCAACCCGCTCATCAAGGCGTTCAACCTGGTCGGGTACGACGCCTGGACGTTGGGCAATCACGAGTTCAACTTCGGCGCCGCGGTGTTCGCGACGCTTGGCCAGGCGAACTTCCCCATCCTGCAGGCGAACGTGACCGACACCGGCGCCTACGGCCTGTCGGCGGTGCCCGTCGAGCCGTACACCACCAAGGTGGTCGGCCCCGAAGGCATCAAGATCGCCATCCTGGGCATCGGCAACCACCGCGTGCCCAGCTACGAGCTGCCGAGCAACATCCCGGGTCTGACCTTCACCGACCCGATCCAGGCCGGTCGCGATTACGCGCCGACCCTGCAGCTCAGCAACGACGTGGTCATCGCCCTGACGCACATCGGCTTCACCACCGATCCCAAGAGCGTCGAGGTCGACAGCAACGTCGACACCTACTTCGCCGCGCAGGTCCCGGGCGTTGACGCCGTCATCGGCGGCCACAGCCACACCAACCCGAGCACCGGCTTCGGCGACTACAAGTACCTGCCGACCTTCATCGCCGGCCCGGATAACACCCCGGTGCTTGTGACGCAGGCCAACCGCTACAACACCTACCTCGGCGAAGTCGCGTTGGGCCTGCTGCCCGACGGCGCCGGCGGTTACAAGGTCGTTTCCCGCGCCGGGCGTTACATCGCGGTCGTGGCCACTGGCGCCACTGCCACCGCGCAGGATCCCGAGATCGTGGCCCTGGTGCAGCCGTACCAGAACCTGATCACGACCTACAACAACCAGCCGGCCGGCACCACCACGGCGCCGATCGACACGCTGACGGCCTTCACCTCTGAGACCAACGGCGCGAACCTGCAGGCCGACTCGGCCGTCTGGAAGCTCGAGCACTCGGGCGTCCAGGTGGACGTGCACCTCTCGGGCGCGATGACCAACGCCAAGATCGCGGCCACCGCCACGCCGACGACGCCGTACGCGCTCAAGGTCTCGGATATGTTCACGGCGATGCCCTACGAGAACTCGCTCGTGGTGCTCAGCATGAACGGCCCGCAACTCAAGGCCGTCCTCGAGCGCGCCTACCGGAATTACTACTACTACAAGTATGTGTCCGGCTACGGCGGCTACTCGTACTACACGACCTGCATGCTCGACACCGACGCCGGCAACAAGATCACGTACAACGATCTGTATCCGGCGGCCTACGACCCGACCCAGAGCTACGTCGTGTCGTTGCAGATCGCGGGCAAGGAGGTCGACTTCAGCGACGCCAGCACGTACTACAACGTCTCGACGGTGAACTACCTCGCCGCCGGCGCCTGCAACTTCAGCGACAGCGGCAAGACGCTGTGGCCGCTCGATCAGATCGTGGCCGACACGCAGTACTACGTGCGCGACGCCGTGATCGAGTACATGCAGGCGCAGACGGCGCCGGTCAGCCCGGCCATCGAAGGCCGCCTGAGCTTCATCGCCGACACCGAGGCGCCGACCGTCACGATCACCAAGCCGACGGCGGGCACCTACCTGCACACCGACAAGCTCACGGTGGACTTCACCGCCGCCGACGTCGGTCCCGCGGGCCTGCGCTCGGTGACCGCCGACATCGACGGCACGGCCGTCGTTGACGACCAGGTCATCGATCTGCGCACGCTCGCGCTCGGCGATCACGTGCTCACCGTGACGGCCACCGACCGTGCCGGGCATGTGACCAAGGCGACCGTCAGCTTCAAGGTGGACGCCTCGATCAAGAGCCTGATCACGGCCGTCAGCCAGTTCTACGACGAGGGCAAGATCAAGAACAAGGGTATCCGCACCAGCCTGCTGGCCAACCTCGTGGTGGCCCAGATCGCGCAGGCTCGCGGCCAGACCAAGACCGTGACCCTCGTGCTGAAGGCCTTCATCCTCGAGGTGCAGGCGCTCAGCGGCCGCGGCATCAGCAAGGACGCCGCCACCCTGCTCGTGAACGACGCGCGCTGGGTGATCAACGGCCTGAAGTAGCCGGGCACCGCACCCGCGCTCAAGGGGGATTAACGAATACGGCCGGGGCGCTGCCCCGGCCGTATTCGTTTTGTCGGCTCAGACGGTCGCCGCGGGCTCAAGCACCGGCCGCGCCGCCAGCGGCAGCGTCAGCTTGAAGGTCGTGCCGGCGCCGGCCTGCGATTCGCAGGTCAGGCCGCCGCCCTGGGCCTCGGCCAGCGACCGCGCGATGGCCAGACCCAGCCCCGCGCCCGTGCCCGTGCGCGTCTCGTTGCCGCGGTAGAAACGATCGAAGATGTGGCTGAGCTTCTCGGGCGAGATGCCCGGCCCGGCATCGCGGATCTGGATCTCGGCCTGCGTGCCCTGCACGCTCAACTCCAGATGGATGGCGGTCCCCGGCGGCGTGTGCGACCGGGCGTTGTCGAGCAGCACCAGCAGGATCTGCTGCACCGAGTCGCGGTTGCCTTGCACGCGGATCGGCTCGAAGACCGTATGTGTGATCGGCCGCCCCGGCGCCAGGAGCAAGGCCTGCCGCACCGCTGCCTCGAGCACGGGCTTGAGTTCGAACGGCGTGACGGTCACCGGCGCGCCGGCATCGGCGCGCGCCAGCGTGAGCAGCTGGTTCACCAAACGGATCAGGCGCTCGGTCTCGTCGATCGAGTCGCGCAACACGGCGCGCCGGTCGTCGTCCTCGATCGGGGGCTCGCGCTGCAGCAGGCCGAGGTTGCCGCGGATCGTGGTGAGCGGTGTGCGCAATTCGTGCGAGGCATCGGCGACGAAGCGCCGCTGCGACGTCAGCGTCTGCTCGGTCTGGTCAAAGGCCGACTGAAGTTCCGCCAGCATGGTATTCAGCGTCGCGGCCAGCGTGCCCATCTCATCTCGCGGGCCCTTGTAGGCCACGCGCTGACCGAAATCGCGGGCGGCGCCGATCGCGGCCGCGCTGCGCGTCATCTTGCCCAACGGCCGCAACGTCCACCCGGCGATCAGCCAGCCGACCACGAACGCGAAGATCACGGACGCGCCGCTGCCCACGATCAACAGCGTGCCCAACACGCGCAGCGCCGCGTCCTGCTCGCCCAGCGATCGCCCGACCTGCAGGATGCCGACGATCCGCTGACGGCCGGGCGCGCCGACCAGCAACGGCCCGTTGTAGATCATCATCCGCGAGTCGCCGCGCGATACGATCGTGAACACCACCCCATCCGAACCGCTCGACGTCACGTAGTTCAACGTCTCCTCGTCCAGCGGCAGATCGAAGTTCGCGTAGCTCCAGCTCCGGCCCAACATCCGGCCGGACACGTCGCGCGTCTGGACATAGGTCGCCGGCATGCCGGCGCCGCTCAAGGCGACATTGATCTGATACAGATCGAACTGAGGATCCTTGACGATGCGGCTCGCCTCGCTCACCAGGGCGTCACGCACCAACGAGATCGTCATGCCCGTGGTCACGAAATAGATCACGGCGCTGAACCCGATCAAGGCCGACGCCAGGATCAGGCTGTAGAGGAGGGTCAGGCGAAGCCGGAGCGACACGCCTCGATCTTATCCTGGTGACCTGAGAAATGCTTAAGCCGACGTCATGCGCAGAAGGCGCGGTGCCCGCGGCAGTTGGCCGATCGCGCCCGCTGGCTTTGCCGCGGTTTTGTTCATGTCGGCTTTGGCTGCCGTCCGACGCGCTCCGCGCTCGTCCGCGATCGCACCCGATGGCCTTCCGGGTATGCTCGACATCGCCCCCCGCTTCCGCTCCCATCGGGTAGCATTGGCCTATGCAACCCTTCGTGACCCTTGGTGATCTGATCGCGGACCTTTGCCTGGATGTCGAGCATTTCCCCATCGAGGCCGGAAGCCACCAGACTCTGTCCGGAGCGACACTCGGTCCGGGTGGCGCCGGCAACGCCTTGACCACCGCGGCCCGTATCGGTCTGCCCGCCGTCGCGTTGGGAAGCGTCGGAGACGACTGGACCGGCGAGCGCGTTCTGTCTTGCCTCGAGTTTGAGGGCGTCGATGTCGCTGCGGTAGCCCGTATGGCGGCGCCCACACGCACGGCCACCCGTTTGCGCGCGAAGACGGGCGAACAGGTCTTCATGGGGCGCCCGGGCGGCGTGCTGCCGGCGCCCCTGCCCGAGCCCTGGGGCCGGGTGATCGATCAGGCCGGGGTTCTATTGGTGGACGGCTGGTCGTATTTCCACGACACGCCCGAGGTGATCCTGCAAGGGGTGGCCCGGGCCGGGCAGGCCGGCGTGCCCATGCTATTCGACCCCGGTCCACGCGTGGAGGCGATCGACCGCGACTGGCTGCGAACCGTCACGCGCGCCGCCGCCGTGATCCTGGTGACCGAGCCCGAGCATCAGGCCCTGGCCCGGCGGCTTGATCTCAACGACCTGCGCGGCCTGACCGCACTGCGCGCGCTCATCCAGAAGCATGGCGCGGAGGGGTGCGTGATTTCGGCCGGTGCGACGCGTCTGGTCTGCCCCGCCTACCCGGTCGACGCCGTGGACGCGACGGGGGCCGGCGATTGCTTTGCGGCCGGCGTCGCCTGGGGGCTGCTGACCCGACAATCGTGGGAGGTCATCGGCGCTGTGGCCAACGCCGTCGGAGCCGCCAAGGCCATGAAGGTCGGCACCGCCCTGGTCGCGCCCGATCGCGACGAGGTCAGCGCCGTGTTGCGCGCCCATCGGCCGGATCTCGCGCGTCTGTTCGAGTGGGCCGGCCCGGCGTAAGCGCCCCACGCTCGGCCGGGTCGCCCAGCACGTCCACGCGACCTCGCCTTTGCGTTTCTTCGGTCGCGGATCCAAACCGTTGTCACGTCACGCAGGCGCTCACCCATTCACGCGATCGAACACGCCGACGCCGGCGACCAAGTCGTAGAGCACGTGCGCCGAGAACGCGTGGCAGATCGACCCGTCCGGGAAGTTCACCTCCCAGTTCTCCCAGGTCGTCGGCTCGCCGGCGCGAGCCCACCGCCCCCAGCGCGCGCGGATGATGGCCAGCGCATCCGCGCGGCGTCCGCGCGAGCGCAACGCCATCAGGATGTGCTGATGGCGAAACGGGCTGGCCAGCACCAGGCCGTCGGGCACTGGCCCGTCACGCCCATCGAGCGAGCGCGCCACAACGGCATCGAGCACGGCGTCGGCCTCGACGTCCGTCGCGCAGCCGGTCAGCACGGCCAGGGCCGCCGTCAGCTGCGAGGCCGTCGTGCCGGCCGGGTCATCGTGCCACAGTCCCGCGCGCCAGAACACACCCCGGATCGCGGCCGCCAGCGTGGCTGCCTGACCGCGCCAGTCGGCGGCCGTGACAAACTCTCCAGCTTCATCTGCCAATCGGGCCGCCGTCTGAAGCGCGAGCAAGTAGTGTAGGTTGTAGATCGCGCTGGGCTCGGCGCGCGAGACCGGCGCCCAGTCGAGGAACAGACGACGCCCGGGCTGGCTGCGCAACAGGCCGTCCGATCCGAGGTCCTGGGCGTACCGCGCCAACAACCGCCGCAGCGTACCCCAGTGCGCCCGCGTCAACGCGATCGAGCCCGAGAACTCGCGATGCGTCGCGAGCAATTCGACCCACGTGAAGTTGTAGTCGAGGACCGCGTAGGCGTGCGCCTCGCTCGGCAGCACGGTCGCCAGCACGCCGTCGGCGTAGGCGCCCTGGGCCGCCTGCGCGATGACCTGCTCGAGCGGTCTCAGGTCGGCGCTGAGCGCCCACATCCCGTACGCCTGCGCCAGCGCGTCCCCGACCCACTGCGCGCCTTCGCGCCACGGGCAGTCGATGAAGCCGTCGCTGAGGCAAGCCGTCAGGGTCGTTGCACACATCCGACCGATGGCCTGCCGTTCGGCGTCGTCGTCGGCTCCCGCCAACCAGGTCTCGACCTCCGGGCGCAGCACGAGCGGGTATCGGCTGAGCCGCGCCGCGAAGCGCAGCTCGAGTCGTGCCGGGCCTTCGACGGCGAAGAGGATGTAGCGCCCGCCCCGCAGGCTGAACGTCTCGAGTGTCTGTGCGCCGGGTCGCAGTGTGAAGACATCGGTGAGCCGCACGCGGCAGTACGTCTCGGGATCCGAGATGACGAGCGCGTCGTCACGCCACTTCTCGGCGTAACCGATCTGCACCCGTTCGCCGCCGGCGGCGCCGGTGACCTGGAGCACGCCCTGCCCGACCTGGCTGTGGCCAAGGTCGACACACCAGACGGCGGTCTGGCCGGGCTCGATCTCAAGTTGAGATGACGGTTCGACCGGCGCGCCGGTCTGCCAGACCTCACGCAGGCGCAGGTGTGGGTCCGGTCGATCGGACGCCGCGCCGCGTCGCGCGGCGATCGGCGTGAGCGTGACCTCGCGCTCGTCGAGCGGCGGCAATCGGCGCGGCGTCGGCATGCCCCAGGGCGGCGCGCCGACCTCGGCGACGATCCGCGCGCGCGCCCAGGTCGAGTCGTCGAAGTCGGGGCGCTCGCAACCGGGCGCGAGGCGCAGATCCCGCACCTCCACGCCTGCTCCGTAGATCGAGACGCGCGGGACGGCGTCGAGGAAGGATGGATCGCGCTGGGCGCGCCACTCGGTGTCGGTGCCCCAGACGCGCGCGCCGTCGACGTCGAGCCAGGCCAGCAGACCCAGTGCGCCGCGATGGACGTACGCAAAGTGCGAGTAACCGGGTTGATAGACCAGCACCGCGAGCGTGTTGGCGCCGGTGCGGAGCCGACCTGTCAGGTCATACACATCCAGCGTGGGTGTCTGCGGCCAGTCGCGCGCCGGGCCACGCCCGACGGGCTCGCCGTTCAGCCACAGCCGATAGCGGCTGTCGGCCGTGATCGAGAGCGACGCGCGGCCGTCGGCATGATCCCAGCGCCGGCGAAACCAGACGTAGGCCTCGTGCAGATCGAAGGGATGCGGTGAACCGATCCAGGTCGCGGTCATGCGGCGGGCGTCGTGCCGTAGCGCGCCGCCAGGGCATTGACCGTGCGGTACGCCTGCAGCAGGCGTTTGGGCGGGATGTCGGGCTGGACGAAGTGCCCGGTGTTGAAAATGAAGCCGCCGCCCGGAGCATAGATCGCGAAGCGATCCGCCAGGTACGCGTCCAGACGCTCGCCGTCGTGTGTCAGCAGACCGTCGACGACGTCGAGCGAGCCGTGAAGGATGAAGGCATCGCCGTAAGTGTCCTTGACCGTGCGCGGGTCCATCCCCGCGCTCTCCTGAAGTGGATGCAGCGAGTCGTAGCCGATCTCGCGCAGGTCATCCATGATCTGCATGATGTACCCGTCGCTGTGCAGGTTGACGATCAGACCGAGGCTGTGCGCCTGAGCCACGACGCGGCGGGCGTAAGGGCCGATCATGCGTCGCCACATCCGCGGCGAGAAGAGCATGGTCTGGTTGCTGCCCCAGTCGTCCGAGAGCGTGATCGCGTCGACGCCGGTCGCCTTGACGCCGTCGAGCAGCGCGCACAACCAGTCGGCGTAGCGATCGAACCACTGCGCCATCTCAGCCGGGTACTCGGCCATGCTGCGCCAACAGTTTTCGATACCCAGGAACGTGCTCGTGCCCTCGACGATGCCCCACAGATGCGCGTACACAAAACGCCTGTCGCCCTGCTGGGCCACCGCTTCGACCACGTTGACGCCGGCGAAGTCTTCGTTCCAGGTCGTGTGGTTCATCCATTTCGCGTCGCGCGGGTCGTCGAGCGAAAGCGTCAGCGCTTCCTGCACCGTCCAGCGTCGACCGGTCTGGTTCGGGTACGGCACAAAGCCCGTGAAGACGTCGACGTTGTACTCGTCGAGGAACTTCTCGCGTGAGCCGTACGCAGCGGCGAGCTTGTCCAGGAATTGCTTCTGATACAGGAGCACGCCGATCGGGGTGCGATCGACGGGCTGGCGATTGTACGTGGCGTAGACGCGTTCGCGGCTGTTCATGCGCCCTCCTCGCTCGGCGAGAGGTTGAGTAGGCCGTGCCAGGTGGCCTCATCGAGCCCGGCGACGTAGCCGCTGTGGAAGCGCTCGAGCGGGATCTGGTCCCAAACGGGCACGAGCGTGCGCAACTCGGCCGGCAGCCCGCGCAGGATCTCGGCATAGGCCGACTCCATCAACCGATAGCCGGACGTGGCCGAGCCCTTGAGCGGCGCATGCGGCTGGACCAGCCCATCCTCGACCAGCGCGGCGTCGAGCACATCCGATATCGCGTCGAGCAACGCGAGTTTGCGCTCCCAGGGCGTCTCGATCTTGACGGCTTCGGCGACGAGGGCGCCCATACGGCCGGCCATACGCGGCAGCCGTTCGAAGTACGTCCACAGCCACTTGTCGTACGGGAAATAAGTGCGGTCGAGCAGGAAGGCCAATTGCACGCCGAGTTTGATCGCACGCGCGAACGTCGTCACGCAGTACAGGTCGTTGCGGCGCAGGATCGCGCGTTTGAGGGCGTAGGCGCCCATGCCCGAGTAGTAGCGGCACCAATGCGCGATCCTCCGGCGCCGCACCTGCTCCGGGTAGTAGCCCTGGAGCGTCTCGCGGATGCGTGTGAAGACGCCCGATGGGTCGTACCAGACCTCGCCGCCGACGATGTGCAGGATATCCTCCTCGGGGATGCTGAGCCATTCGGCGTCCGTCGTTGGGGGGTGAGTCAAGCCGATGGTGCGTTCGAGGAAGGCGTCGCGATTGTCAAGCGACAGACCCTTGCCCGGCGTCTTGCCGACCTCGAGCTCGATCCCGCGAAAGGTATCGGGCAGTTGCGCCTCGACCATGGCCGTCATCGCGTCGCGCCGGGTCTTGTAGAGCGCGCCGGGCATGACGGCGTTGATGCGGATGCCCCAGTGGTGGTCGCGCGAGTACTCGTCGTCGAGGCCGAGCACCTCGGACCCGTAGCCCCAGATGCCGAAGGCGGTCTGCGCCGTCTCTTCGGGGAATTCGCGCAGTAGCAGCGGTCTGACCTGTTCCTCGAAAAAGTCGCGGCTGTAGGTCAAGATGGGAGACGACATCGAGGTCCTCCGAAAACGATCGACACAGCCCGGGAGTGTTCCGGACCACACGCAGTAGCCACCCGCGAGTCGGATGGGCCAACCATCACCGCCATCCAGCGTGTCATCAGCCCACGAGAGCCGGACGCTTCGGAGGCCACTGCGCTCAGGCGCCACACACCAGCTACCCTCTGCCCCACCGCGATGTCCCGCTGCCGGCGACAACCGACCGCCGCATCCGCTGTCGGCCCGCGAAGCCGGCGTCCGCCGCGGCTTCAGCCGCCGCGTGTCAGGCTGAACACGAACTCGTACCGGTCGCTGCGCCAGACCGACTCGAGAAATTCGATCGGCTGGCCGGTCGGCAAGAACGTGGTTCGTTCCATATAAATCACGGGGCTGCCGACCTGGACCTTGAGCAGGCGCGCTTCCGAGTTCGAGGCCCTGCGTGCGCGCAGGGTCTCGTGTGCGGTCCAGAACTTGAGCCCGTAGGTGAACTCCATGATGTGGGTCAACGACCCGGTCAGGTCCTGGTTCTCGAAATCGGGAAGCAGCGCGGCCGGCAGATACGACCACTGCAAACAGACGGGCTCGCCGTCGCCGAGCCGCACGCGGCAGAGTTCATACACCTCGGCGCTCGCGGCGAGCTCGAGTGCGTCCGTGATCGGCGGTCGTGTGCGCACGCGCTTGAGCGAGACCAATCGCGACCCGGGGCGCCAGCCGCGACGGCGCATGTCGTCGGTGGTCGGGATGAGCGAGGTCAGTTCGTAGCGCGCCCGGTTCTTGGCCGCGAAGGTGCCTTTGCCCTTTTCTTTATAGATCAGGCCTTCGCGCTGAAGCAGCGCCAGCGCCTGGCGAACCGTCGCCCGGCTCAGATGATGCCGGCTCGCCAGTTCGTTCTCCGAGGGGACGGCGTATACGCGATCAGCGGCCGTCGCGGTCTTGATCCGCTGCCGCAAGACGGTCGCCAGCTGGATGTAGTAGGGGACGTGGCTGTGCTTGTCGATCGACACGGCACCTCGCTGCGCCAGGTCGGGCGCCGCACGCGAACCGACCCATTGGCATTTTGCCCGAGACTCCAGCCGTGAGGCCTGTCTACTTGTCTAGACAGGTGGCTCGGTCGTATGTTACAATGCCGATCGTCTTCAGTCAATAACAACGCGCCACCGTCATAGGATCGTCCACGTTGACGCCATCGACACCGATGCATCGGTGCGGCCCAACCGCCCGGCACATCCGCACGCAGTCGGCCTCCCCCGCTCGCCGCGCCACAAGCGCCACAACAACCAAACACACCTGCGCACTTTGTGAACGACTTCACACGTGTGTGCCCGGGGTGCCGCGATGACGACCGCGCCGGTCCTCGAGATGCGCGGCATCTCCAAACGGTTCGACGCCACGCAGGCCCTCGACGACGTCGGTCTGGTGCTGCACGCCGGCGAGGTCCATGCGCTGCTGGGTGAGAACGGCGCGGGCAAGTCGACGCTGATCAAGATCATGACGGGCATCCACCCGCCCGACGCGGGCGAGATCCGGCTCGACGGCAAGCCGGTGACGTTGCGCAGCTCGGCCGACGCGCAGCGCGTCGGCATCGCGGCCATCTACCAGGAGCCCATGATCTTCCCGGACCTGAACGTGGCCGAGAACATCTTCATCGGCCACCAGAGCCGTGGCCCGATCGTAGATTGGGGCGCGATGACGCGCGACGCCGAACGCATCCTGGGCGAACTCGACATCCAGCTCGACGTGCGCACACCGGCCCGCGGCCTGACGCTGGCCGCTCAGCAGGCGGTCGAGGTCGCGAAGGCGCTTTCGCTCCAGGTGCGCGTGTTGATCATGGACGAACCGACGGCAGCGCTCTCGGCCCACGAGGTCGCGCAGCTGTTCAAGCGGGTCGAACTGCTCAAGCGCCAGGGCGTCGCCGTCCTTTTCATCAGCCATCGCCTCGACGAGGTCTTTCAAATCGCCGATCGCGTGACGGTCTTCCGCGACGGTAAGCACATCTCGACCAAACCACGCGGCGAGGTCACGCCCGAGGGCGCGATCCGCGACATGGTCGGGCGCAAGATGGAGGACTTTTTTCACCGCAGCCAGCACGACTTCGGCGATGTGCTGCTGCGCGTCGACGGGCTCGGTCGCGCCGGCGCCTTCACCGGCGTGTCGTTCGAGGTCAAGCACGGCGAGGTGCTCGGGTTCGCGGGGCTCGTTGGCGCGCGCCGCACGGACGTCGGGCTGGCGCTGTTCGGCGTCGCCCCGGCCGACACGGGCACGATCACGCTCGCGGGCCAGGCCGTGACGATCCGCTCGCCGCGCGCGGCCATGGCGCACGGCATCGCCTATGTCTCGGAGGATCGGCGGCAGCTCGGCCTGTCACTGCCGCAGTCGATCACGGCGAACGTCACGCTGGCCACGCTCGGTCGCTACCTGTCGCGCCTCGGCCTGATCCAACCCGCTGCCGAGACGACCACCGCCGCCGAGTTCCGCGAGCGGTTGTCGATCCGCGCGGCGTCGCTCGAGCACCCGGTCGGTCAGCTTTCGGGCGGGAACCAGCAGAAGGTGATGCTGGCCAAGTGGCTCAACCTCAAGCCGCGGGTGCTGATCCTCGACGAGCCGACGCGCGGCATCGACGTCGGCGCCAAGGCCGAGGTCCACCACATCATCGATCAACTCGCGCGCGAGGGGCTGGCGATCATCCTGATCTCGTCGGACCTGCCCGAGGTGCTGGCGATGAGCGATCGGGTGCTGGTGATGCGTGAGGGCCGGCAGATGGGCATCTTCGAGCGGGCGGCCGCCACCCAGGAAGCCGTGATGACCGCCGCCGTGGGGGTGGCCTGATGGACACGCTGCGCCGCTGGGTGCGCCCCGAGCAGATCCGCGAGCTGTCCCTCGGGCTGATCATCGTCGTCGCCGTGGCATTCTTCGCCACGCAGATCGAGAACTACCTGAGCGGGCGCTTCTTCGTGCGCGTCTCGACGAGCGTCGCGATCACGATCGTGCTCGCCACGGCGCAGACCCTCGTGATCCTGACCCGCAACATCGACCTGTCGATCGGCTCGATCGTGGGCGTGGCGGCCTATGTCACCGGGCAATACCTGGGCGCGCACCCGGATCTCAACCCCGCGGCTGCGATCGGGCTGGCGCTCGCGATCGGCGCCGGGCTGGGGCTGATCAACGGCCTGCTGGTCGCCTATGGGCGCGTGCCGGCCATCATCGTCACGCTCGGCACGCTGGCGATCTATCGCACCTGGCTGATCGACTACGCCGACGCCAAGACGATCACGGCCGACTCGCTCCCGCAATGGCTGGTCGACCTGCCGCGGCTCAACGTCGCGTCGTTTGGCGAGCTTGACATCCGTGCGCTGTTCGTGGCCGCCGTCGTGATCGCGATCGTCATCCAGCTTGCGCTCAACTACCTGCCCTGGGGGCGGCGTCTGTACGCGATCGGGTCGAACCCCGAGGCTGCGCGCATGGCCGGCCTTCCGGCGCAGCGGCTGGTGGTCAGCGCCTACGTGATCTGCGGCGCGCTGGCCGGTCTGGGCGGGTTCATGTTCCTGGCGCGTTTCGGCACGATCACGGTCACGGCCGGCCAGGGGCTCGAACTACAGGCCGTGGCGGCCGCCGTCGTCGGCGGCGTGAGCACGGCCGGCGGCTCGGGCACGCTGCTCGGCGCCCTGCTTGGCGCGATCCTGATCGACACGCTCAACCAGAGCCTGACGCGCATGCCCGGCGTGAGCGAGTTCTGGCGCGACGCGTTCCTGGGTTTGCTCATCCTGTTGGCCGTCGCGACCGACTACGTGCTGATGGGGCGGCTGCGCCGGTTGTGGATCGTCGATCCGCTCAAGGCCAAGCCCGCGCCGACGCCCAACCCGGAGGAGCGCCATGCGGCTTAGCTTCAAACGCCTGCGCAGCTGGGAAGGCCTGCTCCTGCTGATCCTGATCGTCGTGGTGGCGCTCAACATCGCGCTCTCCCCCGTCTACCTGGGCGTCGGCAACTTCATCAACCTGTTCCAGCTGTCGATCGAGAAGATCATCGTCGCGCTGATGATGGCGTTCGTGATCATCAACGGCGAGATCGACCTGTCGGTGGCGTCGGTCATGGGGTTCGCGGCCTGCGTGGTCGCCGTCGTGCACGAGAGCGGCGCGGCGCCGTTCGCGGTCGGCGTGATCCTCGCGCTGGCGGTCGGCGCGCTCGCCGGGCTGGTGCAGGGCTTCTTCATCGCGCGCATGGGCCTGCCGTCGCTGGCGGTGACGCTCGCCGGTCTGATCGGGTTTCGCGGGATGGCGCGCATGCTGGTCGAGGACCGCTCGATCGGCGGTTTTCCGGAGTGGTTCAACACGCTCGGCCAGCGGCCCGTCCTCGGCCCGATCCCGCTGGCCTTGTTGATCTTCGCGGGCATGGCCGTGATCGCCGTGATCGTGTTGCAGTCAGCCGCGTTCGGGCGCTACGTGACCGTGATCGGCAACAACGCCGAGGTGGCGCGCTACTCGGGCATCGACGTGCGCCGGGTCAAGCTCAGTCTGTTCGTGCTCTCGGGTTTCGTCGCGGCGCTGGCCGGCGTGCTGCTGGCGGCGCGGCTGGGCGCGGTGCGCGCGAGCACGGGCGAGGGCTTCGAGCTCGACATCATCACCATGGTGCTGCTGGGCGGCGTGAGCATCTTCGGCGGGTCGGGCAGCCTGGTGGGGGTCGGGTTGTCGATCTTGATCATCCTCAACATGCGCAACGGGCTCGGCCTCGCCAACGTCGAGGCCAACACGCAAACCGGCATCATCGGCGCGCTGCTGATCCTGTCGGTACTCGGGCCCAATCTCGTCAGCGGCCTGCGCCGCGCGCGGGTGAGCCGCGCCGGCCCCACGTAAGGAGGTGACCCGCACGACATCCCCATCGCCGTTTCCATGACGAACCGCAATTCACCAGGAGGAGTCTGACGATGCATACGACGCGAAAATGGATGGGCGCCTTCCTCAGCGCGGCTCTGCTGCTGAGCGCCTGCGCCCCGGCCGCGACCCCCACGGCGGCCCCGGCCACAAACGCCCCGCAACCCACCGAGGCGCCCAAGGCCACCGAAGCGCCCAAGGCGACCGAGGCCGCCGTGTCCGGCGAGCCAGTGACCTTCGAGACCGGCAAACCCTTCAACGCGATCCTGTTGCCCAAGTTCACGGGCATCGCGGTTTTCGACCAGGCCAACGACAGATCGAGATCGTCACCAACGCCGCGACCCAGGGCCGCGACGCCATCATGATCTCCAACAACGCCGGTGATCAGATCGAGCCCGCCGTCCAGGCCGCGGTCGACGCCGGTGTCAAGGTCGTCACCTGGGACTCGCCGATCCCGTCCGCCAAGGGCGAGAGCGTCTTCGTCGCCCAGGTCGACTTCGACGAGACCGGTCAGGTCATGGCCGACATGGCCCTCTCGATCATGGGCGCCGACGGCGGCGAGTTCGCCGTCCTCTCCGCCTCCCCCGACGCCGCCAACCAGAACGCCTGGATCGCGTCGATGAACGAGGCCCTCAAGGATCCCAAGTACTCGAAGCTCACCCTTGTCGACACCGTCTACGGCAACGACAAGTCCGAGGACTCCTACAACCAGGCCCTCGCCCTCGTCGACAAGCACCCGAACCTCAAACTGATCATGGCCCCCACCACGGTCGGCATCGCCGCCGCCGCCAAGGCCATGCAGGACGAGGGTCTGTGCGACAAGGTCAAGGTCTCGGGTCTCGGCCTCCCGGCCGAGATGGTCGAATACACCAACTCCGGCTGCGCGCCGCAGTTCGCGCTGTGGAGCTTCGTCGACCTCGGCTACCTCACCTACTACATCAGCTATGGCCTGGCCACCGGCCAGATCAAGGGCGTGGAAGGCGAGCAGTTCAACGCCGGGCGGATGGGCACCTACACCATCGAGAAAGACCCGACCCGCGATAACGGTCTGCGCGTGTTGATGGGACCCTTCACCGTCTACACCAAGGACAACATCGGCGGTGAAGTCGTCGCGCCCGCGGGCGGCGGCGACGTCGTCGTGGCCAAGCCCGGGCTGGACTTCAACGCGATCCTGCTGCCCAAGTTCACGGGCATCGCGGTCTTCGACCAGGCCAACGAGGGCGCCAAGGAAGCCGCCAAGGAATTGGGCACCACCGAGGCCGAGTTCCTTGGCCCGACGGCCGAGAACTCGGTGGCCGGTCAGATCGAGATCGTCACCAACGCCGCGACCCAGGGCCGCGACGCCATCATGATCTCCAACAACGCCGGTGATCAGATCGAGCCCGCCGTCCAGGCCGCGGTCGACGCCGGTGTCAAGGTCGTCACCTGGGACTCGCCGAT
>JBGAJV010000119.1:0-5604 GCA_044224715.1 Anaerolineales bacterium | reverse complement strand
CGAGCGCGGCCTCACTGTCGTCGCTGACGCGCAGATTGAACTCCGGCGCCGTCAGCGACAGCTGGAGCACTTCAAGATTGCGGGCTTCGTCGTCGACCGCGAGCACGCGGATGGGCTCGCGCTGCAGACCGGGCGGCGGTTCGCCGGGCGTTGTCATCGGTCGCGACGGGGAATCGGCGATGGACATGCGCCTATCTTAGCGCAGGCCGCGAAGTTGGGCGAAAGACGACCTGCGTCGCGGGGCGCGGCCGGGGTTGCGGAGCCACCCAGTGCCCTGCCCGGGCCGTGTCAAAGCACGGGAACGCAGGGCATTCTTCTCCGCGATTGACGCGGATTGCGCGGGGTGACAAATCCGTGTGATTCGTGGCACGAATCCCTGCCTGACAACTCGTGATCCTGTTGGCGAACCGAATTCAGACAGCTGGCCCAGTACACGGATCACGCGGATGTCCGCGGATATCCACGGATGGCACGGAGCCATTTGAGATGCTTCTGTGTGATCCGGCTGATCCGTGCTATCCGTGTACCGGTCCGGCCCATTCCGGGGCTTCTGACAACGTGCGAGCGGGTTTGCCAACAGCATCAACTCGTGCTTGCGCACCGCGCCGCCGGTCTCGCCGTGGCGTTTTCGCCTTAAGTTATAATCGTCTGCTGCCATCGGGGAAGTGCTGGAATTGGCAGACAGAACGGACTTAGGATCCGTCGGGGCAACCCGTGAGGGTTCAACTCCCTCCTTCCCCACTGATCCAACCGGTTCCGCTGCCGAAACAGGCAGGCCTGACCGGACGGCATCTTATACTCCGCCAATACTGGCGAGCTACACTGGCCCAGGTTTGGGCGACGGAAGGAAACAGTGCTTAAGGTCGAAACCCAACCCAATGAAGACCGGACCCTGACCCTCAAGGTGGAGGTGTCCGAAGAACGCGTCAAGCCGGCGCTGGAGAGCGCTGCGCGGCAGTTGAGCAAGCGCTATCCGTTGCCCGGCTTCCGCCCCGGCCGCGCGCCCCTGGCCGCCGTCCGGCGCCAGTTCGGCGAGCAGGCGTTGTATGAGATCGCGCTGGACGAGCTTGGGCCAAAGATCTACGAAGAGGCGCTCGATCAGGAGAAGATCGAGGCTTATGCCCCCGGCGCGCTCACCGATCTCAAGCTCAGCCCGATGTCGCTGACCTTCACGGTGCCGCTCAAGCCCGAGGTCGAGCTCGGCGACTACCGCGCCGTTCGCGTCGACTACACGGCCCCGGCCGTGTCCGATGACGAGCAGGCGCGCGTGCTCGATAGCCTGCGCGAACGCCAGGCCGTGCTCGAGCCCGTCGACCGGGCCGCGCAGCTGGGCGATATGGTCTCGCTCGACATCAGCGGCTTCCTGAACGAGGGCCTGAACCCGTCGGACTTCCTGCTGGCCGACAAGGACGTCAGCACGCAGCTCGACGCTTCGGCCGAATGGCCGATGAAGGGCTTCTCGGAGCAGCTCGTCGGCCTGAAGACCGGCGAGACCAAGAAGTTCGATCTCGCCTTCCCCGAAGATTACGCCAACGAGGCGCTGCGCGGTCAGCCCGCGCACTGGGAAGTGACGGTCAAGGAAGTCAAGAGCAAGACCCTGCCCGAGTGGAACGACGACCTGGCCAAGTCGCTGGGCGACTACCAGTCGCTCGACGATCTGCGCGCCAAGGTGCGTCTGGACCTGGAGAATCAGGCCAAGCGCACGTCGGACCGCGAGTATGGTGACAAGGTGCTCAACCAGGTCGTCACGGGCGCGGCCGTCAAGTACCCGCCGGTGCTGCTCGAGCAAGAGATGGATGACATCATCCACAACCTCGATCATCGCCTGCGCGATCAGGGCCTGACGCTCGAGGACTATCTCAAGATCGAGAAGAAGACCCGCGAGGCCTTCCGCGAGGAGCAGAAGCCGAACGCCGAGGAGCGTCTCAAGCGGGCGCTGGTGCTTGGCAAGCTGGTCGAGCTCGAGGGCATCGATCTGCAGCCCGAAGAAGTCGTCGGGCGCATCGATGAACTGAGCGCCATGTGGGGCGAGCGCGCCGACGAGATGCGCAAGGCCCTGAACGCCGACGCCACCCGCCGGTCGCTGACGGTCGACATGCTGACCGACCGCGCCATGCAGCGGTTGATGGCGATCGCCCGCGGCGAGACGGTGCCCGACCCGGCGCCGGCGGCGCCCGCCCAGGCCGCGGCTGAGAGCCCGGCGGAAAACGCGTAACACCGACCGACGACGGCGCAGTGGTGACGGACCGGCGCGGCAATTCGTCTTCGGTCTGTCATTCAAAAAGGGAACGAAGGACATGATCAACCCAACTGCTTTGGTCCCGATGGTGATCGACAGCTCGGGCCGTGGCGAGCGCGCCTACGACATCTTCTCGCTGCTGCTCAAGGAGCGCATCGTCATCCTCGGCACGCCGATCAACGACCAGGTCGCGAACCTGATCGTGGCTCAGCTGCTGTGGCTGAACCATGAAGATCCGAAGCGCGAGATCCAGATGTTCATCAACTCGCCCGGCGGCGTGATCAACTCGGGCTACGCGATCTACGACACCATGCACCTCATCGAGGCCCCGGTCAGCACGATCGCGGTCGGCATGACGGCCAGCATGGGCACGGTGCTGCTCACCGGCGCGACCGGCCGCCGCTACGCGTTGCCAAATGCCACGATCCACATGCACCAACCGCTCGGCGGCGCCGAGGGCCAGGCGTCCGACATCGAAATCGCCGCCAAGGAAATCCTGCGCCAGCGCGATCGCATCAACAAGCTGCTCGTCCGTCACACCAAGATGGAAGAGGAGCAGATCCGGCGCTACACCGACCGCGACTACTACATGACGCCCGACGAGGCGGTCGAGCTTGGCGTGATCGACGAGGTCATGCAGCCGCTCGAGGCTGGGTCCCGGCTCGGCGGGTCCAAGAAGTAAGGGCCGGACGATGATCACCCGGAGCCGCAGGGACAGCCGTCTCTGCGGCTCTCTTTTTATCCGGACCGGTTCAGACCAGGGGGACCATGGTTGCATCCGCTGATGTGCAGGCCTTGATCGTCGACATGGACGGCGTGCTCTGGGAGGGCAATCGCGCCCTGCCCGGCCTGGTCGACTTCTTCAGCGCCATCCGACACCGCGGGCTGAAAGTGGTGCTGGCGACCAACAACGCCAGCCAGACCCGCGAGCAATATCAAGCCAAACTCGCGAGTTTTGGCGTGGCCGTCGACGTGGCCGAGATCATGACCTCGGCCGTGGCGACAGCCCAGGTGTTGGCCTCCCGCGGGCTTCCGAGCCGCAAGGTCTACGTCATCGGCGGGGACGGCATCCGCGGCGCCATGGAGGCCGCCGGCTTCGAGTTGCTCGGCCTGTACGAGACCGGCGCGGCCGTGGTCGTGTGCGGCATGGACCGCGGCCTGTCGTGGGACAAACTCGCTACCGCCACCCTCAACATCCGGGCCGGGTCGCCGTTCGTCGGCACCAACCCCGACCTGACCGTCCCGTCGGAGCACGGCACCACCCACGGAAACGGCGCCATCCTGGCGGCCCTGACGGCGGCCACGGGTGTGACGCCCGAGATCATCGGCAAGCCCGAGCCGACCATGTACGAGCTGATCCTCAGCCAGCTCGGCGTCGCGCCGGCGCACGCCCTGGCCGTAGGCGACCGGCTCGACACCGATATCGCCGGCGCGGTTCGCGCGGGGATGCCGAGCGTGCTCGTCCTGTCGGGGGTGTCGACCCGCGCCGATCTGGAGACCAGCGCCGTCCAGCCCACGCGGGTGATGGCCGATATCCGTGAATTGACGACGTGGCTGGCTGCCGGCTGACGGCGGCGCCCACAAAGGCCAACCGGCCCGCGCCCGAATCGCCGGTGATCTCGGCCTTACACTGAACGCATGTTGCAGGAAGCACCTTCGGGCGCAGGTCGGACGCCGATGTGGTCTGACGATCGTTTTCTATTCGATGTCGAGGTCGTGATCGCGCGTTTTGACGGGCCAGACGCGCAGCGGCCCGACCGCGCTCAGGCGCGCCGCCTGGTGCAGGACCTCGAGTTGCTGGGCGAACGCGAGCCCAGGTTGGCCGAGCGCTGTTACGCGCTCCAGGCCCGCATCTACCTCAAGCTTCAGGAATTCGAACAGGCGCTCCTCAGCGTCGAGCGCGCCATCGCATTGGCCCCGCTCGATCCCGGGCTTGTGGTGCTCCGTGGTGAGATCCATCAGGGCCAGGACGCCTACTCGGCCGCCCTGCGCGACTATGGCGAGGCTCTCGAGCGCAACCCGGACGCCGTGACGGCGCGCATGCATCGCGCCGAAATCCAGCTGGCCGGCGGCGATCCGCTCTCGG
This sequence comes from Anaerolineales bacterium, assembly GCA_044224715.1. Taxonomy (GTDB): domain Bacteria; phylum Chloroflexota; class Anaerolineae; order Anaerolineales; family UBA6663; genus UBA6663. The sequence continues at coordinate 1,279 of JBGAJV010000119.1, read as the reverse complement.
CACTGGCCGATATCTCCGACGCGCTCCGCCAGGAACCGCGCTCGGCCCGCCTGCTCTACCGTCGCGGCTTGATCCTGACCGACCTGCGCCGGGCCCACGCCGCTCTTCGCCCTGTATTCCCCGTTAGCGGCTGAACAGTTGCCAATTGCGGCGACATCCGCTATCCCCGCATTGAGATGCGATTGCCCTGACGGCGGCCGCTGCTCCCCTGGCGGCGGATGATAAGATTCCTCTCGTGCCCATCAACATCTACAACCTGACGCGCGATGCGTTGCGCGAGCACATCAAGAGCTGGGGTGAGCCGGGGTATCGCGCCGATCAGATCTGGACGGGGTTGTATCACGACCTCGCGCCCGACCCGGACGCGATGACCACGCTTCCCAAGAAGCTGCGCGAACGGCTGGCCGAGGCGTTCACGTTCGGCGGTCTCACCCCGGCGAACGAAGCGCGTTCGAGCGATGGGCAGACTCGCAAGCTGCTGTTCCGGCTGCCCGATGGGCGCGCGATCGAGTCGGTGTTGATGGGCTATGCGCGGCGCCGCACGACCTGCATCTCGTCGCAGGCCGGCTGCGCGATGGGATGCGTGTTCTGCGCCACCGGGCAGATGGGGTTTCTGCGCCACCTCGAGGTGGGCGAGATCGTGGCCCAGGTGCTGTGGTATGCCCGCGAGCTGCGTGCCAAAGACGACCGCCTGACCAACATCGTCGTGATGGGGATGGGCGAGCCCCTGCACAACTACGACGCCACGCTGGCGGCTTGCGACATCCTCAACGACCCCGAAGGGTTCAACTTCGGCGCGCGGCGGATCACGATCTCGACGGTCGGTCTGGCGCCGGCAATCCGCCGCTTCGCCGACGAACACAGGCAGGTCAACCTCGCGATCTCACTGCACGCCGCCACCGACGAGCTGCGCGCACAGCTCCTGCCGGTCAACAAACGCTACCCGCTGGCCGAAGTCTTCGACGCGGCCCGCTACTACACGGCCACCACGCACCGCCGGATCACGTTCGAGTGGGCGTTGATCGCTGGCGTCAACGACACGCCCGAGCAGGCCGAGACGCTAGCCAAGCGCGCCGCCGGATTGCTATGTCACGTCAACGTCATCCCGCTCAACCCGACGGCCGGGTATGCGGGCCAGGCCTCGACGCGCGAACGCGTCGCGAAGTTCAGCTCCGTGCTCGAGGCCCACGGTGTCGCCTGCACCGTGCGCGTCCGCCGCGGCATCGACGTGGCCGCCGGCTGCGGTCAGCTCGCGATCCAAAACTGAAGCGGCGGCGGC
>JBGAJV010000059.1:0-39585 GCA_044224715.1 Anaerolineales bacterium | reverse complement strand
GGGGTGTAGCCCCGACCCACGGAGCACCCCGTTTCTGCCCATCGTCCTGCCTGGCTGAGCCGTTACCAATTCGCGGTAAATCAATGGGATCGGGAAACAAGACGCGATCGCCCTAGGGTGTGATGTCAGAGCAATCGCACCCTAGGGGTGGGGATGGCGAGGCTCGCCCCAAATTGCACGATAAACGCGAGTTGCCGTATCGCACGGTCCATTCGCGAGATTCGCGTCGGTTCACGTTTGGGTGTTCAACGGGCGGGGACGATCCGGTCGGGCCAACTCAACTTCAGTGTCAGGGCGCAGTGATCGTAGGTGAGGAAGCGTCTCCGGGCATGGAGCGCCGACGAGTCTTCGAACGGGCGAATGTCCGCGTGGATGTCCATGGCGAGACGCGCCGGCGGGCGCACCAGAACGAAGTCGATCGGCAACGCATAACGGGCGGGGATCACAGAGAACGGCCGGTAGGTCGGGCGAGGGTCGTCGGCCAGGGGGTCGATCAGGCCGGTGTCGTGGAATAGCTCGCGATACAAGAAACTCGCCCGCGGGAAATTGAAATCCCCGCACACGATCACCATCGCATCGGAGCCGGCAGGGCGCGCACATGGGCCGCAAGCTGGCGCACCTGGCCGAGCAGCACCCGTGAGAAGCCGTTGGCCGGGCTCCAGTCGCCGGAGTAGTTGGCGTTCAGGTGCGTATTCAGTACGACGACGTCCAGCCCGCCGTGCCGCTGGTGAGTGGCCAGCCAGCCTTTGCCGAGCAGTCGATCGCCGGCCGCGGCGCTCAACCAGCGCCCGCGATGGTCGTAGGGCAAGAACTGGCTGCGCTCGACCGGCAGACGCGACGCCGTGAACAGCCCGCCGCGCGGTGCGAGCCGATGCGGGTGATAGGCGAAATGCTCATAGCCTTTCAGGTCGCGCAGCAGCTGCTTCAAATAGAAGTTCTGTTGAACCTCCTGCAGACACAACACCGACACCGGGTGCCGGTGCAGCTCGCGCACCAGTCGCGGCCAGCGCCGGCTGGCCAGGAACAACGGCAGCCCGAAGGCGTTGAGCGTCAGGAGCGTGAACTCGGCCACAGTCGGATCGTACCAGCATCGTCGACCGCGCGGGGCGGCGCGCGACCGACTGAGCAATCGCATCTTGTTCTCGGTTAAGAAAGATATGCCGCGAATTTCGCGAAACGCAGTAACTGCTCAGCCAAACAGGAAGTTGATTAATCACACAAGGGGTCCGGGGCGGAGCCCCGACCCTTGGTGCACCCCGGTTATTACCTCGTCTACCCATCACGGCTGAGTAGTCACAAAAAGCCGTGCAAGGCGGCCATTCGCGGCCAAGTCCGTTTTCCTCACAGATCGGTGCGATCGCTCTGGCGCGACCAACACTCCGTACTCCACCCGGGAATTCAGGTTCGCCGAGGCTGGAACGAAGGCGCCGAAGGATGAGGCAACGGTCCAACGCCGAAACGGAATGACCTCACCGGCCGGCGTGCGACTCGGCCATGCTCAAGTGGGCCGACGCCGCCGCGCCCGGCACCGCCGGACGCCGGCAGCGGCTATTGCAGCGCCGAGGTCAGGCGCGCCACGTTTTCCTTCATCCACGTGAACCACGAGCGCGACAGCCAGGTCTTCTGGTCGAGCACGCTGCAGCGCTGCAGATAGTGCGCCTCGACCCGGCGCAGGTCGGCCACCGCGTCGCGGTCCGGGACGACCATCGTGACTTCGAGGTTGAGCTGGAACGAGCGGATGTCGAGGTTGCTCGACCCGATCACGGCGATCTCGTCGTCGACGCGGATGGTCTTGACGTGCAGCAGAACCGGCGGTTCGTACAGCCGGATCTTCACGCCGGCGGCGAGCAGCTCCGCGTAGTACGACCGTTGGGCGTGATAGGCCAGGAATTGATCGGACGCGGCGGAGTTGATCAGGGTCACGTCGACGCCGCGTCGGGCGGCCGTGGTCAGCGCCAACAACAGGCTCTCGTCCGGCACGAAATAGGGCGTGATCAACACCAGCTCGCGTTGGGCGGCGTGGACGAGCGCCGCGAACAGCGCAAGGTTGTTGGCGCTCGCGTGTCCGGGCCCGCTCGGCAGGATCTGCGCCAGGGCCTTGCCGCCGACGACGAAGCCGGTCGCCAGCTCGGGCGAATTCTCCGGCGCGAGGACGACGTTGGTCTCGGCATGCCAGTCGGTGACGAACACGGCCTGCAGCTCGCCGACCACCGGCCCGACGACGCGCACGGCCAGGTCGTCGTAGGTCACGGCGTCCGTGCGGAAATAGTTGCGACGGATGAGGTTGTGCGAGCCCGTGTAACCGACCGCGCCGTCGATGACGACGAGCTTGCGGTGATTGCGCAGATCGAAGCGCGAGAAGTCGCGGTCGAAGAGCCGGATCGGCAGCATCAGCTGATGGTCGATGCCCGCGCGTTTCAGACGCCGGCGCGTCGTCTTGTAGGTCGAGTACACCATCGAGCCGAAATGGTCCATCAGCACCCGAACGCGCACCCCGCGTGCCATCGCGCGTTCGAGCGCGGCGAACACGGGCTCGGTCTCATCGTCGCAGCTGAAGGCGAAGAACTCGAGATGCACGTAGTGGCGGGCCTGGTCGATATCGTCGGTCAGGCGCTTCAGGAACGCCTCCTGGCCCGCGACCAGCGCGATCGCGTTGCCGCCGCAGACCGGCAGGCTTCCGAGCGCCGCGCCGAGACGCGCGAAGGGCTGATATGACGCCGGGATCGGCGGGTTGAAATACGGCGCCAGGCCCGGGCTTTGCCGGACTTCGGCGACGCGGGCCGCGATCCATTCGTCCATCCGGCGCTGCTGGGCGCGACGCTGTTCGGGCAGTTTCGTGCCGCCGAAGATCAGATACAGCACGAGCCCGACCACCGGGAACATCGCGATCAACAACAGCCAGGCGATCGCCGTCGTCGGTTTGTGGTACACGGGGACGACCAGGGCCATGGTCAATGGGATCAGGAACAGGACTATTCCAAGTGCGAGGTTGGCCTGGGTGGCATCCATGCTGGGCTCCTGGGAAGATTCTATCCGCACGCCGCGCAACCGGACACCAGCGGCTATACCGCAGCGGGTCGTTCCGTGAGTCCAAACAGAGAACGGCGCGACAACCACCCGTAACCTTTTTCCCGGTTCCGCATCTAAACGTCAAACCCGGATTGTTCCAAGTGATGACATGAGGCGGCGTTTTCGCGGAAAAGACGTGGATGTCACGGCAAAAGGTCGGGCTGGCACAGCCTGACCTTTTTGTTTGTGGATGCGATTGGTCTTGAATTTCACCGGGCAGCGCGCTCACCGAGCGAAATCAGGAGGTCGACATGCAGAGACAGAGTCAACGCGCCGGGCTGTTCTCCTTCGTGGTGGCCGCGCTTGTCGGCGTGGCCGGTATGGCGATCTGGCGCGGCGCCACACCGGCGACGGCGGCCGGCAGCAACACAGTCCTTCTGGCCTGGAACGACCTGGGCATGCACTGCTACAACCGTGATTTCCGCGATCTCGCGGTGCTACCGCCATACAACACGCTCATGGCCCAGGTGCTGCGCGTCGGCGACCCGCCGCAGTTGATCACCTCGGGCGTCACGATCCGCTATTCGTTTCCCGACAACACGTACTCGGTGGGCAAGTCGAACTTCTGGACCTATGCCCAGACGCTCTTCAACCTGCCCGCGCCGCTGCCCGACAACGTCGGTCTGAAGGGCAACGGTCTGTCGGGCACGTTCGCGCTCTCCGGCGATCACTACGTGGCCGAAGGGATCCCGCTGACGGAGTTCCGTGACAGCGCGCCGACGACGCCATACCCGTACCAACTGGCGACAGTGGTCGCCATCGAAGACGCCACTGGCGCCGAGTTGGCGCGCACGACGGTCGTGGCGCCGGTCTCGACCGAGATGCATTGCGACACCTGTCACTCAGATAACGGCGAGGGCAATGAAGGCGTGGCCACCGGTCGGGTCGAAACCAACATCCTGACGACGCATGACCGCGAGAACGGCACGCATCTCATGTCGTCGCGGCCGGTGCTGTGCGCCAGTTGCCATGCCTCCAACGCGCTGGGGACCCCCGGCAACGGCCAGGTGCCGAACCTGTCGAACGCGATGCACGACAAACACTCCGGCGAAGTGCCGAGCACGCAGGCCGGTTGCTACAACTGTCACCCTGGGCCGCAGACGCTCTGTCTGCGCGACGTCATGTCGCAGGAACACGGGATGACGTGCACCGATTGCCACGGCAGCCTGCGCCAGGTCGCCACCAACCCGAACCCATGGCTCAACGAGCCGCGTTGCGACACCTGTCACGACACCGGCGAATATCAGCAGAACCACGCGCTGTACCGGCTCTCGACCCAACACGGCGGAATCTACTGCGCGGCGTGTCACGACAGCCCGCACGCCATCGCGCCGAGCCGCGAGGCCAACGACGCGATCAAATTCATCGAGCTGCAAGGGCACGCCGGGCCCATCGACACCTGTACGGTGTGTCATGCCACGACGCCGTCGAACGGCGGCCCGCACGGCCTGGCGGCGGCGCCGGGCGCTTCCTTCGTGTTCGCGGGCGATCGATTGGTCGTCACGCGCGCCGGCGCGGCGGTCGTCTATCGGCACACGTTGCAGAACACGGGCGCGACGACCGACACGTACACGCTTGGCCTGACGAGCACGCGCGGGTGGGGCGCTCTGACGGTGAGCGTGAACGGCGCGACGGTGAACGGCCCGGTGACGCTGGGTTCCGGTCAAAGCGCGGTCGTCACGGTGACGGTGAGCGTGCCGGCGGGCACCTATCCGGCGGGGACAGCCGACGTGAGCACCGTGACCGCGACCTCGCAAACCAACACGAGCGTGACCCACCGCGTGGCCGACACCACCTGGGTCGCGCGCAACCTGCTCCCCATTCCGTCGCTGCGCCGCCCGTAGAGGCGGGCACGGGGTCCGGCTCTAGACCAGGTCGACCCGGACCCCGTGCGCGCGCAGTTCCGCCACGGCCGCCTCGGGCGCCTGCGCGTCCGTGATCAGACGGTGGATCTCATCGGGCAGCGCAAAGGCGTTGAGGTAGCGCGCGCCGAACTTGCTCGAATCGACGACGCCGACCACCGTGGCCGAAGCGCGCACCAGGCTGTGCTTGAGCTGCGCCTCGTCGAGGTCCCCTTCCATCAACCCATCCCGGCCGGTCACGCCGCGCGCGCCGAAGATGCCCAGGTCCAGCCGCAGACGCCGGATCGGCTCCTCGGTGAGATTGCCGACCAACGAGTTCGACCGCGGACGCAGCGACCCACCGAGCACGAGAGTCGAGATCCCTTCGCAATAGCTGAGCTCGAGCGCGATATAGAGGCCGTTTGTGACGACCACCAGGTCGCGGCGATCCTTGATCAACCGGGCGACATAGAGCGCCGTCGTGCTGGCGTCGAGGAAGATGCGTTGGCCGGATTGGATGAGGTCGGCCGTGGCGCGCGCGATGCGGCGCTTCTCGGCCTGGTGCTCCTGTTCGCGGGCGACCAGCCGCCGCTCGAGCTGCCCGCGACCCGAGATCACGGCGCCGCCGTGGACGCGCGTGATCAGACCCTGGGCCTGCAGCTGCTCGAGATCCTTGCGCACGGTCACTTCCGTGACGCCGAGCACGCGGCTCAGCTCAGCGACGGAGGCGCGGTCATTTGCGCTCAGGTGGACCAGCAACTGCTCATGCCGATTGTCGGTGATCATGTCGGGTGGGGGCCTTTCGAAAGAAACCATAACAGTATAGGCCCAGATCGAAAGAAATCGAAGCAAATTCGAAGCTAATTGGTTATTGACCGAGAATTCCCGACCATGCTAATCTAATTGTACTTACACGTGTAAGGTGACTCGTGAAAGCAATGCGCAACGCGATGCGATGCGCGAAGAGACGTCGATGGCTTCTTTGACGAAACGCCCGACACAACAGGATGTGGCCCGCCGCGCCGGCGTCTCCCGGGCGACCGTTTCTTATGTCCTCAACGGCCAGACCGACGGCCGTGTGCCGATCTCGGACGAGACCCATCAACGCGTGACCCGCGCGATCGAGGAGCTGGGCTACGAGCCCGACGCCCGCGCGCAGGCGCTCCGCTCGGGTAGCACGCACACCATCGGCGTCATCATCCCCGATCTGCGCAACCCGCACTTCTGCGAATACGCCACGGGCGTCGAGCAGGCCGCGCGCGCGGCCGGGTACCAGATCCTGCTCTCCAGCATCGCCCTCAATCAGGAATATGCGCTCAACGTCTTCAAGGATCTGGCTGGTCGGCGTATCGACGGCCTGATCCTGGCGACTTCGTTCATCGACGCCTCGGAAGAGGCGCGCAGGACCCTGGATCGTCTGCGCGAACGCCAGCTGCCGATCGTCGAGGTCGACGATCACTATGGCGTCGACTGCGTGGGCTCCGATTACCGCGCGGCCACACGCGAGGCGATCGCCTATCTGCTGTCGCTCAACCACCGCCGCATCGGCCTGATCTACGGCGTGGGCGACCCCGAGCTGGCCGAGGATCGGCGTCAGCCCTATACCGAAAGCCTCACGGTCGCCGGTCTCTACGACCCGACCCTGATCGTCGATTGCGGGCCGACCATCGCCGACGGCCATCGTGCGGCTCACGCACTGCTCAGCCGATCGGATCGGCCCACGGCCGTCATCGCCATCAACGACCTGCTGGCCATCGGCGCGCTGCGCGCCGCGGGCGACCTGGGCCTGAGCGTGCCGCGCGACGTCTCGCTCCTGGGCTTCGACGATATCGAGATGGCCGACTATCTCGTGCCGCGGTTGACCACGGTCTCCAAGAACGCGGCAGAAGTCGGACGCAAGGCCTTCGAGTTGCTGCTCGGCCGCATCCAGGACCCGGATCGGCCACGCCAAATGATCCGTCAGACGACGCAGCTGCGGATCCGAGAGTCGACCGCGCCGGCGCCGACCGGGCGCTGACCTGACACGCCGATGGAGTTGTCTATGACGATAGCGGGCAGGGGACGCGGCGCCTGAACGGCCGCGGCGCGGGATGTGAACAAAACGGTACACACCCCACCTGCTCACAAGATCTTTCAATCCGGTGGGCGGCAGTTAATAGCTCGCTCAGCCTTGACCCCACCCTGGAGAGCTGAACCCGCTGGCGGCTGGTTTTCAAGCTCGATCGCAGAAGGAGGCAGAACAACCGATTGAACTAAGAGTGTGTACCGACTCCCATTTTACCAACGTCACAACCTTGAATTTCGATCCACCTTTGGGAGGAGACCGATGAACGCTCGACAGACGTTCGTGAAGACTTCGCGCGCCTTGTTCGCGCTTGCTTTCCTGCTGACGGCCTGCGCGCCGGCGGCCACCCAGGCCCCGGCCGCCACCCAGGCCCCGGCGGCCACCGAAGCCCCGGCAGCCACCGAAGCCCCGTCCACCGAACCCGTGACGATCACGATGCTGGTGGATGATCGCCCGGAGAGCATCGCGCAAACGGAGGCCGTGATCAAGGCCTTCCAGGCCAAGTACCCGAACATCACCGTGCAGTTGGAGACTCGTGGCCAGGGCAGCGACGGCGACAACATCGTCAAGACCCGCCTCGCCACCGGCGAGATGACGGACGTGTTCGCCTATAACTCCGGCTCGCTATTCCAGGCCCTGCACCCGGCCGACACCCTGGTCGACCTGACCGATGAGCCGTTTGTCGCCAACACGACCGAGGCCTTCTTCCCGACCGTGTCGGCCGGCGGTCGCATCTACGGCGCGCCTTACGGCACCGCGACGGGCGGCGGCATCCTATACAACAAGAAGGTCTACGAACAGCTCGGGTTGAGCGTGCCCAAGACCTGGGCCGAGTTCGAGGCCAACAACGAGAAGATCAAGGGCGCCGGGATCACGCCCGTGATCGCGACCTACGGCGACACCTGGACCTCGCAGCTGTTCGTGCTGGCCGACTACTACAACGTCGAGGTGGCCGTCCCGACGTTCGCCGACGACTACACCAATAACAAGGCCAAGTACGCCACCATCCCGGCGGCGATGAAGGGCTTCGCGTACCTGCAGGAGGGCTTCGACAAGGGCTGGTACCAGGCCGACTTCGCCACCGACAAGCTCGACAAGGGCATCCAGATGCTGGCCGAGGGCACGGGCGCGCATTACCCGATGCTGACCTTCGTCATGGGCGCGTTGGCCGCGCAATACCCGGACAACGTCAACGACATCGGCTTCTTTGGCGTGCCTGGCGACGACGCGGCCAAGGCCGGCGCGACGATCTGGGTGGCCGGCGGCGTGTACGTCCCGAAGACGACGAAGCATGCGGCCGAGGCCAAGTTGTTCGTCAACTTCATCGCCTCGAAGGAAGGCTCCGACGCCATCACGACGGCCGTGCCGCCGACCGGGCCGTACATGATCAAGGGCGTGCAGCTCCCCGACAGCGTGCTCCCGGCCGTCAAGGACGTCGCCGCGTACATCGATAGCGGCCTGTCCGGCCCCGCGCTCGAGTTCCTCTCGCCGATCAAGGGCCCGGCGCTTGAGCAGATCTGCGTGGCGGTCGGCTCGGGCCAGATGAGCGCCGCCGACGGCGCAAAGGCCTACGACGAGGACGTGGTGAAGCAGGCGCAGCAACTCGGCCTGCCCGGCTGGGACAAATAAGTAGAAGCGCAAGAGGCGGTGCCACCGCTGGTCGAGGCGAATACCCGACCAGCGGAGCCCCGCCTCTTGCCCCTATCCTCCAGAGGTGGGACTGACCATGGATAACCTGCCGCGGGCGAAAAGCGTCCTGACAACATACCCCTACTGGTTCTATATTCCCGCGGTGGCCTTGTTCGCCGTGTTCTTCCTGGTTCCGACGGCAATGGCGTTCTACTTCAGCCTGACCCGTTGGACCCTGTTCGACGCGACCTTCATCGGTCTCGACAATTACGAGCTCTTCCTGAGCGACCCGCAGCTCAAGCTCGCCTTCCGCAACACGATCATCTACGCCTTCCTGACCAGCGGGCTTAAAGTCTTGATCGCGCTGCCGATGGCGGTGTTGTTCACCTCTGTGCTCAAGCTCAAGGGTTTCTTCCGCAGCGTCATCTACTTCCCGGTGCTGGTCAGCACGGTCGCCGTCGGGATCACGTTCTCGACGCTCATGCAGCCGTCGACGGGGTTGATCAACAAGGCGCTGGCGACGTTCGGCGTCGGGCGGGTCGAATGGCTGGGCGATCCCGCGCTGGCCCTGTACTCGGTGGTCGGCGTCGACGTCTGGAAGGGGATCGGGCTGGCGCTGGTGATCTTCATGGCCGGCATCCAATCGATCCCGACCGATTACTTCGACGCGGCCCGGCTCGAGGGCGGCAAGTGGGTGGAGTTCCGCCACGTCATCCTGCCGCTCAGCCGCAACGCCAGCTTCACGGTCATCCTGCTCTCGTTCATCGGCGGTCTGCGCACGTTCGACCTGATCTGGACCATGACCCACGGCGGGCCCGGCTTCGCCTCCGACGTGTTGACGTCCGTGATCTTCAAGCAATATCAGGCGGGATTCTATGGGCTTTCGACGGCCGGCAACGTCGTGATGTTCTTGCTCGTGACTCTGATCGCGTATCCGCTCATGCGCTTCTTCAATCGAATGGAGCTGGAGCTATGAAACTCGGAAAGCTCGTCAAGTCTTACGGGCTCGATGCCATCGCGCTTGTCGTGATCGGCATCTTCTTCATCGTGCCCTTCGTCTTCATCCTGTTGACCGCCTCGAAGTCGCGGCAGGAGGCCGGGCTGTTCGAGTTCACGCTGCCCGGTCAGTTCCTGCTGCTGCAGAACATGGCCGAGGTGCTGACGTTTCGTGATTTCCGCATGGGGCGCGCGCTGCTCAACAGCTCGTTGCTGACCGTGGTCTCAGTGACCCTGATCGTGCTCTTCGCCGCGATGGTCGCGTATGTGATGCAGCGGCGCAACGACCGCACGGCCAACCTCGTCAACTCGATCCTGTTCGCGGGGCTCGTGTTGCCGCCGGCCGTCGTGCCGACGCTCTTCCTCCTGCAGTGGCTCGGCCTGTACAAGACGCTCGTCGGCCTGATCTTCATCGAGGTGGCGCTGGCGATGCCCTTCGCCATTGTCGTGCTGCGCGCCTTTATCGGCAGCATCCCACGCGAGATCGACGAGGCCGCGATCATGGACGGCGCCTCGCCCATGCAGCTGTTCTTCAACATCATCGTGCCGCTGCTCTGGCCTGCGATCGTCACCGTGATCGTGACCTCGTCGGTCGCGATCTACAACGACTTCTCGAACCCGCTGTACTTCCTGCCGGGAGACGCCAACGTGACCGCGCAGCTGACACTGTTCAGCTTCATGAGCCAGTTCAATTCGCAGTGGAACCTGCTCTTCGCCGACGTCATCATCATCACGATCCCGCCGCTTGTGCTGTTCATGTTCTTCCAGCGCCAGATCGTGTCGGGCATGACCTCCGGCGCGGTGAAGGGCTGAACGAGCATGACCATCACGCCGCAGGATTTCTCGGAGATCCGCTGGCGCGGGCACTGGATCTGGGTGCCCGAAGAGCCGATCACGCCGGGCGCCGCCTTCCCGGGGGGTCCCAAGCCGCGGGCTCGCGAGGCGCACGGTCTGTTTCGCAGACGCATCAGCCTCGCACGAGTGCCCGACCGCGTCCCGGCGCGGATCACGGCCGACTCGCGATACGCGTTATGGGTCAACGGGCACGACGTCGCGCGTGGTCCGATCCGCAGCCAGCCGCGCCGTCTGCACTACGATCTGTTCGACCTGGCGCCGTATTTGCGGTCGGGCGAAAACGTCCTGGCCGTCTACGTCAAATACTACGGCGCCGCGAACTCGTACTGGCAGCCGGCCGTGCCCAACATGACCCTCGGCAAGACCGGCGTGCTGGTCTTTGAGGCGGATCTGGGTGACGCGGGCTGGGTCGTCAGCGACGCGAATTGGAAGGCCCGCAAGTCCGACGCCTGGGTGCCGCTGGCGCTGGAGCACGACGGCGAGTCGGTCTCGGGCGGCATCCCGCTCGAGGTCTTCGACGCGCGGCGTCTCCCGCACGACTGGCGGACGCCCGGCTTCGACGACGGCGGCTGGGGCCCGGCGCAACTCGTCCCGGCCATGCATATCGGCGGGTTCGCGCGCACCCAGCCGCCGACTGACCCGTACGGCCCGCTGTTCCCGCGGCCGATCGCGGCGCTCGGCGGCGAAATGCGTCGACCGACGCGTGTGCAGGCCGACTACCTGGCGGGGCAGGTGACCGCGGCCGGCGTCGACCCGGTCAAACGGGTCGAGGCCACGCTCGGCTTGCCCGTCCTGGGAAGCGCCGGGAACAGTCTGCCGCTCGCGCTCGACGTCCCGGTCGACGGCGTCGCGCGCGCGATCGTCGACATGGGCCGGATCGTCTCCGGGCTCGTCGCGTTCGCGCTCGAGGCGCCGGCCGGGGCCGTGGTCGAGCTCTCGTACGTCGAGAACCCGATCACGGGCCCAAGCCGTTTTCTCGGCCAACACGCCGGCACGCGCTATGTCGCACGCGGCGATCACGATGTCCATCAGGTCTTCGACTCGAACGGCTTTCGCTTCGCGTACCTGGTCGTGCACGAGGCGGCCGGCCGCGTCACGCTGACCGATTTCGCCGTTCGCGAGCACGTATACCCCTGGCAGCCCGGCGCGCGTTTCAGCTGCAGCGACGATGAGCTCAATCGCCTGTACGCCGCCGGGGTCCGCACGGTGCAGCTCAATTCGCACGACGCCTTCATCGACTGCCCAACCCGCGAGCAGCGTGCCTGGGTCGGCGACGCCGTGGTGCATCAGATGGTGCACCTGGCGACGAACACCGACTGGCGCCTGGCCTGGCACTATGTGACTCTGGGCGACTCGGCGCGCGCGGACGGGATCCTGCCGATGAGCGTCGCCGGCGAGATCGAGGCCGAGGGCGGGCACACGATCCCGGATTGGGCCTTGCATTGGGTCCACGGCGTCTACAATCGCTATCGGTTCAGCGGCGAGCGCGACGTGGTCAAGGCGCTCATGCCGGGCATCGAGCAAGTGCTGCGCTGGTATGCGCCGTTTCAAACAACGACGGGCGTGTTGAAGGACGTCGTCGAGTGGAACCTCGTCGATTGGTCCAGTGTCCTGGTCGAGGACACGACGGCGCTGCTCACCGCGCTCTGGGCGCGCGGGCTGCGCGAGTTCGCCGAGATGGCGACGTGGCTCGAGGAGAACGCCAGCCGACGCTGGGCCGAGGGCCTGTACGCCAGGGCGCGTGTCGGTTTCGAAGTGTTCTGGGACGAACGCCGCGGCTCGTACGTCGATCATGTCGTCGACGGCGCGCGGCGGCCGGAGATGAGCCAGCTCGCCGGCGCGTTGGCGATCGCCTCGGGGTTGGCCCCGCGCGAGCGCTGGGGTCGTATCATCGACGTCATCGCCGACCCGGCGCGGCTGGTCGTCCGGTCGTGGACCGGCAACGCCGGCGACTACTCGGAAGAGAAGATGGCCCGGCAGTTCCAGGGCATCTACGAAACGGATTGGGATGCCGAGCGCGAGATCGTCATCGCCGAGCCGTTCATGAGCTACGTCGTGCACGATGCCGTGGCGCTGGCGGGGAAGGCGGATCGACTGCCCGAGCTCTATCGGCGCTGGTCGGAGTTCCTGGTCGACGGCTACGACACGCTCGGCGAATGCTGGGGTTGGGGGACGCGCGTGCACGGCTGGAGCGCCACGCCGACGCGTGACCTGGTCTTCTACACGCTTGGGGTCACGCCCGCCGAGCCGGGCTACACGCGCGCGCGGATCGCGCCGCGTCTCGGCGAACTCGCCTGGGCGAAGGGCGCCGTGCCGACGCCGCACGGCCTGATCACGGTCTCGGTCGGCGCGGACGCGATCGACGTCGACTCGCCCGTGCCCGTGACCCTCGATCTGCCGGGTCGACCGCCGGTGTCGTTGCCCGCCGGGGCGCATACGATCAACAACAATTGAAGGATCACGCGAGGAGTCGGGCGGGCCCTGGCAGGGAGCTTCGCCCCGCGCCAGGGCCCGCCCTATTCCTCGCGGCTCTTTCCACACTCATCAGGTGAAGCCATGACTTCTGTGACTGGATTGAGCGTCCGCGTCGAGCATCTCGCCGATGCGCTGGGGATCGGCACGGCCAGCCCGCGCTTGTCATGGCGGATCGAGACGCCGGCCCAGAACTGGCGTCAGATCGCGTATGCGCTCGAGGCCGTCGACGCGGCCGGCCGCGAACGCGGCGTGACGGGCCGGATCGAGTCGGACCAGAGCGTGCTCGTCGCCTGGCCGTTCGCGCCGCTTGCCTCGCGCGAACGTGTCACCGTGCGCGTGCGCGTCTGGGGCAACGACGGCGGCGTGTCGGATTGGAGCGCGCCGATCGCGATCGAGGCTGGCCTGCTCGCGCCGACCGATTGGGCCGCGCGGTTCACGGCTCCGGCCTGGGACGAGGATCCCAAGCACGTGCACCCGGCGCCGTTCCTGCGACGCAACTTCACGCTGCGCGCCGGGATCCGCACGGCGCGGTTGTACGTCACCGCGCTCGGGTTGTACGAGGCCCACCTGAACGGTCAGGTCGTCGGCGATCACGTGCTCGCGCCCGGCTGGACCGTGTACGACGCGCGGCTGCGGTATCAGACCTTCGACGTCACCGGGCTGCTGCGCGAGGGCAATAACACGATCGGCGCCATCCTCGGCGACGGCTGGTTCAGAGGCCGGCTCGGCTTCGGCGGCGGGCGCAGCAACATCTACGGCGAACACCTCGGGTTGCTCGCGCAGCTCGAAGTCGACTACGCGGACGGATCGAGCGAGCGCATCGTCACCGACGAGGGCTGGCGCGCGACGACCGGCCCGATCCGCATGAGCGGTCTGTACGACGGCGAGACCTACGACGCGCGGCTCGACCTGCCGGGCTGGTCGACGCCGGGCTTCGACGACACGGCCTGGCAGCCGACGCGCACGCTCGACTGGGATCTTCGAACACTCGAGGCCCCGCTCGGGCCGCCGATGCGCCGGACCCAGACGCTCGCGCCGGTCTCGATCTCGACCACGCCGTCGGGCAAGACGCTCGTCGACTTTGGCCAGAACCTGGTCGGCCGATTGTCGATCCGCGTGCAGGGCAGCGCCGGCCAGACCGTGACGCTGCGTCACGCCGAGGTGCTCGAGCAGGGCGAACTGTCGACACGCCCGCTGCGCTATGCCAAGGCCACCGATCGCTACACGCTAAAGGGCGGCGGCCAGGAGACCTGGGAGCCGCGGTTCACGTTCCACGGCTTCCGTTACGTCGAGGTCAGCGATTGGCCTGGCATCCTCAAACCCGAGGACCTTACGGCCGTGGTGCTGCACTCCGATCTGATCCGCACCGGCTGGCTCGAGACCTCCGACCCGATGCTCAACCAGTTGCTGCAGAACATCGTCTGGGGCATGCGCGGCAACTTCCTCGACGTGCCGACCGATTGTCCGCAACGCGACGAGCGCCTGGGCTGGACGGGCGATCTCGAAGTGTTCTCGCCGACCGCCTCGTTTTTATATGACGTGGGCGGGCTTCTGCGATCCTGGTTGAAAGACCTGGCCGTCGAACAGGACCGGTCCGGCGGCGCCGTGCCGCATGTCGTGCCCAATGCGCTGGATGCCAGCGCCGCCGGGGCGGCCGCGTGGGCCGATGCGGCGACGATCGTGCCGTGGGTGCTCCACCAGCACTTCGACGACCCGCAGATCCTGGCCGATCAGTTCGATAGCATGTGCGCGTGGGTCGAGCATGTCGCGGCCATCGCCGGCGAGAAACGACTTTGGGACACGGGGTTCCAGTTCGGCGATTGGCTCGACCCGACGGCGCCGCCCGACAAGCCGGCTCAGGCGCGCACCGACAAGACCATCGTCGCCAGCGCGTACTTTGCCAGGTCGGCCGATCTGGTCGCGCAGGCCGCGGGCGTGCTCGGTCGCGCCGGCGCCGAACGTCGCTACGCGGCGTTGGCGGCCGAGGCTCGCGCGGCCTTTGTGCGCGAATACGTCACGCCGGCCGGGCGGCTGATGAACGATGCCGAGACGGCCTATGCGCTGGCGCTGGCCTTCGACCTGTTGCCGACCGCGGCGCAGCGGCAGCGCGCCGGCGATCGTCTGGCCGAACTGGTACGCGAAAGCGGCTACCGCATCCGCACCGGCTTTGTCGGCACGCCGATCATCTGTGACGCGCTGTGCAGCACCGGGCACTACGCCGCGGCCTATCGGCTGCTGCTGCAGCGCGAGTGCCCGTCATGGCTGTACCCGGTGACGATGGGCGCCACCACGATCTGGGAGCGGTGGGACAGCCTGCTGCCGGATGGGTCGGTCAACCCCGGCGAGATGACGTCGTTCAATCACTACGCACTGGGCGCCGTCGCCGATTGGATGGTGCGCACCATCGGCGGGCTGACGTCGCTCGCGCCCGGCTTTCGGCGCGTGGCGATCTGCCCGCGGCCGGGCGGCGGTCTGACGACGTGTCGGACGCGCCACATCACGGCCTATGGCCTCGTCGAGGTCGCCTGGAGCATCGCGGCGGGCACCTTCACGCTCGATGTCACCGTGCCGCCGAACGTCTCGGCGCGCGTGACCCTGCCGGGCAACGACGCGGCGCCGATCGAGGTCGGCTCGGGGACGTGGCAGTGGGCCGTTCCCTATCAGGACCCGGATACGCGCGGGCCGTACACGGTCGACGATCTGGTCGGCGACATCTTCTTCGAAGCCCGCGCGCGTGCGGCGGTGATGACGGCCCTGGAACGCGCCGGCGCGCCGGCGTTCGTGCGCGGCGTCATCGCCAACGAACCGAACCTGCCCTTGCGTCAGGCGATGCGTCTCGCGCCGAACTACGACGCCACGCTGCGTCTTGTCGGTGACGCGCTGGCGGCCGTCGGCGCGACCGACTGATCGCACCGCTCAGTCAGATAAGGCGATGGGCCAAGAACGGGTGCTCCGTGGGGCGGAGCCCCGCCCTACGGTGCACCCGTTCTTGGCACTCTTTCGTATCGAGATGCTGAAGGACTGGTATGACGACACCCGAACTCCGCTGGGATCACTCACCCGAGGTTGACGCGCGCGTCGAGGAGTTGTTGGCGCGGTTGACGCTGGCCGACAAGATCGATTTGGTCTCGGGCCTCGATGACCTGGCCGGGCAGCCCGACAAGGTCAGGCCCGATACGCCCCTGCCGCCGCTCTCGCTGGCCGACAGCCCGGCCGGTGTGCGTCTCTCGGGCCCCGGCGCCGAAGGGCTCGTCGCCACGGCACTGCCGGCGCCAATCGCGCTCGCGGCCACCTGGGATCCCGAACTCGCGCGGCGCTACGGCGATGTGCTCGGCGCCGAGATGCGCGCCTGCGGCCGCAACGTCCTGCTCGGGCCCGCGATCGACATCGCGCGCGCGCCGGTGGCGGGGCGATTGTTCGAGGCCTTCGGCGAGGACCCGTTGCTGCAGGCGCGTCTGGTCGTGCCCGAAGTCGAAGCGATCCAGGCGCACGCCGTTCAGGTCTGCCTCAAGCACTACATCGTCAACAACCAGGAGCATCTGCGCAACTCCATCGACGTTCGCGTCGACGGGCGCGCGCTGCGCGAACTCTATTGCGTGCCGTTTGCCGCGGCCATCCGCGCGGGCGCCGCTTCGGTGATGGGGTCGTACAACCGGATCAACGGCACCTTCGCCTGCGAGAGCCCGCTCGCGCTGACGACTCTGCTGCGCGACGAACTCGGCTTCCGGGGCTGGGTGATGAGCGACTTTCTGGCCACGCATTCCACGGTCGACGCGCCGCTCGCCGGGCTCGATTGGGAGCTCGGCCCGCGCTGGTGGGGGCCGAAGCTGCGGGAAGCCGTCGAGCGCGGCGACGTGCCGCTCGCGCATCTCGACGTCATGGTCCGACGCATCCTGCGCGCCACGCTGGGCCTGGGCCTGGTCGGGCGCCCGCTCGCGATCACGCCGATCCCGGCCGAGCGCCACGCCGACGTCGCGCGCGAGATCGCCGAACAGGCCATGGTGCTGCTCAAGAACGCTGGCCTGCTGCCGCTTGACCCGACGGCGATAAGGTCCATCGCCGTGATCGGGCCGGACGTCGACAATTACCTCACCGCCGGCGGCGGCAGCGCGCAGGTCGTGCCCGGCCGCGGTGTCTCCGTGCTCGATGGGCTGCGCCAACGCCTCGGCGGCGACGTGCGTGTCGTTCATGCGCCGGGTGTGGACCCCGTCGGCCCGGGCGTGTTGCTGCACGGCCCGTCGGCGATCCCGTCGGCTGTGTTGCGGCCGGCGGGCGAGGGCCCCGACGCGCGCGGTCTGCGGGCCGAGTATTGGGCGAACCCGACCTTCTCGGGCGACCCGGCCCTGACGCGGATCGACGGACAGGTCGAGGTCAATCGCGGTTTCTTCGACATCCCGGGCCTCTTTGTGGCGCCGCCACGGCTGACGCCGGTGCCGCCGCAGCTTGGCGCGCAGATCTCGGCGCGCTGGACCGGCAGTCTCGTGCCGCCGGCGTCCGGCTCCTACACGCTGGCGCTGACCAGCCTGGGTTCGGCACGGCTCTGGGTCGACGAGCAGCTCGTGATCGACGCGCCCTGGCCGGGCGCGCCCGGACGTGACATCGAACAACTCTGGACCGGGGCTGGCGCCCAGATCCGCACGGTGTCGCTCGACCTGATCGAAGGCGTGTCGATCGCGATCCGGGTCGAGTACGCGGGCGACCTCGCGGACATGTTCTTTGTTCACAACGCGCAGGTGAGGCTGGGCTGGCAGCCGCCGGCCGGCGTGGTCCCGCCCGACATCGCGGTCGCCGCGGCGCTCGCCGCCGACTGCGACGTGGCCGTGGTCGTGGCGCGCGCTTTCGAGGGCGAGTCGATCGATCGACCCGACATCGCGCTGCCCAACGCGCAAGACGCATTGATCGCGGCCGTCGCCGCCGCCAACCCGCGCACGGTCGTGGTGTTGATGAACGCCGGTCCTGTGGCCGTGGCCGATTGGGAGCCCGCCGTCGCCGCGATCGTCGAGGCGTGGTATGCGGGCCAGGAGCAGGGGGCTGCCGTGGCGCGTGTGCTGGTCGGCGACGTCAACCCGGGCGGCAAGCTGCCGATCACGTTCCCACGCGGTCTTGACGAGACGCCGTTGCGCACACCCGAGCAATACCCGGGTGTCGACGGGGTCGTGCACTATACGGAGGGTCTGGCCGTCGGCTATCGCGGCTACGACGCGCTCGACATCTCGCCGCAGTATGCGTTCGGGTATGGCCTGTCGTACACGCAGTTCGCATATCGTGATCTGGATCTCGAGATCGGCGCGCGCGACGGTCGACCCGTGGCTCGGGTCACGTTCACGCTGCAGAACGTCGGCGCGCGTGCCGGTGTCGAGGTCGCGCAGGCCTATCTGCGTCTACCGGCGGACGCGGCGGCGCCGAGGCGGCTCGTGGGCTGGGCGCGGGTCGCGCTCGCGGCCGGCGAAGCGCGGCGCGTGACACTCGAGATCGTGGGCGCGGACGGTGAGCCGGTTTGGGCGGTGTGGGGCGTGGATCGATGGCGCGTCGTCGCCGGCGAGTATGGCGTGGAGGTCGGCGCGTCGTCGCGGGACGTCCGTCTGACGGGCACGCTTGTGCTCGACCCGAGCGTGCCCTAGGCCGCCGGTCGGCGCGCCTCAGACCAGGGTGACCTCGATGCCGCGATGGCGGGCCTTGCGGACGAGGTCGGCGGGCGCCGCGCGATCGGTGATGATGCGGTGGACGTTCGGCGCGGGGCAGAACGTGGCCAGACCGACCTGGCCCCACTTCGTGTGGTCGATCACGGCGATCGTCTCGCGCGCGGCGGCGACGAGTGCCTGCTTGAGCTTGACCTCTTCGCCGTCGACGTCGGTCAACCCTTCGTTGAGCGTGAAGCCTTTGGCGCCGACGAAGGCCTTGCCGATGTTGATGCGGCTCAAGAGATTCTCGCTCCAGGTGCCGACCACCGACATCGCCGCCGGCCGGATCTGGCCGCCGACGAGCAGGATGGTCAGCCCGGGATAATTGGCGATCTCCTCGGCCACACGGATGCCGTTGGTGATCACCGTGATCTCGCGGGTGCCGCGCAGGTGGCGGCCAAGCTGCAGCACCGTCGTGCTCGCGTCCAGCGCGATGCTGTCGCCGTCCTCGATCAGACGCGCGGCCGCCGCGCCGATCCGCTCCTTCTCGCCGCTGCGGTCCTGCTCGCGGGCCGCGAAGGCCAGGTCGATGCGTTGCGGCGCGGCCGGCATCGCGCCGCCATGCGTGCGGGTGAGCAGGCCCTGCCGCTCGAGCCAGGCCAGGTCTGTGCGGATGGTGACAGGCGAGACAGCGAACAACTCGGCCAGGCCGGCCACCGTGACGCGCTGCTGGCTCTCGGCCACGCGCACGATCTGCTGACGGCGTTCTTCGCGAAACAGGTCCGCGTCGGGCCGCGGGCGGTTTCGTTTGCTTTCGTTTTTCATCGTTGACAATCATATCCCGGCGGCTATGATTGTCAACGGGCCTGTGCCAAGAGAACCTAACCCCCTGTTCACCTGACCTGACTTCGGAAGGGCGCGGCCAAGGACACGACGATGTTGGAAGAACCCTATCCCGAATTACCCGAACTGATCGAGATGATCGGCGAGGCGGGTCATCGCCTCTCCGAGATCGAGGCCAGCGAGGGCGCGGCTGGCAACATCTCGGTGTGCATCAAGTGGCCGATCGAGCTGCGCAATCGCTTCCCGGTCGCCGAGACGGTCACGCTCCCGCAGCCGGTGCCCGAGCTGGCTGGCGCGACGTTCCTGGTGAGCGGTTCGGGCCGGCGCCTGCGCGAAATCATCGACGAGCCGGCCGCGAACATCGGCGCGCTGGTCGTCGACGCGGGCGGCCGGACGGGCCGGCTGCACGTCTCGCATCACCGTCGCTTTCAGCGTCTGACGAGCGAGTTCAATTCGCATCTGGCCGTGCACCACGACCAGCTCCAGGCGAGCGGCAGCAACTTCCACGCCGTCATCCACGCGCAACCGCTGCATCTCACGTATCTGAGCCACATTCCGCGCTATCAGGACGAGACCTACCTCAATCGGCATCTGCTGCGCTGGCAGCCGGAACTGATCATCCAGCTGCCGGACGGCATCGGGTACACGCCGTTCAAGCTGCCCGGCTCGGCCGAGCTCATGTCCGCCAACGTCGCGGCGCTGCGCGAACACAAGGTCGTGATCTGGGCCAAGCATGGCGTGATGGCCATCTCGGATGTGTCGGTCAAGCGCGCGGCCGACAAGATCGAGTATGCCGAGACCGCCGCCAAGTACGAGTACCTCAACCTGACGGCCGGGGAACCGGGTGAAGGGCTCTCGCCAGAGGAGATCCGCGAGATCTGTGCCGCGTTCAATCTGAAGCAGAGTATCTTCTAGCCTATGACCACGACACCCAGCGACACCTACGTGCAGAACGCTTATGCTCTGGCGCGCGAGCGCTATGCCCAGCTCGGCGTCGACACCGAGCAGGCGCTCGCGGCGCTCACGGCCGTCTCGCTCAGCCTGCACTGTTGGCAGGGGGACGACGTCGGCGGGTTCGAGAACTCCGGCGAGGCGCTCTCGGGCGGCATCGCCGCCACCGGCAACTACCCGGGCAAGGCGCGCACGCCCGACGAGCTGCGCGCCGATCTGGATCTCGCCTTCCGCCTGATCCCGGGGCGACACCGGCTTAACCTGCACGCCATGTACGCCGAGACCGGCGGCAGGCGGGTCGACCGCGACGCCCTCGGGCCCGAGCATTTCGCCGGGTGGCGCGATTGGGCCAAGGCCAACGACCATGGCGTCGATTTCAACCCGTCGTGTTTCTCGCATCCGAAATCGGCGGCCGGCTTCACGCTGGCCAGCGCCGATCCGGGCATCCGGCGGTTCTGGATCGACCACTGTATCGCCTCGCGGCGCATCGGCGCGTCGTTCGGGCAGGCGCTGGGCACGCCGTGCGTGACCAATATCTGGATCCCCGACGGCTACAAGGATACGCCCGTCGATCGCGTCGCCCCGCGCCAACGCCTGCTCGAGGCGCTTGACGCCGTGTTGGCCGAGAAGCTTGATCCGAAACACAACCTCGACGCCGTCGAACCCAAGCTCTTCGGCCTGGGCTCGGAGAGCTACGTCGTGGGCTCGGCCGAGTTCTATCTGGGCTATGCCCAGTCGCGCCAGATCCTGATGTGTCTGGACGCCGGGCACTTCCACCCGACCGAGACGATCGCGGACAAGATCTCGGCGGTGTTGCTGTACCTGCCCGAGATCCTGTTGCATGTCAGCCGCGGCGTGCGCTGGGACAGCGATCACGTGGTGACGCTGACCGACGACTTGCAGGCGATTACGCAGGAGATCGTGCGCGGCGGGAACCTCAAACGCGTGCACATCGGCCTCGACTATTTCGACGCGAGCATCAACCGGGTGGGGGCCTGGGCGATCGGCGCGCGCAACACGCTGAGGGCGTTGTTGATGGCGCTGCTCGAGCCGCGCGCCGAGTTGCAGGCGCTCGAGGAGGCCGGCGACTACACGGGCCGCCTCGCGCTGCTCGAGGAATTGCGCGGCCTGCCCTTCGGCGCGGTGTGGGATTATCACTGTCTGCAGCAGGAGGCGCCGGTCGGTCTGGCGTACCTGGACGACGTCCGCGCCTATGAGCGCGAGGTGCTGTCGAGACGGAGCTGACGGACGGGGGGCGGCCAGGAGGGCGGCCAGGAGGGCGGCCACAAGGGCCGCCCCAACAGGCCGCCCCAACGAGGCCGCCCCAACGAGGCCGCCCCAACGAGGCCGCCCCAACGAGGCCGCCCCAACAGGCGACGACGAGGGACAAGGGAACTCAGCATGATCGAACACCGTGACGAATTCCAGCACGTCAGCTACCTGTGGGACGACGCCGTCGCCGACGCGCTGGACCCGGTCGAGCGGCTGCGCTACCGCAGCAACCTGCTCGGCGCCGACCAGCGCATCACCAACACCGGCGGCGGCAACACGTCGTCGAAGATCCACATGCGCGATCCTCTGACCGGCGCCGACGTCGACGTGCTGTGGGTCAAAGGCTCGGGCGGCGATCTGCGCACCGCGACCCGCGCCAACTTCGCCTCGCTCGACATGGCCAAATTGCTCTCGCTGCAGGCGCTGTACGAACGCACCGAGCCGCGCGGCGCCAAGACCACGATCGAAGACGCGATGGTCGATCTGTACCGTCACACGACCTACAACCTGAACCCGGCCGTCGGCTCGATCGACACGCCCTTGCACGGGCTGCTCCCGGCCCGGCACGTCGATCACATGCACCCGACCGCCGTGATCGCCATCGCCGCCAGCCGGGATCAGGAAGCGCTGACGCGCGAGATCTTCGGCGGGGAGGTGGGCTGGGTGCCCTGGCAGCGCCCGGGCTTCGACCTGGGCCTGATCATGCAGGCCGAAGTCGCCAAGAACCCGAGGCTCAAAGGCCTGGTGATGGGCCAGCACGGCCTGATCAACTGGGCGGACGACGACAAAGCCTGCTACACGCTGACCCTCGGTTTGATCGAGAAGGCGGCGCGCTTCATCGAAGCGCGGGACAAGGGCGCCGCGACCTTCGGTGGTCGGCGTTTCGCGCCACTGGGCGAGACGGAGGCCAACGCCGTGCTCGCGCGGCTGCTGCCAAAGCTGCGCGGCCTGGTCTCACAGAAGCAACGCTTCGTCGGCACCGTGCACGCCACCGAGCGCGTGCTCGAGTTCGTCAACAGCGTCGAAGCGCCGCGGCTGGCCGAGCTCGGCACCTCGTGCCCCGATCACTTCCTGCGCACCAAGATCAAGCCGCTCTACGTGGAGTGGGATCCGCACGCGGAGACTGTCGAAAGCCTGATCGCAAAGCTCGAACAGGGGCTGCAGCGCTACCGCGAGGACTACGCGGCCTATTACGAAGCCTGCAAGCGGCCCGACTCGCCCGCCATGCGCGATCCCAACCCGACCGTCATCCTGGTCCCGGGGCTGGGCCTGATCGCCTGGGGCAAAACCAAGAGCGAGAGCCGCGTGACGGCCGAGTTCTATTCGCTCGCGATCGACGTCATGCGCGCGGCCGAGGCCATCAGTTGCTACCAGGGCCTGCCGCGTCAGGAGGCCTTCGACATCGAGTACTGGCTGCTCGAGGAGGCCAAGCTCAAGCGCATGCCGGCCGAAAAGGAATTGGCGCGCAACGTCGCGGTCGTGATCGGGGCGGGGAGCGGCATCGGCAAGGCCGTGGCGCAGCGCGTCGCGCGCGAGGGCGCGCACGTGGTCTGCGCGGACCTGTCGGTCGAGGCGGCGCAGGCGACGGCCCAGGAGTTGTTGACGACCTATGGCCTGGGCATCGGCGTGGCCGGCACCGGGCTCTCGGGCTGCGGCCCCGCGCTCGGCCTCGGCGTCGACATCACCAAACGCGAGAGCGTGCGCGCGTTGTTCGAGCAGGTCGTGCTGGCCTACGGCGGCTTCGACAACGTGATCGTGACCGCCGGCATCTTCGTCCCGCCGGACAAGACCGGCCGCATCGCCGACGACAAGTGGGCGCTCACCTACGCCATCAACGTCACGGGCTCGTACCTGGTGGCCGACGAGGCGCGCGCGATCTGGCACGCGCAAGGCCTCAAAGGCAGCCTGGTCCTGACGACCAGCGTCAACGGCGCCGTGCCCAAGCCCGGCTCGCTGGCGTACGACACCAGCAAGGCGGCGGCCAACCACCTCGTGCGCGAGCTCGCCATCGAACTGGCGCCGTTGGTGCGCGTCAACGGCCTGGCGCCCGCGACCGTGGTCGAGGGCAGCAGTATGTTCCCGCGCGATCGCGTGATCAGCTCGCTCGCGAAGTACAAAGTGAGCTTCGACGAGGGCGAGGACACCGAGGCGCTCCGCGCCCGGCTGGCCGAGTTCTACGCGCAGCGCACGTTGACCAAGGCGCCGATCACGCTCGCCGACCAGGCCGAGGTCGCCTATCTGCTCAGCACGAGCAAGTTCGCGAAGACCACGGGCCAGATCCTCAGCGTCGACGGCGGGCTGACGGAGGCGTTCCTGCGCTAGGAGGGTGCCGATGGTCGAGACCCTGAACTACGCGGCGGTTGACCTGGGCGCCGAGAGCGGGCGCGTGATGCTGGCGCGGTACGACGGCGCCACGCTTGCGCTCGAGGAGGCCCATCGCTTCCCGAACGTGCCCGTGCGCGTGCCGACACCCGCGGGCGAGACCCTGCACTGGGACGTCCTGCGGTTGTGGGGCGACATCCAGCACGGCCTGACCGCGGCCGGCCGCCTGGCGAACGGGCCGCTGGCCAGCATCGGCGTGGACACCTGGGGCGTCGATTTCGGACTGCTGGACCGCGACGGTCGACTGCTCGCGAACCCCGTCCACTACCGCGACGCCCGCACGACCGGCATGGTCGAGGCCGCGTTCTCCCGGGTGCCGCGCAGCGAGATCTTCGAACAGACCGGCATTCAGTTCATGCCGATCAACACGCTCTATCAGCTCCTGGCGTTGGCCACGCAGCGCGCGCCCGAGCTCGAGCGGGCCTCGGCGTTTCTGACCATGCCGGACCTGTTCAACTACTGGTTGACGGGCGAGGCCGTCAACGAGTTCAGCAACGCCACGACCACGCAGTGTTTCAACCCGCGCACGGGGGATTGGGCGCGTGACCTGCTCGACCGCCTGGGCATCCCGACCGGTGCGTTCCGCCAGATCATCCAGCCGGGCACGCGGCTCGGCGCGCTGCGCGGCAGCCTGGCCGGTGCGCTTGGTGCGACGCCCGTGATCGCGCCGGCGACGCACGACACCGGCTCAGCCGTCGCCGCGACGCCGCTGCAGACTCGCGACGCGATCTACTTGAGCTCGGGCACCTGGTCGCTGATGGGCGTCGAGGCCGACGCACCCGTGATCGACGCACGCACCCTGGCGCTGAACTTCACCAACGAGGGCGGCGTGGGCGGCACGTTTCGGCTGCTCAAGAACATCATGGGCCTGTGGATCGTGCAGGAGTGTCGGCGCGCGTTTGCGGCTGCGGGTCAGGAGCTGTCCTATGCGGAGCTGACGCGGCTGGCCGAGGCGGCCCCGGCGTTCGGCCCGATCGTGGACGTGACCGACGCACGCTTCGCGGCGCCGGGCGGCATGCCCGACAAGATCCGCGCGTATTGTCGCGAGACGAGCCAACCCGAGCCGGCGACCGTCGGCGAGATCGTGCGCTGTGCGCTGGAGAGCCTGGCGCTCGAATACCGATGGGTGGCCGAGCGGTTGAGCGAACTGACCGGGCTGGCGCTGCCCGTGATCCACATCATCGGCGGCGGCTCGCAAAACGCGTTGCTCAATCAATTGACGGCCGACGCGACGGGCCGCCGCGTCGTCGCCGGGCCGGTGGAGGCCACGGCGCTCGGCAATGTGCTGGTCCAGGCGCTGGCGGCGGGGCAGGTGGCCTCGCTGAGCGACGGCAGGGCGCTCGTCGCGCGTTCGTTCGACACACGCGACTTCACGCCGCGCTCCGACGATCGGTGGGCTGAGGCGTACGGCGCCTACGAGAAGCGTCGCGGCCCGGGTTGATCGGCCGGGCGCGTCAGTGAGAACACGAAACGGTCGGGGATGCGTCCCCGACCGTTCTGCTTTGGTGGGCCTTACGTCAGGCTGGCCCCTCAAGGGCCTGCTGAGGGCCGAGCGGCAGCTTTGTCAGAGGATCCGGGCCTTCATCCACTCGTTGCTGTTGTGGAAGTCGGCGACGGCGTTGCCCGGGTGGACGAGCGCGTCGAAGAGCGGACGGTCAGCGGCATCCAGCGCGCGGTCGAGGATGCCGAGCGCGTCTTCGAGATGCGCGAGCGTGCGCGGGCCGATGATCGGCGCCGTGACGGCGGGCTGATCCTTCACCCACAGCAGGCCGAGCTGAGACGCCGTCAAACCGCGCTCCTGCGCCATGCGCGCGACGGCCTGGCCGACGTCGAGGCCGCGCGTCGTCACGCGGGCCTTGGTCATGTCGTTGTTCCAGCGTTGAACGCGTGAGCCCTCGGGGTAATCCGTGGTCTTGGGATACCGTCCGGCCAACACGCCCATCGCCAGCGGCGACCAGGGCAGGATCGCAAGATCGTATTTCTGCGCGAGCGGGACGAGTTCGTTCTCGATGCGACGATCGAGCAAGTTGTAGGGTGGTTGCTCGCTGACGTAGCGGTTCAGGCCAAGTCGCTCGCTGAGCGCCAGCGCCTCCATCACCATCCAGGCCGGGTGCGTCGACGCGCCGATGTAGAGCACCTTGCCGGCGTGGATCAGGTCGTCGAAGGCGCGCAGCGTCTCGTCCTGCGGATGCGACAAGGGCGGGCGATGCAGTTGATACAGGTCGATGCGGTCGGTGCCGAGCCGGCGCAGCGAGTCCTCGCAGGCTTTGACGATGTGATAGCGCGTCCCGCCGGCCGCGTTTGGCAGCTCGCCCACGCGGCTAAAGACCTTGGTCGCCAGCACGATCTGGTCGCGCAGGCCGTTGTCGTTCAGGAACTTGCCCGTGATCCGCTCGCTCTCGCCCTGGTTGTAGACGTTGGCGGTGTCGAAGAAGTTGATCCCGCCGTCGACGGCCCGGCGCATGATGGCGAACGAATCGGCCTCGGTCGTCGGCCCGCCGAAGTTCATGGTGCCGAGGCAAAGCGGCGAGACCAGCACACCCGAGCGGCCCAGTTTGCGATAGTCCATGTCGGTTCACCTTTCGCGTCTGTTGAAGGCTGAAGCCAGGATTCTAGACGAGTCTGCGGCCAATTGCGCCGGCATCGCGCAGGCGCTTCTGGATCAAGGCCTCGTTTTGTACACGGATGGCGCGGATCGGCACCGATCACGCGGATTACTCATCAAACAACTCCGCGCCATCCGCGGGCATCCGTCCGTTTCATCCACTGATCCGTTTTCGCATCCGTTGTCAGTCCCCCTGGTCTGGCGCACGCTCAGGCGTAGCCCAGCACTGTGTGCGGCTGGTACGCTTCTTCCATGTGCTTGATCTCGTCCGGCGCGAATTTGACCGCCAGCGCGGCCACGGCGTCGTCGAGATGGTGCGGCTTGGTCGCGCCGATGATCGGCGCCGTGACCACGGGCTTGGAGAGCACCCAGGCCATGGCGATCTGCGCCATCGGCACGCCACGCGCCTCTGCCACCTCGCTGACGCGCTGCGCGATCGTCAGATCCGCCTCGGTGTACATGCGGCGGCCGACGTCGTCGGTCTGCGCGCGTAACGTTTCGTTGCGCTCCTTGTTGGGCTTACGTGTCAGCAGGCCCTTGGCCACCGGCGAGTAGGGGATCACGCCGACGCCCTGATCGGCGCAGAGCCGGAGCATCTCGCGCTCCTCCTCGCGATAGATCAGGTTGTAATGCGGCTGCATCGAGACGAAGCGCGTCCAGCCGTGCAGGTCGGCCGTAAACAAGGCTTTGGCGAATTGCCAGGCGAACATGGCCGACGCGCCGATATAGCGCGCCTTCCCAGAGCGGATCACGTCGTGGAGCGCCTCGAGCGTCTCCTCGATCGGCGTGTTGTAGTCCCAGCGGTGGATCTGGTACAGGTCGACGTAGTCGGTGCCGAGGCGCTTGAGGCTGGCGTCGATCGAGCTGAGGATGTGCTTGCGCGAAAGCCCGCCGTCGTTGGGCCGGTCGCTCATCGGGAAGAACACCTTCGTGGCGATCACGACCTCGTCGCGCGAGGCCGCGAAGTCACGCAGCGCCCGGCCGACGATCTCCTCGCTGCGGCCGTTCGAGTAGACGTTGGCGGTGTCGAAGAAGTTGATCCCCAGCTCGAGCGCGCGCTGGATGAACGGCCGGCTGGTTGCTTCGTCGAGCGCCCACTTCCAGCGTTCGTTCGGTCCACCATAGCTCATGCAGCCTACGCAGATGCGCGAGACCTGCATGCCCGCGGATCCCAATCGTGCGAAATCCATGTCAATCTCCCCGCACGTCGCGGCAGCGCCAACGTGCGAAACGCCGGCTGTGGCCGGTCGAAATGAAGCTCACTGATGTCCGACGATGCGATGCGGCACGTACGGCCCTTCGAGCTGCCCAACCTCCTCAGGGGTCAGCTTCAGCGCGAGCGCGCCGATCGCTTCGTCGAGATGCTTGGGTTTCGTGGCGCCGATGATGGGCGCGGCCACCGGCTGCTTCTGGAGCAGCCAGGCCAGGGCGACGTGTGTGCGGGCCACGCCGCGCTGAGCGGCGATCGTCGCGACCTGCTCGACGACGAGACGATCGGCCTCGGCGGTCGAGTCGTATTTGACCTTCGCGATCGGGTCGCTCTCGGAGCGGGCGGTCTGCTCGGACGACCAGTCGCGCGTCAGGCGGCCCGAAGCGAGCGGGCTGTACGGGATCGCACCGATCCCCTCCGCCCGGCAGAGCGGGAGCATCTCACGCTCTTCTTCGCGATAGATCAGGTTCAGGTGGTTCTGCATCGACACGAAACGCGTCCAGCCGTGCCGCTCGGCCACATGCAGCGCCTTCTGGAATTGCCAGGCGAACATGGCCGACGCGCCGATGTAGCGGGCCTTACCGGCGCGCACCACGTCGTTGAGGGTCTCCATCGTCTCTTCGATCGGCGTCTCGTAATCCCAACGATGGATCTGGTACAGGTCGACGTAGTCGGTCTGCAGGCGCCGTAGGCTGGCGTCGATCTCGCTGAGGATGTGCTTGCGCGAGAGACCGGCCCCGTTGGCGCCGGGGCGCATCCGCCCGTGAACCTTTGTGGCGATCACCACGTCGTCGCGTGTGGCGAAGTCCTTGAGCGCGGGCCCGAGGATCGCTTCGCTGGCGCCTGTCGCGTAGACGTTGGCGGTGTCGAAGAAGTTGATCCCGAGTTCCAGCGCCTGTTTGATGATCAGGCGGCTGGCCTCCTCGTCGAGCGCCCAGTTGTTATGCACCCACCCCTCGGCCTGCCCGAACCCCATGCAGCCCAGGCAGAGTCGCGAGACCTGCAGACCCGTCGTGCCCAAGCGTGTGTAGTCCATATTGCCTCTCTTCTCTGGAAACGACAAACGACACCTTACGTTTCGTCAGTCGTCGCGTGTCTGACCCTCAAGGTGCCGTCCGACGTCTGCGAGACACCGTCCTTCTTGAATAGCAAGTAAAGGCCGCTGAAGACGGTCAGTCCGGCGCCCAACAGGGTCATCCAGGTGGGGATCTCGCCCCACAGCGCAAGGCCCCACAGCACGTTGATCAGCAGGGCCGCGTATTCGAACGGCGCCACGGCCGAGGCCTGCGCCTGGCTGTAGGCGCGCGCGATGAAGTACATGCCGGCTGCCCAGACCAGGCCCAGACCGGCGATGACGACGGCATCCAGTGGTGTCGGCACGATCCAGGCCCTGAACAGAAACGCGAGGCTGGCCTGCGCGCCGGGCTGTTCGCCGACCAGGATGGCCAGCGGAGCGAGCGCCATCGACGCGATCAGGTAGACCAACGAGCTGTAGAAGGTCATGGTCGCGCCGCTGTCGGTGCTTTGCAGTCTGCGCGTGACCAGGACCGACAGCGCGTACGCCAGCGTGGCCAGCAGCGCGAACACCGAGCCCAGGTTGAACGCAGCCGTGCCGGGTCTGACGATGAGCAACACGCCCAGGAAGCCCACGCCGAGCGCGATCCAGCGCAGCGGCCCGACACGCTCGCCCAGCCAGAACACAGAGAGCAGCGTGATCATGAGCGGCGCCGAATTGCGGATGGCCGAGATCTCGGCCAGCGGCAGCGCGGCCAGGGCCATCATGTACGTCGTGAAGGAGACGAACAGCAGCACGCCGCGGACGACCTGGAGCAAAGGACGCCCGGTCGTCGGTAGCCCGCGTTTTCCTTCCCGGTGCAGGAAGAAGAACGTCGCGGGCAGGGCGACGAGGCTGCGGATCAAGACGATCTCGATGACGTTGTAGTGACCGCCGATCCACTTGACGGCGACGTCTTGCAGCGAAAGGATCAGCAGCGCCAGGATGAGCGTCGCCGCGGCGCGGACCTGGGGACCCGAAGCGTGCATCGTTCTGGAAACCATCGCCTTTCAGTTCGAAGAGTCGGGCACGAGGCGCAACGTCGCCGCCCGTGCCTTCGGGCTGCTGACGCTGTCGATGATCGAGGCCGCGTAGCGGCGGTACTTGGCGCGGTAGGCGGCGTCGATCCGGTCGTTGAGTTCGGCGTCGGGCGTCTCGACCAGGGTCACGGGCCTGGCCACGCCCCCGGCCGCGACGCGACCCTCATGGCGCGTCAGCACGCCACGGAACCAGCCCGACTCCCGGCCGTTGACCGCGCGCACATACACGTCGTCGTCGACCCGGACGACCCAGATCGTCACGGGCTTGCGCAGCGTCCCGTCGGCGCGTCGCGATTCGATCTCGAGTTCCTCGGCGCCGCCGACCTTGGCGAGCTCCGCCTGTGTCCATCGTGTCATCGTCTTGGTCCTTGCGCCGACGTCCTCGACGCGGGTCTCGTCCGTTCGAACGTTCAGGTCGTCCTCGCGCGACCTCGCTCGGATACCTCATTCGATTGCGGGCCATAAGCCCCGTGGCAGATCGCCGGTCGTCGGAGTGATCGCTCCACCGCGGGCCTAGCGCGCCACATCGGCGGCCGTCAGACCCTGCTCCGCGAGCCGCGCGATGTCGCGGGTCGGCGGGTTGCCAAACAGGCGCGCGTACTCGCGGCTGAACTGCGACGCGCTCAGATAGCCGACCTGGCGGCCTGCCATGCCCGCATCCTGCAACGTCGACAGCATCAAGCGCCGTGCTTCCTGGAGCCGCAGGACCTTCTGATACTGCAGAGGGCTCATCGACGTAACCGTCTTGAAGTGCTGATGGAAAGACGACGCGCTCATGTGCGCCAGCTCAGCCAGTTCCTCGACCTTCATCGGCTGGGCGTAGTTCGCGCGTAGCCAGGCGACGGCGTGCGCGACCTTGTGCAGGCTGGACTCGGCCAGCCCGATCTGCGCGACACGTGCGCCGATCGGACTGCGCAGGAGGCGGATCAGGATCTCGTCGATCACCAGCGGCGCCAACAGTTCCGATTCCCCGGGCGTGTCGAGCGATTCGATCAGACGCGTCGCGGCATTGAGGATGGTCGCATCGGGCGTGCTGACGACGACGCCGCGCCCTTCCTTCTGGGTTGGCGGTAATCCCTGTGGATACACCTTCAGGAGCAGTTCCGAGATCTTCTTTGCGTCGAGCCCGAGCACCAGGCCAAGATACGGCTCGGATGGGCTGGCGCGCACGACCTGTGCGGCCACTGGCAGATCGACCGAGACCACCAGCATGTTCGCCGGATCGTAGGTGTAGATCTCCTGACCCAGGATCAGGCGCTTGGCGCCCTGCGCCACGACACACAACACGGGGCGCTGAGCCGCGTGGATCAACTCGCCGCTCGGTCGCGAATAGCGCACGGCATAGGCGCTCGGGACGCCGAGCTGAAAACGCCCATCGTGCGGGCAGTGCTCGCGGAGAAGCCGCGCCAGCCGTGTGATGTTGTGATCGCCGCGCTGTGCGTCGGGCCGCGGCGCAGTGGGGGTGCCGTCCATGGTTGTGCTCGCTCTCTCCTGCCTGTCTGGGCACAGACACGTTCAGTATGAACCTGACAGGTCTCCGCTCCTTGCCTAATCCTACAAGGCTTTGGCCTGAATCTCCGGGGTGCCAACCTGAGCCGGCGGCGCGTCGGCCGGGCTTGCCAAACGCATCACGAGTGGTCAGGGCCCTCTTGCCACGACTTTCACGGCCAGACTCCACGTCAGACGATTCGCTCCCACACACGCGATTGCCCGCGGATCGAACCGGCCACGGGCGTCCTATAATCGGCTCAGCGCTAAGCCATACGCTGAACCGGTTCCAAATGCCGGTTCGTTGAGCCACACACTCTGCCAATACCGCCGAGCCCATCAACCGAGCGCGACAGTTGACGCGGATCGGCTGCGAGAACCATAGAAGGAGATACCATGAGCGCGAAAAAGAACGAAGGCACGACACCGACACCTCTGTCGGATGCGGACGTCGCGGCACGCGTCGAGGGGGTGCTGGACAAGCTGAGCCTCCAGGAAAAGATCGGGCAGCTGGCCCAGATCGGTGGCGCAGCGTTCGTCCAGGGTCCCAATCCGGAGGACGTCATCCGGCAGGGCGGGGCGGGTTCGGTGCTATGGGCCAACGACTCACGCCGCTTCAACGAGTTGCAGAAGATCGCGGTCGAGGAAAGCCCGTCGAAGGTCCCACTGTTGTTCGGGCTTGACGTGATCCACGGCTATCGCACGATCTTCCCGGTGCCGTTGGCGATGGCCGCGTCGTGGGACCCCGATGTCGCGGAGCGCTCGCAGGCCGTTGCGGCGGCCGAGGCCCGCGCCGCCGGCCTGCACTGGACGTTCGGTCCGATGCTCGACATCGCCCGCGACGCCCGCTGGGGTCGGATCGTCGAAGGCGCCGGTGAAGATCCCGTGCTTGGCGCGGCGATGGCGGCGGCGCAGGTGCGCGGGTTCCAGGGCCCCGCGCTGGGAACGCCCGAACGCGTCGTCGCCTGTGCCAAACACTTCGCCGGATACGGCGCGGCCGACGGCGGGCGCGACTATGACCCGGTCTTCCTCTCCGAGAGCCAACTGCGCAACATCTATCTCCCGCCGTTCAAAGCCGCCGTCGACGCGGGCGTCGGCACGTTCATGGGCGCCTACATGGATCTCAATAACGTGCCGGCGAGCGGCAACCGCTTCCTGCTCAAGGACGTGCTGCGTGGCGAGTGGGGCTTCCAGGGCTTCGTCGTCAGCGACGCCTTCGCGGTCGCCAACCTGGTCACGCAGGGCTTTGCACGCGACGGCCGCGACGCCGCGTTCCGCGCCCTGAGCGCCGGCATGGACATGGACATGGCCAGCTACACCTACCCGCAGCATCTGGCGGGGCTGGTCGCCGACGGCAAGCTGAGCGAGGCCGATATCGATGCCGCGGTGCGCCCGATCCTGGCCGTCAAGGTTCGGCTGGGTCTGTTCGAAAAACCCTACGTCGATGAAGCGCTGCTGGCCGAGGTCGTCGCCCGGCCGGCGCATCGCCAGGAAGCGCGGCTCGCCGCGCAGCGCACGATGGTGCTGTTGCGCAACGAGGGCGGGTTGTTGCCGCTGCCCAAGACGCTCACCAACGTCGCCGTGATCGGCCCGCTGGCCGACTCGAAGGAGGCCACCGAGGGCTCGTGGATGGTGTTCGGTCACATCCCGGCGGCTGTCACCGTGCTCGAGGGGATCCGCGCCGCCCTGCCGGATGCGCAGATCGCCTACGCGCCTGGCCCCGAGATCCGGCGCGACATCCCAAGCTTTTTCGACGACTTCGTCCCGGTCGACCAGCGCAAGCCGGCGCAGACGCCCGAGGCGGCCGAAGCGGCCTATCAGACGGCCGTGGCCACGGCCCGCGGCGCGGATCTGGTGATCATGGTGCTGGGTGAAGAAGCCAACATGGCGGGCGAGATGGCGTCGCGCGCCTCGCTCGATCTACCCGGCCGCCAGGAGGAGTTGCTCAAGGCCGTGGTCGCGATGGGCAAGCCGGTCGTGCTCGTGCTCCTGAACGGTCGCCCGCTCAGTATCGGTTGGGCCGCCGAGAACGTGCCCGCGATCCTCGAGGCCTGGGAACCGGGCACCGAGGGCGGCCATGCGGTGGCCGACGTCCTCTTTGGCGACGTCAATCCCGGCGGCAAGCTGCCCGTGACGTTCCCGCGCCGGGCGAGCCACGCGCCGTTGTACTACGCGCGCACGCTCACCCACTCGCCGGAGGGCGGCCCGATGTACCGCTCACGCTATTGGGATGGGCCGACCACGCCGCTGTATCCCTTCGGTTTCGGTCTGAGCTACACGACCTTCGCGTTCTCGAACCTGAAGGTCTCGGCGCCGCAGGTCAAGGTCGGCGGCGCGCTGGCCGTGACCGTCGATGTGACCAACGCCGGCGCGCGCGCCGGCGATGAAGTCGTGCAGCTGTACGTCCACCAGAAGTGGGGCAGCGACTCGCGGCCGCTGCGCGAGCTCAAGGGGTTCGAGCGGGTCGCGTTGCAGCCGGGCGAGACGCGCGCCGTGACCTTCACCCTCGGGCCGACGGAGTTGCGCTACTGGAGCACGGCCGCCGGCGGTTGGGTGCAGGATGCCGCGGCCTTCGACCTGTGGGTCGGCGCCGATTCGCAGGCGACGCTCCAGGCCGGGTTCGAGGTGGTCGCTTGACGCGGCGATCCGGTCCGGCACGTCAGCGAAAGCGACTCCGATGACGATCGACGACGAAACCGAACTCCTGCGCCTGGCTCGCGCGCTCAACACCGCGGCTGACCGTGGCGATCGCGCCGCCCTGGACGCCTTGTTCGCCGACGCGTACGTGAGCACCGGCTCGGGCAGCGTGTGGGGCGCTTACGGCCGCTTCGGCACTAAGGCCAGCGCGCTTGCGAAATTCGGCGCGCCGCCCGACCCGGGCCTGGCCTCGACGACCACGCTCACCGATGAGCGGATCACCGTCGTCGGCGAAACAGGCGTGACGACGTACCGGATCACCGATCGCTGGACCGACCCGGAGGGCGCCCACGAGGTCGTGTGTTGGGTCACCGACGTCTGGATCAGACAGGGCGGGGCGTGGCGCCTGCTCGCGACGCACGAGAGCGTCGTCTCCGAGACGAACAATCCGGGCACCTGATCGTTCTGTCGAGGCGCGCGGCGACTGCGCCGTGTCGTCAGACAACATGGGATATCGTGCGCAATCGGCCGCTGCGTAGCGTTCCACGCGGCGGCCGGTTGCGTTTTGCTTCGTGTCGGGCGTTGTCAGACGCGTCCAACCGTGCCGTCTGGGAGGAATCTCGGTTGCGCATGCTTGAGGAATCCGAATAGTCTCGTTAAGTCGCCAAGTTCACCACGGGGGCGGGATGGATCTCCACTCATCCATACATAAACGTTCGTGTTGTACCCGCCCGATCCGCAACCTACCCAAAGCCGACACATCCTGACGGTGTCTGGCCCGCTCGTACCGCCACGCCATACTGAAAACCCGCAGGGAGTCGCCGCCATGCCCTTCCGACACTGGATCGCCGTTGTGCTCAGCCTTTGTCTCGTCATCGGTTCGCAACCTGTCGTTCAACCGGCCGTGGC
The DNA here is from genome assembly GCA_044224715.1 of Anaerolineales bacterium. Taxonomy (GTDB): domain Bacteria; phylum Chloroflexota; class Anaerolineae; order Anaerolineales; family UBA6663; genus UBA6663. The sequence goes on along the minus strand of JBGAJV010000059.1, from coordinate 4,643 downwards.
CATCGGCTCGCTCGCGACCTCGGGGTCGGTGGCCTGGCAGGAAGACCTGGTCTTCAAGTCGAGCGACGCCTACTCCGGGCTCGACCTGGTCGTCGACAGCCTGGGCGGCCGGCATGTCCTGCTCCTGGACCGCGCGTCTGGCGTGTTGAAGTATGCCTATGCCGAGCGGGCCGGATTGAACTGGAGCGTCGTCACGGTCGCCGAAGGCGGCTTCACCGAAGTCGCACTGACGCTGGCCACCGACGGCTCGCCAAAGATCGCGTTCACGCGTTTCCCCGACCTCTACTATGCGACACGCCTGCCCAACGGGACCTTTCAGATGGAGACCGTCAGCCACGGCCTGGCGATCGGAGGGCTGAGCCTTGGCTGGAGCGAAACGGGCCCTCAGATCGTGTTCGGTGTCGAGCACGACCTGGTCAATCACGCGCACAACGACGGCCTGGGTTGGGTCGTCGACACCATCCCGCTCCCGGACGTGGTCTCTCAATATGGCGTGCCCGCTCTGGCCGTCGATTACGGGAATCATCTACACATCGCTGTCAACCGGGGAGGGTCCGTCTACTACGTGAACAACGTGAGCGGCACCTGGCAGACGACCAACCTGGGGCCGGGCGAACCGCCGGCCATCGCCATCGAAGACCAAAGCACCAATCGCGTACACGTGGTCTTCAAGTCGGGTCTCGAGATCCGCCATCATTGGTGGGATGGCGCCGCCTGGGTCTCGGACACGGCGGATACGGTGGCGGCCGACACGCCGAGCATGCTCAAACCGGGCCTCGATCTCGACGCGGCCGGGCGCCCGTACGTCGCCTTCGCGAGCGGCAGCGATCTGCGGGTCCGGCGGATGCTGAGCGGCGTCTGGGGCGATGCGAGCGCCGATGCCTTCGACCACGCGATCTACGGCCGTCAGGTCATCTTGCGCGTCGACAGCCAGGATGTGCCGCACGTGGTCTTCCGTGAATCCTGGGGCGAGATCTATCATGCCGCGCTCGATGGCGGGTGGTGGCTGGATACCCTCGAGAGCGGCGTCAGCCTGGGTGGTACGTCGATCGCGGTACCACGCAACGGCGACGGGCGGATCAGCTACGCGACCCTGACCGGGCCCAATCGCGGCCTGCGCTATGCGGCGCCCGGTGTCACCTGCGCGCCCCCCGTCTGTGTTTCGGCCTGGATCAAATCGACGGTGGCCGCCGGGACGACCGGTGAGCGCGGCCTCGACAACAGTATCGCCTTGCGCTCGGTCGTCGACGGCGGAGACGCGCGGATCGCGTCGTACAACCCGGTCTCGCACGTGCTGGAGTACACGTATCAATCGGGGATCGTGTGGCAGACCGAGACGGTCGACGCGAGCGGCGACGTGGGACGCTATGCCTCGTTGGCGCTCGACGACGGCGGCGTTCCGTACATCGCGTACTGGGACGCGACCAACCACCAGATCAAGCTGGCCTGGAAGGCCGCCAGCGGCTGGCAGACGACGACCAACTCGGCCGGGCCAGCGCTCGACGCGGCAAGCGGTTCGCTCTCGATGGCGCTGACGCCGTCAACGGGTCAGTACTGCTGCTCGGTCGACATCAGCTACTACGACGCCGTCAACAAGAACCTGCGTCTGGCGGTCTACAAGGACGCGGCCTGGCACGATTATCTGATCGCGTCGACCGGCGATGTCGGGCGGTTGAACGCGCTGGCCTACTGGCAGGACTTCGTCTATGGCTTCGTCGTGGTCTACAGCGACGACACGAACGGAAGCCTGAACGTCTCGCAAGGCCTTGACGGGAGTTGGAGCGGCCAGACGGGTTTGGACGGTGTGGGGACGGTGACCGATCTGTCGCCGGTCTGGGTCGACGGGTACGCCGACGAGGTGCGTCTTGCCTATTCGACGCCGGCCGGCGCGCTCAGGGTCGCGGCTCAAAGTCACGGAGCGGCCTGGGTCACCACCACGGTCGAGTCGGGGGGCGGCGCGACGTTGGATCACCTCGGGCTGAGCGTCGGCGGCGGCAGGGTCCACCTGTCGTACACGCGCAACGCCACCGAGATGGTCCATGCCGTCAGCCTCGCGACGAATTCGGATCTCTACTACAACCCGCTGCAGCCGTGTCTCAACGATCCGATCCTTCCGGCAAGCTTCGGCGACTGGGCGGCCGCCTTTGACGTGCCGGCGCCGACGGCCGTGCTTGGCGATCTCGACACGTTGCGCGCGTTGCGCGATCTGTTCGCGACCACGCCCGAAGGCCAGCACTTCATCGATCTGTACTACACCCACGCCGATGAGACCGGCGCGATGGCGCTGACCGACCCCGCTCTGGCGCTCGAGGCTTTCAAGGTGATGCAGAGTTTCTTGCCGGGCTTCGAGGCCCTCGTGCGTGGTCGTGGCGACGACTTCGTCGTCACGGCCGACATGGTCGCCCAGGCGAATGCCCTGCTTGACAAACTCGCGGCGGCCGGCAGCCCGGCGTTGGCGTCCGCGCTGGCGGCCGAGCGGGCGAAATACCATGAACTGGCGGACTTCGAAGGACTCTCGTTCGCGGAGGCGTCCGGCCTGCTGGGTGTCACGCCGCCCGCGCTGGTGTATCTGACGACCGTGTCTCGCTGATTTAGTCGGCGCTTGCAGGACAGGGCGGCAGGAGATTGGGCAGAAGACGGGACACCTCCGGGGTCGAGGAGAAACCTCGACCCCGGAGGTGTCCCGTCTTCTGCCCTTCATATTTCCAACTGCGCTGAGCGACCTAATCCCGGGGTAAAGTTGTGACAGATCGGGTGCGCATCAAGGAACGGCGCCTGGCCCGTTCCTTTCGTCTGCGTCCAGCCGATGCTGAAGGGGAGACACGTATGACAACCGAGCGTTTGAACAATTACGTGGACGGCGTCTGGCGCGCCTCGGAAGGGGTCGGGAGCCTCGCGGTGCAGAACCCGGCGACCGGCGCCGTCATCGCCGTGACGCCGTTCTCGACGCCGGCCGAGGTCGATGCGGCGGCCCGCGCGGCCGCGAAGGCCCAGGCCGGTTGGCGTCGCACGCCGGCGACCGAGCGCATTCAATACCTGTTCAAGCTCAAGGCCGTGCTCGAAGCGCACTTCGACGACCTCGCGCGCCAGATCACGCTCGAGAACGGCAAGATCCTGGACGACGCGCGCGGTGAGATGCGCCGCGCGATCGAGAACGTCGAGGTCGCCTGCGGCATCCCGATGCTGATGATGGGCGACTTCTCGGAGGACATCGCCCGCGGCATCGACGAGTACATGATCCGCCAGCCCGTCGGCGTGGTCGCCTCGATCTGCCCCTTCAATTTCCCGGGCATGATCCCGTTTTGGTATCTGCCGTACGCGCTGGCCACAGGCAACACAGTCATCATCAAGCCGTCCGAACGCACGCCGCTGACGATGACGAAGGCGTTCGAGCTGCTCGAGCAGGTCGGGTTCCCGCCCGGCGTGGTCAACCTGGTGAACGGCAGCCACGAGACCGTCAATGCCCTGCTCGATCATCCGCTCATCAACGCGATCACGTTCGTGGGCTCCACGCCCGTCGCGCGCCATGTCTACGCGCGCGCCTCGGCCAACGGCAAGCGCGTTCAGGCGCAGGGCGGGGCCAAGAACCCCGTGATCGTGCTGCCAGACGCCGACGTCGACATGACCACCAAGATCGTCATGGACAGCGTCTACGGCAACGCCGGACAGCGCTGTTTGGCGGCGGCCAATATCGTCATGGTCGCCGGAGCCGAAAAGATCTTCAAGCCTGTGCTGGCCGAGGCGGCCGCACAGCGCGTGGTCGGCTTTGGTCTCGATCAGGGCGTGCACATGGGGCCGGTCATCTCGCCGCAAAGCAAGACGCGCATCCGGGGTCTGATCCAGACCGGCCTCGACGAGGGCGCGTCGCTCCTGGTCGATGGGCGCGACGCGGCCGTGGCTGGGTACGAAGGCGGCTTCTTCCTGCGTCCGTCGATCCTCGACGGCGTGAAGCCCGAGCACACCGTCGCGCGCACAGAGATCTTCGGCCCGGTGATGACGCTGCTCGCGCTCGACACCGTCGACGACGCGATCGCGTTCATCAACAACGGTCAATACGGCAACATGGCCAGCGTCTTCACCAGCAGCGGCGCAGCGGCGCGCAAGTTCCGCAACGAGGCCCAGGCCGGAAACGTCGGCATCAACATCGGCGTGGCCGCGCCCATGGCCTTCTTCCCGTTCAGCGGCTGGAAGGAGAGCTTCTTCGGCACGTTGCACGGCCAGGGCAAACATGCGGTCGAGTTCTTCACGCAGACCAAGGTCGTGGTCGAGCGCTGGCTAAAGGAGTGGTCACGGACGTTTTGACGCAAAGCGCGTCGCATGAGCTCGGCTGACGCGGGTTGGCGCGGAAGGGTCGGACCACTCCGTGGCACGTTCTCGTCTCGGAATCGCTTTCGCCAGGGCAACGCCGTTCACGTGCGGCGGTCACCGCGAAGGCGCGGGTACCAAGTTTCAACAAATCGTTTTCGACAAGGACACGTTATGACCAAGATCGCGTTTATCGGGGCGGGGAGCACGGTGTTTGCCAAGAACCTGCTTGGCGACATCCTGAGCTTTCCGGAGTTGCAGGACGTCACGATCAGTTTGATGGACATCAACCCCGAACGGCTGCGCACGTCCGAGATCGTGGCGCACAAGATCGCCGA
>JBGAJV010000058.1:0-39727 GCA_044224715.1 Anaerolineales bacterium | reverse complement strand
AGTGGTCAGATACTGGGGTCGTTGAACGGAAATGGAAAGATCCAAAGCCTGGCGTGGTCACCGGACAGCCTACAGATCGCGGCTGCCGTGGAGAAACGAGTCGTCGTGTGGCGAGTGTCGGATCGCCAATTGTCAAAGCGCCTTACAGGCCATGCCACGACGATCACAGCAATAACATGGGCTTCTGACGGCAACTGGTTGGCCTCTGGCTCAGAAGATGGGTTTGTGAAGATGTGGGAGATATCGGCTGGACGTTAGTTGCGCCCTGCCGGGCCGTGGGACATTACACTGCGCCTTAAATGGAGCCCCAAGTGAGTTGGGAATCCTTTGCCATTTCGTGACTCTCACCGTTAGGGGCACAAGATGGATTGGCTTCACGGCTTGCTTGGGGCAAGTAGCGTTAGGGACACTAGACCCGGCGATTGCGCCGTTATGCAACGAACGCGGCGCTTGATGTGTGCACAGCGTCACGGGTCGAAGGAGAGGAACGCACTGACTACCATCAGCTGAATCCGGACAAATGAGCAACTGGAATAATGCCCATATGGCCGAAGGATAGCCCCAAGGGGGCCGTTATGCCAAGGAAAAGAGCATCGGTTGAAGCGACCCTATCCCCCCTCTCCTTTGCGCGATTGTCGACGACTAACGGAAAGGGTTGCAGACACGCCCTTCCCCCGCGCACTGCCGAGCGGATGCCGGGCCGTACTCGCGCTGCCCGATGTGGCCTCGGTTGAGAACGCATCGGTCATGATCGCCTGATAGAGCCGAACCGCGGAGGACGAAGGCCGTGTCGCCAGTTCGCGTTCCAAGGAGTCACAGAGGTTTTGAAATTGGCGCAGCGCCCGTTGGCGCTCGCCCCTGAAGCGCGCACGACCGCATCAGCCCCATATGCGCATCCTCGCAGGCGCCATCGAGCGCCAGAGCGTTCGCGAACGCCTCGATGGCGTATGCGAGAGTCCCACGCGTCTCATACCAACGGGCCAGGTCCAAAGACAACTGCAAGGGATCTGCGCCCAGCGACCGCCGGCGTGCGCTGGTCCAATCGTCGAAGCGATTCTCGGGCAGCAACTCACCAGGCATCAAAGCGAGGGCTGCAATGTAGCCCCAAAACCGTCGCTGCGCCCATCAATAGGCTATCACCGCATCGCTCAAGGACCCTGCGCAGTCGAGACCATCGCTGCCCCCCCCACAAGGATCGATCGCTTCAACGTTGTGTCATACACCATCGACCCACAGCATCTGGCTGCAGGTGACTCCGCCGATCCCACTTGCACCCGGCAGTCGCGGGTCAGGTCGGCGTCATGCGTGCGGTCACGCTCATCCGTCGGCGCGTATATGCCGCCATCGCTAAGGCGTATCCGCAACTGGCGCAGGAGTGCGCACGCCAGCTGGCCCGGCGTGTGGGCGATGAGCCGGGTGATGCCGCGCGATCCGTCGAAATCGGTTTCCAGGGCGGGTCAGTATGCACGGTTGAACCACGCGACGATTGAGGCGAAAGGTCAGGCTTGGATGCCCATCACGATTGGTCTCTTTGGCGGCGACGAAAGCCGCCGCCCCACCATCCACGCCCACGTGGCGCGGCCGCCGGCTCTGGACTCGTACTCAAGCGGGCAACTCATCATGCTGGAGGTGATACCAACGCTGCCTGCGGTGGTGTTGCTGGCCGTGCCCGAAATCCGGTGCCGCGGCAGCGATTCGATCTTCTATAGGCAACTCGCCCGTGCACACGCCGCTGGAGACTCTGGCCGCGAACCCTGAAACCGCGTATCATCGATGCCAGCCCCGAACGGTGCAACTTGCGCTCCAACCTGCAGCGCGGAGTGCCCGAACCGCGAACGCCGGCGGGTCGAATCACCAAAGTGAAAGGACCTTGCCGATGACAGATAAGCGCAAAACCGGGAAAGTGAGCTCAAGAACGAGCCACCCAACCGGGGAACATCGCCCGCCTACGGCCGGCGAGCGCGCCGTGGAAGATGCGGTACGCACGATCCTGGAACACAACGGTGAGGATTTGGGTCGCGAAGGGCTGCGGAGCACGCCGCGGCGTGTGCGCCGCATGTACGCCGAAATGCTGCAGGGTTACTCGATCGATCCAGTCGCGCTGATCAACGGCGCGATCTTCAACGAAGCGCTCGACGAGATGGTCGTCGTCCGCGACATCGAATACGCCAGTTTGTGCGAGCACCATATGCTGCCGTTTCTCGGCCACGCGCACGTCGCCTACATCCCAAACAAACGCATCATCGGGCTCTCGAAGATCCCGCGTATCGTGGACATGTTCGCGCGGCGCTTGCAGGTGCAGGAACGCATGACCGGCCAGATCGCGGACTTCTTGATGGACGTGCTCCAGCCGCGCGGCGTCGCCGTCGTGGTGGATGGCGTCCACCTGTGCAGCCTGATGCGGGGCGTACGCAAACACGACAGCAGCATGACCACCAGCGCTATCCGCGGCAGCTTCCGCAAGGACGCGCGCACGCGGGCCGAGTTCATGGCGCATCTCGAACGGCCGTCGCAACGGCGGTTCTAGGCGGCGACAATGGCGCGACACCTGCCCCTCATCATCAACCCGGCATCCGGCCCCGAACGCCCCGTGTTGCAGGCGCTGAACCGCGGCTTTGGACCCGACGTCGACTGGCAGTTGCTGATCACGCGCGCCACGGGCGACGCCACGCGCCACGCCCGAGCGCTCCAGGCGCAGGGGGCCCCACAGGTGACGGTGTGCGGCGGTGATGGGACCGTGAAGGAAGTGGCAGCCGCACTGGCGGGCAGCGAAACGGCGCTGGCCATCGTCCCGGCCGGGACGGGCAACGCGCTCGCGACGGAGCTCGGGATCCCACTCGACATCGCCCAGGCCGCGCGGCTGGCCTCAGGCGGACCGAAGCGGACGCGACGGATCGATCTCGGCCGGATCGGCGAGCACGTGTTCGTGTTGCGGGCCAGCCTCGGCCTGGAGACCGTCGTGCTGACCACGACCCCGCGCGACCTCAAGAACGAGCTCGGTGGCCTGGCCTACCCGTTGACGGCGCTCAACCAACTCAGCCAGTTCCCGCCCACGCGCTATCGCCTCCTCATCGACGGAGCGCTTGTCGAGACGACCGGCGTGCAATGCACGGTGGCGAACTCGGCGCAGATGGGTGTGAGCGGGCTGCGGCTGGCGCAGGGGGTGAGCGTGGACGACGGGCTGCTCGACGTGATCGTCGTGACGACGGCCGATCTTGCGGCGCTCGCCGATATCGCCGCCAGCAATTTCCTCGGATTGGACCTGGGCAACGACATCCTGCACTGGCAGGGGCGCGAGATCCAAATCGAGGCCGAGCCGGCGCAAGACGTCGCGATCGGCGGTGACATCGTGTCGCAGACGCCGGCGACGATCACGATCTGGCCAAGCGCCCTGAACGTGATCGTGCCGGCTTGAATGCGCTCAAGACTCCTGAGCTGTCGGTCGAACCAGCATCTCGTTGACCGCCATGCGGCGGGGCCGCGTGACGATATAGGCGATCGCGTCGGCGATGTCCTCGGCCTCGAGATTTTCGAACTGCAGCCGGCGCTCCAACTGCTCGCGGACCTCGGGGCGCAAATGGTCGCGCAGCTCGGTGTTGACGGCCCCGGGCTCGACCAGCGAGACGCGCACGTGTCGGCCGGTGACTTCCTGCCGCAGGCCTTCTGAGAAGGCCCCCACCCCGTACTTCGTCAGGCTGTACACGCCGGACAGGTTGTTGATCCTGCGCCCCGCCACCGAACTGACGTTGACCAGATCGGCCACCTGGCGCTGCCCCTCCGCCGCGGCCTTGAGCAGGTGCGGCAGCGCGGCGTGCGACACATAGAGCAACCCCATCAGGTTGAGCGAGACCATGCGATCCCACTCCTCGGTCGGCGCATCGACGACCGAACCGAGGAGCATCACGCCGGCGTTGTTGACGACCGTATCGAGTCGACCGAAAGCGGCGACCGTCTGTTCGACGGCCGTCTGAGCCTGGGCCTGCTCGGTGATATCGAGCGGCAGCGCCAGCGCGCGCCCGCCGGCGCGTGCAATGGCATCCGCGAGCGCCTCCAACCTTGATTGGCGACGCGCCACAAGCGCCACGGCGGCGCCAAGACGCGCCAGCGCCAGGGCCGTGGCCTCGCCGATGCCGCTGCTTGCGCCCGTGACGAGCGCGACGGTTCCAGTCAGTGAGTCGCCCATAGACTCTCCTTGCGTTACCAGGCGTAGGCCTTCGGCGCTTCGCCGCCGGGTCCGGGCCACATCTCGTCGAGGCGCTGGAGCACCTCGGGCGCGAGTACGATGTCGACAGCGCGCAGACAAGTCGTAAACTGGTCCAACGTGCGTGGCCCGATGATCGGCGCGGTCACGACCGGGTTGTGGAGCAGCCAGGCCAGGGCCACGTCGGCCGGGCGTTCGCCGAGCTCGGCGCACAGCGCGCCGTAGGCCTCGAGCTGCGCGCGATGCTTCTCGAGCCGGGCCGCCATTTGCGTATCGCCTCTGCGACCGGACGCCGCCTGGTCGAAGCCGCCGCCGAGCAGGCCACCGCCGAGCGGGCTCCACGGGATCAAGCCAAGACCGAAGTGGCGACACGCCGGGATGACCTCGAGTTCGATCGTGCGCGCGCCGAGATGGTACAGGCTCTGCTCGGACACCAGACCCATGAAGTGCCGCTGCGCCGCCGCGCCCTGCGCCGTGGCGATGTCCCAACCGGCGAAGTTGCTGCTACCCACGTAGAGCACCTTTCCCTGCTGGACCAGGACGTCCATCGCCTGCCAGATTTCTTCCCACGGCGTCGTGCGCTCGATGTGGTGCATCTGGTACAGATCGATGTGGTCGGTCTGCAGGCGTCGCAGGCTGTCTTCACAGGCCTTGCGAATGTGATACGCCGAGAGGCCGCGGTTGTTCGGCAGATCGTTCATGCCGCCGAAGACCTTCGTGGCGAGCACCACCTTCTCGCGCCGATCGCCGCCCTGCGCGAACCAGCGACCGATGATCGTCTCGGTCGTGCCGGGGCCGATCGGCCGGCCATACACATTAGCCGTGTCGAAGAAGTTCACGCCGTCTTCGAGTGCGCGATCCATGATGGTGAAACTGTCGGCTTCGCTCGTGCGTGGTCCGAAATTCATCGTGCCCAGACACAGCCGGCTGACCGACAGACCGGTGCGTCCTAGCGAGGTGTATTTCATGATCGTCTCCTTGCCGAGCGGGTTTGGCTATACGCATTATGCCACCGCGACAAGACGCACGGTGGGAAGTTCGCGCAGAGTGTGGTTGCGCTTCCCGGCTCACGCCGGCGCATGCACGCGCCGGGCCGCCGCGATAATCCGATCCTCCCAGGCCAATGTGTCGGAGTCGGGAATCCGGCCGTCGCGATCCATGGCTTCCAGGGCTTGAGCCATACCCTCCGCGAGGCTCACCCGCGGTCGAAACTCGGGCACATCGCGAAACAACTTCTCCGATGAGTAATACACGTGATGGGCGAAGATCTCGTCGCAGATCCCGAAGGCGGGCACATCCAGCCGCTTGAGATCGACGTGAGGCACGCCGACGAGGTCGACCTCGCGTCCGATCACACCCATGGCCGTGCGATGGTGGTTGGCCCAGGTGATGTAGCCGCGATCGACGACGTTGTAAACCTGGCCCAGCGTGTGCGCCTTGCCGATCACGCCGACGAAGGCCCACGCGGCGTCTTCGACGTGGAGGTGCTGATGCAGCGCGTTGCCGTCGCCGCAGACCAGCAGCGGCTTACCTTTGCGGATCCGATCCAGCCACGAGAAGTCCCAGCACACCTGGCGCACCAGGCCCTGAACCGGACCGTACGTCGTCGACGGCTTGAGGATGACGACCGGGAATCTCTCGGTGTGCCAGGCGGCCAGGTAGACGTCGTCGGCGGCGACCTTGTTGCGCCCGTACGGCGATATCGGCCGCAGCGCATGATCCTCGGTCGCCGGGAAATAGTCGTAGTGGATGCCGTAGGTGCAGACCGTCGACGTATGCACGAACCAGCCAACGCCGCGGAAGGCGCGAATCGACGACACTGCGTCCTCGGCATTGAAGCCGATCATGTCGATGGCGGCGTCGAAGCGCTCGCGTTGCATGGCCTGCTCGAAACGCTCACGGTCGTGCCGGTCGATCTGCACCAGGCGCGCGCCATCGGGCACGGGCCGCGTCTGCCCGCGATTGACGCAGACGACCTCATGGCCCAGCCCGAGCAGGTTTCGCACGATGGGCTGGCTGATGTTGCCTGAGCCGCCGACGATTCCGATTTTCATGCGACCTCCACAACCTGTCCGCTGCGGGCGCTCGCATAGGCGGCGCCCACGATCCTGACGTTGACCAGACCTTCGCGTCCGCCGGGGACCGGCGTCGCGCCGGTGCGCACGCATTCCAGGAAGTGCGCCATCTGACGGTCGTAGATCGACTGCGGAACATGCTCAACCCGCGGGAATGTGAAACCGGGGTCTTCGACGACCAGGTTGCTCCCGTCGGGGTTGTGCGTGCGAACCCGTGTCGGGAACAGGCTGGCCAGACCTTGCGCGCCGTAGAGTTGCGTCGCGGCAGCGACCCCGTCGCAGTGCGGCTGCCACCAGCCCGACTCGATGTACGAGACGGCGCCGCCCTCCCAATTGATCAGCAGCACGCCGGTATCGTCGACCGCGGCCGCGCTGTAGTGCGTGCCAAGGCGGGCGTACACGCTCGTCGGGTTTGGATCGCCCAGAAGAAACCGCGTGGTGTCGATGGCGTGGATGCCCATATCGACCAGAGCGCCGCCGCCGGATAACGCCGGGTCGACAAACCAGCCCGCCGGTCCCGACCCGACATGAACGCTGTATCCCTTGGTGCGCACGATGGGGCCCACCGCGGCGGTATGATCGCGCAGCCAACGCACCTCGTCGTCGAACCGCCAGCAATGCGCGACCATCAGCGGCGCCCCACTGCGATGGGACGCGTCGAGCATCGCCTCGCACTCGGCGGGAGAGACGGCCATCGGTTTTTCGACAAGCACCGGAACGCCGGCGGCGAGACCCGCGATCGTCTGACGGGCGTGCAGGGCATTCGGCGTGGCCACGACCAGGGCATCGACCCCGCCGTCATGGAGCAACGCCTCGACCGTGTCATAGACGCGTGTCACGCCAAACGTGCGCGCGAAGGCCTCGCGGGTCTCGGGCCGATGGTTGACGACCGCGGCCAGGGTCGCGCCCACGTTGCGCGCCGCCGTGGCATGCACGCCATTGATATAACCGACTCCGACAAAGCCGATCCGTAGCGCCATGTGCACTCCTATTCGCCGCGGCTCGCGGGCGTGATCTCGCGTCTCGACGCGATCCGGAAGGCCGTCCCACAGCGGGGAGCCGTTTCCATCGATGCGCGTGCCGATCAGCGGGAGGTCGCGACAAGCGACGCAGCCCGGTTGGAAACTCAGGGCGTCGGACAGGCTGCCCCTGGGCCCGGGCTTCGCAAAAGCCCGCGGAGCACCACGTCTTGTGGTCGAAGGATAACGGCAAAGTCGGCGACGTCAAGCGGCGTGGATCGGCCGTGACAAATGTGAGGGCGACGCGCTTGACTCGGAAGCCGGAGACGTCAACCGGCCAGCAGCCGGATCGCGAGGAGGGTGACCAGGGCCACACCGATCAAACCCAGCGCGACGGCCAGGCCGATCTTGAGGCGATCGCGCGGCCGATCGCCGGCCACTTCGCCCGTCTGGCCGTTGACGACGACTGGGAAGGCGCGGCCACCGTATCGATAGGTCCCGATCCAGAGCGGCAGGAAGACGAGCCGATACAGCTCGCCCGTGAACCGCTCGGGGAAGCTCTCGAGGTCGCGCACATCCTGACCGGCGGCGACTTTGCCGCCGAGACCGCTCTGGGCCGCCTTCACCATCGCCTCATGGGCCCGCAGCGAGGCGTCGGCCAGCGACAGATCGTAGACCGCCGTGGGCCAATCGGCCAGATACTCGGGCTTGAAGGCGATCAGGCGCGACAGGTCATACGCTGGAAGGCGCGTCATCAGATCGACAGGCAGGGCGCGCAGCCCGGCTTGAACGTGATCGACAAAGAACTCGGTCCGCTCGCCGGTGCGCGCCGCCCACTGACGATACTCGCCCGAGCCCTCGGCAATCTCGGCGCGCCAGCGCAGAGTCAGCGTGGCCTCGAACACCCAGAAAGGCACGTAGGCCGGTCGCAGCTGTCGATCGCGCCCCTTCTGCGCTAGGTCGTCGGGCGCCCACCACCCTTTCGCCAGCCAGCGCCGCACCGCCTGATCGGCCGCCTCGGCCTCAAAACCCATCGGCAGGAGCCCGTCTGGCGCGACCAGCTCGCGTTCTTCGGGCGCACGCACCAACGCGCCGTTGCCGCAGAACGGACACGCCGTCGACGCTTCGCCGACGGGCAGGATCACGCCCGCGCCACACTGCTCGCACGTGAAGGCGCGCTCCGACTCCGCCCAGCGGTGCCCGGACACGGTCGGCAAAGTGAAATCGAGCGGATGCGCGACGTCGGCGAGCGGCTCCTCGACGACAACCTCGACGGCGCCGCAGGCCGTGCAGCGCAGGTCGACGATCTCGGGATCAAAACGCAGTTTGCCCCCGCACTGCGGACAGTCGAACGTGCGCCGAACAGCCACGGGCTCCGGGACCGCCGGACGCCGCGGCGCCACGCCGGCGCCTTCAGGCAACAAGGTGCCGGGCTCGATCCGACCGGTCAGCACGGCCAGACCCCGTCGCGCGCGAGCGTTGCCCGGATCGGCCGCAATGGCCCACTCCAGATACTTCCGCTGCTCGGACGAGTCGGTCGTCGTCGCCGATAGCCAGAGCCAGGCCTCGGAGTGATCGCGATCGAGTTCGACGGCCTTCAGCAGCAGCGTCCGGCCGTGGACGACGTCGCCCGTCCGGATCGAGGTCCGTGCCAGTCGAAACAGGTCGTCGGCCTGCTGCTGCCGATGGTCCGCCAAACGATCCAGACTGCTCATCACTCGATTTTAGACACCCGGTCAGCGGCGCGCATGTCGTCTTGGTTGGCGACGGTGAGCGTCCTTCGCCCGGTCATGGCCCGGCAACAAGCAGGGACGGCAGGTAAACGGCGAATGGGCCGAGGGCCAACCCAACAAGGAGCGGGTCATGATCGGAGGCGCGAAATGCATCCGGCGCGTACAGCCCGGCAACCTGCGCCGGGCTTTTGTAGGTCATGTCGAAGTCCAGCGCCGACGGCTCGTCGGCATTGATGTGGTACTCGACCACGCCCGACACCTGGCCGGCCAGGTCCGGCGAGGCCAGCGCATAGTCGAAGGTGCCAGATTGCCCGTCGAACTGATACGAGTAGGCCGCTGCCCCATAGGCACCGTCGAGCAGATCGACGTACCCCTCGGCGGTCACGGCGGCGATCGGTTCTTCACGCGCATAGGCGTTGAAGTCACCGACGATCAAAACATCCGGATCCGCCACGTCAGTCGGGTCCTGCGCCAACCACGTCATCAGTTCGAGCGCCGCCGCCAGACGCGTGCCGGGGCAATTGCCCTGACCATCGCCGAGGTTCGGATCCGGACCATAGGGCGGCGCCTGATCGTTGCAGCCGCCGCCCCTCGATTTCAAGTGGACGGCGACCAGAGTGAAGATGCCGCCGGTTCGGTTCGACGCAAACGCCTGCGCCAGCGCCGGCCGATTGCGTTGTTGCGCGCCGCCATTGCTCAATGGAATCAGGCCAAAAGCCCCGGTGGCCAACACGGCCGTCGCGCCAACCGGCGTCACCACCGCCGGCCGATAGAGGACGCCGACCTTGATCGCGTCGACGCCAAGCGCATTGGAGCGGGCCAATCGCGCATCGATGTCGACGAAGGCGTAGGTTCCGGGGTTGGTCGCGGCATTGAGCCGACGGACGAGATCGTCGATGGCGCTCCCGGGGCCATACCCGTCGTTCTCGATTTCGTTGACGGCGAGCGCATCGGGATTCAGGGCCAGCACGGCTGCCACAGTCTTAGCAGCCTGCCTTTCGAATTCGGCCGGCGTGTCTGCGCCGCGGCAATCGACGGGTGGGCCGCCAACGCCGGCTGCGCAGGCGCCGGCACCCAATGTGTTGAAGTAGTTGTACAGGTTCATCGATCCGACGCGGACCAGCCCGCCGACGATCGGTGCCGGGGTCGGGCGCGGGTTGGCAGCAGCCAGGCGGATCGACCCACCCAGCGCCCGCATGGGCCGCAGGCGGTAGGCGTTCGGCCCGGCGCTATTGCCGGCCCACGTGTAGGTCAGGACGCCGAGGACGCCCGTTGCCGTATCGCCGACGCGCACGGTGTTCGCCGCGCTCAGCGGTTGGCCGTCGCGCCCAAACGGTATCGGGTCGGGATCCTGACTCTGCAACGCATCATCGATGAGGATCCAACTCCGCTCGTTCGTCTGAGCCAGACGGTCACGGGGGCTGCCCGCGCCGCCCGGCGGCTCGATCTGGGTCGGCTGAGTCAAACGCGTCGGCGCCAGCGTCAGTTGGCCGAAGCGGCCAAGCCAATACGTATCGACCACGATGAGCGTTTGCTGGAGGCGCACCAGCATGCCCTCGAAACGCTCAAGATAGGGCACTTCCCCGACATCGGCGGGCACCGGAAACGCAACATCGGCCGCGTTCACAGTCGCCGTCGTGCCGCATCCAATGACCTCGAGCGCGCCGATCTGCGTTTGACCCTGCACTTCGGCGACCGCGCCCGTGACCTGCACGACCTGACCGAGGGCCACGGCGTCTCGAACGCCGTCAGCGACGAAGATCGCATCGGACGTAAGATCGTCGCCGTCACCCGTGTCTTGTACGTAGAAGCCGCCCAGCGCCGGCGCGGGCCCTTCGAAGTCGCCCACTACTACCCCCTGCACCGTCACGGTGGTCGCGACGGTCGGCGCCACGGTGGTCGCGCCCTGAACGAGCCCGATCGCGACGTCGGGTTTGGCGCAGATCGTCGCGGGCACGACCGAGAAACGAGACGTGAAGTCGGCCAGGGCGTGATCGGGTGGGTCATGACTGTCCAGGTCCGCAATCGCCGAGGCCTTCACCACAAACCCGCACGAGTCGCCGAAGAGAAAATCGGTCGTCGGATCGAGCGTGTACGTGATCGGCCCGCCGGACACGATCAGATCGGCAGGGCCGCGCACGCCCGACCCCGAGCACGTCAGCGAAAAGGCGTCGACGGCGAGCTGCACGGGCTCCGAGAACGCGACGACGACATCGGCCGCGAGTGTGGCATCCGCCGCGCCATCGGCGGGCGAGACGGCGACCACGCGTGGCGCCGGATCGATCGGCACGCGCAGACTGGCGAGGTCCTGCCCGGGGTTGGGTTCACCGGGTGTCGCGGATGCGTTGGGGATGCCGTCGTACCGGATCCAATTCGCGGGAGCATCGTTCCCGGTCGGCGTGGCGCCGGTATAGTACGCGTTGTCGGCGATCGCCGGCAGATGGAGGTCAACCAGACCCGCGGGCGCCAGGCCCTGATCGTCTTCGAACGACGCGAAGTCCAGGTACACGTTGTCGTTTCCGCCACTGCCGCCATCCGGGCCGGGCCGATACACATAAAGCGCCTCGCCCGTCGTGGATAGGCCTATATTGACCGCGCCGCCAAGGCCGTCGCTGTCCACGGCGACGCCGGCGCCAGGCGCCAGCACCAGGCGCCAGTCGCCACCGGCCGGGTCGATTGACGTATCGGGTGATACGCCAGCCGCTGTCGTATACAGGGCGATCACCGTGCCGCGCGGCACGACCGATAGGAAAGCATCCTGCCCGAATACGAACACTGCCTCGTTGGCCGACAGTGCCCCTGACGCGTCGAGTTCGTTGTCGGTGACCCGCAGACCCCGAAGATCTACGTCGTCGCCCGTGACCAGCAATTCGATGAAGTCGTTTCCCGCGGCGTCATCGTCGGCCGCGTACTCGTTCAGGACGATGTCGCCGAGAGCCGCTGCCCGGACGGCAGGAGCCGTCGGCGCCGCTAGCGCCGGCACCGAACGGATCACAAGGACCACGAAAAGGAACAGTCTGACCGCACGCATATTCGCATGACCTCCCGCGCCGCGACGTCGACGCTTATGGAAATCATGCTCGATCCGGCACCGCCGCGATCCTCGACCCGTCCTCGATCGCGCCGATAACGTCTTCCGGCCCTACATAAACTGCAGCGCACAGGTGATTTTGCTCTTCATCGCCACCATATTTCGCGGGATTTTCACACAATCCTGCCGATAACGAAGATAGGGTCGGTCAGGTCTGTCGACCGTCGACGTTATGGTAGGCGCTAGCGGCCGGAGCAGGGGAACCCGGATGTCTGAACAACGCATCCTTGTGGTCGAAGACCAAAACATCATCGCCATGGACCTGCAGAGCCGGCTGGTCAGCCTCGGCTATGCGGTCGTG
Organism: Anaerolineales bacterium; assembly: GCA_044224715.1. GTDB lineage: Bacteria > Chloroflexota > Anaerolineae > Anaerolineales > UBA6663 > UBA6663. Next base: position 27,367 of record JBGAJV010000058.1, on the reverse strand, counting down.
GGAATCGCCTCCCGCGGCGAGGACGCGATCGAGTTCTGTCGCGACCTGAACCCTGATCTGGTCTTGATGGATATTCGGTTGAAAGGTCGTCTCGACGGCATCCAGGCCGCCGAAAAGATTCGCGCGCAGGCCGACCTACCCATCATCTACCTGACCGCGCACTCCGACGAGCAGACGCTGCAGCGGGCCCGACAGACGGAACCTTACGGCTATCTGCTCAAGCCCTTCGAAGACCGCGAATTGCATCTCACGATCGAGATCGCCCTGTACAAGCACCGCATGGAGCGCCGGCTGCGCGACAGCGAGCGGTGGTTGTCGGCCGTGCTGCAGGGCATCGGCGAAGCCGTGATCGCCACCGACGTCCAAGGCAACGTCCGCCTCGTCAATCCGGTGGCCAGCCGTCTGATCGGCCTCCCCGCCGACGCCGCGATCGGACGCGCGATCACGGATGTGTTCACGCTGATCGACGCCCAGACGCGCGCGCCAATCGGCAACCCGCTGCTCAACGCGCTGGATCTACGTCGCGGCGTCTCGCTTCCCGAACGGGCCCTTCTGGTCTCCAATGACGGACGTGAGGTGCCAATCGACGACAGCGCCGCCCCCATTCAAGACGCCAACGGCGAAGTCGCCGGAGCGGTGCTGGTCTTCCGCGACATCACCGAGCGGCTGCGCACAGAACAGCAATTGCGCCACATGGCGTACCATGACGCGCTCACCGGGCTGCCCAACCGGGCGCTTTTCCAGATCCTCGTCAACCGCGCCATAGCCGACTCAGCGAGCGACGGACGACGCTGGTCGGTTTTGTTCCTCGACCTCGATCGGTTCAAGGCCGTGAACGACTCGTTGGGGCACGCGCTGGGCGATCAAGTACTCAAGGCCGTGGCGGCCCGCCTGACCGACACGCTCCCGCCCGAGGCCGTCCTGGCGCGCTTCGGCGGCGACGAGTTCACGATCCTGCTCGAGACACCCGATGGCCCCCACACCGCGGCGGCTGAAGCGGAAAAACTACTGCGCTTGTTCACCGCGCCCTTTGGCGCCAACGACCAGGAGTTCTTCATCGGCGCCAGCATCGGCGTGAGCGTGTTCCCGACCGATGGCGCAGACGCCGCAACGCTGATCCGCAACGCCGACTCGGCGCTGTCGCGCGTCAAAGATCGCGGTCGACACAGCTACGCCTTCTATCAAACCGAAATGAACGCCGGCGCCCTGAGCCGCCTGGCACTCGAGAGCGATCTGCGCCACGCGTTGGATCGCGGCGAGTTCGAGCTCTACTATCAGCCGAAGGTCGAGATCCCATCGGGCCGACTGATCGGCGCGGAGGCCCTGATCCGCTGGCGGCATCCCACGCTCGGGCTGATCCCGCCGGTCCAGTTCCTGGGTCTGGCCGAGGAGACCGGCCTGATCCTGCAGATCGGCACCTGGGTGATGCGCGAAGCCTGCGGACAGGCGCGGGTCTGGCGCGACGCGGGGCTGCCCGACCTGCGGGTGGCCGTAAACCTCTCGAATCGTCAGTTCAGACATCCCGATCTGATCGCGTTGGTGTCGCAGGCATTGGCCGAGACAGGCCTTCCGGCGCATGCGCTCGAGATCGAATTGACCGAGACGATCGTCATGCATGACCGCGCCGACTCGGTCGCCAAGGTCCGTTCTCTCAAGCAGATGGGCGTTCGTTTGGCGATTGACGACTTCGGCACGGGCTACTCGTCGCTCGAGTATATGAAGCTGTTTCAAGTGGACGGGCTCAAGATCGATCGAGCCTTTATTCGAAACGCGCATGTCAACCGGGAAGATGAGGCCATCATCCAGGCCATCGTCACCCTGGCCCATAGCCTAGGCATCCTGGTCACGGCCGAAGGGATCGAGACCGTCGAACAACAGGCCTGCGTCCAGACCTGTCTGTGCGACGAGGGCCAGGGGTATTTGTTCGGACGGCCCATGACCGCCCAGGGGTTCCTGGATGCGGCTCGCGGCACGGTCACATTGAAGGCGATGCCGCCCATCGCAGCCAGGCCATGAACGCCGCGCTCTTCGAGCCCGCATTGCTGCTCCAGTGGTTTGGCGCGCTGTGTTCAACCGCCGCCGGCGCCGCCATCCTCAACCGAAGACGTTTGGCGCACGCGCCCCAGGTTGGGCGCTTCTTGCTGGCCCTCGCCGCCGACCTAGCCGGCGCGACCTGGATCCTGTTGCGCGGCACCGAAGCCGCCGGCTCCGCCTGGGGCGGTCTTCTGCCCCTTCTACATCTCGCGCTGTTGTCGGCACTGCTCGCGCTCGCGTCAGCCGTCACTGAACGGCAGCGCGCCACTCAAATCGCCACACGCGCCAGCGAAGTGCTGCTGATCGGCGTGCCGCTCAGCGCCATGGCCCTGGTTGTCCTCCAGTCCGGCCTCGCCGGGCCGAGCGCTTTTCGAGACATCAGCGTCGCCACGGGGCCGCTCACGCAATGGGTGATCCACAGCGCTGTACCGATCGTCGGACTGACGATCGTGAGCATCAGCGTCGCGCTGCTTCTTCGGGATGCCACGCGTACCGACGGCCGCCGCCGCCGACTGGCGCTGATATTCGTCGGCGCCCTTCTGTCCGCCGCCGCTATCGCCGTTGTCGAACAAATCCTGAATGCGGATCTTGGGCCGACGTCGGTGTTGCGGATCGCTTACGCCCTGGCGGGTTGCGCCGCCGCTGCGGTCGTGTTCCGCGGCGGGCCGCAACGCGCCGAAGACGCCACCCAGGCTGCAGTGTTCGAGCATCTCCATGACGGTATCGTCGTGCTCGACGACCAGGACGTCGTGCTCGAGATCAACGCTGCGGCCTGCGACATCCTCGGATGCACGAGCGCCGGAGCCCGAGGCCACCCGCTCGCCAGGATCTGGCCGGATTGCGACGCGCCGTTGCGGTCGATGACAGAAGGCGCCACGGCGGTCGACTGCACGTTCACGGTGGCGGACGTGTCGCTGATGTACCGGCTGACGTCGTTCTCGTCGGCGGGTGCCGATGGCATCGAGAAGACTCTGGTGCTGCGCAACACCACGGACCCGGACAACATGGAGCGCGCGCTCCGCCAGCGGGCCCGAGATCTGAGCCGCACCAATCAACTCATCACGGCGCTGGCGTCCGTCACTGCTCGTTTGAGCAGCAACGCCGATCCGCGCCAGATCTGGGAAGCGCTTGGCGCCGAAATGCGGCGGATCGGATTGAACTGCGCGATCGTCAGCATCGATCCGCTCGCCGAAGTGGCCTCGGTGCGGTATGTGTCGTTTGCGCCCGAGCTGGTCAAGATGGTGACATTGGTGACCCGGCTGCAGGTGACCGATCTGGTTGTGCCGCGTCGGAACTGGCCGGGGGAGCGCATCCTACACACGACCGGTCCGGTTTGGAGCGACGACCCGCTTACGTATCTGCGGCGGATGTTTCCGCACCTGCCCGATCGCATCGCCGATCAGGCTTTCCGCATGCTGGGCATCGGCGCGGTCGGGCAGATCTGTTTGTTGCCGCTCGTGGTCGAGGACAGGCTGATCGGCGCGTTGCCGATCTGGGGCGCCGACATCAGCCCTGCCGACAACGCTGTGCTGGCCGTGTTCGCTGGTCAGATCGCCGGAATCCTGAACAGCGCCGATGCGCGCGCGCTCGCAACTCAGCGTGCCACCGAACTGACCCGATCCAACGCCATGATTCTGGCGTTGTCGAAAGTTGCCAGCCGCCTCGACACCACGTCGAACTTTACTGAAGTCGTCGACGCCCTCGGGCAGGAGCTGCAGCGCATGAACGTAGACTGTTTGGTCGGCACGCTCGATGCCGCCAAGCAGCACATGCGCATCCGCTATGTCTCGATCAAGCCGGATTTGGTCCGCTGGGCGGAGCGTTTCACCGGCCATTCGCTGAGCGACATCGAGGTACCGCGCCACCTCTGGCCTTCCGACCGCGTGGTGACCGATCGCATTCCATACTGGGACACCAATGGCATCGGCGGCGCCATGCGCATGTTCCCGGCCCTGCTTGACGGCGTCCAACGCAACGTGATGCAGATGGCGGGTCTGAACATGGACGATCCGGTGTGCTATCTGCCGCTCGCATATGACGAAGACGTCGTCGGAATCCTGGCGGTCTGGGGGCCCAGCTTGCGCTCGGCCGACGTGCCGGCACTGAGCGTGTTCTCGACTCAACTGGCGACGGCGTTGCGCAACACGGAGCTGTTTGAACAGGAAGCGCGACGGGCGCGCGATTTGAGTTTGCTGCTCAAAGCCTCCGAGGCAACGGCGTCGTCTTGGGAACTCGACAAGGTACTCTCGATCCTGGCGACGCAGCTGATCGAGATCAGCGGCTTCGAGGCGTGTCGGATCTCGGAGTGGGATCGACCGGCCAACCAGGTACAAGCGCGGTTGCACCGGGCCAGGATCGCTTGGGACGCGGAGGATCCGCGCGCCCGATTGCGCCCCGCCGACACGCCGGCCATCGATGCGATCGCCGCCGGCGCGACCCGCGTCGAAGGCGACGCCAACGGCCAGGACTGTGATCGCCTGGTTGTCTGGCTCGCGTTGCGTGCGGGTGATACGAGTGTCGGTCTGGTGGAGCTTGGGCGGCGGCGTGGGCGCGGCGCGTTTTCGACCGAGGGTCTGAGCGGTTGCGAGGCGCTGGTGGCAGAGGCCGCCACGTGGCTGCGGACGCCCTTGGCCACCAGCCCCGGCGAGCGGCTGCAGGGACTGCAGGATGCCCTGCTGCTGGCGTCAGACGCCGAGAGCTGCACGCTCGTCCAGTGGGAACCGGCGGCTGGGAGCCTGCGTCGCGTGGCCAGCACGATCGACGTCGCCTGGCCGCAGGGCGACGGGCCAAGCCATACGTCGGAGCATGAGGACGCGTGGTCGCTGGCTATCGATCGCGGCGAGGCCAGCGTGCTGGTGCGACCCGAGCACACCCTGGTGCAGGCTTTGACGGCGACCGGAGATCTCGAACAGGTGAGCCCGGAGGCGCTCGTGGTGTTCCCGGTGCACAACGGCGCCGACCGTATCGGTCTGATCGAGCTTCACGACTACACCAACGGGCGCACGGTGACGCCCGCGCAGGTGGCCTTCCTGCGCATGGTCGCTGACAAAGCCGGACTATCCATCCATAACGCCCGGCTCTTCGAGGAGACCCAGAAACGGCTTTCCGAGAAGGAAGTGCTTTTGAAGGAAGTGCACCATCGCGTCAAGAACAACCTGCAGGTGATCTCGAGCCTGCTCAATCTGCAGGCGTCCCAGATCGCCGACACGCGGGTCAAGAGCGCCCTGCGCGAGAGCCAGAACCGCGTCCGGTCGATGGCGCTCATCCACGAGAAGCTGTATCAATCCGCGAATCTGGCCGAGGTCGACTTCGCCGCGTACCTGCACAACCTGGTGAGCTTCCTGTCGCAGTCGTACCGCGAACGCGCCAACTCGGTCGAAATCGTGGTGCAGGCCGCAGCGCTCCAGCTCGACCTGGAGACCGCCATCCCCTGCGGCCTGATCGTCAACGAACTCGTGTCGAACGCGCTCAAGCACGCATTCCCCGATGGACGCGCCGGCGTCATCACCGTCAGTCTGCAGCCGATCGCAGAGGGCCAGATGTGCCTCGAGGTGCTCGACGACGGCGTCGGGATCCCGACCGGCGCCGGCCGCCCCGACGGCTCGAGCCTGGGTCTTTCGTTGGTGCGCACGCTGGTCGATCAAATCGGCGGGACTTTGAAGATCACGTCCAAAGCCGGCGCGTCGTTCCGGATCTGCTTCAGCCCAACGGCCGCGCGCGCACGCATCTGACGTCAGGCCGTCGCGCCGACGACGACCAACGTCCCGAGCAGTGTCAGGGCGGCGCCCACAGCCTGAGCGCGTGTCAGACGCTCGCGCGCGATGACGTGACCCAAAGCGATGGTCACGGCCGGGGCGAGCGAACTCATGACGCTGATCACGCCCACCGGTCCCTCACGCAGGGCCACGATCAAGGCCACATCGGCCGCCATGTTCAGCGCAGTCACCGACAACAGGGGTTTCCAGGCGGCGCGAGCCCGCGTCAACGACAACGCCCGCCCGCCGTCGATCAGGCGCGTGTAAAGCCAGGGCATCGGCACCGCGCCGAATTGAACGCCGCACAACACCCACAGCGTCGAGTGCGGTGCGCGATCGGTACCCGCGTCGATCAGCAAGAAGGCCAGCCCGAAACACAGGGCGGCGAGAAAGGCCAGGGTGATTGGCCGCACGGCCGAATGGGACCGGGCGCCCGGAGCGCCGTCATCGCCAGCGGCGCTGCGCGTCAACACGACGAGGCCGGCGAGCACCCCGATCAGCCCGACGAGCGTCGCCACGCCCAGCGCGGCCCCCGCGATCAACGAGGCCAGCACCGGCAACGCCGAACTGACCGCCGCGATCGGGGCGACGATGCCGGCGGGCCCGATGGCCAAGGCCCGGTAGTACAGGATGAGGGCCAGCGCCGCGATGAAACCGGCGGCGGCGCCGGCGCCGAGGCCGAACCCCGAGAAGGGCGTGGCCGCAACCGCCACGACGATCGCCATCACGAGGCTTTGGAGTGTCGCGGTGACAAGCACCACGACCGCAGCCGGCAGACGGGTGGTCAGTTGCCCCGAAGCGTAATCGCTGGCGCCGTAGGCCAGGCTGGACACCAGGGCGAGGACAACGGCCGTCATCGGCGCTAGATCTGAGACGCCCGGGTCAGCATGTGCCGGTCGGCCAGATAGCCGGCCAGAAGTGCGAGACCGGCCCCGACGGCGAAGAGCGCGATGCTCAGCATGAAGGGCAGATCTTTGTTGAGGCTCGAGAGTACGCCGGCGATCCAGCCGAACGGAGCCGTCAGCGTGATCACGGTGAAGCTCAGAATCGACTGCACCCGAGCGCGCTCCTGCGGGTCGATCGTCAACACCACAAGCTTGTCGACGAGCGGACTGACCACGGCGAAACTGCATGCCTCGAGCGCGACGCTCACCGCCAGCTGCAGGAAGCCCTGTTCGGGCGCCGTGACCAGCAGGACCTGAGACACGAGATACCCGATGAAGCCGACGACCATTGGGATGCGGAACGGCAGCTTGTTCACCCAAGGCATAACCGTGAAGAAGAACAAGATCATCACGGTGGATTTCACGAACGGGAAGCTCGCCAGATCCTGGTCGGCGATGTGGAGCTTCTCGGTCGCCAGGATGGCCCAAAAGTTACCGCTGATCATCCAGGCGATGCTGAGCACCAGCATGATCCCGGCGGTCGCCAGCGTGCGTGGCGAGCGCAGCACATCGCGCACCACGCCGAAGTAGCCGCCGAGCACGTGAAGCACGCTCTGATGCTTCGTCTCGCGCATGCGGATCTCGCCCTGTCGTGTCTCGCGCGTCGCGAAGTAGGTGACGAAGGCCTTGAAGGTGAACATCGCAGCCGCGAAGAGATACAGACCGCGCATCGTGGGCACGAGCGAGTACGTCTGGATCAGCAGACCGGCAAGCGGCGCGATCAGACCCACCATCGTGTTGCCGATGTAGATCCAGGTGTAGATGTCGACGAGCTGGTCGGGATCCGCCTCCTCGACCATCAAACAGGTCCACGAATTGTGGGTCACGCGCCACACGCCGTTGATCAGGGCGCCGACGAAGAACCACCAGAAGTTCTGGGCAAAGGCCGAGATCAGCGAAGGAATCCCCCAAGACAGGATATCGAACAACAACGTCGTGAAGCGCCGTCCGAGTTTGTCGGTGATGACGCCGCTGAGCAGGGCAAACACGAGCTGCGAGCACCACCCCGCGCTGACGATCAGGCCGATCTGGGTATCCGTGAGGCCCAAGGCGACCATGAAGACGGATACGTACGGCGTGTAGAGGTTAAACGGAATCCCCCATAGCGGCTCGGTATAGACGCAGCCGCGAGGGTTTCCGGTCAGATTGACCAGAGTCCGGATGAGCGAGTGGCTTTTCAAGCGAGCTTCCTTGGTGTCCCGGTCGCAATTCGGAGAAACGCCCGGCACGGGCCGTTGGGTCGGCCGGCTCGCAGTGTAGCACGTCCGCCCTGGTTCAGGCCATGTTGAGGACGGCCGTGATGTGCGGCACCGCCCAATCCAGATCGGCGCGCTCGACGACCAGCGGCGGCGCGAAGCGGATCACGTGCTGATGGGTCTCCTTGCACAACACGCCGCGAGACCGCAACGCCTCACAAAACCGGCGCGCGCCGCCGGCCTCGGGCCTGAGCTCGACCCCGATCAGCAGGCCCTTGCCACGCACCTCTTTGACGTGCGGGCTCGGGATCTCGGCCAGTCGCTCCTGAAAATACTCGCCCTGCGCGGCCGCGCGGGCGGGCAGACCTTCGTCGCGGAGCACACGCAACGCGGCCCGCGCCACGGCGGCGCCCAAAGGGTTTCCGCCAAACGTCGAGCCGTGCTCGCCGGGTTGGATCAGGCCCAGAACCGGCGTGTCTGCCAGGACGGCCGACACCGGATACACGCCGCCGCCGAGCGCTTTGCCCAGGATGACGATGTCCGGCCGCACGTCATCGTGCTGGCTGCAAAGCCAGCGGCCCGTGCGCCCCAACCCGGTCTGGATTTCGTCGGCGATGAACAGCATGTTGCGCCGCCGCGCGAGTTCGGCCGCCGCGTGCAAATAGCCGGCCGGGGGCACAACCACGCCCGCCTCGCCCTGGATGGGTTCAAGCAGTATCGCGCAGGTCTCGGGTGTGATCGCGGCCTCGAGGGCCGCCAGATCGCCGAAGGGCACGGCCTTGAAACCAGGCGTGAAGGGACCGAAGTCGTCGCGGTAGCCCGGCTCGGTCGAGGCCGATATCGCCGTCACCGTTCGGCCATGGAAGTTCCCGGCCGCGACGATGATCTCGGCGCGATGTCGCGGGACGCCCTTGACGACGTATGCCCACTTGCGCGCCACCTTGATCGCGGTCTCGACCGCCTCGACCCCGGTGTTCATCGGCAGGGCCAGGTCGTAGCCCAACAGGTCGTGCAATTCGCGATACAACAGACCGAGCTGGTCGTTGAAGAAGGCGCGCGAGGTCAGCGTGACTCGTTGGGCTTGCTCGACCAGCGCCGCCACGATCGCGGGATGACGATGCCCCTGATTGAGGGCCGAATATGCGGAGAGACAATCCAGATACCGTTGCCCATCCACATCCCAGACCCAGGCGCCCTCACCGCGGGAGATGACGACATCCAGCGGGTGGTAGTTGTGAGCGCCGTATGTCCTCTCGAGCCCCATGAAATCGTTCGGATTCATTTGACCTCACTGCGAGCCGCGCCTGGAAAGACCACCCAAATGGGTGACCGTGAAGGGGCATTCTACAACCGAATCGCGCGTGGCCCGCACACGGAACCGCTTGCCTGATCGCCGTGCGGCCGTATCCGATCGTCGCGGAGGGCGACGTGGCAGAGAAATCCGCGGAGTTATGGCGCCAGCGCCATCGGCCAGGCTCAGGCTGGTCCTTTGCCCGGCAATTCAGTGCGAACGCCACCGCTTTGCACGGGCCCGCCAAACCTGATCGCAAGTTGCGAGTCCACCGCTCGCCTATAATCACCGGATGCGCTTTCCGCCTCTCCCCTCCCTCTCAACGTTCCAGCAGCGCTCAGCGCTGATCGCGGCGGCTTTTGCGCTCAGCCTCGCGGCGGCGTGTGCCGCCGAGGCGCCCGCCGAGACCGCCACGGCGCCTACCGCCCTGCCGACCGCACAGGTGGTCATCGCCCCGACGCAACCGCCGACGGCGACGGTCGCCGCCACGCCCACGTCGGCGCCGACCGCCGAGCCGAGCCCGACGGTGCCAGAGCCGACGCCGACCCTGTTCTACATCGTGCCGCAGCAGGTCGAGATCGACCCGACCCCCCAGCTGCCGGCCGCCGCGCCCTTCCCGACCTCGTGCGACGGGCCAGGCCGAATGAACATCCTCATGATCGGGATCGACGGGTTCAGCAACGACTACACGCGGGCGGCTCGCGCCGATACCGTCATGCTGCTTGGCATCGACTTCGGCTCGAAGTCGGCGGAGCTCGTGTCTTTCCCGCGCGATATGTGGCTGCCGCTGGCTAACGGGCTGCCCGTGGCCGAAGCACGGATCAACAGTGCTTACCACTACGGCGAGTTGTACGGCGTCGAGGGCGGTGGGCCGGCCGAGCTCTCCGCCACGCTCACGCAAAACTTCGGCGTCCGCGTCGACCGCTACGTGGTCGTCAGTTTCCTTGCGTTCGAGCAGGCGATCGACGCGCTGGGCGGCATCGAGATCGACATCCCGCAGGCGATCCGCGACCCCAATTACCCGCGGCGCTCGACCGAGGGCACGATCGCGATCGAGTTCCCGGCCGGCCGCGTCCTCATGGACGGCGGGACGGCGCTGATCTATGCGCGGATCCGCCACGACAGCAGCGATTTCAACCGCATGAAACGCCAGCAACAGGTGCTGTTCGCTGTCCGCGATAAGCTTCTCTCGCCCGACGTCCTACCGCAGATCCCGGCGCTGACGAGCGTCTTGTGGAACGCCGCGCGCACCGATCTGTCGTTCGAGGACGTGGCCCTGCTGGGCTGCGCGGGCGTACAGGTCCAGGATTCGGCGATCTCGAGCACGACCATCTCTGAGAAGATGGTGACGCCCACGAAGCTCCAGGACGGCGCCCAGGTGCTCATGCCCAACGTTGATCAAATCACGGCGGCCCTCGCGTCGTTTCGGTGACATCGGCCCATGAACCTTCGCTCGATACTCGAACAGGTCGGTCTCTTCGTGCTCGGCGTGGTCATCGTCGGCGTGACGTTTCTGGCCGGCTACTACGCGCACGCCTTCAGCGGTCAGGTCGCGGTGCTGCGCTGGGGCCTGCCCGGGCTGCCGCCCGGCCCCGAGCAGTACGGGCTGCTGGCGGAGACACGCGCGCTCGTCGAACAGAACTTCAATGGCCAACTCCCGGACAGCGCCAAGATGAACCAGGCCATTGCGCGCGGATACATCCAATCGCTTGGCGATCCCTATACCGTGTTCATCGACCCGCCCAGCGCCGAGCTCGAGAGCAATTCGCTCTCGGGCGAGTACGGGGGCATCGGCGTCAGCATCGCGCGCAACGACAAGAACGAGATCACGCTCGATCCCTTCCCGGACTCGCCCGCGATCAAGGCCGGCGTCCAGCGCGGCGACATCCTGATCGGCGTCGACGCGGTGGCGATCACGCCCGACACGCCCACCGAGGACGTGACCTCTGCCGTCCGCGGCCCGGTCGGCACCCCGGTGACGATCCGCGTTCGGCGCGGCGCCGAGGAGCTGTCGTTCACGCTGACGCGAGCCGTCATCGCGCTGCCCTCAGTGCGCGGCCAGCTGGTCGACGGTCAGCCCGAGATCGGCTGGATCCGCGTCGAGCGCTTCAGCGACAAGACCGCCGACGAACTCGCCACGGTGGCCAAGGACCTCGAAGCCCAGGGCGCGACGCGCTACGTCCTCGATCTGCGCGACAACGGCGGCGGCCTGGTCGACTCGGCCGTCGAAGCCGCGGGGCAGCTGCTCAAAGGCGGCGTCGTGTTGTATGAAGTCAGCAAGACGGCGCCGGAACGCACGTACACCGCCGCGGACACGCCCTCGCCGCTTAAGGATGCGCCGCTGGTCGTGCTCGTCAACCACAACACAGCCAGCGCCGCAGAAATATTGGCGGGCGCCATCGCCGCCAACGGGCGCGCGCCGCTGATCGGCCAGAAGACCTATGGCAAGGGCTCGGTCCAGTATGTGTTTACGCTGTCGGACGGGTCCAGCGTGCACATCACGGCCAAGACCTGGCAGACGCCGGATCGTCGGGACCTGAACGGCAACGGTCTTGACCCGGACATCGCCGTCGAGCCGGGGGCCGACGGACAGGACACCCAACTGCTGGCCGCGATCCAGTATTTCGAGGATCAGCGGTAGAATCGGGCTGCCCTGAGGGGCGCATCATGACCACCAAGACCAACGACGAGCGCGTTCTGGCGAACAACCGCCGCGCCAGTTTCGACTTTTTCCTCGAGGAGCGCTTCGAGGCCGGGCTGGCCCTGACTGGCACCGAGATCAAGAGCCTGCGCGAAGGCAAGGCCCAGATCAAAGAAGCCTACGTGCGCGTCGATTCCGGCGAGGCCTGGCTGCTGAACAGCCACATCTCGCAATACGACCCGGCCTCGCGCCAGAACCACGATCCGCTGCGCCCACGGAAGCTCCTGCTCCACAAAAAGGAACTGCGCACCCTGTTCGACCAGGGCAAGCTCAAGGGCTACACCATCGTGCCCCTGAAGATCTACCTCAAAAAAGGCCGCGCCAAGCTCGAAATCGCGCTGGCGCGCGGCAAGAAGAACTTCGACAAGCGCGAGTCGATCAAGAAGCGCGAGACCGAGCGCGAGATGGCGCGCGAGCTCGGACGCCGCTGAAAGCCCCGCCCTCCGGCTCTTCAGCTCCTCCCCATACTTCGACAGGCCATTTCTGGTGACTTTTGTCTGGAATTGCCGGACGGATGTCACTCGGATTGACGGAATACGCCCCTCATACTATTGACTGGGGTGCTTCTGTGGAGTTTCTGGATCGCCTAAACCTGTCCCTCACGCCCGAACGGATCAGTCGCCTGAAATGGCTCTTGCCCCTGGGCATGGCCGTCGTCGTCGTGGGCTTCGAACTCGTGCAGTTCGTGTGGATGCGCAGCGGTGGCGGGGCCGATTGGGAACTGCTCACCGATGTGTTGTTCTACGGCACGGTCGGCCCCCTGCTCTTGTTCTGGCTGCTGGATGTCTTGCAGCGGTGGCTCGCCGAACGTGAGACGTCGGCGCTGCAAGCGCGTCTTCTGGCACGCGCCAACGAACACCTGCGCGCCAACCAGACGCTCAGCGACTCGACCCTGCAGTCGCTGTTCGCCACCAGCATCTACGTCAACGACATTCATGACCACGTCGAGGGTCTGCCACCCGAGGCCGTGGCCCAACTCGAAGCAGCGCATCAGTCGCTTGACGCCGCGATCCGGGACCTTCGCGAGCACCTGATCAAGGCCGAGAAACCGCTCAACTGACGCTCTGCCAAGATATAAAGTAGGTCGGCGCTGATCCGCGCCGATCGAGCCAAACCAAAAGGGCCGTCCGTGGACGGCCCTTTTGGTTTGGCTGGCTTCGCAACGCGGGCACCAGCGGTACACACGGCGACGTCCGGCCCGAGCGATCCGTCACAGCGAGTCCAACACCGCCTGCAGCTGGTCGCAGAAGAAGTCGGCGTCGGCCACTGAGAACGCCAGCGGCGGCTTGATCTTGAGGATGTTGTAGTAGTCGCCGGTCGGATAGACGATCACGCCGCGCTCACGCATGCGCTCGGCGACCCACATCGCCTCGGCTGCCGCCGGCGCCTTGGTGGCCCGATCGCGGACCAGCTCCACGCCCAGGTACATGCCGTGGCCGTTGACGGCGCCGATCGCGTCGCACTCGGTCGCCACTTCCTGGAGCCTGCGCTTGAAGTGCGTGCCGACCTCGGCCGCGCGCGCCTGCAGGCCTTCGTCGCGGATCACGTCCAGTACGGCCAGACCGACCGCGCAGGCCACCGGATTTCCGCCGTAGGTACTGAAGTACGTGGCCTGGCGCCGAAACGACTCGGCCACCTCCGGCGTGGTCACGACGGCCGACAACGGGTAGCCGTTGCCGATCATCTTGCCGAGCGTGACGATGTCGGGTCGCACGCCGGCCATCTCGAACGACCAGAAGTGCGAGCCCATCCGCCCAAAGCCGACCTGGACCTCATCGGCGATGTACACGGCGCCGGCGGCCCGCGCGTGCGAGACGACCTGAGCCAGCCACCCCTCCGGCGGCAGCACCGCGCCGGGCGAGCCGAGCAGCGCCTCGGCGATGAAGGCTCCGATCGGGCGACCGGCAGCACCAGCCAGGTCGATCACGCGGCGCGCCTCAGCCGCATATCTGTCGGCCGCGTGCGGATCGTCGGCGCCATACGGGCCGCGATACAGGTTGGGCTGCAGCACCGGGTGGATGTGCACTGGCGGCGTGGCGCCGTCCGGGTTGTCGAGCAGCGAGGTCCCCGCTTCGGCCGTGAGCGTGGTGTTGCCGTGGTAGGCGCCCGAGACGGTGAGGATGTCGGGCCGGCCGGTGTGCATCCGGGCCAGGCGGAAGGCCAGGTCGTTGGCCTCAGAGCCCGAACTGCAGAAGTACACCACGCGCAACGGGTCGGGCAGCAGCGCCGTCAGACGCTCGGCATACGTCACCATCACGTCGTAGAGAAACCGATTGTTGGTGTAGAGCTTGCGGCTCTGCCGGTCGCTGGCGCGCGAGACGACGGGATGACAATGCCCGACGTGGGCGACGTTGTTGATCGCGTCGAGGTACGCGCGGCCGTGTTCGTCGACCAGAAACTGACGCCAACCGCGCACGAGCACGGGCGGTTCGCGGTAATACGTCTCTTGCGACCGGGCCATCACCCGGGCGCGGCGCCCGACCAGATCGTCGCGCCGCGCACGATAGGCACAGGCCGACGGCTTCAGACCGATCAAACCGGCAGGGTTCGGGCAAAGCGCGCGCCACAGATCCGCCTCGTCGGCGCGGCAGAGCGCGGGCAGATCGTCGCCGATGACCAGCGCGCCTGCCTGCACATGCAGGTGCGCGGGAAGCGCGACGGTGTCGTCGACTTCGGCGACATAGCCCAGCACCATACCCGGCGCGACGGCGGCGGCTGGCGCGAGGACCGGCGCGAGTCCTGACCAGCGGGTGTAGAGCACTCCTGCAGGTGTTTCGTGTTCGAGCACCAGCACGGTGTCCTCGGCCATGCGCACGCGCCCCGCCAGCGGCGCATGGACCGGCGTGCCGACCGGCACGAACAGATCGCAGCCGAGGTGCGTCGTGTGGGGCTCATCTACGCCGGGCCATAGGGCATGGACCAGCCGCGGCTCACCCCACCGCCCCACGCCGACCACACGCTCAACATGAAAGAGGTCGAGTTCAATGTCCAGCGACGCCTGCACGGCGGCCTCGGTCTCCCAATTGCCGTCGATGAACAGGTCTGACCCGACGCTGAGGTCCAACGCCTGAACGGGACCTTCGGGGCCGTCGACTACGGGACGATCCGGGCTGAAGTGAGCCAGCCAGTCGGCCAGTTTCTGGCTATGCGCAGTGGGAGTGAAGCCGGCCGCGTGGCGCACGGCGGCCCGACCAAGAGCCGGATCGATCGCCGCGAGCTTACGCAGCGTCGGCCAGTCGACCTCGGTCAATTCGGCGACATACGGGTTGGACGGATCCAGCGCGGCTTGCTGCGCGGCGCTGGCCGCCGTGACCGCCACCCGCATGGCAACCATGGCGAACAGCACGTCGGCTTCGGTCTCTTCCAGCGGGTAGACTTCGCAGAACGCGCGCACGGCCGCGCAAAGCGGCCCGAGCGGGCGCTCGGTGTGCATGGCGACGTCCGCCAGCACGACGGCGAGCTCGGCAACCGTGTACGACCGCGCCGTGTCGCCGAAATCGATCAAGCCGACGATGCGGTCAGGGTCGTGCGCGACGCCGCCCGACGTCACCGTGATCTCGGCCCCGGTCGCCCGGGCCGAGTCGGGCGCGGCGACCACGACGTTCCAGCCGACAAGGTCACCGTGGATCACGCTACGCCGCAATTGATCCAGGTGCGGCACGGCATCGCGCTCGTACAGCGCGACGGCGTCGCGTATGAGGGTCTGGCGATCGGGCGCCTGGACGTAAGGCGCGAACGCGCCGACGACGTCGCGGGCCACCTGCATATCCCATTGCAGGTAGCGGTCGACGCTCGGGTGCGTGTAATCGGCCAGGCCACGCACAAGTTGCGCCGCGGCCCGCGCCAAGGCGTTCACCAGGGGCGGCGCATACAGCGGCCGATCGGCCAGGATGCGACCTGGCGCGAACGACAGCAGCCTGACCCAATGCCGTTCGCCGTTGGCCTCGATCTGCGACAGCACCTGGCCGTCGCGATCCGATTGCAGCCGGGGCACCGGCAGATCCGGGACGCGGTCGGCCAGGGTCAACAGGGCGCCGTTCTCAAGTTCGATCGAGCCCAGAGGCTCCATGCTGTTGGCGATTTTGAGGACGAACTGACGGCCATCGGAGCAGTCGACGCGGTAGTTCTGGTCACGGAAGCTCTCCAGCCGTTTCAGGCGGGCAACGGCCAGGTCGAAGCGGGCCTCAAGCAGGGCGCGAGCCCGATCGGGCGAGATGTCGGGTCGGCGCAGGACCTGGCGCTCGAAGGGATTGCCGGACGATGAGGTCATAGGCTCCGACGATGTGCGCGGATCGATCGTTCAGCCAAGCGCGTCCGCCAACAGAACGCCCAGCAGGCCGACGGCCGCGCCCAGATACAACAGGAGGTGCGTCTGCGCCACCCAGGCCAGCGGCCCAAGCGGCACGAACTGGACCGCGAAACCGAGCACGATCAAGCCGATCCCCACAAGGATGGGAAGGCCTTTGTAGCGCGCGAAGAACGCCGAGAGACGTGTCAACCACATGGCGACGGCCTATTCTGCCTTTGCCGCCGACTTTCGCGGCGCGCGCTTGACCGGGACAAATGCGCGCAGATGCGCGGCGACGCGTTCGGGCGCCCGCCCGCGCATGCGCAGCCCCTGAGCCAGAGGCTCTGTGGATTCGACCAGACCTTGTTCATGAAACATCGTGATGAATTGGCCCGCCGAATAGGGGATGACGATGTCCAGCGGGATCAGGTCGGCATACAGCGCGCGCGACACCGCCTCAAGCAACTCCGTGATCCCGTGCCCGGTCCGGGCCGAGATCTGGATGGCCTCGACCATCAGCTCGCCGAGATGGGTCTCGGCTGCCGCGCGCAACTCGGGAGTCAACGCGTCATCTTTGTTGAGGACGAGCAAGATCGGGATGTCGTTGACTTCGAGCTCGCCGAGAACTTCCTCGACGGCCTCGATGTGCTGCCGCGCATTGGCATGCGTCACGTCGACCACGTGCAGGATCAGATCTGCCTCGCCGATCTCCTCGAGCGTGGCGCGGAACGCGGCGACCAGTGTCGTCGGCAGCTTCTGAATGAACCCGACCGTATCGGTGAAGAGCGCCGGGCGTTTGTGCGGAAGCGTCACCCGGCGTGTCGTCGGGTCAAGCGTGGCGAACAGCTGATCGGCCGCCAGCACGCCGTCGGCCTCGCCGGTCAACGCGTTGAGCAGCGTGCTTTTGCCGGCGTTGGTATAGCCGACGATGGCGATCACGGGCACAGCGGTGCGCTGCCGCTGGCGCCGATGGCGTTCACGGTGCGCCCGCACTTTCTCGATCTCGCGCTTCAGATGCGAGATCTTGTGACCGATCTCGCGCCGGTCCGCCTCGAGCTGAGTCTCGCCAGGGCCGCGCAGACCGACACCGCCATTGCCCGACCGGCCGCCGCCTCCGCCTGCCTGCCGGGCCAGGTGGGTCCAGGCCCGGGTCAATCGCGGCAGCCGGTACTGCAGTTGCGCCAGTTCGACCTGGAGCGCGCCCTCGCGGGTGTGCGCGTGCTGGGCAAAGATGTCGAGGATCAGGGCCGTCCGGTCCAGCACCTTGACCGTCTCGCCGAACAATGCTTCAAGTTCGCGTTGATGTCGCGGCGACAGTTCGGTGTCGAAGATCACGACGGTCGCCAAGGTCTCCTCGACGAAGTCCTTGACGTCCTTGGCCTTGCCCGAACCGATCAGCGTATTCGGGTCAGGCCGGGTCACCTTTTGATAGGTTTCGCCGACGACCTCGAGCCCCGCCGTGTCGGCCAGCAATGCGAGCTCTTCGAGCGAGTCCTCGAGGCCCAGGATGTGCGGATCGGCGTGGATTTCGAGGCCGACGAGAAAGGCGCGCTCGATCGGCGAGGTTGTGGGATTCGGGTTGCGGCTCAACGGCGGCTCACTTTCTGGCCTGATTGTACAGAAGATTGGAGCGCCGCGGACAGGCGACCAGATCCCGAAGGAGGGTTGGGTCGGTTATCCGTCTTGGACTTCGGTCCGGTTCCGGCCCGCGCGTTTGGCCCGGTACAGTGCCTCGTCGGCGCTTTGGATGACGCCACGAAGGGCGTCCGAGCCGGCGCTGGCGCCCGAGGTCAGACAGGCGACGCCGATGCTGATCGTCGTTGGCACATCGCCCTGGTCGGTCGAGAGCGGTCGCTCCTGGAGCAAGGTCCTGATCCGCTCGGCTACGTCGCGGGCCTGAGGCAGGGCCGTGTCTGGGAGCGCCACCGCAAATTCCTCCCCACCGAAGCGCGCGACCACATCGATCTCCCGCACCGCGCCACGCAGCACGCGGGCGATCGAGACCAACACCTGGTCACCGACCAGGTGGCCGAATCGGTCGTTGATCTGCTTGAAGAAATCGACGTCCAAAAAGAGGATCGATAGCGCGGAGCCGGTACGACCGACCCGCGCGACTTCGCGCTGGGCAAGCTCGAGAAAGTAGCTGCGATTGAGGAGCTGCGTGAGCGGATCGAGATGCGCGAGTTCGGCCAGGCGCAGTTCGAGTTTCTTTCGCTCCTCGATCTCTTGCTTCAACGCGGCATTGTGGGCCCGGTACAATTCGGCGTCTCGTTGGGCTGCCGCGACCTGATGAAGCGTTGTCAAGACGGCGGCGCGCTGGCGCGTCTTCTCACCGTTGACGACCTGCTGCAACTCGTAGAAGCGCTTGAAGTGGTCAAGCGCGTTACGAAGATCGCCCATGGTCTCGTACATGTCGGCCAGCAGTTGATGACAGCCGCACATCTCCCCGGTGGCTTTGAGTTGTGTCGCGAAATCCAGGCCTTGATTGAACTCGCGCTCGGCCTGCGGGTAGTCGCCCCTGACCACAGCCACCTTGCCCGCCACCTGGTGGTAGTTCACCCGAAACACAGACCGGTCGTCCGGCGGAATCAAACGCCGAATGTGCGGCAGGAACGGGACGGCTCGCTCCGGTTCGCCCAGCGCAACCAGTGTCTCGACCGCTGTGATGCTCGCCATGAACTCAGCGATGCCATAACCCAGCTTGCGCGCGGAGGCCAGGCTCTCGAACGCTCTCTCGAGGCTGCCCTGAGCATCCCCGAGGAAAAGCAGCGTGTCGCTGATGTGGTGGAGCACCATGATCTCGTTGTCGGCCATGGGTTGCTGACGGCAGAGTTGCAACGCTCTCGTCTGAGCCTCCAGCGCTTGCGCGCCGGCCCCCATGTTGCGATAGACCGTGCCGACCAGGATGTTCGCGCGCGCCTCCCAGTACGCCAGACCAAGCTCTTTGGCGACCCGCAAGACCTCGAGTGCCGCTTCGAGCGCTTTGGCGTTTTCGCCCAGGTAGATGTCGATCCACGCCAGCACCGTGCGCGCGCAGACCTCTGCTTCGCAATGCGGCCGATCCGCGACCAAAGCCAACGCTTCCAGCGCGAGGCCGGCCGACTCGTCGTGACGGCCCTCGACGAGGGCCATCAACGACTGGCCGGCCACCGAAAAGGCCAGCCCCTCCGCATAGGCGTGCACGGCAAAGCCGCCGCTTCGCGAGCGACGGGCTGCTTCGACGAACAATTGCCTGGCTTGCGCGGGCTGACTCAAACGCGTATTCCACGCTGTGGCATTCAGCGCGTCGATGTCTGTTCTGTCGGAGTCCGGCGCGGCGGGGTCGGCGCCCGGCACGCTTCTGAGAACACCTTCGGTCATGGCCGCATGCTATAGCACTTCCCACGGCCCGAACAGGGGGACGACAGTTGGCGGCCTGGCGCACGGCGGCCTTTCGCCAATGTCAGCGACCCGCCTCAGATACCCCGTCAGACAGGGCCAGCCGGCCCATGTCGGCTCGGTGGCCTTTGGCTCAAGTCGGGAGACCGATGACGGTCATGCCGCGCGGGTGCTCGACCGTGAAGGTGAGCACGATGTCTCGCCTGGCTCCGGCCGCGAGCTCGAGGTCCCAGGTCAACAGGCCAAGATCGTCCTGCTTGGTCGGACGCGGCTCGGCGTTGTCGATCTTGACCGCGATCTGCTCGTGCCGCGGCAACGGGATGTGATCGCGCACCTGAATCGAGATCGGCGTCTTTTGTAGATTTTCGAGGGTGTAGCGGACGCCGTAACGCAGCCGGCGTTTGTCGCCCAGCAGGGTCTTCTCGACGTCGCGTTGCGTCGGCTCCACCTCAATGCGCACGCGATCGTCTACGCCGAGGTACAACTCAGCCTCCTGGCCGCGTGCCGTGAGCTCGAGCGTGCTGGGGCCAAGATATGTGTCGCCCTCGAACAGGCTGATGGGGCCGGGCAGCCAGGTGTAGGCCGTCTGATTGACCAGGCGAGCCCGCCGAAACGCGGCCGGGGTTCGACGCGGCGCGGCGGCATAATCCCACCGGGGTTCGAGCGACAACTCCGCGATCGTGACGATGCGCGGCGAACCGCCGCCGGGCACATTGGCGCGGCTCGGCAGCTTGAAAGACACCGAAGCGCCGGCGTCCTGCACCTCGGCGGCCTCGACAGCCAGGGGCGCCGGCGCCGCAAGCATCTCGAGGTCGGCGCTTTGGGCCGCGAACGCCATGCGTGCGGCTGGCGCTCCAGCCGCCTTTGCGGCAGGCTGAGGCACGGGCGGCAGCATCGGCGGCGGCGGCATGATCGGCCAGGGGTCGAGCTCCGGCACGCGCAGCGACAACGCCGGCTGCGCGGTCGAAAGCGTCAGAGCCACGTCTGTCCAATCTTCGCCGGTCTGTTGGTGAACCGAGGCCAGATACCCCAACTCGAGCGCGGCGCCGACGATGCGCAGATCGTAGCGCGGCTGCCAGCCGGCGCCCGACACGACGTACGACAACGTCAACGCCAACGCGCCGGGCGCCTTGACGTCGAGGTCGATCACGGCGACCTGACGCTGACGGCTCGCGCCGCTCAACGCCTGGTTGAGCTGCCGTTTGGCGAGATCGACACGCCGTTCGGCCGAGCGATGCTCGCGCCGGCTTTCGGCGAGCCGGGCCTGCAGATCCAACCGCCGCTGTTGCAGAAAGTCGAACACGGCACCTTGCTGCTCGACGCTACGCTCGCGCAACGCCAGCCCGCGGGCGAACGTTTCGGCCTGAGCGGCCAGCGCATCCAGATGTTGCACGTCGCGGTCGAAGATCGCCATGCGGGCGGCGATCAGGTTGAGATCGTCGGTCGCGGCCTCCAGCTCGCCCTTGAGCGTTGCGACGCGCTCAGACGGCGTCTCGATCAATTCCTCGACCTCGGCCCGCACGCCAAGCAGCCGCGCCTGGGCGGCGCCGGCGCCGGAGGCGCGCAACGTGTCCGACTGCAAACCCATCGGCAACCCGCCAACGCGCACCGAGCAGCGGCCGGCGGCCACGGTCACCTCGCCGCTGCGGGTGACGCGGGCGCGATCGGTGTAGATCTCGGCCGCAACGACCTGTGTCGCCAGTTCCACGTCCATGCCCCCATTCCTTTCACGCGATCGCGACGACGGCCTCCGCCTGTGGCTCGCGCGCCGCGCGCAAACGCCGGGTCAGCGCGTCGGTTTGCCGCTGCACGGCGCCCTGCACGATCCGGCCGACGACGTCGGTGTAGGTCAGACCGCGCGCGCCGGCGGCGCGCATCAGCACCGACGTGGCGTCGAGATCGCAATTGACGTTCACATCAAGGATCATGGGCTCGTCGCCGTCCATGCGGACGTCGATGCGACCGTAGTCGCGGGCGCCGAGCGCGTCGAGCGCCGCGCACGCCAAAGCCTTGAGCCGCCGGCTCAACCGCGGCGGGATGGCGGCGGGCACACGCACCTTCACGGCATGGTAGCCGAAGTTGGTCTCGTCGTGTTTGTATCCGTACGAGTAAACCCGATCCTCGGCGTGTTCGAACGCCGTGTAGTCGATCTCGCCGGGCGGCAATCCGTCGAGCTTGCCGTTCGCGCCGCTCAACACGCCGATGTGAAACTCGCGCGTGTCCAGGAACTTCTCGACCTGGGCGTCGCTCTTGAGATGCTCACGCAGCCAAACAATGCGCTCGGCCAGCTCCTCGGCCGAGTGGACGACCGACGCGTGGTCGATGCCAAAACTCCCGTGTTGTGTCGCGCCCTTGACGATCGCGGGATACGTTTTCCAGCGTGTCGCCTGGCGTGGATGGCTCAGACGCAACCCGGGCAAGGTCGGGAGCCCGGCCCGGATCAATTGCTGCTTGATCTGCATACGATCGACCGAGCCGGCCAGCGCCCGGCTCGTCGCGCCCGTGTAAGAAAACCCGCGTCGCTCGAACACGCGCGCCGCGACGGCGTCGGACCACGGCTGCCCGCCGAGTTCCTCGACCCAGTTCCACACCACCCACTCGCGTGGGTCATACCGCTCGAGCAGCTTGAGATCGGAATAAACGCGGTGAACTTCGTGGCGATATCCGAGCCGATCGAGGGCCTCGGACATATGGCCGAGCATGCGCCCGTTCCAGGCTTTGTCGTCTTCGGGCCAATCGGGGTTTTCGTTCGTGATGACCAGGACACCGGGCCTGGCTGCGGACTTGGATGAGCGCATGCGACCTCCTGTGTGTGGGGCCGCAGTTCGGGCCTAGGGGCTCGCGCTGCGGCTGTCGTGTCGCGCAATCCGTGCGGCTGCCTCCTGCAGCCGCGCATCGTCGAGACAGAGCGAGAGACGGACGTAGCCGCGGCCCGACGGGCCGAAGATCGATCCGGGGGTCAGGCTGACGAAGTGCCGTTCGAGCAGGCCGTCCACCCAGGCGACGTCGTCGGCGCCCTCAGGCAGACGCGCCCACACGTAGATCGCGGCTCTTGGGACGTTGACGCTCAGACCCGCATCGCGCAAGGCCGTCACGGCCAGATCGCGGCGCCGCCGGTAGTGCGCGTTGCGCGCGATCGTCCACGCCTGGTCGCCGGTCAGCGCGGCGACCGCAGCGTTCATCAGCCCGAGGAACACGCCCGAGTCGAGGTTGCTCTTGAGCGTGCTCAATGCGCGGACGGCATCGGCGTTGCCCGCGGCGACACCCAGGCGCCAGCCACCCATGTTGTACGTCTTCGACACCGAGTGAAACTCGATCGCGACGTCGAGCGCGCCGGGCACCTGCAGAACGCTCGGCGCGACGTAGCCGTCGTAGGTCACCTCGGTATACGGCGCGTCATGCGCGACAAGGAAGCCATACCGACGCGCGAGCGCCACAACGCGCTCGAAGAAAGCCAGGTCGGCGACGGCGCCGGTCGGGTTGTTGGGATAGTTCAGCCACATCAGTTTCGCCCGGCGCAGCGCATCGGCCGGGATCGCGTCGAGGTCTGGAAGGTAGCCGGCCGACTCGCGCAGGGGCAGATACACGACGTCGGCGCCGGCGAACCGCGCGCCCGCCGAGTACGGCGCGTACCCCGGGTCGGGCACAAGCGACACGTCACCCGGATCGAGATACGCCTGGCTGAGGTTGAACACGCCTTCCTTGGCGCCGATCACCATCGTCGTTTCGCGATCCGCAAGCTGCACGCCAAAGCGTTCGGCATAGAACTCGCGCCAGGCCGCGCGGTACTCCGGCGAGCCGTTGTACGACTGATAGCCGTGGGCGTCGGCGCGGCGCGCCGTGTCTTCGAGCGCCGCGACGATGTGCGGCGCCGGCGGAAGATCGGGCGAGCCCGCGTCCATGCGGATCACGTCATGGCCCGCGGCGCGCAACTCTGTGATCCGGGTATTCAGCTTGTGAAAGAAGTACGGCGGGAGTTGCGCCATGCGCCGAGACGGCGTTGGGCGCGACGTGGTCGATGACTGGTTGGGTGTTGAAGTCATGGTCGCTCGAAAGTTGCAGGGCATCATAGACCGCCTTAGGGTGAAATGCAACTCATCCGCGGCGTCGTGAAACGTCGCCGGCGACAGGCGTCGCGACGCGCACAACCCGTTGTGCGCGATGCGCAAGCGCTCGAGCGCCGCCATCACCACCTCGCGTCGCACGCCGACGCGCGCCCACGCCACGGAGACGACGCAGCGCCGGGATCGACGATGCTGCCTGATGACGGGCACGCCGTCGAGATCACGATAGCGCGCGATCGATGAGCGCCGGCGCACCAGCGCCGATCTCGCGAGGCGACCGACCGATTCGTGTGGGTCTTCACGCCTGTTTTACGCACAGTTAATGCCGTTTTTATGGCGTTTCACGCCGGATTTACACATAATCACGCGCAACACAGCCCTGAGCTCAAAGGCATATCCCACGCCCTGATTTCCGGATCCAGCGGAGCAACACGTCTGGCGAAGGTTGTGGCGCGAAGGACAACGGGGAACAGCTGACATGCGTCGCTACATACAATTCAATCCCAACGCTGAAGCCACCCTGACGATCTATCCCGATTGGACTCGACAGCTCTATCTTTCGGACGAAACGACGACCATCACATTGGACACGGTGCAGGTGCAATCGCTCGTCGATCGTATGATCCCGGGCAGCTCGCTCGACCTCGCGCCCCGTGCCGGCAGCGCCTGCGACCCGCTCACGGCGCGCTGGGAAGGCGACGATCTGCGATTCTCGACCCGCGATGGTCGCATCATCCGCTGGAAGCGTGGCGCGCGGTTGTTGATCGAATGGCTGCGCGAACTCGAACCGCGGCGCGCTCTGAACCCACGTCACAAGTTACCGACGCGTCGTCTCCTCGCCGCCTGACCGGCACGATCCATTCACCCCACGATGAAAGACGGGAGCCGGTTTGGCTCCCGTTTGTTTTGTCGGCACAGCGCGGTCAGGCGCGGCTGGCTGGTGGTCGGTCGATCGGGATCTGCACGCTCCAGTTTCGGCGCGTGTGGGGCTGCCCATTCTCGACGACATCGAGCGAGTTCTCGAGCACGAAGGCCGAACCATCGGCGCTCATCGTCAATCGCCCCAATGCCTCGATCTCAACCGACCACGCCTCACGCCCCAGCGTGATCGAGCGACGGCATTCGATCGCGGCCGACTTGGGCTTGCCGTCATCGATCCGATACACATCGTGCGAGGTCGCGCCAAAGGTCAGGCGCTCCAAGCCACGGCCGGCGTCGTCGCTCGCCCCAGCCTCCTCGAGGCGCGTCAGTCCGTCGTCCTGGTCGTCGATCAGCAACAACGTCTCGCCCTCCCGCCGGCTCACTCGGCTTCGAGATCCCGTTCGAAGCATGGTGTGGGCCAAGCGGGGCGTGGTCTCGGCGGCGGCGAACCGTACCGGCGCGTCTTCAACCTCGGCGTGTCGAGGCAGTTCCAGAGCTCCACCCACGACGGCTAGATCGCTCGCGGTGGGCTCCGGCCACAGACGCGGCCACCAGATCTGGTTGAGCGCCAGGCGCCAGTGATGGCCAGGCAATAACCGATGACCCAACGCGTCGAGGCGAAGATCGATGTCGAATGGCGTGTCGATAGGCAAAGCCGTCGAAGTCGACGGATCGATCCGACGACACAGATCGAGCACGCCGCTGCTGACGAGGGCCGAGGTCCCGTCAGGCGCGACGTCACACAGCCGGGCGGCGAGGTGCCCGGTGCCGTGCCCGGCGCGCATCGTCACCTTCAAACGAGGAAAGCCGAGGTAGGCCGTCACGGCCGCCACGGGCGCGTAGTCGAACACGAGACAGCGCGCATCCTCCTCGCTTTGCTCGCCGGGCGGATCGTCGTGCGCGCCGTACGCACACCACACCCCGGCGCGCGCGCCGTGTCCGGTATCGGCCGGGACCGCGCCAGCGGAGACCGGCAACCGCTCAACCCGCGCCGACACAGGAGGCCAATGCGCGCACGTCGTCCAACGCCCTGCCCGCACGTCGTAGTCGGGTCGCGCCGGCGCCGAATCCTGGAGGTAGGCCCGCAACATCGGCTCACGCAGGATTCCGGTGTCGCGGCCCTTGAGCCATTGGTCCCACCAGCGCAAACACTCTTGGAGAAACCCGATTCGACCCGACACGCCGGGCGCGCCCTCCGGCTCGGTCGCGTTTGACGGCCACGGGCTTCGCACAAGTTGCGGGTCGGCCACTTCGGGGAACTCGTGGACCCACGGTCCGATCAGACCCAGGCGCGGCACGCGCAGCCCGGCCAGCAGTCGCAGCACCGGGTCGGTGTAGCCGTCCGCCCACCCGCCGACGGCGAAGACGGGTACGGCGATGGTCTCGAAGTCTTCGCACACGGAGCCATGCCGCCAGTAGGCGTCGCGGTTCTGGTGCGCGAACCAGGTCTCGGCGAACGGCGGCGTGTGATCCAGCCGACTTTGCCAGAGCGCGCGCCAGTCGTCCGGCCGACGTAGCGGATCTGGCGGGCGCGCGTTGTAGGCCAGCATGGTCGTGGCCCAGCTCAGGGCCTCCGAGGCCAGCACGGCCCCGCCACGGTAGTGTACGTCGTCGGCGTAGCGGTCGTCTGTCGAATAGATGGTGATGATGGCCCGGAGCGCCGGCGGTCGGCGCGCCGCGACCTGCAGGGCGTTGAAGCCGCCCCACGACTTGCCGAAAATGCCCACGGCGCCGGTGCACCAGGGTTGAGCCGCGATCCAGGCGATGACGTCGCAGGCATCGTCCTGCTCGAGTTCGAGGTATTCGTCCAGCAGCAAGCCGTCGGAGTCGCCCGAGCCGCGCATGTCGACGCGGACGCAGGCGTAGCCGTGCGCCGCAAACCATGGATGCCGCAGCGAGTCGCGGAGCGCCGTGAAGTCGTTCTTGCGATAAGGGATGTACTCGAGGAGGGCCGGCCAGGGCCCGTCGACCGCGGCGGGCAGCCAGATCCTGGCGCTCAAGCGAGCGCCGTCACGCACCGGGATGAAGACGTCGCGCGCGCCGTTGGGCATGCTCACCGATTCTGAAGGCGGAACCCGTGACCACGCACGGTCAGGATGTACGCATGCTCGCTGTCGAGCTCGGCGATGCGTTCGCGCAGACGGCGTGCGAGCGCATCGACGGCCTGCTCGGTCACGCCGGCATCGGCGTCCTCGGGCCACACCCGCGCCACGATGGTATCGCGGCTGACGACCTGGCCCTCGTTCTCGAAGAGCAGTTCGATCAAACGGAACTGCGGCAACGACAACGGCGGGTTGAGCTCACGGTCACTGACCCAGACGCGCCGCGAGGCGCTGTCGACGAACAGCGTCCGGCCGCCACGCACGGCTTCGGCCTCGGCGACGCGCGCCGCCAGGTCATCGTCACCGGAGGCCAACGGCATCGTCGCATCCGAGTCGACGTAGGCCAGTTTGGCGATCAGGGCCACCTGGATAAGGTCGCCGTCGCGCAGACGCACTTTTCCGGTGACGGGCGCGCCGTTCACATGGGTGCCATTCTTGCTCCCCAGGTCTTCGAGGATGAACCCGTCGGCATCGCGTTCGAGACGCGCGTGGACACGGCTGACCTGGCGATCGGGGATCACGATATCGCAGGTGGGTTCACGGCCGATCGTCAGCAACTCCTGGCGGAGTGGCCAGTGATGCCCGGCCGCCGGTCCGGCCTGGGCGATCAACATCGGGACTTTGTCGTCGGTTTGCACGCTCATAGTTTGTGCCTACCGCATTCTAGACCAAGTTGCGCGAGGGATGGGGTGT
>JBGAJV010000057.1:0-40885 GCA_044224715.1 Anaerolineales bacterium | reverse complement strand
GTTGAGGCGGCCACAAGGGCCGCCCCTACGGCCACCCCTACGGCCACCCCTGCGGCTGCCGTCCCGGCCATACCGGCGACCGATCAACCGACGACGCGGCTCCCACTGACCGGCATGCGCCGCACGATCGCGACGCGACTGCAGAAGAGCTTCCAGGAGGCGCCGCACGTCTTCTTCGAGGCCCAGATCGATGTCACGGCCGCCGAGGCGCTGCGCGCCAAGGTCAACGGGCGCCTGGCAAAGGACTCGGCCCGTGTCAGCCTGACTGTGCTAATCGCCAAGGCCTGCGCGTGGGCGCTCAGGCGCCACCCGCTCGTGAATAGCCATCTGGTCGGCGCGGCCGGCCAGGAGGCGATCGTCTTGAACGCGGCGATCAACATCGGCATCGCCGTCGCCCTGGACCCGGCCCCCGACGACCCGACTGGCGCCAGCGGCCTGATCGTGCCCGTCGTGCGCGACGTGGGCGCTAAGGGGCTCGAGACCCTGGCGGCAGAGCTCGGTGATCTCAGCAAGCGCGCGCGCGGCAACAAGCTGCGCCCCGAGGACGTGATGGACGGCACGTTCACGATCTCGAACCTGGGCATGTTCGGCGTCGATCGTTTTACGGCCATTATCAACCCGCCGCAGGTCGCGATCCTGGCGGTGGCGGCGGCGCGCAAGCAGTTCGTGCCCGACGCCGACGGCAACCCGGTGGCCCGCCCGATCATGACCGTGACACTTTCGGCCGATCACCGCGTCGTCGACGGCGCCGTGGCGGCTCGTTTTCTGAGCGATGTACGCGCCGCGTTGGAAGACCCGGCGCTGATGTTGGCCTAGTCCAGATCGACCGATTGTCCGGCAGGAGGAACCATGACGTTCGAGCCGCGCCGCCTTCCCCCACAGTCCAGTTCATGAATCGCGCAAGCGCGTCGTGGCCGGCCGGCTCCGGTCGACTTCGGCTATCGCCGGCGCGCGCGTGGGGGGTGCGGTGATGACTCGCGTACTCGTGGCCTGCGGGACGGGCCTCGCCACGGCGGCCGTGATCGCACAGGCTGTGACGCGGGCCCTGCGTGAGCGGGGCGTCACCGTCGAGGCGGATCTGTGCGCCGTAACGGAAGTCGCCGAGAAGGCGCCCGGCCACGCGCTGGTCGTCAGCACGACGCCGATCGCGGACAGCGCGGGTGTGCCTGTCGTGCACACGTTGGCATTCTTGACCGGTGTCGAAGTCGACGCCGTCGTCGATCGAATGATGTCCATACTGCAGGGTGGGGCCGCGGGGTAGACGGCGCCACGAGGAGGCCACGATGCTCGAGAACACTTGGATCCTGGTAATCGGTCTGGCGTTGACGTGGTTCCTGCAGTTGTTCCTGACGGGTTGGCAGATGCGCCGCTATTACGGGCGGATCGCGGCCTTGCGCCGCGAAGGGACTGTGGTGGTCGGTCTGGCAGGTTCGGCCTGGCGCCGCCGCCAATATGCGGTCGTGGTGGTCGGTCCGGACCGACGTGTTAAGCGCGTCGAGCAGCTTTCGGGCTGGACCGTGTTGGCCAAGCTCAAGGAAGTGCCCGGGCTGGCCGGTCTTACCGTCGACGAGCTCGCCGATGATCGCGTCGCGTTGCCGGTGTCGAAAAAGCTTCGCGACGCGCTCAAGGATGCGGTCGCGCATCTGCGCGAGCACGAAGAGAAGCAGGCAGCCAAAGCCTCATCGGACTCCAGCGCAATTGTCGCGCCTTCATCCACTGGGGTCGGTTGAGTCGGCCGGCGCCTCACGCAGAAAGGAGTGGCCTAGTGACGTGATCTCAGAGCGACCGTTTTATCCCATTTGATGGCACGTGTCTTTATCCGTTTTCCGCAAAGGAGTCTGTTATGGACTTTCTAGTCCAACTCGCGCAGGGCTTCATCGGCATCTTCAAAGCCGGTGCCGACTGGTGGTGGGCGGTCTTCGTGGGGATCGTCCCGCTGGTGGTCGTGCTGATGACGGCTTTCAACGCGATCATTGCCTGGATCGGCACTGAGCGCATCGAAGGCTTCGGCAAATTCGCGTCGCAGGAAGGCATCCTGTTCCTGCCGCTCCGCTACTTGGTCCTCCCGGTGATCTCGGTCTTCGTGCTGACCAACCCGATGGCGTACACCATGGGTCGCTTCCTGCCGGAGAAGTACAAGCCGGCGTTCTACGACTCAGCCGTGTCGTTCGTGCACCCGCCGCTGGGCATCCTGCCGCACGTCAACCCGGGCGAACTCTTTGTCTGGGCTGGAATCGCCACGGGCGTCGAAACCGGCTACGGGCATCAAGCGATGCTTGATCTGGCGGTTCGCTACCTGTTGGTCGGTCTGGTGGTCATCCTTATCCGCGGCATCGTCACCGAGCGTCTGACGGCCATGATGTGGAAGAAGGCTGCGGCCTAAGGAGGAATATCATGGAAGCCCTCAATAGTTTCCTCACGCGCTTTGGGCGCATCATGGGCGGCCTGGTCGGCACGATGTTCCAGTCGGGCCGTGAGGCAGTCGATCAAGTCTGGAAGAACATCCTGCCGTTCCTGGCCTTCGTGGCCGTGATCGTCGGTATCATGAACGGCACCGGCCTCGGCACCTGGATCGCTCAGGGTCTGACGCCGCTGGCGGGCAGTATCTGGGGCCTGTTGCTCCTGTCGTTGATCATCGGCCTGCCGGTGCTCTCCCCGCTCCTGGGACCGGGCGCCGTCATCGCTCAGATCATCGGCACCCTGCTGGGCACGTTGTTCGCGAGCAAGCAGTTGGCGCTCTCTGCGGCGCTGCCGGCGTTGTTCGCCATCAACCCGCAGGTGGGCTGCGACTTCATCCCGGTCGGCCTTGCGCTCGGCGAAGCTGAGCCCGAGACCGTCGAAGTCGGTGTGCCGGCTGTGTTGTTCTCGCGCCTGATCACCGGCCCGATTGCCGTGATCCTGGCTTTCGTGGCCGCACTTGGCATGTAAGCTGGTCGGCTGCGGAGACGTACGATGGGCGGCCGGGTACGGTCTGGGGGCGGCCGCCCATCGACATCGCCCGAAGACGTGCTAGAGTGAATTGTCCGACAGTGATCGCCGTCTTTCGGGCCCTGGCCCGATGTTCCAAGAGGTGAGGCAATGGCAGAAGGTCAATACAAGAAAGTCCGCATCAAGAAGGGTCCGCGCGGTTGGGGTGGCCCGCTTGTGGTGCAGCCCAAGCCCGGCAAAGACCTGATCTATTCCGTCACCGGCGGCGGCATCCATGCGGTGGCTCAGCGCATCGCCGATCTCACGGGCGGCAAGCCGTTCGACGGCTTCAAGTCCAAGGCCGGCTTTGAGGAGATCGCCGTGGCCGTGATCGATTGCGGCGGCACGGCGCGCGTGGGCGTCTACCCGATGAAGAAAGTGCTCACGGTCGACATCCACCCGACCTCACCTTCGGGCCCGTTGATGCGCTTCATCACGGAAGAACTCTTCGTCTCCGGCGTCCGCCCGGAAGATATCGAAGTGATTGAATAGATGGCGGACGGCAGACCGTGGCAGGGGCGGCTCTTGCAGCCGCCCCGCGGTCTGCGGTTCGCCGTCGGCGGTCAGGCCCTATGATCAAATACTCCGCCACGGTCACGGCTATCGGGCCGTTGACGGGCGAATTCGTCGAGGCCGGGATCCTGGTCTTGTTCGGCGCGAGCGCGCCTGACGAACTCAAGGATTTCGCCATCATCCACGATGGCGTCGAGCTGGCGTCCCCCCTGGCCGCCGGCGACGTCATCAGCGTGGACGCCAGTCAGTACCGCGTGCTCGCGGTCGGCGATGTCGCGAACGAGAATCTGAAGAACCTCGGACACCTTGTCATGAAATTCAACGGCCAGACCGAGCCCGAATTGCCGGGCGACGTCTGCGTCGAGTCACAACCGTTGCCGCCGATCGCGGTGGGCACGGTGCTGCGCATCGAGGGCGAACCAGGCCCCGCGTAAGTCAGGAAGTCACCATGTCATTGCGAGAACGTTTGCAAGCCCGTGCGGCCAAGTTGGGCCGACCGGTTCAGGTCGGGCTGGTCGGTGCCGGTCAAATGGGCACCGGTCTGCTCAGTCAGATGGAGAAGATGGCAGGCATGCGCGTCATGGCCTGCGCCGATGTGTTGCCGGGCCGCGCCCGCGCCGCGTATCAGGAGGCCAGCGTCGACGCGGCCCTGGTCGCGCCCGAGACCGACGACCTCGAGGTCGCGGCCGACGCGATCGCGGCCGGCCGACGGGTCGCGACAACCAACGCCGATTGGCTCGTGTCGATCCCGAACCTCGACGTCATCCTCGAGTGCACCGGCGTGCCTGAGGTCGGCGCGCGCGTGTGTCTGGCCGCGATCGAGGCCGGCAAGAACACGGTCAACATGAACGTCGAGACTGACGCCACGGTCGGCTATGTGCTCGCCAAGCGCGCGCGGGAGAAGGGCGTGGTCTACACCCTGGTCGCGGGCGACGAACCCGGCACGATCAAGGAGATGTACGACTTCGCCGAGGCGCTTGGTTTCGAGATCGTCACGGTCGGGAAGGGCAAGAACAACCCGCTCGACCGCACCGCCAACCCCGACAGCTGCGCCGCCAAGGCCAAGGCCGCCAATATGAGCGCGAAGATGCTGGCCTCGTTCGTCGACGGCACAAAGACCATGGTCGAGATGACCTCGATCGGCAACGGCACGGGCTACGCGCCCGAGAAGGCCGGCGCCTACGGCCCGCAGTGCTCGGTCAAAGACCTGGCCAACGTCTTCATCCCGAAGGCCGACGGCGGCATCTTCGAGCGCCGCGGCGCGGTCGACTACGCGGTCGGCGACGTGGCTCCGGGCGTGTTCGTGATCATCACGACCGACCAGCCCAAGATCATCGCGGATCTGAACTACCTGCGTCTCAACGGCAACGGCAAGTACTGGGCGCTGTATCGCCCGTACCACCTGGCCAACCTCGAATGCCCGATCTCGGTCGCCAAAGCCGCGCTCGACGGCGAAGTGACGCTGCAGACCGAACGCGCGCCCGTGGCCGAGACCGTGGCCTGCGCCAAGCGCGACCTCGTGCCCGGTGAGAAGCTCGACTCGCTCGGCGGCTTCACCATGTACGGCCTGATCGACCGCGCCGAAGTGGCGCGCGCCGAACGCATGCTGCCGCTCGGCCTGGCCGTCGGCGCGACCGTGTTGAAGCCGGTAAAGGCCGGCCAGCCGATCCGCTACGACGACGTGGCCTTGATCGAGAGCCAGACCATCCTCACGCTGCGACGCGAGCAAGACGCGTTGCTGGCCTGAGCGTTCAAAGAGGCACACCGCGCCCATGGCCGACCATCGCGGCGACCTGGATTTCACGATCCACGATCGACTGGTGATCGTCGGCCTGGGCGCGGAGAGCCGCCAGCACGTCATCCAGGTGCTGGCCGAGCGGCTCCTGTTCGGCGGGTTCGTCAAGCCATCGTACGCCGACGCGGCGCTGGCGCGCGAGAAGCTGTACCCCACGGGCCTCCCGACGTCCGAGCCGATCGCGTTGCCCCACGCCGACGTCGGGCACTGTCTCAAGCCGGCCCTGGCCGTGGCGCTGCTTAGCCACCCGGTTGCGTTTCAGATGATGGGGGACCCCGCGCAGACCGTGGCGGTCCGGACCGTGATGGCGCTCTCGGTGGTCGACGCGCAACGTCAGGTGCAGGTCCTGGGGCGTCTGATCAAGTATTGCCAATCAGCCGATAATATCCTGGCCCTCCATACCGCCGGCGGGCCGGTGGACGTCGCGGCGCGGCTGCGGCGCGATCTCATAGGTTTCGAGGGAGATGACATGTCCACTCAAGACAGCCCGGCCGCGGCCGGCGCATCCATGATCCTGACCGTAGCGCATGGCGTCGGGCTCCACGCCCGACCGGCCGCCAAGTTCGTGCAGACCGCGGCAAAGTTCCAATCCGACATCACGATCAAGAAGGTCGGCGGCACGGCCGCGCCCGTGAACGCGAAGAGCATCCTGAAGGTGCTCACACTGGCCGTCAAGCAAAACGAGCAGATTGAGGTGCGGGCCACGGGCGCCGACGCCGACGACGCGATCAAGGCCTTGCGCGAGTTGGTCGAGTCGAATTTCGGTGAGTAGGGGTGCCCCTCGTGGGCGCCCGCCCGTGATGGACACCGACCCTTGTAGCTTCTTTCACACCCATGCAGCAATTCAAAGGCCTCCCCGCATCCCCCGGCATCGCCATCGGCCCGATCTGGATCTATCGGCCGCAGGAAGCCGTGGTCGATCGGCACATCGTCGCCGACCCGACCGCTGAATGGGTCAGGCTGCAGGTCGCGATCGCCAAAGCGCGTACGCAGCTCCAGGCGCTCGAGAGTCGTGCGCGCGAGATGATCGGTGAGGAAGAGGCCGAGATCTTCGCGGCCCACCAGCTCTTCCTGGCCGACGACGACTTGCTGGTCGACCTGCGCACCGTGCTGCGCAACCAGCGCTTGAACGCCGAAGCCGCCGTGGAGGACGCGTTCGAGCAGCACGCCCAGGCGCTCGAGGCGCTCGAAGAGGAATACTTCCGCGCCCGCGCATCCGACGTGCGCGATGTCTCGCGCCGAGTCCTGCGGTGCCTGCAAGACAGCGACGACAGCTCGAGCACCCTCAAGGAGCCCTCGATCGTCGTCGCCGACGACCTGACGCCGTCGGACACGGTTCAGTTCGATCGCGCCAATGTGCTGGGCCTGGTCACTCTCAAGGGTGGCCCGACGTCGCACACCGCCATCCTCGCGCGCGGTCTGGGCATCCCGGCCGTCGTCAGCGTGCCCGCCCACCTCGAAGATCTGCACACCGGGTCGCTGTTGATCCTCGACGGTGGCAGCGGCGAGTTGCGGGTCGCGCCGACCCTGGCGGACCTCAACCGCTACAAGATCAAGCAGGCCGAATGGGAGGCGCGGCGCAAGGGCCAACTCGAAGCGGCGCACGCCCCGGCCGTCACGCGCGACGGACAGACGGTCGAGGTCGTGGTCAACATCGGCGGCGCCGAGGACGCGCGGCTGGGGATCGAGAACGGCGCCGAGGGCGTCGGGCTGTTCCGCACCGAGTTCCTGTATCTCGATCGCGAGACCATGCCGACCGAATCCGAGCAGGTGGCCGCCTATCGCGCCGCCTTCAAGGTCATGAGCGGCAAGACCATGGTCGTGCGCACGCTCGACATCGGCGGCGACAAGTCCGTGCCGTATCTCGGGCTCGAACATGAGCCCAATCCGTTTCTCGGCTGGCGCGCGATCCGCATGATCCGCGAACGGCCCGACGTGCTCGAGGATCAGGCGCGCGCGTTGCTGATAGCCGCGTCCGAGACCGACACGAAGCTCCACATCATGTTGCCGCTGGTCTCCAGCGTGGGCGAGGTCGAACGCGCGCGTGAGATCTTCGCAGGCGTGGTCTCAGCCCTCACGGCCGATGGGCGCCGCCCGCCCGAGTACAAGTTCGGCATCATGATCGAAGTGCCGGCCGCGGCCGTGCAGGCCGACGTCTACGCGCCGCTCGTGGATTTCTTCAGCATCGGCACCAACGACCTGACGCAGTACACGCTCGCCGTCGATCGCGGCAACGAACGCGTCGCCGCGATCGCCTCGCCGTATCACCCGGCCGTGCTGCGGCTGGTCAAGATGACCATCGATGCCGCGCATGCCCACGGCAAGTGGGTCGGCATGTGCGGCGAACTGGCCGGCGACGAATTGGCTGCGCCGCTCCTGCTCGGCCTCGGGCTCGACGAGTTCAGCATGGTGCCGGCGGCCATCCCGGCCGTCAAGGCCGCGATCCGCCGCTGGGAGATGGCTCAATGCCGCGAGATCGCGGCCCATTGTCTGAGCCTGCCCCAGGCGACCGACATCCGCACGTATCTGCGTGGCGTGACGCCGAAAGATTGAGTGCCTGGGCGATTGGGTGATTGGGTGACAATCACCCAATCACTCAATCACCCACTGCCCCATGCCTACTGTCGACTCACGCAATTTCGTCGGGCGCTGGATCGGACAGACGATCGGGCCGGTCGCGCCCGCGCACGTCTGGGAGATCCTGGATCGCGGTCTGCACCTGGAGATCCGGACGCGCTGGGAGGGGCAGGGCCAGGCGCATACGCTCCGCGCGAAACCCGTCGACGTCGACCATTTCGAGATCCACGGCCTCGAGGCGATCTTCACCGCCACGCTCGTGGACCCGCTTCACTTCGTCATCCCGGGCTGGGACACCAACGACACGCGCGGTTTCGACGGCCCGTCATTCGACGTGGTGTTCTCACGGCCCGGCCTGGCCGAGCTCATGTCGCGTCAGGTCTGGGAGCAGACGCGCGCCCGGCTTACGCCGGCGCGGCCCGCGCCGAACCCGCCCGGGCTCAAGTTCCTCGAACGCAATATCCGCCGCAAACGCAAGTAGCCGGTAACGGATCCGGCACTCGAAATGGATAGGCCAAGAGCCGGGGGCTCGGCCGCGCCCTGAGCTACCTTGTCAACTTCCCGCAGGCTGTGCCCGGAAAGGCTGCGTCAGGCGCCTGCGATTCGCTCGGGTTGGCCAGCGCCGTTCAATGCGACCGTGACGACCGGCCCGGCCGAGCCTCGGGCGACGTCGATCACGGCCAGCCCAGGCGCGTAGTGTTCGATGTCACGCGGGTTGGAAACCCCGGATACCCAGGGCGCGTCGAGCTTCCAGTTGAGCGTCATCTCGATCCAGATCAGCCCTCGCCACAGCCCGTGCAGATATTTGTCGGGGATCACGTCGAAGACGAATTGAGAGTCGGCGGCTCTCTCGGCGAGCCGACCGAACAGCGTGATCAGGCCGGGCTTCGGCAGGAACATCAGCACGCCTTCCGCCAGGAAGATGAACCGTTCGTTGGCGGTGACGCCGACCCGATCCAGCCAGGCCGCGTCAAGAAGCGAATAACCCAAAACTTCATAGGGCAAGCGATCGTCCAGAATCTCGCGCTTCAATGCGGCCACCTCGGGGAGGTCGACCTCGACGTACCGGCAATCGTCGTGCGGGATACGCCAGTAGCGTGTGTCGAAGCCGCAGCCGAGGTTCACGACCGTGCAGCCGGGGTGTTGCGCGATGTAGCGGCTCGCGGCCGCGTCGAAAACCCTGGCCCGCTGGGTGCCGGCGATGGCATCGTGGGCGCTGAGGTTGGCGTAGAACCGTTTCCGGTCCGCGATCCATTTGCGTTCATCAGCCGTGGCGGCGCGCGACAACCCCTCCAGGCAAACGACGGCCATTGGGTCGGCATAGACGGCGGGATGCTTCTCGGCCGCGACGACGCGGGCGATCAGCGTCAAAATCGCGGTGCGCGACACCTGGGTCAGGTCCATCGGAGAGTCCTCGTCGGCCCGCGGCGGCGTGCACAACATGCGCGAGCCTGACGGTAGTCTAGACCTGTTTCGCGGGAAGGCGGGCAGGGCGAGCGCATCTGGATGAAAAGAACACGGAACGCGCCGCGAACTGCGCGAATGACGCGAATCGTGCGCATCGCACAGCTCTTTCGGAATTCGCGACACATGAATTGAACCGGGGAATAAGATGCGATTGCCCGGCGCACGCGGGTCGCCGGGCGCGAGGGGTTACAGACGCCCGTCGCTGATCAGTCGCACGACCTCGCCGAACGGGAAGCCCTCCAACGGCTTTCCACCGGGCGTGACGACCCACAGCGTGGGGAAATCGGGCGCGCGTTCGGGGAAGGTGCCGAAGCCGTCGGTGAGGTACACGGCCACCTTGTTCGGCCAGTCGACGTAGTCGCGGCCGGCGGCGGCGAAGAACGGCCGGAAGTCGGTGCCGCCGCCGCCGCGTGGCGGCGGCACGAGCGCGGCACCCGTGAGGGCGTGTGGGCCGTCGAGCGCGGCGTCGACGTAGAACAGATCGCAGCGCAGGCCCGGGTACGCCTGCAGGATGCCGGTCACCTCGCCCAGGAACTGGCCGAGCAACGCGCGTTGGATCGATGCGCTCGTGTCCACCGCCACCAGCACCTGAACGCTCTGGCCCGAGATCGTCTCGAGATACAGCCCGCGCCCGACGAAGCGGCGATCGAACTCCTCGAAATCCACGGGCGTGCGCGTGAGAAAGCGCCAGAGATAGCTGCGCCAATCGAGTTGCGGCTCGCGAACCGATTCGACCTCGCGCTCCATGCCCGCCGGCGCATGCCCCTGGCCGGCGGTTTCGCTGGCCTCGGAGGCGGCGCGCAGGGCGTTGCGCCACTTGCCGGCCTGACGGGTCTGCGCCCTGGCCGTGTCGCCGTCCTGTTCCTGACCGGTGCCGGGCGCATCCTCCGGCGCGCCCTCGAGCAGATCGGCGTCGCCCGGCACGCGCCGACGCTTCGACTCTTGCGCGACCTTCTCGTACACCTCTTCGACGCTCAATCGTTCGAGCCCGATATCGCGGAGCCCGCCTTCGGGGATCGTGAAGCCGTTGCGGACCAGGATGCCGTTGACCACGATGTCGGCCGCGACGTTCCAGGCCTGCGGATCGCGCCCGCCGCGTCGGCTGACGTGGAGCAAGGCCGCGTGCAGCACCTCGTGCAGCAGCAGGCCGTCGCGCGCGGCGGGTGTCAGGCCTTCGAAGAAGCGCGGGTTGACGAACACGGCCTGACCGTCGGTGGCGGCGGTCGGCACGCGTTCGCTGATGTGAAACGGCGTGTGGAGCGTCAGCGTCGAGAAAAACGGGCTCTGCCGGCTCAGCCGCAGTCGGGAGGCCGAGATCATGCGCTTGAGGTCAGGGAGCTCGCTCATGGCTGCGCCGCGCGGTCACGCGAGCGAGGCTACCTCGGCCAGGAAACGGCCGAGCGCGGCGTCGTCGGCGATCAGGCGCTGCAGGGCGGCGAAGGCGTCGCCGTCGGGCGTCTCGATCTTGCGCAGCACCGTGAACGCATCGGTCGCGAACAACTGCGCCCATTCGGGCTCGGCCTTGGCCGCCAGCCAGCGTAGCGCCTGGTGCGCCCGGGCCGCGGTGCGGGCGCGCACGGTCAGACCCGTGACGGCCGCATAGCCGATCGAGGGCTCGCTTGGGAAGGGCACCGACTCGTGCTCGCCGTTCAAGATCGCTTCGAGATCGGGCAGGCCGCCGAGCTCGCTGAGGAAGGCGTCGAACTCGTGCGCCGCGGCGACGCCGACCGCGGGCGCGATGTCGAGCCCGATCACGTGCAGACGCGCCGCCATCTCCCACGAGCGCGGCGACGGCCAGGCGGGCTGTTGGGCGTCGAGCCGATGCAGCAGGGCGGGGCGGAAGGCCAGGAACGCGATGATGGCTTCGGGGAAACCCTGCGCCAGCGCGTAGGCCTTGAAGCTCTCGAGGTCGGGTTCGACGTCGAGGTGCAAAAAACGATTGGCAAGCGGCGCTGGCATGTCGAAGACCGAGGCGCGGTCTTCCTTGCGATTGCCGGCGGCGAAGATGAACCAGCCGGCCGGCACCGTGTAGGAGCCGACTTTGCGGTCCAGGATCAATTGCTGGGCCATGCCCTGCATCACGGGTGGAGCCAGGTTGATCTCGTCGAGGAAGAGCACGCCTTTGCCCCGCCGCGGCAAGAATTCGGGCGGGTACCAGCGTGAGACGCCGTTGCGCGCCACCGGAAGCCCGCGCAGGTCGGTCGGGGCGAGCTGCGACAGTCGCAGGTCGATCACCGGGAGCCGATGCGCCGCGGCAGTCTGAGCCACGATGCTCGACTTGCCGATGCCGGGCGGGCCCCAGATCATGCAACTCAGCTTGAGGTTCTGATCGATCAGGCCCTGCAGATAGGCGGCAAGCTCGGCTGGCTTCATGTGAGTCCGGGGCAAAGCGCCGGCGGACCGGGCGCTCGCGCTATTCGGTTGTGTCCTTGAGGTGGTGCTTGATCGCAAACGCCGCGGCCTCGGCGCGGTTCGAGACGCCGAGCTTGCCGAGGATGTTGCTGACGTAGTTGCGGACCGTGCCTTCACCCAGGTGCAGGCTCACGGCGATCTCGCGATTGGTCTTGCCTTCGGCCACGAGGATGAGCACACGCCGCTCCTGCTCGGTCAGCTGCGCGAACGCCGCCGACTCTTGAGCGCGTGCGGCGCGCCGGACCTCGGCGAATACGCGCTCGGTCAACGCCGGGTCGAGCAACGAGTGCCCCTGGCCCACGGCCTCGACCGCGCGGATCACTTCCTGGCCGCCCGCCTGCTTGAGGACATAACCCGCCGCCCCGGCGCGAATCGCGGCGAAGAGCAGGTCATCCTCGGCGTAGCTGGTCAACATGATGATCTTGGTCTCGGGCATCGAGGCCATGATCTTCTGACACGCCTCGATCCCGCTGGTGCCGCCAAGACGGATGTCCATCAGGACGATGTCTGGGCGATGCGCTGCCGCCTTTGTGATGGCTTCGCTTTCGCTCGCCGCCTCGGCGATCACTTCCATATCCGGGCGACGTTCGATCAGGGCCTTCAGACCCAGGCGCACAACCTCGTGGTCATCCACCAGCATGATGCGTTGTTTCATGGGCCGGATTGTACTCGGCTCTGCCCAACGGCTCAAGCGGACCTGCGCGGCGCCCGGCTCGGCTATCCGGCACCCATTCACCGATGTGAACCGAGCCTCGGGCACGGCAAGCCATATGGCCAAACGGCGCGCCAATGGCCGAGGACCGCCCCGGGCCCCTGGCGTCCCCCGCTCTTCCCCCAGGCCGGGTTGGCGCCCCAGGGCAATCGCACCTTGTTTCCGGTAAAGAAAGATCTGCCGCGAACTGCAGGAATGGATCCTGCCATTCGCGCCATTGGCGCAATTCGCGGCGAAATCCGCAATCCCCATATTGAGATGCGATTGCCCTGGTTGGCGACCAGTTCGGGTGGTCGGCGTTCGTGTGATCTCGTACAATTAGCTTCGTGCCATTTGTCGATGTCGCCCCGGATCCCGCCAACCGGAAGCTGCTGGCTTTGGATGCCGCCGTTCTTGCGATCAGTGGCGATCTTTCGTTGGCCGATACGTTGGCCCGCATCGTCAAGACCGCGGCCGAGCTGGCCGGGTCGCAATACGCAGCCTTGGGCGTCCCCAACGACACTGGCGAGTACCTGGCCGAGTTCATCACCACGGGCATCTCGGATGCCGATTCCCTGCGGATCAGCCACCGCCCGCGCGGCCATGGTTTGTTGGGTCTTGTGCTTCGCGACGGTCAGACTCTGCGGTTGCGCGACCTCCGCAATCATCCGCAGTCGGTCGGGTTCCCAGAACACCATCCCGAGATGTCGAGTTTTCTGGGCGTCCCGATCATCCGCAAGAACAAGCGCCTGGGTGATCTCTATCTGACGAACAAGCTCACGGCCGACGAGTTCAGCGCCGAAGATCAACTCATCATCGAATTGCTCGCCGCGCATGCCGGGGTCGCCATCGAAAACGCGCGTCTGTATGAGGCCGTGCAGACCTTGAGCGTGGTCGAGGAGCGCCAACGAATCGGCATGGATCTGCATGACGGCGTCATCCAGTCGATTTACGCCGTCGGTTTGACGCTCGAGTACGTCAAGGCGCAATTAGGCGACGGCGACATCAACGGCGCCTCTGATCGGCTCGACACGGCCCTAGACGCTCTCAACGGCACCATCCGCGATATCCGCGCCTATATCCTCGACCTGCGCCCGCCGCGTCTCGAAAACGACGACCTGCCGGCGGCGTTGAATCGGCTTCTGGCGGAGTTCAAGGCCAACACCCTGATGCAGGTCGACCTGCGCATCGAAACCGGGACGGTCGAGTTGATCAACCGCCCCGTATCCCAGGTGCTCTTTCACGTGGCGCAGGAGGCGTTGAGCAACGCCGCCAAGCACAGCCGCGCCTCGCGCGTCGAGGTTCGGCTGGCGAAGGACGACAGCTCGATCTTCCTGGTCATCCGCGACAATGGACGCGGGTTCGTGTTGGAGGATACGGCGCAGCGTTTTGGCCATGGGCTGCGGAACATGCGCGATCGCGCGGCCACGCTGGCCGGTAACCTGACGATTGGCGGGCGACTGGGGAAGGGCACCGAGGTCAAGCTGGCGTTCCCGCGCACCGATTGAGCGCGGGGTCAACACACAAAACGCAGGCGGGGGCGATCGCTCGGCCCCGACGGTTAGTCAGAGTTAACGCATCGCGGCAGGTGCCGCCACCGTTCGCCCGATGCTTCGATTTTGCGAAACCGTCTTTCAGACGGCGAGTTGCGCGAGCGCCGTGGCCGGAGCCGTCAGTTGGCTAAAGCGGGTCGTTTGCAGGCGCTCGACCAACTCCGCCTGAGCCTTGCACCAGACCGAGCGCACCGGGCAGATCTCGTTCATGCTGCATACGCCCGGATCCGTGACGCCGCACTCGTTGACACGGGCCCGTCGATGGCCTCGATGACCTCGAGCAGGTTGACGCTGTCGGCGTTGCGCGCCAGGGCGACGCCGCCGCGGGCGCCGCGTGTCGCGCGGATGATGCCGGCGGCCGACAGCTGCGAAATGATCTTGGCCAGGAACGTCTGCGGTATCCGTTGCCGTTCGGCGATGAGCGACGTGGGAACGCGCTCACCGGGGGAGAGCCGGGCCAGGAACGATACAGCTCTCACCGCGTAGTCTGCCTGTCGTGTGATCTGCATAGGGCACCCTTATCTCGGGCAAAATCACGGCCCAGCAACCCGAATGTCGAGCGAAATTGGCGGAAAGGTCGTGTTCACCAAAGACGATACGGGAGCGCTGGTCGACGGGATAGTGATTTCCTTCACCATCCTATCGTGCAATTAGGCAGAGATAGTCAGATTTGGTTTTGGTTAGACGAGCACGGCCCGCGGCGGGTGCCGCGGGCCGTTCACACAGGAGAGAGTCATGTCCCGAAACCGGCGACTTGCCGGGTATTCCCCGGGCAAATCGTCAGAACGGTGCCCCGACTCGAGGGCGCTTCACGCAGGAGGGCCGTCGAACTCCTGAGTCAGCTCGGACGTTACGGGGCCATTCTGGCAGGCCCTGAGCGCGGCCCGTAGCGTCATTGCTCCTGTTTCGGGACGCGGTTTGTCAGACCACCCCTCGCAGGGCGGCTGGGGGTGTGATTCGACAGGATTAGCCTCTGACAATACGCCATCGGAGTACGCAATTCGGAGCGACACGGTGATGTCTGTCAGAGGGTCTATGTGAGAGTCGCCACTCCGCCTGATCCGATCAAGCACCTAGAATTGTCGTTTATGGAAGCCCGTCTGCGCATCATGATCATCGACGATCATTCGGACGTCCTGCAGGCTCTGGCCACGCAGCTGGCCAAGTCGCCGGATATTGAAGTCGTCGGCCAGGCCAGCGAGCCCGAAGAGGCACTCGAGGCTTCCGCGCGCCTCCACCCCGATATGGTGCTGATCGAGCCAAAGCGGCAGGACGGCCGGGGGCTCGAACTCATCCACTTGCTGGCGACCCAGCACACGGTGGGCGACATGGTCGTCCTGACCTCGTATGCCAGCGAGTGGGAAGCCTGGGCCACGATCAAGGCCGGCGCGGCCGCCTACCTGCTCAAAGACATCAACACCTCCGACCTGGTCCATCGATTGCTCGACGTGGCCGTGCATCGCGCTTATTGAGCGATCGTCTTGACCGGATCGAAACAACGTGAAGGGCCCAGGATCATCCCTGGGCCCTTCGCGTTGTTGATCTGATTCGGCCGGTTGAGACGGTCTCGGCTCAGGCCTCGTCGAACGGATCGTAGCCGGGGTTCATGTACGACCACTGGCACTTCAACCCGATCAGGTTGCAGGCCTCGCCGAGCGCGCATTGCTTGCGCGGCTCATGGCCTTCGGTCGTCATCTCGCCTAGATAATCGGGCCGGCCGGTGTCCTCCATGAGGAGTTCGACCTCGGTCTTGGCGCGCTGGCAGTAGATCTTCTTGATCGCCACCCACTTTGTGTCGGACATAGGCCTCCTCTTCCGGTTCTTGGCCCAACGTCTGGCGCGGGCCGACGTGGATTGGATTATGCATCCCTGTGAGCGATGTACCAGAGGGTACCCATCCAGCGGGCGAGGAGATAGTGCCGATCATCACAGTCGACTTATGAAGGGCTGTGGATCACGCATTTGGGTGATATCGGTCGGCCTGGGCAGGCGCCAGGTTGACTAAATTCCGCATAAATCACGGAGATTCCGTGACGCCGTCATGGCCGTCCCCCGTGATTTTCGACACTGGCCCAGAAGGGTGATTCGGGAAGAAGATGAGTCAAACAGGCGGCTTTGAACTGCCGCCAGGGTGTGAAAGGAACCGCGATGTTCTCCAAAATTCTTGTCCCGCTCGACGGCTCCGAACTGGCCGAACGCGCGCTGCAGACGGCTTATGCGTTGGCGACGCAATCGGAAGGCGAGGTGCTCCTGGTTCGAGCGCTTGTCCCTGAGCGTGTGTTGGTCCCGGATGCGCTGAGTGGCTACGGCCTGCTTTGGCCCGAACGGCCGCAGGACGAGGCACAGCGCGACGCGCGCGCCGCCATGCTGCGATTGCGCGAGCACGCCCCCAAGGGCGTCCGCACGCGCTTCCAGCTGCTGGACGGCAACGCCGCCGAGTCGATCGTCGAGGCGGCCGCCGACAACAAGTGCGAT
Organism: Anaerolineales bacterium; assembly: GCA_044224715.1. Taxonomy (GTDB): domain Bacteria; phylum Chloroflexota; class Anaerolineae; order Anaerolineales; family UBA6663; genus UBA6663. The sequence continues at coordinate 24,435 of JBGAJV010000057.1, read as the reverse complement.
CTGATCGTCATGTCGTCGCACGGCTATTCGGGCATGACCCGCTGGGTGTTGGGCAGCGTCGCCGAGAAGGTACTGCACGCCGCGCCGTGCCCGGTGCTTGTGTTGCGCGGCAAGCTCGACCTCACCCGGCTGCTGGTTCCGCTCGATGGGTCGATGCTCGCCGAGCGCGCCCTGCGCCCGACCCTCGACCTGGCCGAGGCGACCGGTGGCGCCGTGACGCTGCTCCGCGCGGTGCAGCCCGTGCCGCTGACCGACATCGAAACGCTCAATCAGGCCGAGCGCGGTCTGGGCCAGCGCTACACCGAAGAACTCATCCGTGAGGCGCAGGATTATCTGGACTTTACCGCCCGGACGTATGCGCGTCCGCGTGTCGAGATTCGCACGGTCGTCACGCCCGAAGCGCCGGCCGAGGCGATCCTGCGCTACACCGACGTCCACGACATCGACCTGATCGCCATGTCGACGCATGGCCGCACCGGGATGTCGCGCTGGATGTACGGCAGCGTCACCGACAAAGTCCTGCGCGGGTCGCATCATTCGATGCTGGTCTTCCGACCGACCGAGTGAACCGCGCCGCGGACAACCCAAAACACAACAAACGCGCCGGGATCGTCCCGGCGCGTTTGTTTTTGTAATCCCAGATTGGCGCGGCGATCGCTCAACCACGCGCCGGCACAAGCATGACGGGCACATGCACGGCACGCAACACCGCATCGACGACGCTGCCATAGATCAGGCGCCGCGCCCCCGTGCGCCCATGGGTGGACATCACGATCAGATCGATCGGGTCAGACTGAGCGATGCTGCAGATGACGCCGGCGGCCGACCCGACGACCGCCCGGGTGCGCACCTGCAGACCCTGGCTGATCAGGCGTTGGGCCACGTGCTCGAGATAACGGTCGGCGACGAGTTGATCCTGGCGGATCTCCTGCTCGAAGCTTTCCATATGACTGGCGGTGAGGGTGGTGGCCGGTTCGAGGCGCTCGGGTAGGACGGCGCGGATGAGCACCAGGCTGGCGGTATAGCGCTCTGCGAGGCTCTTGGCGATCGGCAGGGCGCGTTCAGCGGATTCCGAACCGTCCAGAGGCACCAGGATCGTTCCCAGCATTGCGCCCACCTCCTGAGCCCAAGGCGCCCGGTCACTGGGGGAAATGTAGAGCCGTGGCCCCGACCTCATTAGTAACGGATGTCACCATCCAGGGTGCGCAGTGGCGACCAGACACACGTATTTGTCATGGAATTCTCGCGCGATTCCGACCATCGGACGCCGTTCACCTCCGGATGGTCGTGCCGCGATCGATGCTGCCTTTCGACACGCGCGGCGAAAAAAACCGTTAATGAAGGATTGTTTGGACGGCCTTTACTTGCCGTAAGGGAGGGGCACGTGTACGATAAGTTCCCATGCAACGAAACAACTCGAACGCGAATGCGTTGACGCAGGCGCTCCGCCACTTCGGCGGCGTCGTGCTGGTGGGCATGGCACTGGCGACGATCTTCACGATCTGGACCCCGGGGCAGTTCTCTCCGGGAGATCTATGGGGGCAGATCGCGACTGCGCTGAATGCCTCGAGCGGGCCCGTCGACGTGATCGCGCCGACGCCCACGCTGGCGCCGACGGCCCAGGTCGACCAGCCGCTGATCGGGCTGGTCTCCGGGCATAAGGGCAACGACTCGGGGGCGGTCTGCCCCGACGGGTTGACCGAGGCTGCCGTCAACCTTGACGTCGCGATCCGGGTCAAGGCCGGCCTCGAGGCCAACGGCTTTCGGGTCGAGTTGCTCGACGAATTCGACAAACAGCTCGAAGGCTTCCGGGCCGTGGCGCTTGTGTCGATCCACAACGACTCGTGCGAAGACTTCGGCCCGACGGCCACCGGCTTCAAAGTGGCCGGCGCGCTCGAGACGGGCGCGCGCGAAAAGTCGGCCCAGCTGGTCGCCTGCCTGACCGATCGCTATGCGCGCGCCACCGGCATGACGTACCACGAGAACACCGTGACGCGCGACATGACCGAATACCACTCGTTTTACGAGATCAACGGCGAGACGCCGGCTGCCATCATCGAGACGGGCTTTCTGTATCTCGATCGCCCGATCCTGACTCAACAGCCGGAGCGTGTCGCGCAGGGCATCATCGACGGTTTGATTTGTTATGTGCGTGGCGAGCCGGTGCAAGCCCCGACTCCCGTCCCCTGAGCCGCGGCACGGTTCGTGTACTCCCTGGGACGGGGCGGGCTGTTCGGCGCTAGCCTGACCCACACCGCTCCGTCACGCATCCAGGGACACGCCCGTAGCCGAGGACATGGACAGCCAGCCCACGCTCATCCCCGACACCCCCATCGCCCCTGAACCCGTCAGCGACCCGACGCCGTTGACGGCGCTTGCGGACGTCGTGTCGCAAGGCCTGTTCAGGGCGACCCCCGACGGGCGTCTGACCCAGGCCAACCCGGCCCTGGCGCGCATGCTCGGCTACGAGTCCGCCGTCGACATGCTGGCGCGTCTGACCGACTTGCGCACGCAGCTCTACGCGGTGCCCGAACACTACGATGCCCTCGAGCGCGGTCTGCGCGTGGAAGGGCGGGTGCGTGCCGCCGAGGTCGTCTGGCGCGCCGCCGACGACCGGCGCGTGTGGGTGAGCGTCAGCGCAGCCGCCGAGATCGACTCCACCGGCCGGGTCACGGCCAGCACGGGCATCGTCGAAGACATCACGGCGCGCCGGCAGATCCAGGCCCGGATCGAGCGCCAGCTTCAGGAATCCGAGGCGCTGGCGGTCATCAGCCAGGCGCTCAACGAGACACATAACCTCGACGACATCCTGCGCATGATCGTCGACGCCGCCCGCCAGATCATCCCCAAAGCCGAACGCGCGGTTATCCATCTGCTCGACGAAAGCGCCTCGGCGCTGCGCTCGGCGGCCGTGGCCGGTTACGACAGGGCCGGCCGGTCCGAGTTCACGATGCGCCCCGGCGAGGGCGTGGCCGGGCGCGTGATGAGCGAGGGCGTGCCGATCAACGTCGGCGACATCCGCAGCGATCCGCGCTATCTCATGCTCGGGCGCGTGCCCACGATCCGGTCGTTGCTGGTCGCGCCGGTGCAGTCGAAGCAGCGGCGTCTTGGCACGATCAGCGTCCTCAGCGACGTGGTCGACGCCTTCGCCGACGACGACGTGCGCCTGCTCAAGGCGCTCGGCATCCAGGCGGCGCTGGCGATCGAGAACGCGCGGCTGCTGGCGGCGGAGAGCAACGCCCGTCAGGAGGCCGAGGTGCTCGGCGAGATCGGCTACATCCTGAGCTCGACGCTCGACCTCGAGGTCGTGCTCGAACGATTGCTGGAGCAGATCTCGCGTCTTGTGCCGTACGACGTCGTTCGGTTGATGCTGGTCGAGCACGGGCACGCGCGCACCGCGCAATTGCGCGGCGCCGAGTATCTGTACGCCAGCGACGGCGAGACGCCGCGGCATCTCGTGCCGCTCGAGATCGAGCGTGTCCCCGTGCTGCGCAGCCTGGCCGTCACCGGCCAACCGCTGGCCGTGGCCGACGTGTACGCCGACCCCGATTGGGCGCCCGAGCTGGCCTCGGCGCTGACGCGGTCGTGGCTCGGCGCGCCGATCGTCACCAAGCGCGACGGCGTGGTCGCTTTCTTTACGCTCGAAAAGACGCAACCCGGTTTCTATACCGCGCGCGACGCGCAACGTGTCGGTCTGTTCCTCGGGCCGGCGGCGCTCGCCGTCCAGAACGCGCGGCTGTATGCGGATCTGGGCAAGTCGCTGCATTACGAGCAGTCGATGCGCACGCGTCTGGTGCAGACCGAGAAGCTGGCGGCCATGGGCCGGCTGGTGGCTTCGGTCGCGCACGAACTGAACAACCCGCTGCAGGCGATCCAGAACTCGCTCTTCCTCGTCCGCGAGGAGAACACGCTGGGGCCGCAGGCGCGCGAGGACCTGCAGGTGGCGCTGACCGAGGCCGATCGCATGGCCGACCTGATCAGCCGCCTGCGCGAGACCTATCGCCCGGCGAGCGCCGAGCAGTTCAAGTTCGAGTCGATGAACGCGCTGGTCGAGGAGACGCACCGCCTGATCGCCACGCACCTGCGCCATCGCAACATCGCGTTCGCGTTCGAACCCGATCCATCGTTGCCGCGGATGCTGGTCATCCGCGATCAGGTCAAACAGGTGCTGCTCAACTTGTGTCTCAACGCGGTCGAGGCCATGCCCGACAGCGGCCAGCTGCGCATCGAGACCGGCTTCAACGCCATGTCTGGCGAGGTGATGACCGCCATCACCGACACCGGCAGCGGCATCAACCCGGACGATATCGCCTCCATTTTTGACCCGTTTTTTACAAAAAAGGAAGGTGGGACCGGTTTAGGATTGTTCATAACGTACGAGATCATCCAGCGCCACAGCGGCCGGATCGAGGTCGAAAGCGAACTCGGTCGGGGGAGCACGTTCCGGGTGTGGTTGCCGGCGGTCGGGGCGGCACACTGAAGCCGACAACAACACCATCATGCGCAAGGAGGCGCCTGAGCACGGTTCAACATAAGCGGATCATTCAAGCGGGTCGATCCAAACCAACGCCAACTCTGGCCCGACACTTGCAAGGATGACACGCAATGCTGACCACGGCTCAGGCCGGTGAGGTGAACGATGACGATTTCCGGACGCGTACTCCTGATTGAAGACGAGAACAGCCTGCGCCAGACGCTGACCCGCATCTTGCGGTCGGCCGGCGCCGAAGTGACCGCGGCCGCCAATGGGCCGGAGGCGCTGCAACGCCTGGGGAACTCGAAGTACGACCTGGTCTACCTCGACATCCATCTGCCCGAGATGGACGGGTTACAGGTGCTGCGCGAGATCCAGAAGTTCGGCCAGACCATGCCGGTGGTGTTGTTCACCGCGCATGCCTCGCTCGAGACCGCCGTCGAAGCCATGCGGCTCGGCGCGACCGATTATCTGCTCAAGCCGCTCAACCCCGAGGCGCTGCTGTCGCGCACCGAGGCGCTGCTCAAGCGCCAGTCGTATGAGCGCCGCCGCCGCGAGCTCAACAATCAGATCACCAGCCTGCAAGACGAACTGCGTCGCCTCGAGGGCGACCCGAACGTCGTCGCCGACAAGGTCGTGCAGGTGCCGGTCAGCGATCGCTTCCTCAAGCGCGGCGGGCTGATCGTCGATCTGCAGGCGCGCCGGACGACTTTCGGCGAGCGCGAGGTGCAGCTGCCGCCGGCGGCTTTCGATTACCTGGTGGTGCTCACCCGGCATTCGCCAGACGTCGTCGACTATCAGACGCTCGTCACCGAAGCACAGGGCTACCAGACCGATCGACGCGAGGCCCAGGAACTGGCCAAGTGGCACATCCATGAGCTGCGCGACTCGCTCGAGCCCGATCCGGGCAACCCGCGGCACGTGCTCAACGTGCGCGGGGTGGGGTACCGTCTCATCGTCGACTGACACGCCCCAAGCCTCTCAAATCTCACCAAGAGCGGCCCGGAACCCGGGCCGCTCTTTTTTGTCGATGACATTTGTCAGGACCGCCGGCGACCGGAAAACACTACATTGGCTTGCCTGGTATGACAAAATAAGGGCGGCCTTGTAAATAAGTTGTGGTACAAGGGGGGCAGCGCCACTGGCAAAGCGGCCGAGGCGTTTGGGACGCAGGAGAGCCACATGAAGCAAGCCGGTCACAGTGAGGCCGTGGAGATGTACCTGAAGTCGCTCGCGGTGCTGGGCGGGGCCCGGCAGCCGGTCGCGGTCGCGCAACTGGCGGAGCGCCTGAAAGTGACGACAGTGTCGGTCAACGAGATGTTGCACCGGCTCAGCCGGGACGGGCTGGTCAGCCATCAACCCTACCGGGGCTTCCAGCTCACCGAAGCGGGCCGCGAGACGGCCTGGGACGTGATCCGGCGCGAGCGTCTGTGGGAGCGCTTCCTGGTCGATCAGCTCAAGCTCGACTCCGCGCAGGCGATCTCTTGGGCGTGCCAGCTCGAGCACGCGACGGCACCCGAGGTGATCGAGGCGCTCGATGCCTTTCTGCAGTATCCGGCGACGTGCCCGCAGGGCCAGCCGATCCCGCGCAAGGCGGACGACGCCGTCCATGGCGAGGGGCGCCCGTTGAGCGACGTCGACCTGGGCGAGCGCGTGCGCCTGACCGCGTTCGACGACGAGGACCCCGAGGTGTTGACGTACCTGCAGCGCCAGGGGTTGACGATCGGGCAGGTGGTGTCGGTGATCGACATGGGTCCGCGGCGCAGCCCGCTAACGCTGCGGCTCGAGCATGGCCAGGCCATCATCGGCCGCGATCTCGCGCTCACCATTCAAACCGAACGCGCCGTGTGACGGCGAAAGAAAGCAAGCACATCCGCACATGATTCCACTCAGTCAACTCCGCCCGGGCCAACAGGCCACGATCACGCGCATCGACGGCAACGGCGCATTGCGTCGCCGCTGCCTCGAGATGGGCCTGGTGCGCGGCGAGACCATCCTGGCCGAGCGCGTCGCACCGTTGGGTGACCCGCGCGCCTTTCTGGTCAAAGGCTATCGTCTGGCGCTGCGGCGCGAGGAGGCTGATCTGATCCACGTGGTCGACGTGCGCGCCGAGGCCGACGCATGACCCTGGAGGCCCCGCTCGGCGCGCCGGTCATCGCCCTGGCCGGCAACCCCAACGCCGGCAAGTCGACGCTGTTCAACGCCTTGACCGGTCTGCGGCAGCACACCGGAAACTGGCCTGGCAAGACCGTCGAGAAGCGCGAAGGGATCTTTCGGCGCGGGGCGGCCACATTGCGGATCGTCGATCTGCCGGGTGCCTACAGCCTGTCGGCTTTTACGCCCGAAGAGATCATCACCCGCGACTTCATCCTCAACGCCACGCCCTCAGGCGTCATCAACGTGATCGACGCCACCAACCTCGAGCGCAACCTGTATTTCACCGTGCAGTTGCTGGAGCTCGGCGTGCCCGTATTGCTGGCGCTCAACATGGTCGACGAATTGCCGGGGCAGGGTCTGCGGATCGACGCGGCGGCGCTGGCGCGCCAGCTGGGCGTGCCGGTCGTGCCGATGTCGGCGCGCCGCGGCGAGGGCGTCGAGAATCTGGTGGCCGCGATGTTGAAGCTGGCGAACGCGTCGGTTGCGGAGGCGGGATGAGCGCGGTGCCGTTTCGGCTCGACTACGGCCCGGACCTCGAGACCGAGATCGCACGGCTGGAGGCCCACTTCGTCGCCACCGGCTTCGACCCGCGCCCGGCGCCCGCGCGCTGGCTGGCGCTCAAGCTGCTCGAGGGCGAGCGCGACGTCGTCGACGCGGTCCGGGCGAAGCCGAAATCGACCGAGGTATTGGCGCTGGCCCAAGAGCGCGCGGTGTACCTGCGCGGTGTCTACGGCGAGGACGTCGACCTGATGGCGGCCGACCGCCGTTTCGGCTTCGTCAGCGGTGTCACCCGTCTGGTGGTCGAGCGCGGCGTGCTCAACCGCTTCGACCTGACGCGTCGCATCGACGATGTGCTGACGCACCGCTGGCTGGGTCTGCCGATCTTCTTCGCCGTCATGTACGTGATCTTTCGGCTGGTGATCGACGTGTCGGCGCCGTTTCTGGATTGGGTCGACGGCGTGATCAACGGGCCGATCGCGCACGCCGTCGGGTCGCTGCTGACGCTGGTCGCCGCGCCGGATTGGGCGCGCGCCCTGCTGGTCGACGGCGTCATCGGCGGGGTGGGCGGCGTGCTCACGTTCGTGCCCGGGCTGATGATGCTCTTCTTCTTCCTGGCGCTGCTCGAGGACTCGGGGTATCTGGCGCGCGCGGCCTTCGTCATGGACCGCTTCATGCGCGTGATCGGCCTGCACGGCAAGTCGTTCATCCCGATGGTGCTCGGCATCGGCTGCGCGGTGCCCGCGATCTACGCGACGCGCACGCTCTCGAGCCGGCGCGACCGTATCCTGACGGCATTGTTGACGCCGCTGATGTCGTGTTCGGCGCGGCTGCCGGTCTACGTCGTGTTCGGGCTGGCGCTCTTTGGCGCGCAGGCCGGCACCGTGATCTGGCTCATGTACGCCATCGGCATCGTCGTGGCGCTGCTGGCGGGCGCCGTGTTCACGCGCACGCTGCTCAAGCCCGATCAGGCGTCCGCCTTCGTGCTCGAGCTGCCGCCCTATCGGCGCCCCACGCTACGAGGTCTGCTGATCCATATGTGGGAGCGCGTGGCCGAGTTCGTCAGCAAAGCCGGCACGACGATCCTTGGCGCGTCGTTGATCCTGTGGCTGCTGCTCAACCTGCCCTGGGGCGTCGCCGATCAGCGCGACTCGTATTACGGCCAGGCCGCGCAGGCGATCAGCCCGATCTTCGCGCCGCTCGGTTTCGGCGATTGGGAGACCAGCGGCGCCCTGATCTCGGGGTTCGCGGCCAAAGAAGTGGTCGTCAGCACGTTCAGCCAGGTCTTTGTCGGAGGCGAGGCGGCGACGAGCGAGACCCTGCCGACGCCGTCTGAGGAATTGTGGGGCGTGCTCACGGGCTTCGGCACAGCCACCTGGGATGCGGCGCGGACGCTGGTCAGCATCATCCCGGGCGTCGACCTGCTGGGCACGGCGGCGGCGCCCGAGGACACGGCGCTCAGCGCGGCGCTGCGCGCGCATTATTCGCCGCTGGCGGCTTTCGCGCTGCTCGTGTTCGTGCTCCTCTATGTGCCCTGTATGGCGACGCTGGGCGCCATTCGGCACGAGTTCGGCTGGCGCTGGGCTGCCACGTCGGCCGTGTACCAGTCGGCGCTGGCCTGGGTCGCGGCCTTTGTGGTGTACCAGGGCGGACGCCTGCTGGGGATGGGGTGAGCGCATGGTGCGGCAACTGATCGATCTGCTGGCCGACTCACGGACGGGTATGGGCGTGGAGGACCTGGCGCGACGGTTGAACACGTCTCCGGCGGCGGTCGAAGGCGCGCTTGATCTGCTCGTGCGCAAGGGCCGGCTGATCAAGGGTGGGCCACGGTCCGGCGCGTGCGACGACTGCGCGGCCGTGACGCTGTGCAATCCGCTGCAGGGCTGCACAACGCGTTATTTCATCGCGCCCGGCGGGGTTCGGCTGATCCTTCCCCACGACGGCCCCGCCTCCGCGGACTGAGCCCTCGCACCCTCCCGGTTGAGGCGCCCCCGAAAACCCATCGTCCTACGGAACAACAACCCGATTCGGCTGCCCTCAACCAGACTGCCAGGGCCAATTTCCGCTCACGCGTAATAATGTGCTATTGACAATACTGTGTGATATATAGTATTGTGTGCCGTAGAGGCGCAATGGAACCAGACACTCAAGACACACTGGACGGCCTTCGGCAGGAACTGCGGCGTGGTGCGATCACCGTGGCCGTGCTCAGTCTGCTCTTCACGCCACAGTATGGGTACTCGCTGGTGCCGGTGCTCGAGGCAAAAGGCCTGCCCATCGATCCCGGCACTCTCTACCCCTTGTTGCGACGGCTCGAGAAGCAGGGGTTGCTCGAGAGCCAATGGGACGTCAACCAGACGCGCCCGCGCAAGTACTACCTGTTGAGCGCCGCCGGCCGCGAGACCTATGCCGCACTCTGCCAGGACTGGCGCAAGTTGGCGGCCGGCCTGAACGATCTGATCGGAGCGAACGATGAACAACCCGTGGATTGAACGCTACGTCTACGCCGTCACACACAACCTGCCCGAGCGACAGCGCGCCGAGATCAACAAGGAGCTTCGCGGATTGATCGACGACATGGTCGAGAGTCGATCGTCAGGCCGGGTCGCAACCGATGCGGACGTGGAGTCTGTGCTGTTCGAGCTCGGCGATCCGGCGCTTCTGGCCGACAAGTACCGCGGCCACCAACGGTATTTGATCGGGCCCGAGCTCTATCCGACCTACATCCTGGTGCTCAAGATCGTGGCCGCCGCGATCTCGGGCGCCATGGCCATCGTCTTCATCATTCAAACCGTGATCGCGCCGACGCGCATGCTCGACAATCTGTGGAGCAGCGTCACCGCCCTCGTCGCCGGGCTGTTCCAGGGGTTTGCGTGGGTCACCATCAGTCTGGGTGTCACCGAATACTTCCGCGAGCAAAAAGGATCGCAGACCCGTCAGTCCGCGCCGTGGAAGCTTGCCGATCTGCCGCAACTGCCCGAGGTTCAGGCCCGCATCGGCCGGGCCGACCCGATCGCGTCCATCATCTTCACGACCCTGTTCACGCTCTGGGTGACGTTCAATGTGAGCGCGCTGGGGATCTGGATCCTCGCGCCCGGCATCCCGAACGACGTGATCCCGTTCCTTAACGAATCCGTGTTCCGCACGTATCTGCCCTGGGTGTGGGCGGTCGCGGCCCTGAGCGTGGCCAATGACATCGCCAAGCTCGTCGCCGGGCGCTGGTCGTTGCGACTGCTGGCGCTCGATCTCGTGGTGGCGGTGGCCGGCCTGGCCCTGGCGTTTGCGCTCTTCTCGGATCCGACGCTCTGGAACCCCGAGTTCGTGACGCAACTATCGCGTTTGGGCGTGGCATCGGGCTCGGACGCCGCGCGCACGCTCGCCCAGATCTGGGCTCAGGTGACGGGTGGATTGCGATACCTCATCGCCCTGATCGGCGGCATCCAACTCGTCACGACCATCGTCCGGGCGGTCCGTCTGTACCGCAGCCGAGCCACCCGAACCGGATCGGAGCCGGTGCCGGCGGCCTGAGCGCGGCGCAGGTAGGTCATCCGTCATGTGACGGCCGGCCCCGCTGCCCTGAGGGCATGACGTTCCTCACTGGATACTGCAGTCGATCGTCGCTAAGGTAGGCCCATCTGCGAGGATGTGTGTGGCTGCGGATGTTCGTCAGTGACGGGGGAAACCGCACCCACCTTCCTCTCTATCGTCGACGGCTGATGGGCCGGCCTGGCCACCGTTATTTTGGGGGCGGGGCCCGTCGGGGGACGGTCTGAAGGGCGCGTTGCTCGCCTTCAGCAGGTCCGGACATCAGCTGCGCGATCCTCCTCCTGTGACGCGCCTGGCGCACGAAATCTCGTGTTCCGGGCGCGTCTTCGTTTTTTACAAACTTTTTCCGCACAACGCCAACAGCTGAACGTTAGAGCCAGGTTCATAATCCGAGACATGGCCCATCCTGTCGCGGGACTTTCCCGCGTCTTAATCGTCGACGATCACCCGAACACGGCCTCGATGCTCGCGCGCGCGCTCGGCCAGTTCCAGAGCCCGGTCGAAGTGTTGACCGCACGTAACGGCAAGGAAGCCCTGGACATCGCCGGTCCGGCGGGCGTCGACGTGCTGATCACGGACTTCATGATGCCGGGGATGAACGGCCTCGAGCTGATCGAGCGCCTGCAGGCCGGCGGCGGCGGGCACGAGCCCGGTTACATCATCCTGGTGACGGCGTACGACAGCCCCGGGCTGGCGGCCACGGCCCGCCGTCTGAAGGTCAACCAGTACCTGATCAAGCCGGTCCAGCCGGAAAAACTGCGCGACATCGTCGGGCGGGCGTTGCATAAAGTCCATCAACCGACCCAGGTCGTCACGGGGCTGTTGACGGCGGCCAATTTCCGGATCCTGGTGGCCGACGACGAGCCCGATAACGTCAGCCTGCTGGCGACGCGTCTCGAGCATGAGGGCTATCTGCATCTGCAGGCCCGTGACGGGCAGGAGACGCTCGACAAGTTGCGGAGCGAGCAGCCCGACCTGTTGCTGCTCGACGTCAACATGCCGGTCAAGAGCGGCTTTGAGGTGCTCGCCGAGATGCGCTCCGACCCGGCCATCAGCCACATCCCCGTGATCGTGATCACGGCGGCGCGGACGACGGTGCGCGACGTGCGCGAGGGTCTCGGGCTCGGCGCCGACGACTACATCACCAAGCCATTCGACTGGCGCGAGTTGACCGCCCGCGTGCGCGCCAAGCTGCGCGTCAAGCACGCCGAGGACAGCCTGCGTAAGCGCAACCGCGAGCTCAGCCTGCTACCCGAGATCGGCCAGGATCTCAGCGCGCGGCTCGACGTCGACGAACTCAGCGAGGTGTTGTTGACCCGTTCGGTGGCGACCATCGGCGCGGCCACCGGACACCTGGCGATCTTCCCCATGTCGGGCGAGCCGGTGCTGCATCGCAGCCACACGGCGCGCGTGGTCGAAGGCTGGGACTGGGCGGCCGTGCAGGACGCGTACGTGCGCGAAGGTCTGGGCGCCGTCGTCGCGCAGCGCGGCACGGCACTGGTCGTCGAAGAGACACAGCGCGAACGCCGCTGGCCCGAGGTGCTCGGCATGCCGGTGCGTTCGGCATTGTGCGTGCCGCTGTTGAGCCGGCGCGGCGCGATCGGCGTGCTCACCCTGGCGCACTCGCAACCGGCCCGTTTCAACGCCGAACATGCGTCGCTGTTGCAGGCCATCGCCAGCCAGGCCGCGATCGCGATCGAGAACGCGCAGCTCTACGCGCTCGAGCGCCGCCGCGCCAATGAACTCGTCGCCTTGAACGCGCTGTCGCGCGAGATCTCGTTGATCAATCGATCGGCGGACCTGTACGGCCGGCTGCCGCTGCTGATCCAGCGCGCGCTCGGCTACCCGATCGTGAGCTTCTGGCTGCAGCAAGGCACGACGCTGCGGATGGCGAGCCAGACCGGGGCGGACGAAGCCGGTCTGACGCCGGCGCAGCTCGGGCTCGCGCCGCAGCAGGTCGCGGCGAGCGGCCAGCCGGCGCACATCTCCGGCGGCGTGACCGGCGGCGCGTTGGCGAGCGGGCTGGCCGTGCCGATGTTCTGGAACGCGCGCATCAGCGGCGTCGTGGGCGTCCACAGCGTCAAGCCAAACGCCTTCCAGGAAAACGACCGCGTTTTGCTCGAGACCCTCGCGGCGCAGATCGTCTCGGCGCTCGAGCGCATCCAGCTCTTCGAGAGCGTCGAGCAGGAACGCAAGCGGCTGGCGGCCGTCCTGCGCGCCACGGCCGACCCGATCCTGGTGCTTGACGCCGACGACCACGTCCAGATGCTCAACCCTGCCGCGCAGCGGTTCTTCGCCGGGCTGGCCCTCAAGCCGGGCGGTCTGTTGCCCGACGGCGACGGCTTCGCGCCCTTCCGCGACCTGGTCGGCCGCGGCGAGACGGGTCTGGCCAAAGAGATCATGTGGCCCGACGGGCGCACCGTCGAGGTCGCGATCGCGCCGGCGCCCGATGCCTGCCGCGTCATCACGTTCAACGACGTCAGCCGTTTCCGCGAGCTCGAACGCGTCAAGAACGAATTCATCGCCACGGCCTCGCACGAGTTGAAAACGCCGCTGACCTCGATCATGGGCTACAACGACCTGATCGTGAAGATGGGGCCGTTGACCCCGCAACAGCAACGGTTCGTCGATCGCGTGCGCCACGCGTCGGGCAACATGCTCGAGCTCGTGCAGGATCTGGTCGAGTTGATGCGCATCGACCTGGCCGTCGATCTCAAGGCGGATCGGCTCGATCTGACCCGCCTGGCCACGGGTGTCGTCGACGAATTGCGCGAGCCGGCCGAGCTTCGTCAGTTGAAACTCGAGGTCGGGCTGGGCGAGGTCGAGGTCGACGTCAAGGCGGATTCGACTCGCTTGAAGCAGGTCGTGCGCAACCTGTTGAGCAACGCGATCAAGTACACGCCCGAGGGCGGGGTCGTCCGTGTGCAATTGCGCGCCACGGCCGACGTCGCCGTGCTGACCGTGGCCGATACCGGGCTGGGGATCCCGGCGGCGGATCTGCCCTTTATCTTCGACAAGTTCTATCGCGTGCAGAACCAGGCCACGCAGAACATCGAGGGGAGCGGGTTGGGCCTGGCCATCGTCAAAGCCATCGTCGACCAGCACGGCGGCCAGATCACGGCCGAGAGCGTCGAGGGGCAGGGGAGCCTTTTCACGCTGACGCTGCCGCGCTGGCGCGAGGCGGGCAGGTAGGCCGATGGCCGAGCGCTTCGCCCCTCAGCGTCCCCCCGCCCGCACGGCGCCCTTGAGCGCCCGTCAGACCGCGCCGCTGCGCCCGCCGGGCGAGGTGTGGCGCGAGACGGACGGTCCGCGCCCATTGCAGGCCGGCGAACGGATCGACGGGCTCGATGCGTCGCTCAACGCGCTCGAAGAGCGGGTGGCGGCGCTGACGCTCGACCTCTCGGTGGCCGCCGGGGTCGTGGCGCAGGTCTCCGAGCGCCTGGGCCAGCACCTCGAGACCCTGCGTCTGCAGGAACAGACGCGTCAGGCCGAGGCCGAAACCGAGCTCCTGACCACGCTGGCCGTGTCGCTCAGCGCCGCGCAGGAGCTCGAAGACGTGGTGCACGTCATCGTCAACGCGACCGGCGCGGCGACCGGGGCGCTGTTCCTGTTCGATGGGTGGGACGCGCTCGGCCAGCCCGAGATGATCGCGCCCAAGTCGGTCTGGCCGCCCGAGGCCGCCGAGGCGCTCGCGAACCGCGAGTGGCCGGTGCGCGGTCTGCCGTTCTCGCGGTACTGGCTCGAGTCGCCGGGCGATCCCCTGATCTTCGAGAACCTCGACGAACTGCTGCGGGCCGATCCGCCGCGTTACGCGCTGCTGCGCGCCATTAGCGCGCGCTCGGCCGCGTTTCTGGCGCTGCGCGTCGCCGACCAGTGGGTGGGCCTGGTGGTGCTGGCCTGGCCGGCCCCGCGGTCGTTCCGCGAGCGCGACCTGTTGCGCTTTCGTGCGACGGCGGCGCAGAGTGCGGTCGTCGTCAACGGGAGGCTGTTGTACGACCAGGAGCATCGTCGCGTCTCGCAGCTGGCGATGCTGGCGCGTCTCGAAAAGGCGCTCTCGAAGACCCGCAGCGACGAGGATGTCGTCGGCGCTGTGCTCAACCATCTTGGCCTGAACGACGCGTACACGGTGTCGCTCGCCCATTTGCACGTCGGGGCGGGGGGGGCGCCGCAGTCGTACGAGTTCGCGGCGCTTTGGAGCGGCGACCAGATGCGCGCGGTCTCGGCCCAGGCGATCCCGCTCTCGGCCAACGCGTTGACCGCGTTCTGGTTGGGCGACCCGGATGCGCTTGTGTGCGTGGCCGACGCCTTCGATGACCCGCGGGTGCCCGACGAGTTGCGCGAGCAGGCGGCCCAGGACGGCTGGCGCGCGGCCGTGTTGATGCCGTTGCGCAGCGCCGGCGAGTGGCAGGGCCTGTTCACCATCACCTGGCGAGAGGCGCGCGCGCTGACCGTCGAGGAACGCTTCCTGTTCCCGCGCGTGGCCGAGTCGGTCGGCGCCGCCGTTGCCAGTCGGCGGGCGATGCTGGCGAGCCAGGCCGCGCAGCACGAGAGCGAGCGCCGCGCCCGACGTGAGGCCGCGCTGCGGCAGATCACGTCGTCGTTGGCCAACGCCAACACGATCGATTCGGTCATCCGCACGGCCAGCGAGGAACTCGAGCGGGCGCTCGGCGCGCAGCTGGCGTCGCGGCTTGTGCTCGACCCCGAAGGCGCGCACGACGATCGCCCCGGGGCCTCGGCCGTGCACCTCGACCTGCGTGGCCCGCTGGCCCCCGACGACCGTTCCTTCCTGGAGGCCGTCGCGCTGCAGGTGACGCAGGGCCTCGAGCGTGTGCGTCTGGCGCAGCACATGCACGAGAACCTGCTCGCCCAGCAACGATTGACGCTCGAGCTCGAGACCGTCGCTCAGGTGAGCGTCGCGGCCTCGACGATCCTCGAGCGACACTTGCTTCTCCAGGAAGTGGTCGATCTGACCAAGAGCCGCTTCAACCTGTATCACGCCCAGATCTGGGTGCTCGATGAATTGAGCGGTCAGCTGCAACTTTCGGCCGGCGCCGGCGCGATCGGACGGCAGATGGTCAGCGAGGGCCGCGCCGTTCCGATCGATCGAGACCCGTCGGCCGGGTCGCGCTCGATACCCGCGCGGGCCGCGCGTCAGCGCACGGCCGTGCTCGCGCCGGATCTGGCGCGCGACGCGGGCGGGTCGTCGCATCGCCTGCTCAACGAGACCCGCTCGCAGTTGGCCGTGCCGCTCGTCGTCGGCGACCGACTGTTGGGCGTGCTCGACGTGCAATCGGACCGCGTCGGCTATTTCAAAGACAAGGACGTCCGCGTTTACACCACGCTGGCCGCGCAGGTGGCCGTGGCATTGCAGAACGCCAACCTGTACGCCGAGCAGGCGGCCACCGTGGCGCGGCTGCAGGAGCTCGACCACCTGAAGTCCGCGTTCCTGGCCAACATGAGCCATGAGCTGCGCACCCCGTTGAACTCGATCATCGGCTTCACGGACGTCATCCTCGAGGGGCTGGACGGGCCCACCACGGCGCAGATGGAGACCGACCTCGGCGTCGTGCAGAAGAACGGCCGGCACTTGCTCGAGCTAATCAACGACGTGCTGGATATGGCCAAGATCGAAGCCGGCGCCATGACGATTTCGCCGGAGCCCGTCAACGTCTGTGACGTGCTCGAGGAGGTCGTGGAACTGAGCGCGCCGCTCGCCGGCGCCAAGACGCTCAACCTGCGATTGGTGACCGGTCCCCGGGCCACGCTCACGCTCGTGGCGGATCCGGTGCGCATCCGCCAGGTCTTGATCAACGTCGTGGGCAACGCCATCAAGTTCACCGAGGCCGGCGAGGTGACCGTCTCGGCCGAGCGCGTCGGCGAGCGGGTGCGGATCGAAGTGCGCGACACCGGCATCGGCATCCCGCCGGACAAGCTGGAGACGATCTTCGAAGCCTTCAGCCAGGTCGACACGTCGACCACGCGCAAGGCGGGTGGAACTGGGCTTGGCCTGCCGATCAGCCGGAACCTGATCGAGCTGCACGGGGGACGGATGTGGGCCGAGAGCCCGGGCTTGCCGGGCAGCGGCAGCCGGATGTTGATCGAGCTGCCGGTTAGCGGCAGCGTGGCTGCGGATTGACCCGGAGAGGAGGCAGCGTGACCGCCACGATCCTGTACATCGAAGACAACGCCGACAACCTGTTGTTGGTACGCCGCGCGCTCGAAGCGCGCGGTTACCGCGTTGTCGAAGCGGAGGACGGCGTGGCCGGGCTGGCGCAGGTCGAGCGTGAGAAGCCGGACGTCGTGTTGCTCGACATCAATCTGCCGGACGTTGACGGGTACGAGGTCGTGCGCCGTCTGCGCGCCAACCCCGCGTGGCGGGCGCTGCCGGTCGTGGCGATCACGGCCAAGGCGCTGCCGGGCGATGCGGAGCGCGCGTTGGCGGCCGGGTGCGATCTCTATATGTCAAAACCCATCGCCGTGCGCGCGTTGTGGGCCGCGCTCGAACGCATTCTGTCCGCCCAACCAAAGGCAGAAGCCGAAAGGTTTGTTTCCGATTAACTCAGGCCAACCGTAGCCAACTGCGGCTTGCTAACGCAAACCGTAGATCACACTTTTGGGCTATGACCCGAAACCCGCTCTACCGATAGCATGAAGAACACGTAAAGACGTGGTTCAGCAGGAGGCAGACGGGACGAAAACAGAAGACACAACAACGGTAGCGCATTTTGAGACTTTATCGCTCAGTAATCGACAACGAGGTACATCATCATGAAACGCTCTGTGAATTGGCGACTGGTTCTGGCGAACGCTCTTCGGATGGTTGCGGTGGTCGGGATGGCCGGTTTCGTGGCCTGGGTTCCCACCACGCGCACCGGCGTCACCCCCACCTCGGGCACGGCCACGACTCAGGTGGCCTGGTCCGGCGCCGGCGGTGAGTGATCCGGAGGGCGCTATGAAGACCCAACGGAAACTCGTTCTGCGGCTGGTGGCGGTGTTTATCGCCGTGCTGGCCACCATCACGTGGGTGGGTCAGGCGGAAGCAGAGACCACCTACACGACCGATAGCGAAACCACGACGACCGTGGTGACTCTGTCCACTGGGACCAGCACAACCATCCCGGTGCGCCCGTTTACGACCAACTCCGTCGGTTGGGGCGGAGGCATCTAGAGCAGGGACGCCGTTTCGAGAACTAAGCGAGCGGCCCAGCATGCAGCAGCGACATTATGCGCAACTACAAGCCCGCCGCACAACTCTACATCCTGCTGGTCATCACAGCTGGCGTTGTGTTGGCGGGCTTGTCGTTGCCGCGCATCGATCCCGTGGACGGGTTGATGCTCGCCCTGCTGGGCGGTCTGGCGTCGGCCGCTCAGGTGCTCAAGGTGCAGGGCGCCACCAAACAGTCGATGTTCCACATCAGCTATGCGGTGTTCGGTTTCACGTATGTTCTCCTCGGCGCCCCGGCCGCATTGGCCGTGATGATCGTCGCCCATCTTGTGGAATGGGCGTGGCATCGATACCCCTGGTTCGTACAGCTATTTAACCTGGGCGCGCTCGTGCTGGCGCTCAGCGTCGCCGACACGGCCCGCATCTTCGTCGTGGGCGTCGCCGGCAGCCAGCCCTGGGCCGCGACGGTCGGCCTGCTCCTGGCGGCCGGCCTGTTCACCCTCCTCAACCACATGCTGGTTGGCCTGGTCATCTATGTGACCCAGGCCGGCACGCTCAGCCAGTCGGGCGTGCTCAGCAGCTTCACCCTGTTGATGGATCTGGCGACGTTCGGCCTCGGCGCCGCCGCCGCCCTGATCTGGTCGATCAACCCCGCCGCGGTGGCCCTGATCATCGCGCCCCTGTATTTGATCTACAGCACGCTCAAGGTCCCGGCGCTCAAACGACAGACCCAGCTCGACCCCAAGACGGGTCTGTACAACACGCGCTATTTTCAGGAAGCCCTCGAGCGTGAGATGGCCCGGTCGGATCGGTTCGATCGGCCGATGACGGTCGTGGTCGCCGACCTCGACCTGCTCCGCAACATCAACAACACGTACGGTCACCTCGCGGGCGACCAGGTGCTGGTCGGCGTGGCCAACATCCTCAAGGCCATGGTTCGCGAGTACGACGTGGTGGCCCGGTTCGGCGGCGAGGAATACACCATCCTCATGCCCGAAACGGCGCCCGAGGTCGCGCTCGAGCGCGTCGAGGCGATCCGCCAGGCCATCGAGTCGGCGCGGTTCGAAGTCGCCACGAGCACGACCCCGATCCAGGTGACCATGAGCTTCGGCGTGGCCGGGCGCGTGCATCCGCGTCAGACCCCGCAGGAGATCATGCACGCCGCCGACGTGGCGGTGTACCAGGCGAAGCTCTCCGGCCGCAACCGCATCATCCTGGCCGACGCGTCGCGGGCCGCCAGCATCGCCGTGCCGGTCGATCTCCCGCACATGGACGTCACGATCAAGGTTCCGACGCAATCCGCGCCGCAACCGGTGGCCGCGGTCGCTCCGGTGTATCGACCGAGCCGCTGGACGTCCTGGTATATCGGTTCGCTCGTGGTGATGGCCGCCGTGGCGCTGGCGATCATCTGGCCGATGACGGTCTCCACCGACTGGGCGGGTTTGTTCGTTTTTGCCGGCTTGACGATCGCGCTGGAGTTCGCGGCGATCGAGTTGTACTCGCGCGGCACGACCGTCTCGGTCGGCGCCGTCGTGATGATCTCAGGCGCCGTCCTGTTCGGCGCGCCCGCGGTCCTGGCGCTCTCGATCGCCACGCTGGTGCCCGCGCTCATCCGACGCCGCGCGCCGCTGCATCGCGCGATCTTCAACCTGAGCAACTACATCCTGTGCAGTTCGGTCGTGGTCGCCGCGTTGAGCCTGTTTGGCGACTTCCACTCGCAACCTGCCTGGGTGCAACTGCCGGTGATGGTCGCGGTGTCGATGCTGGTCTACACCGTCAACACGGCGACCGTGTCGTTGGTGATGGGGTTCTCGACCGGCCAGCCGATCCGCAAGGTATGGACCGAGAACTTCAGCTGGCTGTGGTCGTACTACATCGGCTTCGGCGTCGTGGCTTACGCGCTGGTCTACGGCTATATGCACACGGGTCTGCTCGGCGTGTTCGTGATGTTGGTTCCTCTGCTGCTCCTGCGCTGGAGCCAGGCCCAGTACATCAGCCGCACCGCGCTCCTCGTTTCCGAATTGCGCAAGACCAACGCCGAGCTGGTCAACACCAGCGCTCAGCTGGCCATGTTGAACGAAGGCCTCATCCGGGCGCTGTCGCAAGCCATCGACCTGCGCGATCCGTTCGTCGAAGGCCATTCACAACATGTCGCGCGCTACGCCGTCTTGATCGCGCGCGAGATGAGCCTGCCCGAGGATCGCATCGAGCGCGTGCGCCGCGCGGCGCTGCTGCACGACCTGGGCAAGATCGGCATCCCCGACTCGATCCTGCTCAAGTCGGGCCGGCTGTCGCGCCAGGAATACGAGTTGATCAAGCGACACGCGCCCCTCGGCGCTGAGCTGATCGAGAAGCTCCAGCCGCTCTCCGAGCTGGCGCCGTTCATCCGGCATCATCACGAACGCTTCGACGGGCACGGGTATCCGGAAGGCTTGAGCGGCGAGCGCATCCCGCTCGAGGCCCGCATCCTCAGCCTGGCCGACACCATCGAGGCCATGGCCTCCGACCGGCCGTACCGTCCCGCTCAGCCCGCCAGCCGGATCATGGCGGAAGTGCGCGCCCAGGCCGGCGCGCAGTTCGACCCGGAGGTGATCGCGGCTTTCGAGCGCGTGCTCGAGCGCGAAGGCGCCGGGATCATCAGCAACTCGGCTTTCAGCCTGGCGCGTCTGGCCCCGCAGTTCGCCCAGGCCGGCGACAAGAGCGAGACCGAAGCCGCCTACGCGCATCGGCCGACCGAGCCGTTCGAAAGCATCCCACGCTCTATCGTCCACGACTGAAAGAGGGCGTGGCGGTGACACGTGACGCGAGGGCGACCGGTCCATGGCCGGTCGCCCTCGCGTCGTTAATCGCCCGGCGCACCTCACGCCGGGTCGGGGCGGGCGGTCTTGACCAAACCGGAACAGCGCGGGCCTTGCCGTGTCGTTTGCCAAGTTCCAGGTCGTTGAACGGAAGCCTAGCCATGGCAAATGAGCCAGTGCGTACGGGTGGGGTGCGCATGGCCCTGGTACCTGGGCATCGGGCCGGGTCCTCGATAGAATTCCAAGATGTCTCTGTATCTGGGTTGCCCGGCCTGGGGGATCAAGGGGTGGATCGGCGGCTTCCTGCCGGCGACGACGCGGCAGAAGGATCTGTTGTCGGTGTACAGCCGGCGCCTGAACACGGTCGAAGGCAACACGACGTTCTACGCGCTTCCAACGGCCGAACAGGTCGAGCGCTGGCGCGATGCCACGCCCGAGACCTTCCGGTTCTGCTTGAAGTTCCCACAGGTCATCTCGCATCGCAAGCGTCTGGTCGACTGCCGGGCCGAAACGGCGGAATTCGTCGATCGGCTGCGCGTGTTGGGTGCGCGCTGCGGCCCGGCCTTTCTCCAGCTCCCGCCGACGTTCTCGTTGGCCCACCTCAAACGCCTCGAGACCTACCTCGCTGAGCTTCCATCCGATCTGCGTTTCGCGGTCGAACCGCGGCACGCGGATTTCTTTGACGGCGGTCGCGGCGAACAGGCCTTTGACGACACCCTCAAACGGCACGGCATGGCGCGCGTCGCGTTCGACACGGCAGCGCTATTCGCCGTCCCCGCGGGGCATAGCGCCGACGTCGTCGCCGCGCAGGAGCGCAAGCCGCGTTTCCCCGCGCGCGCCACGCGGACGGCCGATTTTGCGTTTGTGCGTTTCGTCGGTCAACCGACCGTCGCCGACAACGAGGCGTGGCTCACGCCCTGGGCGGACCACGTGGCCGGGTGGTCGGTCGCGGACGATGTTTTCTTCTTCACGCATCTGCCGGACGATACCGACGCGCCGGAGCTGGCACGCCTGTTCCACGGTCTGGTCGGGGCGCGGCGGGCACTCCCGCCGCTGGGTGAGGGCGACGCGCCCGCGGTCTCACAGCCCACGTTGTTCTGAAGCGTGCGCTCGGACGAGGAAGACGGCCGGCGACTGGGTGAAGCCCAGCCGCCGGCTACGAGGATCAGTCGTTTTCCAGAAGCTCGACGACGGCGCCAAAACGCTCCTGCCCATCGACATAGGCGTAACGGCCACCGGTGTAGTCCCCGCGTTGCACGAGGTGCATACCCTGTTCGGTCAACGCATCGATACGGGCCTGCATGCCCTTGATCTGAAAGGCGATGTGGTGCAGGCTCTGGCCGTGGCCGGCCAGTTGGTCGTTCCAGGTGCTCGGCTCGCCGATCGGCTCGATCAACTCGAGCGTCACCTGGCCGAGCGGGAAGAAGGCCAGTTTGGCGCGCGCGGGCGTCGTGTTGCCTTTGTATTCGGTGTGCGCGACCTCGACCGGGTCCGTGACGATCACGGTCGGCTGGGGCACGTTGAGCAGGGTCGCCCAGGCCGCGGCGGCGGCCTCGATATCCTTCACGACGATGGCCACCTGGGTGACGACCGGGTTGTCGAACGCGGACGAGGTCATAAGGTCTCCTTGAGGGAACGTGACGAACGGTGACTGGATCAGGCGCCGTCGAGGCCGGCTCGATAGGCTCGCGCGAACTCGGCCGCGGTTTCGGCGGGTCGAGTCGAGGCGCCGACGGCCTTGACGGTCGCCGACCCCACGATCACGCCGTCGGCCACGCGACTGACGGCTTTGGCTTGCTCGGGCGTGCCGATGCCGAAGCCCACGCCCAGCGGGAGCGTCGTATGGGCGCGCACCCGCGCGACGAACGCGCCGAGGTCGTTGGCGACCTGGGTGCGCGCGCCGGTCACGCCCGTGACCGACACCAGGTACACGAATCCCTGGGCCCCCGCCAGCACATGGTCGAGACGCCCATCCGGCGTCGTCGGGGCCAGCATGCGGATCTGCGGCAGCGGCGCGATGGCGGCCTCGAATTCGGCGCTCTCCTCGGGTGGCAGGTCGGGCACGATGAAGCCGTCGACCTGCGCCTCGACCGCATCGCGCTTCAAGCGCTCCAGCCCGTAGGCGAGCAGCGGATTGTAGTATCCCATCAACACAAACGGCGTCGTCAGGCCGCGGGCGCGCAACTCGCGGATCGCCGCCAGCGATTTCGCGATGGTGATGCCCTGTTGCAGCGCGGTCTGCGTCGCCTGCTGGATGACCGGGCCGTCGGCGAGCGGATCGGAGAAAGACAGACCGACCTCGATCAAATCCGCGCCATTGCGCGCCAGCGCTTCGATCACGTCGATCGACTCCGGCAGCGTCGGATACCCGAGCGGGTAGTACGGCATAAACGCCGGTCGGCCTTGAAATGCAGTAGAAATACGAGACATGGCAACTCCGTGAATTGCTGATTGTTGATTTCTGATGGCCGATTGAGTGCCATTCAGCAATCAGAGATCAACAATCAGCAATGATGTGCTAGAGGCTCTCGATGATCGTCCCAAGGTCTTTGTCGCCCCGACCGCTGAGGTTGACGACGACGACCTGATCGGGGCGCATGGAGGGCGCGCGTTTGATGACCTCGGCCAGGGCATGCGACGACTCGAGCGCCGGGATGATGCCCTCGGTGCGACAGAGCATCTGCAGGGCGGCCAGGGCCTCGGCGTCGGTCGCCGACGTGTAGTAGGCGCGTTCGGTTTCGCGCAGCCAGGCGTGCTCGGGGCCGATCGCGGCGTAGTCGAGCCCGGCCGAGATCGAATGCGTGTCGGCGATCTGGCCGTCGGCGTCCTGCAACACGAACGTGCGCGTGCCATGGATCACGCCAAGCCGGCCCTTCTCCGGGTCGCCGAAGCGCGCCGCGTGCTTGCCGCTGTCCACGCCCGAACCGCCGGCCTCGACGCCGATCATCTCGACGTGTTCGTCGGACAGGAACGGGTGGAAGAGCCCGATGGCGTTCGAACCGCCGCCCACGCACGCGATCAGCGTATCGGGCAGACGGCCGGTCGCGTCCAGGATCTGCTGGCGTGCCTCACGCCCGATGATCGACTGGAAATCGCGGACCATGGTCGGGTAAGGGTGCGGGCCCAACGCTGAGCCGAGCAGGTAGTGCGTGTCGCGTACGTTGGTCACCCAGTCGCGGATGGCCTCGTTGATCGCGTCCTTGAGCGTCTTGGATCCCGACTCGACCGGGCGCACCTCGGCCCCGAGCAGCTTCATCCGATAGACGTTCGGCTGCTGGCGGGCGATGTCGACGGTGCCCATGTAGACCACGCACTCGAGGCCGAGCAGCGCGCTGGCCGTGGCGCTGGCGACACCATGCTGGCCGGCGCCGGTCTCGGCCACGACGCGTTTCTTGCCCATGCGCTTGACCAGCAGCGCCTGACCGAGCGCGTTGTTGATCTTGTGCGCGCCGGTGTGCGCCAGGTCCTCCCGCTTGAGGTAGATCTGGGCGCCGCCGAGCTGCGTGCTCAGGCGTTTGGCGTGCGTGAGCGGCGTCGGCCGGCCGACGAAATCGCGCCAGAGGGCCGTCAGCTCGGCCTCGAAAGCCGGGTCAGCGCGCGCCGTCACATACGCGGCCTCGAGTTCATCGAGCGCGGGCATCAGGGTCTCGGGCACGAACTGCCCGCCGTACGGTCCGAACTTGTGTGGCAGACGAGGCATAAACCCTCCTGGAATTGCTGATTGCTGATTGCTGGTACCTGCTCAGCCATCAGGAAGTTGGGCGAAAAACGGGGTAGGCCCAGGGTCGGGGCGTGGC
>JBGAJV010000056.1:0-41722 GCA_044224715.1 Anaerolineales bacterium | reverse complement strand
ACGGTCAGAGATCCGATCAGGTGGTAACCGACCTCGGCATGGATCAGACCGCTGCTGGGCACCGAAAACGTCACGGTCGTGCCGGCGATCAGGACGTTGCGCATGTGCAGTTCGTGCAGGTTGTCGCCGTAGATGTGAAAGGTGAAGACGTCGCCGGCCGAGGTGGCATTGGTCAGAGCCTCGACTTGATGCAGCACGATATTGGACGGGCTGGTGGTCTCCGCGTAGAGCGCGGCGGCTTCGTTGCCGGCGTTGCCCTCGAACCGGACACCCACGAACTGGATCTGCCCGACGGGATCGACGATCGACACGCCGCCACCACCGCCGAGCGCTCCGTTGCCGACGAATGAGCTGTTGGTCACAGCGACGCTGCTCGTGGCGTTCAGCGCCAGGCCGCCGCCGTAACTGCTTCCACTGGCCGCCCGGTTCCCGGTCACGGTCAGAAAGTCCAACGTGCTTCCGGCCAGGGTCGCCTCCAGGGCCATCCCGCCGCCCGAACTCGAGAACTTCGTCCGTGACGCGATGTTGTTCGAGACCGTCAGGGTCGCGAGATGGATCTGCACCTTCGTGGCGTAGAAGCCACCGCCGCAATCGACGTTGAAGCCGCGGCAATTGTGCGAGCTGGCGCTGGCCGAGCTGCCCAGCCCCGTGTAGTCGCCGCCGGTGAGCGTCAGCCCCGTCACGGTGACCACCTCGGTGCCCGAACCGAACACGGTCACGCCGCGGCCGTGGCCCCCGGCGTTGAACACCGTGGGGTTGGCAACGACGTCGGCGGTCGACCAGTCGGACGTTGTGTACCCGCCGCTGAGGGTCAGCGTTTTGGAGATGAACGCGATCTGCGTGAAGGAATAGGGATCCGTGGTGGTGAACACCAGGGTCTGGGCGCCGGTGTACACGCCAGCCGCGACCTTGACCACATCTCCCGGCGATGCCTCGTTGATCGCATATTGCGGTGTGAGACAGGGCAAGGCCGAATTGCTGCAATCGGTGTCGTCGCGGCCCTCGGGCGCCACGTAGCGGTCGAAATTGGCGGCGCGGACAGGCTGCGCCGGCGCCAGGGCCGTCAGCACCAGCACGGCAGCTGCACCGCCGACAGCCGCCGCCGTTGCCAACCGAACCAGTCGAGTCAACACAACTCTATCCCTCCCGCGCCGGGTTCAGCGCGTATCCACGACGACCACGATCCGTTGGGCGACCCACGGGATGCGCGGCCAGAGCTCGAACAACAGATCCGGCTCCACCGTGATCTTCGGCGCGTCGGCAAGATCGTAGCGGGCGCGCAGCCGGGCCTGTGCCTGGGCGAGCGTGCGGCCGGCCACGAGCTGGCGCACGACGTCGGTATCCACCACGGCCTCGGCGCGGCCTCCAACGCGCAAAACGAACTCGGCCCGCCCATCACGCAACACGGTGTCGCGGCTGCGGCTGAAGGTCAAGGCATCGCCGATCTGGCGATAGCCGGCCGGCACGAGACGGCCCAGCGCGGCCGAACCCGCCGCGCGGGCGTCGTCCTCGAAGATCGCCAGGCCGTTGACGGCCAATCGCAGGGTGAGGCCGAGCACGTCGGCGGTCTCGCCGACGGCGTGGTCGTAACTCTCGGTCAACACGCGCTGCGCGGTGACGGTTTCGGGCGGCAGGAACTCGCCGGGCTGCAACTGCGCGACGAGGGCCGCGCGGGCTTCCGCCACCAGTTGCGCCTCGAGCGCCGCGCGGACGCTGGCCTGATCGGTCGCCGCGACAGCCGGTCGTTGCGATAGCGTCCCGCCCTGCGTCGGCGCCGGGTTCGTCACGGCCAACTGCAGACCCAGGGGCCCGTCGATGGCGTTGATCTGTCCGGCGGCGACGTTGCCGACCGGCCCCAGGTCGATCGCGCGCACATCGACATCCACGGTCGCGCCGATGCGCGCCGGCAGCGTC
Organism: Anaerolineales bacterium; assembly: GCA_044224715.1. Classification (GTDB taxonomy): domain Bacteria; phylum Chloroflexota; class Anaerolineae; order Anaerolineales; family UBA6663; genus UBA6663. Next base: position 39,808 of record JBGAJV010000056.1, on the reverse strand, counting down.
ACCGCCCGGAGGGTGGTGAACCGCGCCGAGCTGCCGCTTGTCGTCCGGATCCGCGTATCGGCGGCGATCGTGAGCGCGGCCCCCGTCAGATTGGTGAAGACGACCCGGCCCGTCGCACCGTTCGTCGGCGCTTCGCGTTGCCCGGTCACCGGGACATAGCTGGTGGCCTGCACCTCAACCCGCAACGTGCGGGCCGGGATCACGCCGGCTTGCAGGTCCGGGACGAGCGCGGACGGATCGGCCGTCAGGGCCACTTCGGCATCAAGCGTGCGCGGCGCGGTCGGGATGACCACCGTGGCGGTCGGGAGCACGACGACCGCCAGGGCAAGGATGGCGGCCAGCCCGGCGAGCAACACAGGCACACGCCACGCATACGACCAGGCCGCCGGCATGCGCAGACGCGCCTGGCGTTTTCTCTGAAGGGCCCGCAGCGCCTCGATGTCGAGCGGCCGACTACGGCGCAAGGGCGGCAGTTTAGGGATGCGGCTGCGCCACCGTCGGCGGGCATCGCGCAGGTCGTCGAACGCCGGCAGACCCAGGCTCTGCGCGTGTTCGCGCACCTCCGGGTCCCCCGCGACGATGCCGAGCTGGGCGCCGAGCTTGTGGGCGTGGCGGTGGATCAGCACCAGGTCGAGCCGACGATTGAGCACGCCCGGTCGCGACGGCCAGACGAGCACAAGGCGCTGCGTCTGCGCCCATGCCATCTTGTCGCGCACGGAGTGGTAATCGTCGTGCGGGTCGATCTGCAGCACCTGAGCCTTCACGCGGTGAAGTCTAGTTGAGGTCGCGGCTCCGGGCAAACGGGCCGACCTTCCGACCCGGGAGATCGCAGCCAAGCGCCGGCGTCGACCGATGCGAAGCGATAGCGCTTGCCATCCGACGCGCGATCCCGTTACGGACGAAGCGATTGAAGGAGTTGCGCGCCGGCCTGCCCGAGCGCCGGCGCGAACAGGCTGAAGAGGCAGAACGGCAGGGCGATCACCACCGCCGAGAGGACGAGCGAGACCACGGCCTGGAAGCCGTCGACGTCCTGCGCGGCCTGGGTCGACGTGATGCCCAGCACGATCTGATACAACGCGATCGCCACGCCGCCGACGACGTTGGCGTAGGGCACGAAGATCAAGAGCGACGTGAACAGGGTCAGCGGCGCCTGCCAGGCCGCCGTGAGGAAGGCCTGGGCGCGCACGTCGATGTTTCCGCCGACGACGACCGAGGCCACCGACACCGCCAACGCGTTGATCAACAGACCAACGCCCGGCGCGATCCAAATCACGATGATCGCGACGATGCTCGTCACCAATAGCGTCGTTTGATCCAGTTGCGACAGCAGGGCACGCGCGCGTGTCTCGGTCGCGAGCAAGACCCCGATCTGGAAGAGCGTGCTGATTCCGCCGGATAGCCCCATCCAGGTCATGGCCTGCAGGAGCGACGGCGGGTTGTTGTCCAGGATCTCCTGATAGTTGCTCTTGGTCGGCCCCAGCAGCGCGGAGGTCCAGATCTCGAAGAAGCCTTGCCGGTTGTCGCCAGCGGCCACGCGCCGCGCCCGGATGGGCCCGACGGGCTCGCCTTCGCGCGCCGCGCGCTCCTGGATCATCTCGAGCGGGGTCTTGGTATGGATCGGGATGGTGCTCACGGGCGCCGCTTCAGGCGTGCCCAGGGCCGCTGCCAGACGCGCGCTCTGCGGAAAGTACCGCTCGGCGTCCCGGGCGACCTGGGCGCGTTCATCGTCGTCTTCGATCAAGGCCACCAGGGCCACCCAGGCGACCTCGTCGTGTGGATCGCGCTTGAGGACCTGGCGTAGTTTGTGGCGAGCCGCCGAAGGCTGGCCGAGATCGGCGAGTTCGAGGGCGTTGTCGACCGTGGCCGGGGCGTGTCGGGCACGGTCGATCCGGGCTCGCAGGTCCTCGGGGTCAAGCCGCTGAGCGGCCGGGGCATCGGCCGGCTTCCCAGTCTCGTCCCATCCGCTCCATTCACCATGTTCGGTTTCAGCGTCGATCCGGGCCGGTTCGCCATGATGCCAGACGGCTTCCGCGTCGGCCGGAGCGGGAGCGAGCATCAGACGCGCGACCTCGTTGTTGGGGTTGAGCTTGAGGGCGCGTTCGAGACAGTCGCGCTGACGTTGCGGATCCTCGACCGCTTCGGCCAGGAGCACCCAGGCCTGGTCGTTGTTCGGTTCCTCTTGCAGCAGGCGTGCGAGCAACTTGCGGGCGCTCACGCGATCGCCGGCATCCAACGCGGCCACTGCGGACTTGAGCATCTCAGGAGCGACCATGCGTGACCCCTCTGGCATGTCCCCGCGGGCGATCAGTGCCGCCCGGGTTTTTCGGGCTGAGCCTCCGGCGCGTCCTCCGGCAACTGTCCGATCATGCCGGTCGGGCGTCCGGCGGCCTTGTTGATCATGGCGCTGGCGGGGTGGCGGCGCAACGCTTCTTGCGTGGTGCGCGCACGTTCCTCGTGGTCCTCGATCATCTCGATCAGACCCACCCAGGCCATCTCGTCATGCGGTTGTCGTTGAACGACTTTGCGAAGCATCTCGATCGCCAGCGACACTTCTCCGGTGTCGTACAGCGACATGGCCGTTTCGAGACAGGGCTTGCTCTGCTTGGCACGTTTGACGAACGCCTCGTGCTCGGGGGTCTTGGGTGGCGTCGGGCGTGGGATCGGCGCGGTGGCCGGTTTCGGTTGAGCCGGGCTTTCCACGGGGTGTGATAGCGCGCCAGTGCCGCCCCATTCGACCTCGAGCGACTCCTCGGAAGATGTGGCGGCTTTGTTGTGGCGCCAGGCCTCCTCTTCGGTCGGCTCGGGCGCCAACAGCAGGCGGGCGATCTCGTTCGTGGGGTCGATCTGCAGCGCGCGGTCGATGCACTCCTTGCGCCGACCCGGGTCGGTTTGTGCCTCGGCCATCAGAACCCAGGCGCGTGCATCGCGCGGGTCGCCGCGCAAGACCTCGGCCAGCAGCTTTTGCGCGCGCAGCAGGTCCCCTGCGTCGAGCGCCTGAATGGCCATATGAAGGGTGACCTTGTCCGACATTGCCCCACTCCCGATTGATCCACCAGATGCACAGAATGTGCCCGCGTGCCGTTAATATCGGCTCACGAAGGTTAGGACTGAAGCGGGGGGGCGGCCGGTGACCCGATAGGGCCGAAAATCTACCTAAAACCTCGGTTTCCGGCGGTCAGGGCTGAAGCCGGGAGGCGGGTCGCGCCAGAAGATCCAGGTGATGGATCCCGTCGGTTGAGCCAACCCTGGCGTTGACGTCCCGCCAGTGGTCCCAGATCTGGGCGTCGGTTTGATCGGCCAGCACGCCCGAGTCAACCGTGATGATGTCGAGCCGATAGCCGAGGCCGCGCAGGAACTGCAGATAGCGATCGGCCAGATCGGGCTCGCGGACGCGCATGATCCACGGATGGAACTCGCAGAAGATCACGGGTCGCCAGCGCTCGAGCGCGATCTGCATGCCGCGGAGCGCATACGGTTCGAAGCCCTCGATGTCGATCTTGACCACGTCCAGCCGGTCGACGTCGGCCAGCAACGCATCAAGGGCCACGCCGGGCACCCGGCGGATGATCGACTCAACCGGGCGACCGGCCTTCGGGATATAGCCGTTCGAGTTTGACGTCGCGAAGTCGACCAAGCCGTTCCGTTCGACGGCCGCGACCGGCCAGACATCGACGTGTGCAAACGCGTTTGCGGCGACGCTTGTCTCGATGAGCCGGACGTTGCCGGGATGCGCCTCGACGGCGATGACGTGCCCTTGCGGGGCCAGGTGCGCGGCGAGCAGCGTGAACCAGCCCATGTTGGCGCCGATGTCCAGCACGGCGCTGTCGGGTCTGATCCAGCGACGAAACTCCGCCGTGACGTTCGGCTCGAGTTGCCGCGTGACGGCGAGCGATCGGCCGATCATCGGGTCGGCGGCGTCGACCGACATCACGTATCCGCCCAGGTCGAGCACCGTTTCGCTCGCCCGAGGGTGATCGACCAGCCGGTCGACGAGCGAGGCGCGGCTGAGCGCTCCGGCGTCGACTTCCGCCTCCCATCGGGCCAGCTCGTCCGCGGTGGGCTCGCGGTCGGCCAGCAGCCGATAGGCGAAGTACACGTCAAAAACCGTGGCGGTCGCGGCAGCCGTGGATCGAAAGAAACGCAAGACACCGCCGCGCAGCGCGCGCCGGAACGGGCTCGCGAGTCTGAAAATGGAAGACCAGAACGGCATGGAGCGCTCCTCGGGATGCCGGTGTCGGTCGGAGAAGAAACACGGTCGCCGCTGTCGGGCAGCGGCGACCGTGTCGTAGTTCCCGGAAGACGGCCTTGGGCTATTTCAGCGCGCCCGAGATGACGCTGCGCACCATCGCCAGCGCTTCGGGCAACCGCGACGGATCCTTGCCGCCGGCCTGGGCCAGCGTGGGCTTGCCGCCGCCGCTTCCGCCGATCACGCCCGCGATCTGGCGGACGATGGCGCCCGCGTTCAGGCCGCGTTTGACCAGATCGTCGGTCACGCACGCGATCAGCGCGGGTTTGCCGTCCTTGACGGCGCCGAGCACGGCCACGCCGGTGGGCACCTTCTGGCGGAAACGATCCGCCATCTCGCGCAGCGTGTCGGCGTCCGCGTGCGCGATCTGGCCGGTCAGCACCGGGACGCCGGCGACCGTGTCCATGTCGGTGAGCAGGCCGTCGAGATCACGAAGGGCCAGCTCGCGACGCAGTCGCGCGATTTCCTTCTGCTGTTGTTGACCTTCGTCGAGCAGACCCAGCACCTTGCGGTCGAGCTCGCCCGCGGTGGTCTTGAGATAGCTCGCGGCGTTGTCGAGCACGGTGATGCGCTGCTGGATCAGGTCAAGCGCCGCGCGGCCGGTGACGGCCTCGATGCGGCGGATGCCGGCCGCGGCCGCCTCTTCGCTGACGATCAGGAACGGCCCGATGTCGGCGGTCTCGGGGACGTGCGTGCCTCCGCACAGCTCATAGCTGAACGGCTCGGGTTCGCCGATCTTGACCGTGCGCACGACCTCGCCGTACTTCTCGCCGAACAGCGCCGTGGCGCCTTCGCCCACGGCTTCCTCACGCGGCTTGTAGGCGATGTCGACCACGTAGTTGGCCAGCACCGCGTCGTTGACCGAGCGGGTGACGGCCTCGATCTGCTCCTGGGTGAGCATGCCCTGATGCGTGAAGTCGAATCGCAGCCGATCCGGCGCGACGAGCGAGCCCGCCTGGCGCACATGCTCGCCGAGCACGTAGCGCAATTCGCTCTGGAGCAGGTGGGTGGCCGTGTGATTGCGCATGATGTCCCAGCGCCGGTCCTCGTCGATCTGGGCCGCTGCCACGTCGCCGACCTTTGGCGTGCCGGTCGTCACCGTGCCGATATGCACGATCACGCCCGCGGCGGGCTTGCGCATGTCGTCGACGCGGATCTCCCAGATCGGGTCCTCGCGGTTGGGCGCGTACAGCGCGATCGTGCCGGTGTCGGCCACCTGGCCGCCGGATGAGACGTAGAAGCACGTGCGCGGCAGGATGACCTCGACCACATCGCCGACGCGCGCGGTCTGCACGCGCTGGCCGTCTTTGATCAGCGCCAGCACCGGCTCTTCGAGATGCGCGTCGTAGTACGGATCGTATTCGACGCCGTCCGGCCCGAGCTGGCCGTTGGCCTGCAGCTCCTGGATGATCGGTCGGAACACCGCCACATCCTCGCCGCCGAGCGGCCCGACCTCGGTGCGCGACGCCTCGGCGTGCTGGTCCTTGGCCTGGTTGAAGCCGGCCTCGTCGACGCTCAGCCCGCGTTCCTGCGCGATGTCGCGCGTGATCTCGAGCGGGAGACCATAGGTCGCGTACAGGTTGAACGCGGTCTCGCCGTCGACGACCTTGCCGCCGTGCGTGGCCAGGTCGGTCAGATAGTTGTTCAGGTTCGCCACGCCCACGTCGACGGTGCGCGCGAAGCGCTCCTCTTCCTGGGTCAGCGTGCGCTCGATCGCGGTCTGATGTTTCTTCAGCTCGGGATATTGCGCGCCGTACATCTCGATCACGCGGTTGGCGACGCGCGCCAGGAAGGGCTCGGTGAAGCCGAGCTTGCCGCCGAAGCGCGCGGCGCGGCGGATGATCATGCGGCAGACGTAGTTGCGCCCGACGTTGCCGGGCACGACGCCGTCGGCGATCATGAAGGCCGCGGCGCGGGCGTGGTCGGCGATGACGCGGTACGCGATCAGACCGGCCTTGCGCTCGGTTGGGCTGTGTCCGGCGAGCTCCTGGATCCGCTCGAGGATCGGCGAGAACAGATCGGTGTCGTACGAATTGTCGACGCCCTGCAAGATGGCGGTGACGCGCTCGAGGCCGAGGCCGGTGTCGACACCGGGTTTGGGCAGCATCGTGCGCTTGCCGTTCGCGTCCTGGTTGTACTGCATGAACACCAGGTTCCAGATCTCGAGCATGCGGTTGTCGGGGTTGTCGTCGAGCTGACGCGCGAGCTCTTCGGGCCCGGGAATGCCGAGCTCGGGGTGCCAGTCGTAATGGACCTCGGCCGTCGGCCCGCACGGCCCGACGTCAGCCATCTGCCAGAAGTTGGTGCGATCGCCGAGCTTGGCCACGCGCTCGGCCGGGATCTTCAGATCCTCGGTCCAGATCTTGTAGGCCTCTTCGTCATCCTTGTGCACCGTGAAGAACAGGCGCTCGAGCGGAAGCCCGTAAACCTTGGTGCACAGGTCGTACGCAAACCGGCAGGCGTCCTTCTTGAAGTAATCGCCGAAGGAGAAGTTGCCCATCATCTCGAAGAACGTGTGGTGGCGCGGGCTGGGCCCGACGTTCTCGAGGTCGTTGTGCTTGCCGCTGACGCGCATGCACTTCTGCGCCGTCGTGGCGCGGGTATAACCGCGCTTCTCGGTGCCGAGGAACACGTCCTTGAACTGCACCATGCCGGCGTTGGTGAACAGCAGCGTGGCGTCGCCGCCCGGCACGAGCGGCGACGAAGGCACGATCGTGTGGCGCTGCTCCTCGAAGAACTCGAGGAAGGCCTGGCGCACTTCCGCGCCGGTCATCTTTTTCGGTCCAGGCGTCGCGCCCTTGGGCGCGGCGGGTTTCTTGGTCATGCGTCTCTCCGCGTAATGAGTCTGAACCGTCGATTATAGCGCGGCGGCGCGGCGGCTGAAGCCGCTGCGGACCGAAGACGCGAAGTCGGCCTGCTCCGACGAAGTCGGCGCGGTGGGAGGTGGCGGGCGTTAAGCGCCGCAGTCTGAGAGGGGCAATTGGCGTGCGGCTGGGGCTGGGGTTGCCGAGAGAGCCGGCGTAGGCCGGCGTTGCTGTAACGTGAACAGCGGCTTCAGTCGCTGTCATGCTAGAATAAATGTTCTAATTCGGCCGCACTGTGTCAAGGGGGGGGACCATGCGTCGCGACTATACCCAACTGTATCTGCATGCCGTCTGGGCAACCTGGGACCGGCTTCCGCTCATCGAACCGGCGTGGGAGCCCAGACTCTACACCGCACTTCGCACCAAGAGCACCGACCTGCGCTGCAAGTTGTTGGCTGTCGGCGGTATCGACAACCACATCCATGTGGCGGTTCGATTTCCGCCTGTGTTGAGCATCTCGGAACTCATGCAGGGCCTCAAGGGTTCGACGTCGCATCTCATCACGCATGAGGTCGCCCCTGGACATTTCTTCAAGTGGATGGGCCGCTACGGGGCCTTCACGATCCGCAAGTCGGATGTGCCGACCGTTTGCGACTACATCGCGCGCCAGAAGATCCACCACGCAGAGAGCCGGCTTTGGGCTGACTTCGAGCGCTGCGAAGAAAACACCGACGATGTGGCCTGACCGTATGCGTGAGCGCGTCATCAGTGTTCAACCATCTCGAGAATTGACTCTCATGCCAAACCGCGAAGTCGGCGCAAGCCGATGTCGACGACCATCCGTCACACCTTCGGCCAAACCGCGAAGTCGGCGCAAGCCGATGTCGACGACCATCCGTCACACCATCGGACAACACGCGAAGTCGGCGTAGGCCGACTTCGCCCCCTGTGCGCAGCGGCTTTAGCCGCAGGATATAATCGCCCTCATGACTCTTGACGAACAAGTCGCCCTGCTCATGCAGGGCACCGAATACGGCGACGACACCATCAAGCAAACCATGGCCCGCGAATTGCGCGGCCGTCTGGCCGAAGGCCGGCCGCTGCGCGTGTATTGCGGCTACGATCCGACCTCGACCGATCTGCATCTCGGCCACACCGTCACCATGCGGAAACTGCGCCAGTTTCAGGACCTCGGACACGAGGTGACCTTCCTGATCGGCAGCTACACGGCCCTGGTCGGCGACCCGTCGGACAAGAACAAGGCCCGCCCGATCCTCTCCGAGGAGCAGGTGGCCGCCAACGCGCGCACGTACACCGAGCAGGCCTTCCGCATCCTCGATCCCGAAAAGACGAAGGTGCGCTACAACGGCGAGTGGCTGGCGGAGCTGTCGCTGCTTGATCTGATCAAGCTCGGCCAGAACTTCACGCTCCAGCAGTTCATGGCGCGCGAGAACTTCGCCAAGCGCCTCGAGAAGGAAGAGCCGATCTACCTGCAGGAGACGTTCTACCCGCTGATGCAGGGCTATGACGCCGTCGCGCTGCACACCGACGTGCAGGTCGGCGGCACCGACCAGCTCTTCAACATCGTCGTCGCCGGGCGCAAGCTGCAGGAGGCGCTCGGTCAGAAGCCACTCGTCGGCGTGATCCTGGGCATCCTGCCGGGCACCGATGGCACGGCCAAGATGTCGAAGTCGATGGGCAATCACATCGCCATCCTGGCGGCCCCAGAGGACATGTACGGGAAGGTCATGTCGATCCCGGATCTGGCCATGCCCGCGTACTTCCGTTTGTTGACGCGCTACACGCCCGACCAGGTCGCGGCGGTCGAGCGCGGTCTCGCCGACGGCAGCCGCCACCCGCGCGACGCCAAGATGGAGCTCGCGCGCGAGATCGTCGCGATCTATCACGGCGGCGCCGCCGTCGAACCGGCCGAGACCCATTTCAAGACGGTCTTTCAGAAGGGCGCGCTGCCCGACGACATCGCCACGGTGACTGTTACCGACACGCCGGCCCTGGTCGACTTCATCGTCGCGCAGAAGCTGGCCGCGTCGAAGAGCGAGGCCCGGCGTCTGATCGAGCAAGGCGGCGTCAAGGTCGACGGTCAGGCCGTGTCCGACGTCGCCGCGCGTCTCGACGTGGCCGGCGAAGCCGTCGTCCAGGTCGGCAAGCGTCGCTTTGTGCGTGTGGCGCGGGGGTAACGCGCCCGGCCGCCGCGGGTTCGCACGATGACGTCTTCTTCAGCGGATCGTCACGCGGCAACGCTGGCCGACCTTGCCGTCTTCGGCCAGGCGTTGCTGTCGGCGCCGCTCGACCTCGCGCATCGCGCCGAGCACATCTTCGCCTACACCTGCAGCGTCATCCAGGCCGACGTGTTCCAGCTCGGCCTGTTCGAGGGCGACCTCTATCGGATCCTCGCGTGGGTCGTCGACGGACAGCCGCAGCCGCGGCGGGATTTCCGCCTCGACCCGGAGACGCCCGGCCTGATCGGCTGGCTGCGCGACACGCGCCGCTCGCTGTGCGTGCACGATTTCCTCGACCCCGACGAGCATCTGCCGGTTCGCCCGCGCTACGCGTCACAACGCCCGCCGCGGTCGGCCTTGTTCGTCCCACTCTTGATTGGCGAGCGCGCGCTGGGCGTGATCGCTGTCCAATCCTGGCGGCCCCACGCGTTTTCCGACGAGGACGAGCGTCTGTTGGCCATCATCGCCACGGGCGCCGCGGCCGCGCTGCAGAGCGCCGGTCTGTATGAGCAGGCGACGCGTCGGGCCGCGCAGATCGCGCTCTTGGCCGAGGTCGGTCAGCGGGTCAACGTGCTGCAGCCGCTCGCGGACCTTTACAACCAGGCGCTCGGCCTGATCGCCGAGCGTCTGCCCGAGCTGACGGTGCGCTTCTATACGGTCGCCGAGACGACTCTCGAACTGGTTGCCGAGACGCCCGGCGCCGCGGTCGAGTCCGAGATCTCACGCCAGCTCGCCACCGAGGCGGCCCGCACCGCCCGACGGGTCATGCGCGAGCCCGACGAGGCTCGCCATCCCGAGCTGCACGCGCCGCTCCCCGTCGATAGCGCCGCGCGCGCCGCCTGGCCGCTCTTCATCGAAGAGCGCGTCGTCGGCGTGCTCAGCGTCAAGATGCCGCAGGCCGCCTTCGACGACGCCACGTTGGCCCTGTTCGAGTCGCTGGCCGCGCAGATGGCGTTCGCGACGCTCGAGGCTCGCGTGTACGAGTCGCAGCAGGCGCAGGCCTGGGTCAACCTGGCGCTGCTCCAGACCGCCGAGGCGATCGCGGTCGAGCCCGACCTGTCGACCGCGATCGAGACGGTCACCCGGTTGACGTTGACTCTCACCGAGGCGCGCTGGCTGTTGGTCTATCGCCTGGAGGACGACGCCGATACGCTGCAGCTCCTGCACGCCGTCGGGGTCGAGGACCTCGCGCAGGATCTTCAACCCGTGCAGGATCTCGCGCTCGATCCCGACTCGCCGACGCCGTGGCGTCGCACCTGGACGCTGCCGCCCACTCTGGCGCAGCGTCTCGCCGAGCCCGAAGCCCTTGTCTACCCGTTGCGCGCGCGCGGTCGCCTGCGCGGCGTGTTGCTGTCGCCGACGACCGACGACAACGGCCCGCGCAGCGCCGTGTTCGACGGCGTCGCCCGTCAGCTGGCCCTGGCCCTCGAGAGCGCCGCCCTGCGCGATCGGATCGTGGCACAGCGCCAGCTCGAACGCGAGGTCGCGCTGGCGCAACAGATCCAGGCCAGCTTCCTGCCCAACACCCTGCCGCAGCCGGAGGGCTGGGACCTGGCCGCGTTCTGGCACCCGGCCCGGCTCGTCGGCGGCGACTTCTACGACGTCGTGCCGCTGCGGGGCGGGGGGCGCTTCGGTCTTGTGGTGGCCGACGTGGCCGGTAACGGCGTCCCCGCGGCGCTGTACATGGCGCTGTCGCGCACCTTGTTGCGCTCGATCGCGATCCGACGGACGTCGCCGGCCACCACGCTCTCGCGCGCCAACGAGTTGCTGCAGGCCGATGCGCGCACGGTGCAGTTCCTGACGGCGATCTATGCCGTCTGGTCGCCCGAGACGGGGCGCCTCGCCCTGGCCAACGCCGGACACCCGCCTGCGGTCGTCGCGCGCGCCGACGGCCGGATCCAATGGCTGCAGACTCATGGGCCTGCGCTCGCCGTCTTCCCGCGCGCGCGTTACGCCGAGACCGAGTTCACGCTCGAGTTGGGCGACACCTTGCTCGTCTATACCGACGGGCTGACCGAGGCCAGCGACCCTTACGGCAACGAATTCGGGGCGCCTGGGATCGAGGCCGTGTTGCGCGAGACCCGGGGGGGCACCGCGGCTCAGTTGATCGAGGCCCTGCGGTCGGCGCTACACGAGCATGCGAGCGGCGGCGAGGACCTCGACGACGCGGCCTTTCTTGTGTTGCGCCGTCTCCCGGCCTGAGCCCACTTGGGTAAATGCAAATGGCGCCGACCGCACACGTTGCAGTCGGCGCCATTATGATTCACCAGGCTATTCGACTTTCGTGAAGTTGCGGATCAGCGAATAGAAGATCCAGAAGTTCGGCACCTGCGGCACGGTCACGGCGGACCAGTTGAACCAGCCGCCTTCCTTCTTGATCGAGATCGTGCCGCGCTGGATCTTGACCGCCTTGATCTCGGACCACGGCAGAGATTTGTTGCCCGAGTAGATGTTCTGCTTGTCGAGGCCGAGCGGACCAAAGTTGACGCGCTGCCCGTTGTTAATGGCCGTGGCATAGCGCGGGAAGAGCACGTTCGTCACGCCTTCCTGGATCGCGTTCCCCAGGTCCTCGACGCCCTTGAGTTTGTCGTCGAACACCTGCTTCTTGCCGTCGACGACAATCGTGTAACGGTGTGTGGTTCCCGTATACACGCCGTTTGTGTAGTGGCGCGTGACCTGTTGATAGATCTCGCTGATCTGATCCCAGCGCAATTGCTGCACGCCGCCGTTGCCGACCACGCCCAACCCGTTGTCGTAGCGGCCGACCGCCAGCTTCCACGAGCGCAGCGAGGTGAAGAGGCTCCACGCCGCAGCCACGAAGATGATCCCGCCGATCAGCAGCCCGACGAAGATGGCCGGCCCGGCGTCATCCCAACGCGAACTGCCATAGGTGTAGACCTCGTACAGGCCCCAGACCGTGCCGGCCACGGCGATGGCCAGACCGATCAGCAGGAACACGAGCGCCGTTATCAGGCCGATCATGCGGTTCTTGCGATCATGCAGGCTCTTGAGCGTGCCGAGGCCGACGACCGTGGCGAGGGGGTGATTGGGGTCGAGTTGGGTCATGCCAGATCCTTCCTTGGGCAGCCGGACACCAGTGTACGGGAATGACCGTCCCGCCGTGGCGGGAACTCCTTCCCGAGTTTCCGGGAATTCGAGACCTCAACGGATGTGCTGTCGACAGAGCCGCTCCAGGATCCACCAATTTGGCACCCGATCGAGCGGCACCGACTGCGGCGCATCGGCACTGATGCGTTGGCGTTGGACCACCACCGAGTTCCCGCCAACCTGGACTCCGCGGACTTCGTGCCACGGTATGGGAAAATCGCCGAGATAGATCGCGGCCGAGTCGATGCTGATCGCCCCGAAGACCGCCTTTTGGCCGGTGCGCACGCGCTCGGCGTAGACCGCCTCGACGTTCGAGTCGATGCGGCGCTGACACTCGGCGACGAGAGCTTCGTGTTGGCCGATGGCCGGCGTAAAGGAGAAGGTGCGTTTCTGGGAGGCGTGCAGGGTGAAGGTCACATGGGTCGTGCGCTGCTGAACACTGTGCCGCTGCGTGCGGATCAGCGCGTAGACGGCCGGCCATTCGACGCTGGTTTCGAGGGCGCGTCCCTTGTAGAAGGCGAGGCCGCCTTCGTGGACCGCGATGGTGCGGCTCTTGGACAGGACGGCGCTGACGCCGATGACGACGGCCAGTACGAGGGCGCCGATGCCAAAAACGACCGGCACCCAAAAATCCTCGGTGAAGAATACATCGTCGATCCGGCTCGAGCCGAATGCCGCCACCTGGCTGAGCCCATTGACCAGGGGCACGGCGATCAGCAGACCACCGATCAGCAAGCAGAAGACGGTGCCGAACAGCGTCCAACCAATGGAAACGCCCAGGTGGCGCCGAAGTTCTCGGCCAAGTGCGTTGAGATCCGGCATCGCTGAGCCTCGGGTACAAGAAACGGGCCGGGCGCAAATCGCGCCCGGCCCGTTTTTAGCGTCGAAGCCGGTTCGGCGCAAGCCTTGTGGCGCAGGCGCTTACTGCTTGAACGCGCCCTTGCCGGCGTACGCGGCCTTGCTGCCCAGCGCCTCTTCGATGCGCAGCAGCTGGTTGTACTTGGCGACGCGGTCGCTGCGGCACGGCGCGCCGGTCTTGATCTGGCCCATGTTGAGGGCCACGGCCATGTCGGAGATGAAGGTGTCTTCGGTTTCGCCAGAACGGTGCGAGCTGATCGCCGTCCAGCCCGCGTTCTGGGCCATGCGGATGGCGCTGATGGTCTCGGTCACCGAGCCAATCTGGTTGAGCTTGATCAGCACCGAGTTGCCGACGCCTTCCTTTATGCCGCGCTGGATGCGCTCGACGTTGGTGACGAACAGGTCGTCGCCGACCAGCTGGGTGGTGCCGCCGATCTGATCGGTCAGGGCCTTCCAGCCGCCCCAGTCGTCCTCGGCCATGCCGTCTTCGATCGACACGATCGGGTAGAACTTGCGCCAGCGGGCCCACAGCTCGGCCATCTCGGCCGAGGTCAGCGCCTGGTCGGCGCCGAGGTGGTACTTGCCGTCGTCTTTGTAGAGTTCGCTCGTCGCGGGGTCGAGGGTGAGCACGATGTCTTCGCCGGGGCGGTAACCCGCCTTCTCGATGGCTTCCATGAGGATCTTGAGCACGTCCTCGAGCACGGTGATGGCCGGGGCAAAGCCGCCCTCGTCGCCGACGCCCGTCGACAGGCCGCGCGCCTTGAGCAGACCCTTGAGCGCGTGGTAGGTCTCGGTGCCCCAGCGCAGGCCTTCGCGGAAGCTCGGGGCGCCCACCGGCGCGACCATGAACTCCTGCATCGGCACAGTGGTCCAACCGGTGTGCGCGCCGCCGTTGAGCACGTTCATCATCGGCACAGGCAGGACGTGGCCGTCTGCGCCGCCGAGGTACTGGTAGAGCGGGGTGGCGCCGGCGGCCGCGCGTGCGTTGGCCATCGACACGGCCAGGATCGCGTTCGCGCCAAGGGTCGACTTGTTCGGCGTGCCGTCGAGGTCGAGCATGGCCTTGTCGATCGCGGCCTGATCGGAGGCGTCCTTGCCCACGAGCGCCGGGGCGATGCGTGTGACGACGTTGCCGACGGCCTGGTTGACGCCCTTGCCGACGTACCGCTTCTTGTCGTTGTCGCGCAGTTCGAGCGCCTCGTGCTGTCCGGTCGACGCGCCGGAGGGCACCGCCGCGCGCCCGACGTTCCCGTTCTCGAGAACGACGTCGGCTTCGACGGTCGGATTCCCGCGGGAGTCGAGGATCTCACGCGCGCTGATGGATTTGATCTTGCTGGACATGGTCACTCCTTAGAAGTGGATAGTTGCCATCTAGAAAATCGCCGGGACCATTCTACCCGAGGCGTTCGGGGTTGCGCACGTGTCAGATGTAAGGCGTCGAGCGTCCGTCCATGCTGACCTGTTCGGGTTGGGGCATTCGGGGCGCGTGCAGCGCGGATGCGCGGGCGCGCAGGAGCGACGACGCTCTCGCGCTCACACAGCCACTCGCTCGATCGCCGCCCCCAGCGCCCGCAGTTTCTCGTCGATGCGTTCGTAGCCGCGCTCGATCTGGCCGATGTTGCGGATCCGCGAGGTGCCGCGCGCGCAGAGCGCCGCGATCACCAGGGCGATGCCCGCCCGGATGTCGGGCGATTCCAGCGTCTCGGCCAGGAGTTGCGTGCGGCCCTGGACGAGGACGCGGTGCGGATCGCAGAGGATCACACGCGCGCCCATCTGCACGAGCTTGTCGGTGAAGTACATGCGCCCCGGGTACATCCAGTCGTGGAAGAGCACCGAACCTTCACACTGGGTCGCGACGGTCAGCGCGATGCTGGTCAGGTCGGTCGGGAAGGCCGGCCAGATATTGGTCTTGACCGACGGGATCGCGCCACCGACGTCCGGGCTGATCTGCAGCGCCTGCTCGGCCGGGACGACGAGATCGTCACCATCGACTTCCCAGCGGATGCCGAGACGGCCGAAGACGAGGCCGATCATGTCGAGGTGCCGCACGCCCGCGTCGCGCACGCGGACCGCGCCGCCCGTCACCACGGCCGCGCCGACGTAGCTGATGACCTCGAGGTAATCCGCGCCGACGGTGTGTTCGCCGCCGTGAAGGCTTGGTACACCGTGAATGGTGAGCGTGTTCGAGCCGATGCCCTCGATCTGGGCGCCGAGTTTGACCAGGAACTCGCACAGCTCCTGCACGTGCGGCTCCGAGGCGGCATTGCGGAGGATGGTCGTGCCCTCGGACAGGACGGCGGCCATGATCGCGTTTTCCGTTCCGGTGACGCTGGCCTCGTCGAGCAAGATATTGGCGCCGCGAAGTTTCTCGGCGCGCATGGTGAACTGCTTGTCGTCCACGTGGATGATGGCGCCGAGCGCCTCGAGCGCCAGCAGATGCGTGTCCACGCGCCGCCGCCCGATCACGTCGCCGCCGGGTGGGGGGAGCTCGATGCCGCCTTCGCGCGCAAGCATCGGGCCGGCCAGCAGGATCGATGCCCGGATCTTGCGGCACAACTCCGGGTCGAGCTGCGTCTTGTGAACGGCGCCCGACTGCACGCGCCAGACTCCGGGCTCGATTTCGACGAATTCGGCGCCGAGGTCGCTGATCAACCGGCGCATGTTCTCGACGTCCCGGATCGCGGGCACGTTGCGCAGCACGACTGGTTCGCTCGTCAGCAGACAGGCCGCCAGCAGCGGCAGGGCCGCGTTCTTGTTCCCCGCTGCCGTGACCGTTCCGTTCAAACGGTGACCGCCTTCGATGATGAATTGTTGCATGGTGGTTGATCAGGTCCAGCACTGGAGCGCCTGACGCTCCGGATGTCGGGCGAAGCCCGACATCGGGGCACATCGGGGCACTCCCGGTGTCTAAAACTCACGCGAAACAACCGGTTTTTCGCGCCGATTCGTTTGTTTTTCAGACCTCGAATGGTATAATTAATGATTGTGACTCCGACCAGCCCTCGCGTCAAAAACCGTGATCCGCAGCCGCCCCTGGGCGTCATCGCCTCGCTGGTCGGCGGGTTCGAACTGGTCAACAAACAGCTGTTGCTGGCGGTATTTCCGCTGCTGCTGGACGTGTTCTTCTGGTTGGGGCCGCAGCTGACTTTGAAGCCCACCATCGATGCCATCGCCCGGCAGTTGGCTGCGATGGCGGCGGGCGCCCCGTCCGATTCGCTGCTTGCGCAGACGGCCAGCAACTGGCAGCAGATCAGCGCCAACGCCGACGGCATGAACCTGTTCTGGGCGCTCAGCACCGCGCCGCTCGGGTTGCCGTCGATGATGACCTGGCGTGTGGGTGAGGCCGGCGCCGCGCACTGGCTGGGCGTTTGGGGCGCGAACGGCATCTTGCTCAACTTGTTCCTGTTCCTGCTCCTGACGATCGCCGGCTTCTTTCTGGGCGCCGTGTATTTCGAGTGCATCGCCCAACAGACCCGCGATGGGCGGGTCAGCGTGATCGAGGTGCTGCGCCATGTCTGGCTCGATTGGCTCAACCTGATCGGGCTAGGCGTGGCGGGTCTGATCGTCGCCGTTGTGCTTGGCGTGCCCGCGATCACGCTGGCGATCATGCTGGCGATGCTCAATGAGGTGCTTGGCAGCGCGGCCCTGGCCCTGGCGTTCTCGTTGGTCTTTTGGGTGCTGGTGTTCGGTGTGTTCTCGCTGCATGCGATTACGTTCGGCCGGCGCCATTTGTTTGCCGCGATCTGGGAAAGCCTGCGGCTCGTGCGCGCCAACCTGGCTCCGACGACGGGGCTCGTGGCGACCGTGTTGCTGCTCTACGTCGGCCTGGGCATGGTGTGGACTCTGGCGCCGACCGATTCGTGGTTGAACCTGATCGGCATCGCCGGGCACGCCGTGGTTTCGACCGCTCTCGTGGCGTCTACCTTTGTGTACTACCAGGACCGTCTGCGCTGGTTGCGTGAGCAAGCGAATGCGCGCCCGATGCGGCTTCGGGCGTGAGCCCTGACGGTCAAGTGGGAGGAATTGATGGCGGATAACGTGACCTATGACGTCAGTTCGATCCAGGCCCTCGAGGGCATCGAACATGTGCGCAAGCGCCCTGGTATGTACGTGGGCGGCACCGACATCAAAGCCCTGCATCACCTCGTCTACGAGGTTGTGGATAACTCGATCGACGAGGCGCTCGCCGGCTACTGCACGCGCATCCGCATCGTCATTCACCCCGACAGCAGCGTGACCATCGCCGACAACGGCCGCGGCATCCCCGTCGGCCCGCACCCGTCGAAGCGCGACGCGGCCGGCCAACCGATGGAGACGGTCGACGTCGTCATGACGATCATCGGCGCCGGTGGCAAGTTCGGCGGCGGCGGATATAAGGTCTCGGGCGGTCTGCACGGCGTGGGCGTCTCGGCCGTGAACGCGCTCTCGGAATGGACGGTCACCGAGGTCAAGCGCGATGGCGTGCTCTGGCGCCAGCGCTATGAGCGCGGCATCCCGACCGGCCGCATCGCCAGGGTCGGCGAGGTCGCCGAGGGTGAGACCGGGACGACGCAGACCTTCAAGTTCGACCGGACACTCTTCAAGGAGCCCGGTCTGGATTTCAAGTTCGAGGTCCTGGCGGCGCGCTTCCGCGAGATGGCGTTTGTCGCGCGCGGGGTGTGGATCGACTTCATCGACGAGCGCGAAACGCGTTCGATGAGCTTCTACTTCGAGGGCGGCATCCGCTCGTTTGTCCAATATCTGAATCGCAACCGCGTCGCGCTGCATCCGGTGATCCACACCGAGCGCGAGATCGACGACGTCGGCGTCGAGGTGGCGGTCCAGTACACCGATAGTTACAACGAGTCGGTCTACTCGTTCGCCAACACGATCAACACGATCGACGGCGGCACGCATCTGAGCGGTCTGCGCGGCGCGTTGACGCGGGTCGTCAACGAGTACGGGCGCAAGTCGGGCTTACTCAAGGACGCGGATGCGAACTTCTCGGGCGAAGACACGCGCGAAGGCTTGACGGCGATCGTCAGCGTCAAGCATCGCGAGCCGCAGTTCGAGAGCCAGACCAAGGTCAAGTTGATGAACCCCGAGGTGCAGACCGCCGTGCAACAGGCGACGGTCGAGGCCTTTGGCGCGTTCATGGACGAAAACCCACGCGAGGCCAAGGCTATCATCGACAAGTGTCTGACCTCGGCCCGCGCGCGTGAGGCGGCGAAGAAGGCGCGCGACCTGGTCATCCGCAAGTCGGCGCTCGAGTCGTTGACGTTGCCGGGCAAGCTGGCCGACTGCTCCGAGCGCAACCCGTCGAAGTGCGAGCTGTACATCGTCGAGGGCGACAGCGCCGGTGGCTCGGCCAAGCAGGGCCGCGATCGGGCGTTTCAAGCGATCCTGCCATTGCGCGGCAAGATCCTGAACACCGAGCGCGCGCGTCTTGACAAGATCTTGAGCAACAACGAAGTCAAGGCCCTGATCTCGGCCCTGGGCACCGGCATCGGCGACAACTTCTCGCTCGAAGGCCTGCGCTACGGGCGCGTGATCCTCATGACCGACGCCGACGTCGATGGCGCGCACATCCGCACGCTGCTGCTGACGTTCTTCTTCCGTTACATGCAGCCGCTGATCGAGGCCGGACACCTGTTCGTGGCCCAGCCGCCGCTCTATCGAATCGAGCACCGCAAACACGCGCAGTACGTCTACTCCGACGAACAGAAAGACGCGACTCTGGCCGCGATCGGCGACGACCGGGGCAAGGCGACCGTCCAGCGCTTCAAGGGCCTCGGCGAGATGAACGCCGAGCAACTCTGGGACACGACCATGAACCCGGCCAATCGCACGTTGCTGGTCGTCGGCATCGAGGACGCGGCCGAGGCCGATCGCACCTTCGATATGCTCATGGGCGAGGCCGTGGATCCCCGTCGCCGCTTCATCCAAACACACGCCCGGAGCGTGGCGAACCTGGATATCTGATTAACGGGTGGTCAACCGCAAAGACGCGAAGCGCGCCAAGCTTTCTCGACTTGGCGCGCTTCGCGTCTTTGCGGTTATCTGGTCTCCGCAGGCGGCTTTTGGCCGACACGTGCCGGGCCCATCGATGATCGCTCGAGCCCGACGCAAAAGAAAAGAGGATGGAAGCGATGAAGCTGGTCATCACGGACTCGATCTTCGCCGATTTCCCAGACGTCGTCCTGGGCGTCGTGATCCTGCACGGCATCGACAACGCGCACGACAACCCCGAGATCACGAACCTGCTGCGGCAGGCCGAGGCCGAACTTCCGGCCCGGTTCGGCGGCCTACCCGTGATCGAGCATCCCCACATCGCCACCTGGCGCGACGCCTATCGCAAGTTCGGCGCAAAGCCGAAGGACTACCCGTCGTCGGTCGAAAACATCTCGCGACGGGTGCTGAACGGCGCCAAGATCGGGCATATCAACAACCTCGTCTCCATCTACAACACGATTTCGCTGCGGCATCTTCTGCCCGTAGGAGGCGAAGATCTGCGCACGATCGTCGGCGACGTTCGGCTGACGCGCGCCGGCGAGGATGAACCGGCCGTGATCCTCCTGGGCGAAAAGGAAGCCCACGCGCCGCGCCTCGGTGAGGTCATCTACACCGACGACGTCGGCGCGGTCTGCAGACGCTGGAACTGGAAAGAGGCGGACCGGACAAAACTGACGCAGGGTACGCGCGACGCGTTTCTTGTGATCGAGTCTCTGCCGCCCGTTCCCCGCGAGGCGGTTGGAGCGGCCATCGGCGAATTGGCCGATCTCGTCAAGCGCTACTGTGGCGGCGCCGTAGCAACCGCCTTGCTTGGCAATCACAACCGTACCGTCGACCTCCAGTGACGTCGGTTCCGCGGCGGAGTTGACGCGGCATTCGCCGCTCCCTCTACTTCCGGCCACTCTTTCAACGGAAGGTCATCGCATGCCGTCTCTCTCCGCACTGAGCGTGTTTCTCTCTGCCGCGTTTCTGCTCGCCATCACGCCCGGACCAGGCATCTTCTACGTCCTGGCGCGATCGTTGAAGGGCGGTCGGCGTGACGGCGTCGCGTCGACGCTCGGGACGGCGCTTGGCGGGTTCTTCCACGTCCTGGCCGCGGCACTCGGGCTGTCGGCGATCCTGGCGACGTCGGCGGCCGCGTTCACGGTCGTGAAGTACGTCGGCGCCGCATACCTCGTGTATCTCGGGGTGAAAACCCTGTTGGCGCGGGAGGCGATCGTCACCGACACCTCTGTGCCGCAAGAGCCGACCAAACGGATCTTCCTACAAGGCGTTTTGACCGAGGTGCTTAACCCGAAGACTGCGCTTTTCTTCCTGGCTTTCATTCCGCAGTTCGTCGACCCACAGGGTTCCGTGGTGCTGCAGTTCGTGGTGTTGGGCACGATCTCGGTTCTGTTCAATTCCACGGCCGATCTGGTCGTCGCCTTCCTCGCGGGCCCGATCGGACGGGCGCTACGGACCAATGCGCGCATGCGGGCCGGACAGCGCTACGTCAGCGGTGGCGCGCTGGTCGCGCTTGGCCTGTATGTGGCGACCGCTGGCGACAACTGACGCGCGACTACGCTTGTCACTGAACAAGCGCAAGAACGCGCAGAGCGCCAAGATGAAAGCTCATCTTGGCGCTCTGCGCGTTCTTGCGGGTTGCTTACTTTTTGCGTTTCGATCCCGCCCGCACGTCGTTCAGCGCAATGGCCTCGCGCACGAGCGCTTTGAAGGCCTTCTCGTTGATCTTTTCGCCTTCGTGGAAGTCGATGGCGCGTCGGGTGTTGCCCTCCAGGCTCGAGTTGAAGAGACCGGCCGGATCATCCAGCGCGGCGCCGTTGGCGAACGTGATCTTCACGGCGGCCTTGTAGGTCTCGCCGGTGCAGACCATGCCGTCGTGGTACCAGACCGGCACGCCGCGCCACTTCCACTCCTCGACGATCTTCGGGTCGACCTGCTTGATCAGCGCGCGGAGACGAGCGAGCAGCGTGCCTCGCCAGTCGCCCAATTCTTCGATGCGTTGATCGATCAATTGCGACGGCGACTTCACCGCCTGATCTCCGCTCTTCGTCATCGTTCGGCTTCCTTTCGCGAGGCAAAACGGTTCAACGGGTATTTCCAAACAATCGGTCCGGTCATCGCGCCGATCGGTCGGGTTTGGCGACGCCGAACTGACTGGCGTACTCGGCATTGAGGCGCTGCCAGTCGAATTTCATGGCGTCGCCGCCGACGATCCGGCCAAGGGGCGTGCCCTTCAACAGATGGTCCAGTACGTCCAGGCAGATGTGCCACCCGGCAGCCCCCATCGAGATGAAGCCGCGATCGATGTTGTGCCACAACGTCAGCCGCGTCCCGCCGGCCGAAGGCTCGAGTTCCCACCGGAGGACGCGATCGCCCCAGTTGTATTCCAACGACCGCGGGGCCTCGGCCCGTGTCACGCGCGTCTCGGAGACCAGCGGCGTGGGCGCGCCGATCGTTGTCAGCTTCGCCGTCGCGCCGGTTTCGCCGAGGTTGCCATCGGCGTCGAACGGCGCCCACTCGCGCAGGTGGGTGGGGTCGGTCAGCGCCGCCCAGACCTTCTCCGGCGAATGGCGGAGTTCTCGGACGAGGATCAACGTCCAGTTGTCCCCGTCTTTGTCGACCCGGGCCCCGCTTGCGGGACCCGGCACATAGTGATCGCGATCAACCATCATTTCCTCGCCTTCGATTTCGCGGGCGGCGACTGATCCATTCGATCCAGATGACGCTCAAGCGCATCGACATGAGCGGACCAGAACTGCCTGAACTGCGCCAGCCAGGCATCGACCTCCTGCAGCGGCTCGGGCTTGAGTCGATAAAGGCGGCGCTGGGCGTCCACAATCGACTCGACGAAGCCGGCCTCTCGCAGCACGCGCAGGTGCTTCGACACGGTGGGCTGCGGCATGCGCAATTGGCGCTCGATCTCGCCGACCGACTGCTGGGATTCGGCCAGCAGGCTCAGAATGGCCCGACGGTTGGGTTCCGCAATGACTTCGAATACGGATTCCATACGCTTGATCTGCTCCAAATGCGCCGCGTCTGACACCAGTATATGCCAACCGGGGCGGCCCAGCCCGGCGCGGATCGCTCTTCAATAGCGCGCCAGCTGAACGAGCTGGATCAGGTTCCCGCAGGTGTCTTTCACCATCGCGATCGTCGACGCAGTCACGTCGGTGGGCGGCATGGTGAACTCGGCGCCGCGGGCCTTCATGCGCTCGAAATCGGCCTTGACGTCATCGGTGTAGAACATGGCCGCGGGCTGGCCCTGCTGAAATTGCGCCTGCTGAAACGCCTGGGCGGCGGGGTTGTCGTTCCGCGCCAGCTGTAGTTCGGTTCCCTCCGGCTCCTCGGGCGAGGCGACGGTCAACCAGCGGTACGGGCCCTGGCTGAAGTCGGCTTTCTTGACGAAGCCCAGCACGTCGGTATAGAAGCGCAGGGCCTTATCCTGGTCGTCCACGAACACGTTGGTGAGCTTGATCTTCATCGTTCGTCTCCTGTGTGGTTGGGGCGGCACGCCGGCGCCCGCGTTGTATAACTTAATATACATCATAGAGTATATACGTGTCAAGGTATATTGAGCGCCACGTGTTCATCCAGAACCGGGCGCCCGCTGTCGACAGTCTGGGGTCAGGCGGTGGAGGCGTGGTGCGGGCGTGCGGCGGATCTCAGACGCAGGACAGATGCCTGGACCAGCACGGCCGCCGTCAGGGCCATCAGGGTCATCAGGACATAGACGGGGACGTAGCTGCCGGTCGCGTCGGCGATCATGCCCGGCGCCGGTCCAAACGCCAGTGCGCCGAGCATGTAGGCCATTTGAAACCGCTTGACGGTGGTGCCGTATCCGCCGGGACCCGCGACCTCGGCCGCCCAGACGGATAGTCCCACCGTCGCCAGGGGCAGACCCAGGCCGAGACACAGCATCGCGCCGACTGCCACGGCCAGGCCGGCCTGGCCCGTCAGGCAGCACAGCGCTTCGCCCGCCACGAGCAGCCCGAAGAACACATAGCCGGAGCGATAGGCGCCTAACCGATCGGCCACCTGCCCATAGATCGTCTTGCCGAGGGTGAGCGACAGACCCACCACGGACACGATCCAGGCGACCGTCATGGCATCGAACCCCTCCGATTTGAAGAGCACCGACAGATGCGAAAAGCCCGGGTTGGCCATCACACCGATCAAGACAGCGGCGGCCAACATCGCGACAAGCGTGCCGCGCCCGGCCGCCGGTCCACGCGCTTGCTCGTCGAGGCGGTTCTCGGTCTTGCCCGTAAAGAGGGCGGAGGAACCTCTGTCCTCCGGGCGGTTGCGGATGATGATCCACACGATGACCGACGCCAAGGCCATGAACCCGGCTTCTGCGAGGAACGCGAACGGGAGCGAAACGGTCTCGACCAGGGTCGTTAGGATGGGCGGCGCCACGATCGTCGCGGCTCCAGTCCCGGCCGCGCAGATCCCGAGCGCGAGCGCCTTGTGGCTGCGGAACCAACGATCGATCAACATGGAGACGGGGATCATGCCGCCGAACCCATAGGCGACACCAGCGACGATCGCCGCCAAACAGTAGCCGGTGAAGTCCCGCGCGAGGCCGAAGAGCACGAACGCGAGGGCTGAACCGGCTGCCGCGAGCGTGACGCCCAGGCGAAGACCCGTTCGCCGATAGTAACCCTCGACCCACAGGAACGACAGCAGCGCAGCCAGACTGCGAAGCGTGGTGACCTCCGAGCCCTGCGTGTTGCTCAGCCCGCCGGCCGCGATCATGTACGGCTGATAGACCGAGAAGGCGCTTGTGTTCAACCCGACCGTGCAGAACAGGAGCAACGTCCCGCCCGCGCAGATGAGCCAGCTGTAGTGAAGACGGGTCACGGTTCTCTCGCCGACGGTCGCCGGCACGTATTGCCGATCGATGGGCGTGAAGATAACAGCGCGGCAAATATTTGTAAAATTGATCATTCTCCGAATTGATAACGAAATTGACGTTATTCAGAAAGGACACGCGATGACCCGGGCCGAGATCAGGGCATTTCTGGCAGTGGTGGAAGCCGGCTCCATTTCGAGGGCAGCCGGGAAGCTGTTCGTCCGCCAGTCGACGCTTTCGGGGCGGATCCGGGCCCTGGAGACCGAGCTGAAGGGGACGCTGTTCAAGCGGGGGCGGGGCATACGCCGCATCGAGCTGACGGACTTTGGCAGGAGCTTCGTCCCCATCGCGGAGAAGTGGGAGCTGTTGTGGCAGGAGACCCTGGCAGCCGCGGATCGACGACAGAGCCGCCTCTTGTGCGCTGCCGCCATCCAAAGCGTCAACACCTATATCATGGCCGACGTCTACGCGACGTTCGCCGCGCGTTTTCCGGATGTGCGGTTGCGGCTGCTCATTCGGCACTCCGACGAGGCCCATCACTTGATCGAAAGCGGCGGCGCCGAGGCCGCCTTTGTGACCAAACCGCAATACTCGAAACGGGTGGAAGCCATACCGCTGTTTTCGGAGAAGATGTTGCTGGTGTGCAACAAGCGCTATCCGGCGGCCCAGGTCGTTCGCCCGACGGCGCTGGACCGCAACGCCGAAGTCCTGCTCGACTGGCACAACGAGTACCTGCAGTGGCACGACTACTGGTTCGGTGAGAACGGCATCCCGCGTTTGTTCACCGACGACATGAGCGTGATGGAGACCTTCCTGCTGGCGCAGCGGTGCTGGTCGATCATGCCGGTGTCGGCGGCCCGGACGCTGCAGCGCAAAGGGCGGGTTCTCGTGAGGCGCCTGGCGCCGCCGCCGCCCGATCGCCAGGTATTCCTGCTCAAGCTCAAGAGCGCCGATCCGTCGGATGAACTGCGCGCGCTGCTGGCGTGCATCGAGACGGTCGTGGCCCGGCAGGGCGCCCGGTGGAACTACCGCCCGACGTCGGTTTAGCTGCTGTGAACTGCGAAGACGCGAAGGGTGCCAGGGTCAGAGAGACCCGGCGTCCTTCGCGTTCTTGCAGTGTGCCACCGGCTCGGCCCATGGAAACCTGAGCCTGCGACGGCATGGATGTTGCACGCAGGCCAATGCAGCCTGCACGGGCGTGTGCGGACGTGTCGCTATGGAAAGAGGCGCCAAATGCTCAGGTTTTCGATGCTGATGCGGGTTATCGCGGCTACGTCGCTCGCGATGGGCGGGACGCTAAACGGGGCGCCCGTGGATCCACATGTGGGTAACACGTTGTGGCTGCCGATTGTCGTCCTCAACGGCGATATCCGCGGGACGACGCCCAGCCTGCCGACACCGACGCCGACCGCCACCCTGGTCGGGTCAACCGTGACTCCAACGGGCACGGCCACGAGCACCGCCACAGCCGCCGCGTCGACGGCCACCGCCACGGCAACGGCCAGCGAAACGGCGACGAACACGGCAGTGCCATCGACGGCGACGGCCACGGCAACGGCAACGGCCACAAGCACCGCCACAGCCGCCGCGTCGACGGCCACCGCCACGGCAACGGCCAGCGAAACGGCGACGAACACCGCCATCCCGTCAACGGCAACCGCCACGGCGACCGCGACCGACGCGCCGACGAATACGCCGACCAGCACCGCGACCGAGACAGCCACCAGCACACCGACGGAAACGGCGACGAGTACACCGACGGCGACCAGCACACCGACGGATACGCCAACCGAGACGCCGACGAACACGCCCACCTCTACGCCGGTGCCGCCCACGGCGACCGCGACTGCCACGGCGACCGCCACGGCGACGTCCACCAACACGCCGACTCTGACGCCGACGGCGACCGCCACAGCGGTGGTCCTCCCCAATAACTGTCAGTTGTTGGACGACTTCAATCGCGCGAACGGCTCGCTGGGATCTAACTGGTTCGAAGTGAACCCTGGCGCCTACGCCCTCAGCGGCAATGCCGTGCTCATGACCGCCTCAACCAACGGCGTCGCCATCTGGAGCCCCACGAACTTCGGCGCCGATCAGCAGGCGTGTGTGCGGTTCACGTCGACCGTGAGCGGGTCACCCGCTTACGTGGGGCTCATCCTCAAGGCGTCGCACAATTCCACAAGCCCGGCGAGCGTCATCCACGTCGATTATGTGTCTAATGGCACGATCGAGGTCACGACCTACGACTCGTCGTCTGGTTTCCAGATGTGGGACAGCGCGTCGGCGACCGTGAACCCGGGCGACGTGCTGGGCGCGATCGCGCACGCGTCCGGTGTCGTGGACGTGTATGTCAACACCACGCTGGTGCGCTCGGTCGACCTGAGCGGATGGGGATATGCGAGCGGCGGCGGCTACATCGGGATCAGTGGCGACTCGCTCTCATCCAGCGCGACGATTGACGACTTCGGCGGCGGAAGCTACGCGGCCGGAGGTGGCCCGACCAGCCTGCGCGCAAACGCCCCGACGTCGGTGCTCGATCAGTTGAGCGCCTGGATCGACGATCTGATGGCGCTAGCCCAAAACCTGTTCGGGTACTCCGCGCCCCAGGCCGCACCCAGCGGGGCCGATCAGCGGCTCGAACGACGTGTGCTCTAGCATGTCACGTTGAGCCTTTGACTGGGACGAACCGCGAAGACGCGAAGGGCGCCAAGTCGAATTGAACTTGGCGCCCTTTGCGTCTTTGTGATTCGTCTAGCGCGAGAGCGCTTGCACGTCAACGTGCCCGGCCAGTGCGAGGATCCGGTCGCGGTCAGGCGGGCGGTCCTGCGAGAGGCTGCGTTGCACCTGCAGGGCGCCGACGGCGGTCGCCCAACGCAGCGTTTCGGCCAGCGGCCAATGTTGGATCAGACCGTAAATCACGCCGGCGCGGAAGCTGTCGCCGGCGCCTGTGGAATCGGTTGCGCGGATCTGCGGCGGGCGAATCAGATATTCGACGCCGTCGCGGTCGATTGACCAGAGTTCACGCCCGCCGTCCGTGACGATCACGACGCCGCCCGTGTACGCCTGCAGCGCCCGGCCGTGAACGCGCACGTCGATGTCCGGATGTTGCTCGCGGATCGATGCGGCCGAATTGATGACGATGTCGGCCCGCGGCGGTTGAGCCACGATCGGCGCGAACATGTCCATCGCCACCACTTTCACGCCGCGGCCCGCGGCGAGGCCGGCCATCTCCAGGGCCGCGGCGTTCCCGCGTTCCTGGCGGTGGTAGAACGCAACCTCGAGGACGTCGACATCGGCCAGGAGTTCGGCGGTGGGGCGTGTGAGCGTCACGTTCGCGTACCCGACGCACAACAGATAGCGATCACCATCGGGGAAGGGGACGGTGCGCGACACCAACGTGCCCACGTCGTCCGATCGCTCGAGGTACGTCAAATCGAGGCTCGGGTAGGCGCTCAGCCAGTTCTGCAGTTGGTCGCCGCTGGGGTCGCGCCCCAAGACATACCCGGAGAGTCGCGTGGGGATGTCCCAGCTGGCCAGCCACTCGGCCACGTGTGCCGAGCCCCCGCCGAGCCGGCTGCGCTCCTCGCAGATGATGTGCGCGACACCGGCCTTCGGCGCGTACGGCAATTCGATCACGGTCTCGAGCGCGATGCCGCCGTAGCAGAGCACCATGACGCCATCACTCCTTTGTGGGCGCGATTGGCGACTTCGCTTCTTGCGCGAAGCGCTGCATGCGCGCGAAGTCTTTCTTCCAGGTCCCCGGGACGCAGGTGTGCGTGTTCGAGTCCACGCCCCAGGGTTTGACGGCGCGGACGGCCTCGGCGACGTTCTCGGGCGAGAGCCCGCCGGCCAGGATGCAGCGCTTCTTCGTCAGCTCAACGATCCGTCGGCTGAGCGCCCAATCGTGCGTCACACCGGCGATCCCGATGCCGACCACGTTCGGGGCGACCGAGTCGAGAAACAAGACGTCGGCCACGTCTTCGTAGGCGGCCGCGATCTGGAGCGCCTCGGGCCCCGTCATCGGGATCGCCTGGACGATCTCGACGCCCGGGATGTTGGCGCGCAGTGTGCGGACAGCGGCCGGCGGAAGCGCCTGGATGTCGCCGCACAGGTGCAGTACGTCGGGTCGGGTCGCTTCGACGATCTCGGTCAACGCCGCGACATCGGTCTCGATCGATAACGCCATCCTGGCATAGGGTGCTGGCGTGGCCGCGAAGACCTCGCGGGTCTTTTCGTAGTTCATTTCGCTGGGCATGATGCCCTTTGTGCCAACCTCAAGACCCCAACGATCGAGCCCGGCGTCGATGCAGAGCTGCATCTCTTCGATCGATTTGATGGCGTAGACCTGAACCAGCATTCCTTCATTCTCCTGTGTAGCCCGACGCACACCCGGCCCGCGCGACAGCGAGCCGCCCTGCCAACGGCCGACGTGACGTCGGGCAAGCTCGTGTCGTTTTTGCGGCCGCCCCGCCGTGGTTGGCGTGGCGGTCATGCAGCCAGTGTCGCGAGCCGTGCGCGATCCAGGATCACGATCCGCGAGCGCTCCACGGCGATCAGGCCATCGGTCGCGAGCCCGGTCAAGGCGCGCTGGACGACGTCGGCGACTGTGCCGAGTTGCGCCGCCAACTCGGTTTGCGTGTACCAGCGCGGGCGATGCAGGACGTCGTCCTCGGCCTGCGCCAGGATCAGACGCGCCAGGCGGCCTGTGACCGGGCGCAGCGACAGATCCTCCACCAACCGGACCAGCGAAACGAGATGGTCGGCCATGGCAGCCAGCAATCGCTCGGCGAAGTCCGGCCGGCTGCGTAGCAATTCGAGCACCGCCTCTCGCGGCAACTGCCAGACCTCGGCTGGTTCGAGCGCGATCGCCGTCGCCGAATTCGGCCGATCCGCGAACAAGGCTAGCGCGTTAAAGGCCTCGCCGGCCTCCAGGTAGCGCAAGACCTGCTCGCGTCCGTCTGGCGACGTCTTGACGATCTTGAGCCAGCCGGATTGCAGGATCGAGAGGCCCAGCGCGGTCTCGCCCTCGAGGAAGACCATCTCACCCGCCGCGACCTGTCGCCAGATCGCGTGTTCGGCCAGTGCCGCGATCGCGGCGTCGTCGAGCCCGGCGAAGAAAGAATTGGACTTGAGCAGATCGGCCAGGGCGGCGGGCGTCTTGGGGCCGGGCATGCGGCTGATTATAGCCAGCCACGACACTCATCCATACAACGGTGACGACTAATCCGACTTGAGTCGGCGACGCCGCAACGCTGTCCGGGTATCGTGGACCGTACACCACGCGAGCCGCCCTTGGTGGACGACGCGTTTTTGCGATGAGCGCCAACCAGGTCTCCAACCATGCTTTCCGACGCCACACGTCGCCTGCGCCGACTCGAGGCGCATGACGCGGCAGCAACCAGCGATCCGTCGCCGCGGCACCTGATGGTGTCAGGATCGATCCGTCTGACCGGCGTCGACGAACCCGCCCAGGTGTGCCGTGCCATGGCCATCCTGGATCGTGACGGCTGTCCGATCGGGCGGGTGGCCGGCATCCTGGTGGACGCCGCCGCACAGGGCATCGCGATCCTGCTTGGTGAATACTCGGCGCGGCCCGTCTATCGCTGGGTCGACCCTGAACTCATTGCGAGCGTGGACGAGATGCTCCGTCTGCGGATTGGCGGAGCCGAGATCGACCGCCTGCCGCCGTACCAGGCGATCTGGCGTGCGCCGGGAACTCCACCGATCGACAACGAAAGGCCACTTCCATGACCCGACCCTATCTCGTGATGATCCTTCTATTCGGTACGGCGGCGTTAATCATGGCCGGCGACGCGGCGATGGCAAGCCTCGGTCTGGCGCCCTGGTTCAACGGCCTGCGCTGGCTGCGCGTGCATTTCATCACGCTTGGCCTGCTGACCGAATTGGTCTTTGGGTTGGCGCCGGCCGTGGTCGCCAGCCGAGCGGGCCGGCCACAACCGCGCACGCGCTGGGACATCTGGCTGACCCTCAACGCAGGGCTGCTCGTCCTGCTGGCGGGCATCCCGCTCGTCAACGGCTGGTTGATCTTCAGCGGCGGGCTCCTGGTCTTCGTGGCGACCGTGCTGCTCATGTTCCAGCTGGCGGGACTGCGGTCTTCGGGCGCGCCGGCTGCGGTCGCCCCGAGCGGACGGCGGTTCTATCTCACCGGTCTTGCGTACCTGTTGCTCGGCATCATCGTTGGCACTGGGCTGTGGATCGGATGGCCGGCCGCCCTCGCCATCCAGGTGCCGCTCGAGGTGCACATACACGCTAACAACTGGGGCTTCCTGTCGCTGGTGTTCGCAGGGCTGCTGGCTGATCTGTACCCGGCCGTGGCCAGGCGACCGCTGGCCTGGCCGCGATCGCTCAACGCGATCTACTGGATGATGACGATCGGCGCGCTGCTGTTGGTGTCGGGTCCCTGGGTGAAGGTCGATCTGCTGGCCGTGCCCGGGATCATCTTGCACCTGGGCGCCACCGGCTGGCTGCTGGCCAACGTGATCAAGCCGGTCTGGTCCGACCGGGCGACCTGGGGCCCGGGCCTGTGGCACGTGCTCACCGCGTACATCTGGATCGTCGCGCCTGTGCTCGTCGCGCCGCTCATCATCCTCAAAGTGCCGGGCTTCCCGGGCGCCGGTATCGAGCAAAGCGCGCCGCAGGCGCTGATCTACGGCTGGGTGCTGCAGTTCGGCGCGGCCTTCATCCCGTATCTCTTTGCGCGCTGGCTGCGGCCGACTCAGCCGGCCGGTCTTGGCGGAAGCTGGTTCAGCCTCGGCGCGGTTCATGTGGGTGCCGTCCTGTTGTGGGCCAGCATCTTCTTGAAAGACATTCAGGGCATCGTCCACGGGTTGGCTTACGTGTCCTGGACCGCGGCACTCATCCCGATCGTGATCCAGATCTGGCGCATGACACGCGACGCGCTCGAGGATGACAGTGCGGGTCGAGACCCGCAGCGGCGTCCAGTGGAAGCCTGAAACGCCAGAAATCGACACGCGAGGGCGGGTACTTTTCCCCGCCCTCGCGTGTCGTCGTAGCTGAGGCCTATGGACGCCGGGGCCCACCACCCATGTTGCCGCCATAGCTGTGGCCGTTGCTGCCGGCCAGGATCGCGGCAACGGCGTCGGCGTCGAGGATTTGGGCCGTGTAGGCCGATCCAGTCTGCGACAGATAGCCGGTCGCGAACGCGCGCAGATGCATCTCGGAGGCGCTTCGCAGGTTGGCGTACACCTGAGCGATGTCGGCCTGGTCGTTGACCGCGAGCCGGGCATCGAGATCCTGCATGTCGACCTCCTCGATCAGGCCGGCAACCTTGAGCGCCTCGGCGGCCGAGGTCGAACCGCGGGCGATCAGATCGGTGTAGAGCGCCTGGAGCGTCGGGTCGACGAAGACGCCGACCTCGGCCGAGGCGGGGTCGGCGATCGCGTAGCGATCGAGAAGCGTCTTGACCGCGTCGGTGTGCATCTGTTCGCTGTTGGCGATGCGCGTGAATTGGGTCAGACCCCATTGCGCGCCGAGCGTCACGTAGACGTCGTGCGCCAGCTTCTCTTCCTCGCGCATATAGAGCAGTCCGGCGGTCTCGTCTTGCGAGAGGCCCGCCGGGTCAGCCGCCGGGAGTTGGGCGAGGTGATTGGCCTGCATCGTCGCCGGATCCATCGCGGTCTGATTTCCGGCCATACCGCCCGAGCCCCAACGCCCGCCGCGGCCCATCATGCCCTGCATGCCGGTCTGGCTCATCGGACCGGTGCCCGGTGCGACCGGGGTGTGTAGCGGCTGAGGCGTGCCGTTGGCCCAGGGCCCGCCCTGTTGAGCCCAGGCCGGGAGGGTCAGGGCGGCGAAGGCGATCCCGACGGCTGCGGCGACGAAGCCGCCGACAATGTACTTGGTTGACATGGTTCAAAACCCTTTCGGTGAGAATGTTTGTTCCTGCGCGCGACCCTGATCGGATTGGTCAGGTGAGGTCTTGCGCGCCCAACACCCTCATCCTAGGGCGCAGATATGGCGAACGTGTGGAGATCCTGCGGGGATTGTGTACATCGGGGCACATCGGGACACTCCCGGTGTGTCCCGATGTCGATCGTCACGCGGCGCGCGGCAGGTCGAACCAGAAGCGGCTGCCCTGGCCGGGCGTGCTGTCCACGCCGATGCGGCCACCCTGGGCCTCAACCCAGGCCCGCGCGATGGCCAGGCCGAGGCCCGAGCCGCCGCTGGCCCTGGCGCGCGATTTGTCGACCCGATAGAAGCGATCGAACACATGCCCGAGGGCTTCGGGCGGGATCCCTTCGCCGGTGTCGGCCACCGTCACCCGCACGGCCTGCGCCCGCGCCTGGCAGACGAGCGTCAGGGTGCCGCCCTCCGGCGTGTGTCGCAGCGCGTTGGCCATGAGGTTGCGCAGCACCTGTGCGACGCGATCGGGATCGCCGGACACGGGCGGCGTGTCGTCGGCCTCGACCTGCACGGCCACGCCCTGGGCATCGGCGGCTGGCGCGAATTGCGTCGCCGTCTGTCGGACGAGCGCGCCGAGGTCGACAGCCCGCACGTGTAAAGACGGGCGGCCCGACTCGGCGAGCGCGAGTTCACGCAGGTCGTCGACCAGCCGGCTGAGCAGCCGCGTCTCGTCGTACAGCCCCGCGATCTCGGCGGCCTCGAGCGGATAGACGCCGTCCAGGATCGCGCGCAGGTTGCCTTGCATGACCGAGAGCGGCGTGCGTAATTCGTGGGCGATGTCGGCCATCAGGTTGCGCCGAGTCGTCTCGGCCGCCTGCAAGTCGTCGGCCATGGCGTTGAACGCCCGGGCGACACCGGCGACTTCGTCGGCGCCGGAGACCGGCGCGCGGCGCGACCAATCGCGCCCCGCGAAGGCCTGGGCGGCCGCGGCCGTTCGAGCCAACGGCGCCGCCAGCGAGCGGCTGATGACCAGCCCCAACAGGATGCCGGCAAGCGCCGCGACGCCGCCCGCCAACGCCAACGCGAGTTGCAGCTGCGTCATGAAGGCCTGCTGCGGCGGCGTCAACGTCATCCCGCCGCCCTGCGTGCTGAAGACCACGTAGCCCACCACAGCGCCCTGGCTCGTGACGGCCGAGGCGCGTTCGCGTTCGTCGTCGGTGAGCGTTGCGCCAAGCCGCGCGGCCGTCTCGTCGTAGACGACCCGTCCGGCCGCGTCGGCGATGAGCAGGTTGGGGCGATTGCGACCCGCGCCGCGACCGTTGCCGCCCGGCTGCGGTACGACGGCGCCGACGCCGTCCCAGCTGCCGTGTTCGGCGAAGTACGCGGCCAGGGCGTCCATCTCGCCGCTGGAGACGAACGCTTCCTGCCGCGCCAGATAGTTGCGGAAGGCGGTCTGCGCCGTCCAGCTGGCCACGAGCGCGAACACGCCGATGCCGATCGCGGTCACGAGCACGAAGGCGAACGTGAGCCGAACCCACAGCCGGTTCATGCGGCCTCCTCGCGCAGCCGGTAGCCGACGCCGAACACGGTTTCGATGTAACGCGGCTGGGTCGGGTCGCGCTCGATCTTGCGTCGCAGGTTCTTGATGTGGCTGTCAAGCGTGCGTTCAAAACCCTCGTATGCATAGCCGAGCGCGCGCTCGATCAGCTCGGCGCGCGTGAACGCATGCCCCGGGTTCTCGAGCAGGGTCTTGAGCAGCGCGAACTCGGTCGGGGTCAGATCGACGACCGCGCCGGCGACGAGGAGGCTATGGCCGTCGACGTCGAGCCGCAGGTCGTCGAGTTGCAGGACATGCGCGGCGGCCGGCGCGGCGCCAGCGCGACGGAGCAACGCGCGCACGCGCGCCACGACCTCGCGTGGGTTGAAGGGTTTGGTGAGGTAATCGTCGGCGCCGAGCTCGAGCCCCACGATCTTGTCGTCGTCGTCGACGCGCGCAGTCAGGAGCAACACCGGCGTCGCCGCCAGCCCCGCGTCGGCGCGCAGCCAGCGCAGGATCTCCCACCCGTCGCGTCCGGGCAGCATCAAATCGAGTACGACCAGGTCCGGGCGCTCGCGGCGCAGGCTGTGCATGGCCGCCTCGCCGTGCGCGGCGGTCAAGGTCGCGAAACCTGCCTGGCCGAGATACGACGTGACCAGGCGCAGGATCTGGGGATCGTCGTCGACGACCAGGATGCGATGCGGCATGCGCGTACTGTACCGCGAATCAGGGCTGAGCCTGGACGGTGGCCACGGCCACGCGCAGGCTGTCGATGTCGGTCAGCCGGCCCTGCGACACCAGATCCTTGACCGCCGTCTCCGGCGCGGTGTCGGCGGGCAGACCGGCCGCCGCGAGCAACGCGTCGAACGCGACGCCGCAAGCGTCCGCGGCCTCTTGCACCGTCGTCCGACCGCGCACGTCACAGGTCAACTCGACCGTCGACTCGTGTGCCGGTGACGGCTCAGCTGCCGCGGTGGGCGCTTCGGGCACGGGCGTCGCCGTTGCCGCCGGCTGCGGCGCAGGTGTGGCCGTCGGCGGGGCGGGTGTTGCGACAGGGGCGTTGTCGACTGCGGTGGCGTCCGCCTGCCAGGCGGTCAACCGATCGCGCAGGACCGAGACTTCGAAGCCCGGTACGACGGGCTCGAGATCCTTGAGCGCCGTCTCGGGCGG
The DNA here is from genome assembly GCA_044224715.1 of Anaerolineales bacterium. Taxonomy (GTDB): domain Bacteria; phylum Chloroflexota; class Anaerolineae; order Anaerolineales; family UBA6663; genus UBA6663. The sequence continues at coordinate 5,115 of JBGAJV010000056.1, read as the reverse complement.
GATGTCGGCCGGGATCTCCATCAGCGCGTAGAGCGCGTCCAGCGGGATCGGCAAGCCATCACTGACCTGTCGCAGGGTCATCCAGCCCTTGACGTCGGCCGGGGTCAGTGTCTCGAGCACTGTCGCGTCGCGGCCGCTGGTGGACCAGATGCCCGCCGCCTGGGCGCTCAGCACGGTCCCGAAAAACAACGTGATCGCTAGGCCTGGGAGGAAGAAGGGGTTGAGGCGCATTGACATTGGGTGAGTGGTTGAGCGTGAGATTGCGCAATCGTTGTCAGTCGGCCGACAGGGTCGGGCGCGCGGCGGGCCGGCGGCGCGGCAGCCAGACAGGCGCCAGTTGCACGTCGAGCGTGTCGTGTCTGGGGCACGCCTGCACGCAGGCCAGACAGCCGATGCAGTTGCTGCTGACCGTCTCGGCCGTCGCGACGTTGAGCTTGACCGGGCAAGGGCGCTCGCACAATGCGCAGCTCTTGCAGGCCTCCCCGTTGCGACGGATCCGCAACAGACTGAGGTTGCCGAGCAGGCTGATGGCGCCGCCGAGCGGACAGAGATAGCGACACCAGGCGCGTTCGATGAGCAGCGACGCCGCCACGATCACGCCGGCGACCGCATAGGCCGGCCATTGTTCGGTCGGATTGAAGTCGAACAGCCACTCCAGGCTGAAGATCGTGCGGTATGGGTCGACGTCAGCGAACATCAAGGTGACGGTGGTCGCCGTCTTGTAAAGGATCAGCGCCAGGACGACATAGCGCCCGTAGCGCAGGATCGCGTCGAGACGGGCCGGCACGCGGATCTCGGGCAGCCGCAGACGCGCCCTGAGCCAGGTCAGCGCGTCCTGCAGGGCGCCGAACGGGCAGAGCCACCCGCAGAATGCGCCGCCGGAGACCAGCACCGCCAGCCCCAGACCGGCGGCCAGAACCAGGTTCGAGAGGTGCGTTTTCGGTACGAACGATCCGCCGCTGACGACCCACTGCCAGAGCGTCTCGAGCCCGCCGAACGGGCACAAGGCATCGATCGAAGCCGTCATGCCGTCGGTCGTCGCCAGATTGTGGACGACGGCGGCGCCGAGGATGAACACGACGACCGTGCCCTGGGCGGCGTGGCGCAGCCATTGCGTGCGGCTCTGGCGCGCGCGATAGCGCTGTGCAGGCGAAACGGGCGTGCGGGCTGACACCGACATGAATTCCTCCGCCATTACCAAGATGGTCTCAGTTTAGGGGCGAAATATGGAGTTCCGGTGGAGGCTGTGCGGGGCCTGGCCTGTCACCTTCCTGGACAACGCGCATCTATGTTCACGGATGCTTGTATCGCGAGGGCGACCAACGCTATCGCGCCTGGAACGCTCGGAAGGCATGGGGCAGGAGAGACGATGACTCTGGAATTCGATCTGGCGGCCGGTGCCGACACTCAGGACTACGATGTGGCCATCATCGGCGGTGGACCGGCCGGGGCCACCGCCGCGCTCTATGCGGCTCGCGCGGATCTCAAGACGCTGATCATCGACAAGGGGTTGACCGCCGGCGCGCTCGGCTTGACCGGCAAGATCGCCAACTACCCCGGCATCGTCGGTGAGATCGGCGGCGCCGAGCTGTTGGAGCGCATGCGCCAACAGGCATTGTCGTTCGGGGCCGTGCTGTCGACCGACAAGGTGCAGGGTGTCGATCTGGAAGGCGAGCGCAAGACGCTCTACACCAATCTGGGCACAGTCACCGCCCGCGCCGTCATCATCGCCACTGGCGCAATGGGCCGCGGTCAGCGCGTGCCCGGAGAAGATCGATTGCTCGGCCGCGGCGTGTCGTATTGCGCGACCTGCGACGCGGCCTTCTTCCGAGATCAAGACGTGGCGGTAGCCGGCAACAGCGACGAAGCCGTCGAAGAGGCTTTGTTCCTGACGAGGTTCGCGCGCAAAGTCTATCTGATCGCTCCGACGCCCGAACTCAAGGCGCCCGCGCACCTGGTTGCCGAGGCCCGGGCCAATTCGCGGATCGACCTGCGCCTGGGCGCCGCGTTACGCGGGGTCCTGGGCGGCGAGCGCGTCGTGGGCGTGCGCATCGCGACCCGCGGGCAAGGCGAGGAAACGCTGGCCGTGACCGGCGCATTCATCTATCTGCAGGGCGGCCGACCGGTCACCGATTTTCTGCAGGGCCAGCTCGAGACCAGCGAGACAGGTTGTCTTGTCGTCGACCGCGAATACGCCACGGCGCTTCCGGGCGTGTACGCCGTCGGCGACGTGCTCTGCAATCATGTCAAACAGGCCGTCGTCGCCGCGGCCGAAGGCGCGATCGCCGCGATGGCTGTCGAAAAGCATCTGACCGGCCGAAAGCAGCTGGTCGCGGATTGGTCCAAGTGACCGACTGGCAAGAACTGCTGGCCGACGCGCGACAGCGCGCCGAGCACGCGTTGACCCTGCAGACAGGGTCGGAATCTCTATGCGAGATCCAAAAGGACCGCCCTGTAACGGGCAACCTGAAATACGCGGAGGGCCGTCTGGTCGCCCTATCGCTGCTGCAACGACGTCTGAAGGGCGCGCATTGGCTGGACCCGGAGACGCTAACCCGGGCAGAACTGGATGGCTGGCGCCAGGATCTGGCCCGACATCAGGGTCGACCCTCGCCCACGACGCCGTGGCTGGCGTACTGCCAGGGCGGTTGCGACGCGTTGACCGAGGTGCTCCAGGGCGGCGAAGCGGCGCGCTTCCGGTCGGTCGCGGATTACTGATGGTTTCGGCACCCGACCGTTGGCGCACCCCGACCTTTGTCTCGTCTACCCATTGCGGCTGAGTAGTCACAAATCCGCGGCCAAGCACTTGAAACGAGAAATGAAATGCGATTGCCCTGACCCGACATGGCTCGTTCGCGGCTCGCTATAATTCCGCTATCCCTTTGAGAGAGGCGTGTCGGTTCATGGCGGACGACGAGCGAGAGTTGGAGATGTTGACGCGCTTACGCAACGGCGACAAGTCGGCCTGCGCGGAGTGCGTTGAGCTGCATTCACCGGGTGTGTATCGCGTGGCCTATCGTCTGATGGGTGACGAGGCGGAGGCCGAGGACGTCGTTCAGGAGACGTTCCTCAACGCGTTCAGGTCGATCGAGGCTTTCGAGTGGCGGTCGGGTCTGAAGACCTGGCTGTTTCGGATCGCCACGAACGTCGCCCTGATGAAGCTGCGGCGCAAGACGCCGCTGAGCGTGTCGGTCGAACTCCCGGAGGACGACGGCGCGGTGGCCGTGCCGAACCAGTTGTTCGACTGGTGCTGTCTTCCCGAGCAGGACTTCGGCACGACCGAGGCCCGAACCGAACTCGAGGCCGCGATCCGCAATTTGCCTGAGAAGCTGCGCACCGTGTTCGTCCTGCGCGAGCTCGAAGGCCTGTCGGGCGAAGAGACGGCGCAGGCCTTGGGCGTATCGGTGGAGAACGTCAAGACACGGCTCCATCGGGCGCGGCTCTGGCTGCGCGAACGGCTCTCGGGCTATTTCACCGAACGAGCGCGGGCCAACCAGGAGGATTGAGATGGCCGATCATGATTGCGGACATCTGCTTGGGGATCTTTCGGCCTACCTGGATGGCGAAGCGTCGGAGGCGCTTTGCGCCGAGATCCGTGAACATCTGGCGCACTGCGAGGATTGCCGCGCCGTCGTCGACACATTGCGCAAGACGGTACAGCTCTATCACACCCTGCCACAGCCGGGCCTATCCACGGCCGCGCGCGAGCGGCTGTTTCGCACGCTCGATCTCGAGGCTTACTTCAAACCCTGAGCGGGTTCCAACCTCCGAACGGCGACCGGGCCGGCGCGCTGCCGGCCCTTTCCTTTGCTTGTCACCTTTGGGCGGTTCGAGCATCTATCTCTGCAACGACGACGCGATGTGACGGCGCCCCGAAAACCGTCGGGCAGCCCCCCATCGCGGGCGAGGTCCGCAAACCCGCGGGTCTCACGGAGCGCCCGGAATGTCCATGCTGAATGCCGAGATCCAATCGCAAATCAAAACGGTCTTCGCCGACCTCGCTGAGCCGGTCGACCTCATCCTCTACACCCAGGCCGAGGGCGGGGCGCTCGACTGCGACTATTGCCCCGAGGCGCGCGCGCTACTCGACGAAGTCGCGGCGCTTTCCGAGCGGATCGTTCTTCAGGTCCGCGACCTCACGGCCGAGGCGGCCGCGGCGAAGATTCACGGCGTCGACAAGATCCCGGCGGTGGTGATCGCCCGCGGCGGCGCGCAGCCCAAGGATTTCGGCATACGGCTGTACGGCATCCCGTCGGGCTACGAGTTCGCGACGCTGATCGAAGACATTCGCATGGTCAGTCGCGGCGAAGTGGATCTGGCGCCGCAGACGCGACAGCAACTCGCGCGCCTCACCCGGCCGGTGCACATCCAGGTCTACGTCACGCCGACCTGTCCGTACTGTCCACGCGCCGTGCTGCTGGCGCACAAACTCGCGATGGCCAGCGACCTCGTGACCGCCGACATGATCGAGGCGACCGAGTTCCCGCATCTCGCCGAGCGTTACCATGTCCACGGCGTTCCGCGTACGGTGATCCAGGATGTCATCCATATCGAGGGCGCACTGCCGGAACAGCAGGTGATCCAGAAGTTGATGGCGGTGCTCGACGAGCCGACCATGACCCGTCTGCGCGGCGAATTCGAGGCGTCCTTGAACTGACGTCCCGCGCGCTGAACAGGGGCACGCCAACGGCACACGCTACCCGGCCTGCGTCTGAGCGCCAGACGCGGGCCGTTCGATTCCAACCGCCGGCATCGCGTTGTTTCCGTCGAGCACGGCGCGGCGCCGCGCTGTCTCACCCCCGCCAGGTCAAGACGGCGTCGCAGACCCGGGCGTGCTGTGTGTCCGTCAACGCTGGATAAAACAGCAGCGAGAGCACGCAGGCGGCGGACGCCTCCGTGCACGCGATGGCCTTCTTCATCGATCCTCCACAGAGAGCGCGCATAGTAGGTAGGGGCCTGTTTCATTGGCCGGTCAAGCCGAGGGGCCGGGTACGGCCGGATCGGTCCTGGGCAGGCCGTATCTTGGGCCGCGTTTCGGCGTCTTCAGAGATAGATGCACATGCAAGCGGGGTGGAGCGCAAGCGATCCAGGCGCGCTAGTTCGAGATGAACGCGC
>JBGAJV010000055.1:0-44856 GCA_044224715.1 Anaerolineales bacterium | reverse complement strand
GTGTGCACGGGCGAGTTGTCAGGCGGCACAAAACCCAGGCCGGATCTGGTACACGGATGTCACGGATTACGGCGGATGCCACGGAAACGGCGACGAAATGCTCCGTGCCATCCGTGAAAATCCGCGTGATCCGCGTACAAAACCGGGCGCTGGCAGACCAACTGACAACTCGTGCTTGCACACGCGCGGGGGAGCGCGAGGACGGTTGGTCGCTGCGCTCTCGCGCTCCCTGCGCCGCGCCTACGCGCCTTCGGCCATCCGCTTCAGCCGCTGCAGCGTCGGCACATCGGCGAACAGGGTGAGTTCGTCCCCGGCGGCCAGGAGCTTGTCGTTGTCGGGGTGCAGGTCGGTCGCTTTGCCGCGGCGCTGGAGCACGATGCTCAGGTCGTAGTCGGCCTCGACCTGCCCGATGGTGCGCCCAATCAGGGGCGACGTGGGCGAAAGCGTGATCGCGCTCATCGTCAGCACCTGGCCGTCGACGGCCACCTGCTGGACGACGTCGACGTTGGCGGCCGCCGCGGCGAAGGCCGGCGCGGCCAGGGCCGAGGCGCTGAAGGCCGCCGTGATCCCAAAGGCGCCGCACATCTCGCGCGAGAAGTCGTCGTCGAACAGACGCACGATCGTGCGGATGTCGGATTTGATCGATCGGGCCTGGATCGCGATCTGCAGGTTCATCATGTCGTCGCTGGTCGCCACGACCAGGGTCGCGGCCCGATCGATCCCGGCCTTGCGCAGCACATCCTTCTTGAGCGCGTCGCCCGAGACGATCGGCACGCGCCAATCGCTGACGGCCGATACGAGCGCGGCGGTCGGATCGAGTTGGATGCAGACGAAGGGCACGTCGAGTTCGTGCAGAGCCCGCGCGACGCGGAACCCGAGATGCCCGAGTCCGACCAGGACGACGTGATTGTGATAGGTCTCGGCGACTGCCACTTGCCAGGCCTCCCCGCGCAACTGCCGATTGAAAAGCAGCGCGCCGAAATCAGCGATGCCAAAGCTCAAGATGCCCAGGCCGATCGCCGGCATGACGAAATAAAACAGCTGCAGTCCGGGATGGTTCGGAAAATCCACGTTGGCCTGCAGGAAGATCATCGACAGCGCGGCAAACCAGCTCCCGATCAGGCCGCCCGGCGGGATCTCGTGATTGGCTTCCGATATCCAGAAGTACAACGTCCCGCCGATCGCCACGGTCGCGATCAGGGCGAACAGCGGCCATTTGAACTCGCCCAGCAAGATGTACGTGTCGCGCAGGTCGCGCAGACGGCGGCGTAGCCAGGGCGGTGTCGGGCGGCGTTTTCGGGCGAGCATCATGGCACCTGTCGCGGCGCTTCGGCGACGATCACGGTCACGACCGCTCGCGCCAGATGGATATGGTGTACGCGCGCATGCAGGCCGGCGCGCGCGAAGCGGGCGAGCACCGGCGCGAACCAGCTGTCAGTCGACTGCCCGGTGACGTGAAAGAGCAGGGCGGCGGCGCGATCGATCCACCCGGTGCCCGAGATCCGCGCGACGGGCACGACGACCAGACGACCGCCCGGGCGCAGCAGACGCGCGAACTCGCGCAGCGCCTGCGGGTCGACGACGTACTCGGTCGGGAAGGTGGACAGGATGTTGCCAAACGCGCCGTCGGTGAAGGGGAGGGCCTGCACCCGCGCGCGCGCGAGCCGGGCGGGTCGGCCGAAGCGTCGCAGCCGGCGTTGCGCGAGCCCGCCCATCGACGCCGAGAGATCGATGCCGACGGCGACGCGACCGGTTTGCTCGACGGCAGCCAGCATGTGTCCCGGGCCATGACCGACCTCGAGCGTGGGTCCGGGCCCGAGCAGCTCCAGCCCGACGCGCTGCCACGCCCGCCACTGACCGGCGGATACCAGCCAGCTGACGAGATCATAGGTCCAGGCGAATTCGTTATAGAGCAGCCGAAAGAAGACGGCCAGCAAAAGCCGCATGGAGGGTAGTGTACACCGGACGTTTGCTAACGATTCCGTACTTTTCGTCAACGGTGGATTGTCGTAAAGTATGGGTCATGTTGCGTCGCCCACATTGGATCGGCGGGGTCATCCTTCTGGCCGCCGCCTCGACGGCCTTGGCCGCGAGCGGGCCCGTGCTGTATCTGCCGGCCATCGCGCGTTTCAACGCGCCGCCCGGACCGACGCTGGGCGGGTGCCCGATGTTCCCGGCCGACAACGCCTGGAACCGGGATGTGTCGTCCGATCCCGTCGACCCCAACTCGGCCGCCTACGTGGCCTATATCTCGCGCACGGCCACGTATCTGCACGCCGACTTCGGCGAGAACCCGGATTACGGCATCCCTTACGTCGTCGTGCCGTCGACCCAGCCGATGGTGCCGGTGACGTTCTACGAGTCCGCCGACGAGAGCGATCCCGGCCCGTACCCGATCCCGAGCAACGCCCCGATCGAGGCCGGCACCGACGCGCACGTGCTTGTGGTGCGGCAGGGCGAGTGCAAGCTGTACGAGACCTACGCGACCAGCTACAGCGCGGGCGCGGGCTGGGAGGCCGCCAGCGGCGCGGTCTTCGATCTGCGCAGCAATGCGCTGCGGCCGTTGGGCTGGACGTCGGCCGACGCGGCCGGCCTGCCGATCCTGGCGGGGTTGGTGCGCTACGATGAAGTCGCGGCCGGGGAGATCCAGCATGCGCTGCGCTTCACAGTCGATGTCAGCCAGCGTCGCTACATCCTGCCCGCGACCCATTACGCCAGCTCGGTCACCGATCCGGAGGCGCCCCCGATGGGGCTGCGTCTGCGACTTAAGTCGTCGTACGACATCTCTGGTTTCTATGGCCAGGCCCGGGTCGTGCTCGAGGCTTTGCGCCGCTATGGCATGATCGTGGCCGACAACGGCACGAGCTGGTACATCTCCGGCGCGACCGACGCGCGTTGGATCGACGACGACTTGAACCAGCTCAAGACCGTTCCCGGCAGCGCCTTCGAGGTCGTGCGGATCGCGCCCGGCACGATGTTCCCCTGAGCAAAATCATCGCCGAAATACGTTCATCGTTTTGATGGAGGAGCACACTCATGACTCACGTTGGAAAACCGTATCGCGTCGTCAGCGCCGTGGTGGCCCTTGCCTGCGCCAGTCTGGCCTGCAGTCTGCCCTCGATCCCGGGTGGCGATGGCGCCGGTGACGCGCTCTTTCATGACGCGTATTCGGACAGCAACAGCGGCTGGGACACCTACAGCGACGAATATGGGTCGGTCGCCTACGTCGACAATGAATTGGCCTTCGAAGTGCTGCAGGAGCAATCGATCATCCAGAGCGTGTATTCGTCGGAGGAGTTCCGCGACGTCCGTATCGCCGTCGACGTCACGGTCGATCCCGACGCGACCGACCCCGGGTACTCGATCTTGTGCGGCTTCCGCAACTACGACAACTACTATTCACTGGGCTTTGGCAAAGACGGCTATTACGCGATCACAAAGGTGGTGAAGGGCGAGACCACGGTGTTGACCTACGACACCAACGAGTGGATCCAGAGCGACACCATCGAAACCGACAAGAAGAGCTACAAGGCGGAGGCGGTCTGCGCCAACGGCAGCCTCGAGTTGATCGTCGACGGCACGTCGGTCGCCAAGGTCGAAGACACCAGTTTCCCGAGCGGCGATGTCGGTCTGGCCGTGCTGACGTTCCAGGAAGCCCACGCCCGGGCGTCGTTCGACAACTTCACGGTCACGTCGGCCGCGAGCAAATAGGAGGCAGCCGGAATGAAGTCCATGCGACACAGCCCATCTTTGCTTGCGCTCAGCGCCCTGGTCATCGGCGCGCTGGCCTGCGCGTCATTGGGTTCGAACGGCGGGCCGACCGAAGCGCCCGAACGCCCGACAGACGTGGTCGCGACCGACGCGCCTGAGCCGACCGAGGAAACCCCGACGGAAGAGGCGCCGACCGAGGAAGCGCCGACCGAGGCGGCCACCGAAGCGCCGACCGACGAAACGCCGACCGAGGCGCCGCAGACCGACGGTGAGGTGCTGTTCGAGGACGATTTCGCGGCCGATAACGAGCGTTGGACGATCGGCGACGAGGGCTCGAGCATCGTGTCGATCCACGACGGCGGGCTCGACGTCGAGATCATCGCCAGCCAGTACATGGGTTGGAGCCATCTCTACGACGACGAGTTCAGCGACGTGCGGGTGGTCTTCGACGTCGCTCCGAAAAAGGACGACAACCAGCCGAGTTGGGGCGTGATCTGCAACTACGCTGACACGAAGAACTTCTATTACATGTCGTTCGGCGCGGACGGGTACTATGCGATCGCCCGTTACCTCGACGACGAGTACCTGGTGTTGTCGGATGAGTCGGGCAACTACGTCGAGAGCACGTTGATCGAGAAGGACAAAGCCTCGTACCACGTCGAGGCGACGTGCGCGAATGGGTCGCTAGAGCTGCGCATCGACGGGCAGCGCATCGCCTCGGTCGAGGACGACGCGCTCACCGGCGGCACGGTCGGGTTGATGGTCGAGACGTTCGACGGCGACCATGCGCAGGCGATCTTCGACAACGTCGTCATCTACGGCGTGAACTGACGCGCAGAGACCGACGTCCGGAAAAACGAAACGCCCCGCCTTCATAGGCGGGGCGTTCGTTTGCGCCGGGGCAGACTTCGAGTGGTTACTCGAGGAGGGATGCCCCGGCGCAGCACGTGTCACAACTACTCATACAGGACATCACCTCCTCCTTTCTAAAGGATAGCAAGGGAAGGGGGCACTGAGTGCCACTGTCAGTCATTATATGGGCTTTTGTTCCGCTGTCAATTAAGCGTTTCTAAATGGGCGAAGGTCTGGCCTATAATCGCCTCATGTCGTTGAAACTCGCATTTGTCTTTCATTTTGATCAACTCACGAGCGAGCGCGTTCGCGTAGCCGACCGCGCGGCGTATCGTGGTCTGCTCGATGTGTTGCGCGCTCATCCCAAGCTGAAGTTCAATCTGCATTTCTCCGGAACGTTGCTGCGCGCCCTCGGCTGGTTGAGCCCCGAGACGCTCGATCTCGTTCGCGCCGGCGTGGCCGACGGCCAGTTCGACCTGCTCGGTGGATTGCATGCGCAGAACGTCGCGTACGCGAGCGACGATCGCGACAACCTGCTGCAGTTGCAGGTGCACGCGCGCGTGCTGTCCGAGATGCTCGGCGTCAAACCGTCGGTGTTCTGGAATCCCGAACGCACCTGGCGCGATTCGCTTTTGCCGTTGATTGCGGGCGCCGGGTACGACACGATGTTGCTCGAAGACCGGATCCTGCGCGCGGCCGGCGTCACGGCGCCGACGCCCGTGCGTTTCGTCGCCAATGACGCGGCCGTGACCACGATCTGGGACGACGTGCCGTTGCGCGAGCGCTTCCACTGGGCCATCTGGTACGGCCGCGACGGCGAACTCTGGCGCTACATCGAAGACGCGCAGGAGCGCGCGCGCTCGGCCTCGCACTGGATGGCTTGCGCGGGCGACGCCGAAGCCATCGGGCTCTGGGGCTGGGAGGCCGGTTACCTCCCGCAGGCGCATTGGTCCAACCTCGACAAGGTGCTCACGCAATGCGAAAGCCGCGAGCTGACGCTCGAGCATCTGTCGGCCGCGCGCGGCAAGCAGGCCATCAGCAGCGCGCCCGACACTGCGGCTGTGTCGCTCGACCGGGCCGCCGTCACGCCCGAGGCGCCGCGCCACGAAGCCGGCTTCGAAAACTACTTCGACTTCGCCGAACGCTCGCCAAAGCTCGGTTACTTTCGTAAGTTGTTCGCGGTGGTGCGCGCGAGCTTTGCCGAGACGGCGTCGGTGCTGGCGCCGATCGAGAGCCGCAAGACCGACGCGCCGGCCGCCAGCGCGCGGTTCCTGCAGCTGGCCGAGGAAGTCTACGCCGCGCATCAACACGGCTTCGGCGTGATCGGCGTCGGCGGGCGCGAGTACTGGGCCTGGGAGAACATCCGGCACACCTTCCTGTATTTGCGGCTCGCCCAGCTCGCGGCGGATCCCACGCCGCGCCGCTGGATCGAGGACCTCAATGGCGACGGCAACGACGAACAGATGTGGTGCGACGGCCGGCAGCTGGCGATGTTCAGCGGCTTCGGCGGACGCCTGCTCGGCTGGTTCGATCTCCAGCGCGGCGCCGTCTGGGTCGGGAACCCGCTCGCCATGCCGCGGGCCCGCTACGTCGACGGCGCGTCGGCGCATCCCAAAGTCATCGAAGAGTCGCCGCGCTGGCTGCCCGAGGCCGCGGGCATCGATCTCCGCGCTTACAAGGCCCTGCGCGAGAAGGAACCGGCGCCGCCCAGGCTCGTCGGCGATGTGGACCCGACCGGCTTCGCGCGCGAGCCAGAGGGCTACTGGATCTATCGCCGCCCCGCCGAGCCGGCCGAACCACTGCCCCCGCTGCACATCCACCACGCGGCGCTCAACGACTGGTGGTCGACCGACGACGGCGAGCAGCCGGCGGGCACGTTCATCGACTATCGGTTCGAGGACGACGGCATCGCCTACGTGAACGCCGGCGTGCCCGACGTCGTCATCCACAAGAACGTCGCCCTCGCGCCGCATGGGTTGACCGTGTCGTACCGCGTGCAGAACCGCTCGACGCGCAAGCGCACACTCGGTTGGCGGCTGACCCATGAACTCAACCCGGGCTATGCCGACGTGCTCGCCCATGGGCGCGCCGCGCTCGACCCGATCCAGGCGCCCGAAGGCATCGTGGGGGTGGTCAACCGCATCACGGACAACGCCGTGACGATCGCCTGCAGCCGGGCCTGGGACTCGACGGCCTGGTCCGCCGGTCTGCTGGCCCTCGAGGTCGAAGGGGCGCTGCGCCTCGACCTGCCGGCCCGCGGCGCGCTGTCGTGGCAGGTCGATCTGACGGCGCGGTAGTCGTCAGCCGACAGCGATGTTCGTCGCGCAGAACCCCGCAGCGCGCCTTGTCCGGCCCGATTCGCTCCCGGCGGAACCCGCGTCGGCCCAACTGCCTGTTGCGATTGCCATAGATAAGGGGCCGCTGCGGGCAATTTCGGGTTGACTTGGCTATAATGCTGAAAAGTCGGCCAGACCCAGCGGCCGCTATCAAGGGGAGCAGTCTAGCCGATGAAAACGCGTGTCGTCATCCTCGCGGGTGGGGAAGGTTCGCGGCTCGGTGCGCTGACAGCAAAACGGGCCAAACCGGCAGTGCCGTTCGGCGGCAAATACCGGATCATCGATTTCGCCCTGTCGAACTGCGTCAACTCCGGCCTCTTCGATATCGCCATCCTGACGCAATATCGCCCGCATTCGCTGAACGACCATATCGGGGTCGGCCGACCGTGGGACCTCGACCGCAGCTTCACCGGCGGCATCCGCATCCTCCAACCGTACAAGGGCCGTCACGACACCGATTGGTACGCCGGCACGGCCGACGCGATCCAGCAGAACTTCAGCTTCCTCAAAGACGGCGAGCCGGACGAGATGCTCGTGCTCTCGGGCGACCACATCTATGAGATGGACTATCGCCGGTTGTTGCAGTTCCATCGCGACCACAAGTCCGACCTGACCGTCGCCACGCTGCGCGTCTCGCTCGACGAGGCCACGCGCATGGGCATTCTGGCCACCGACGCCGAGTATCGCGTGACGCAGTTCGTCGAGAAGCCCAAGAACCCGCCGGGGACCCTGGCGTCGATGGGCATCTACGTCTTCAACATGCACACGCTCGACCAGCAGTTGCGCGAAGACGTCCGCCGCCCGAACTCGCAACACGACTTCGGCAAGGACATCATCCCGCACATGGTCAGCACGGGGATGCGCGTGTTCGCCTTCCCGTACTCGGGCTATTGGGTCGACGTCGGGACGACCGACTCGTATTGGCGCGCCCACATGGATCTGATCCGGCATCCCCCGGTGCTCGACTTGAACGACCGGTCCTGGATCATCCACACCCGGTCCGAGGAGCGGCCGCCCGTGCTCGTGCTCAACGGCGCGACAGTTCGCGACAGCCTGGTCACCGACGGCTGCGTGATCGCGCCCGGCGCGGTCGTCGAGCGCAGCGTGCTGTCGCCGGGCGTGTACGTCGGCCCCGAGGCCGTCGTGCGCGAGTCGATCGTGTTCACCGACACGTCGATCGAGGCCGGCGCGCAGGTCGAGCGCACCATCATCGACAAATTCGTCACGGTTGGGCATAACGCCCGCATCGGCCGGATCGAGCCCGACTCGGCCGATCTCGGCATCTCGCTGGTCGGCAAGAGCGCGCAGATCCCCGGCGGCACGGTCGTCGGCCGCGCCTGCTCGGTCAGCGAGAACGTGCGCCCGCAGGACTTTCCGCCCGGCGGGCTCAAGGATGGCGAGGTTCTCTCGCGCCCGACATTCGACGCCAGACGGCAATGACCGACACAATACCCTCCAGGCGCGCCAGCGGCGTGCTGTTTCACCCGACGTCGCTGCCCGGTCCGCACGGCATCGGCACACTTGGCCCGGCGGCCTTCGCCTGGGTCGACTTCCTGGTCGGGGCGGGGCAGAAGTGGTGGCAGATCCTGCCGCTCGGCCCGACGGGCTACGGCGACTCGCCCTACCAGTGTTTCTCGGCCCTGGCCGGCAACCCGTATCTCATCGACCTCGAGGCCGTGCGCGAGGCCGGTCTGCTGACAGCCGCCGAGCTGGCCGTGAGCTTCCCGCACGACCACGTCGATTTCGGGCCCGTGATCGAGTTCAAGAACCGCGCGCTCGCGCGCGCCTGGGAGCGCTTTGGCGCGCAGGCCAGCACGGCCCTGCGGGCCGAGTTCGCCGACTTCGTGGCGGCCGAGGCGGCCTGGCTCGACGACTTCGCGCTGTTCATGGCGCTCAAGGACGCAAATGGCGGCGTCAGCTGGCAAGAATGGGACGCGCCCGAGCGGCTGCGCGACGCCGCGGCCCTGGCCAAAGCGCGCGAGACGCTCCGTGATCGGATCGGGCTGCATCAGTTCCGCCAGTTCCTGTTCTTCAAGCAATGGCGCGCCGTCAAGCAGTATGCGAACGCGCGCGACGTCCGGTTGATCGGCGACGTGCCGATCTTCGTCTCGATCGACTCCTCCGACGTGTGGGCGCGGCCCGAGCTCTTCCAGCTCGACGAGGCGCGTCGACCCGTCGCGGTGGCGGGCGTGCCGCCGGATTACTTCAGCGCCACGGGCCAGCTGTGGGGCAATCCGCTCTACGACTGGGAGGCGGTTGCCGCCGATGGCTACGCCTGGTGGATGAGCCGGCTGCGCGCGACGCTGGCGCAGGTCGATTTGATCCGCATCGACCACTTCCGCGGCTTCGAGGCCTACTGGCGCATCCCGGCCGGCAACCCGACGGCCGAGTTCGGCACGTGGACGCCGGGGCCCGGGCGGGCGCTGTTTGATCAGCTGCGCGCCACGCTCGGCGACCTGCCGCTCATCGCCGAAGACCTGGGCGTGATCACGCCCGAGGTCGATGCGTTGCGCCATGCGGCTGCTCTGCCGGGGATGCGTGTGCTGCAATTCGCGTTCGGCGGGGCGACGGAAGATCGCTTCCTGCCACACATGTACGAGCACGACACGGTCGTCTACACCGGCACGCACGATAACGACACGACGCGCGGCTGGTACGAGCACATCACCGAGGCGGAGCGCGACCGCGTCCGCAGGTATCTGGCCTGCGACGGTCGTGACGTCGCCTGGGACATGATCCGCGCGGCGTGGATGTCGGTGGCCGATCTGGCCGTCGCGCCGCTGCAGGATGTGCTCGATCTCGGCAGCGCGGCCCGCATGAACACGCCGGGCCAACCCGCCGGGAACTGGTCGTGGCGACTACTGCCCGACCAGTTGCAGCCGTGGCATCGCGACCGGCTGGGCAATCTGACCGCGCTGTACGCGCGCTGACGGAGAAACCGACGCGGCCGGGTCGTGTGGCCCGGCCGTTGCCCACTGGCGGGCGACGGTCCGCCGCCCGCAAAAAAGAGGCCCCTATGACCGGGCATTCCCTGTGCGTCCACGGGCACTTCTATCAACCCCCGCGCGGAAATCCGTTTCGCAACGACGAGATGATCGTCGATCCGGAGGCGGCGCCGTACGGCAACATCAACGAGAAAGCCGCGGCGCTGTCGTACACCCCGAACGCGACGCTCGGCAACTTCGAGTTGATGTCGTTCAGCATCGGCAATGCCCTGGCGCGGTGGATGCAGGACTACTCCGGCGAGACGTACCGGCGGATCGTCGAAGCCGAGGAGCACTATCGTAAGCGCTGGGGTGCCAGCAACGCGCTCGCACACCCGGCCCATCACCTCATCCACCCGTTGCACACGCGGCGCGATCAGGACGTGCTCGTGCGCTGGGGCGTATTGGCGTTCGAGTCGCGCTTTGGCCATCTGCCGCAGGGCATGTGGCTGCCCAACCTGGCCGTCAACCTCGAGGCGCTCGAGGTCCTGCATGCCAACGGTCTCACGTTCACGATCCTCAGCCAGGCGCAGGTCAACGGCTACGAAGAAGGGGCCGGGCCCTATTACGTCGCCCTTGGCAACGGCGAGAAGCTCGCCGTGTATGTGCGCGACGACAACCTGTCGAACACCGTGGCCTTCGGCATCCGCAGCCTGGGCGGCGCGGGCCGCTGGGCGCGTCAGACGCTCGTCCCGGCGAAGAAGAACTTCGGGCGCATGATCCTGCTCGCGGTCGAGGGCGAGACGTTCGGGTACCACCACCCGGGCGAGGAGAGTTTCCTGCGCTGGCTGCTGGCGTACGAATCGAACGCGGTCGGGTTCGAAACCACGACGCTCGAACGCGATCTGCGCGACAACCCGCCGCAGACCGAACTCCAGGTGCGCGAGTACACGGCCTGGAACAGTGCGCAAGAGCTGGCGCGCTGGCGCGGGAATCTGCGTCAGGCGTTCGACAATCTGTCCGGTCGGCTCGAGACGATCTATGCCGACTACACCCGCGGGCTCGGCATCGACGGCTGGGCGCTCCTGCGCGATTACATCCGCGTCCGATTGGGCAGCTGGTCCGAGACGGATCTGCTCAACGCGGCCGGTCTGACAGGGTTGAGCAGCGACAAGACCGCCATGCTGCTGACACTGGTGCGCTCGCAGTTCCACCGTCTGCGCATGTACACCAGCGCCGCGTTCTTCTATGAGGATCTCGACCGCTCGGAGACGCGCGTCTCGGTCGCCGACGCCGTCATGGCGCTGCGGCTCGCCGCGCACGCCACCGGGTACGATCTGCTGCCGATGTTCCAGTTGGACATGAGCCAGGTGCCGCCCGATCCCAAGGGCTTTACGGCCGGGCGGATGCTCGACCAGGTGCTCGTCTGGGAGCAGCAGAGCGCGGCCGACACGGCGGCGGGCCGATGACGTCGCCGCGCACGTTCGTCGTCGATCGACTGCACTTTCGGGTGCGGATCGGTGTTCTGTTGGTCTGGTTGGGGAGCTGGATCCTGCTCCTGGCACTCGGCCTGGGGATCAGCGCGCTGGTCTTCGGCGAGCAGCCGGCCATCTTCTGGCTGGTGTGGGGAATCGCGACGCTCTGGCTGTCGCAGTATCCGTCGCGCTGGGCGGAAGATCGACTGGTCGTCATGTGGCCGAGCGATCGAAAGCTCACCTTGACCGACACGGCCCTGGTCCTTTCGCAAAAGGGCGAGGCCATCACGCTCGACCGGACGCAGCCGATCGCGCGCCAGCAGTGGTGCTTCAAGATCCAGCGTCAGCGGGGCTCGCGTGTGCCGGCTGGCCACTTCTGTCTGGGCTCACGCTGGACACAGGGGACGGCCGAGATCGTCATGTACGCCTTTGCGTCGGCCGCCGAGTCCGCGGCGTTGCGCGCCGACCACGGGTTCTACGAATTGCGGTCTTCGCGCGAACGCGCCAAGACGGGGCCCGAGGGCGGCAGCGGGCGCGAGGAGTCGCTCCTCGCAGCCGAGGCGGCCCGGTATGAGCGGGGCGGCGAGGTCAGTTACGCGGACCTCGACACGCTCGTCAAGGCGTTGGCGACGCCCGCGACGAACTGAACGCGCACGAACATGAAACGGGCCCGGCGTGCCAATCGGCACGCCGGGCCCGTTTTTGCGTTGTGCGGAGTGCTCCTGCCGTGACTCGAACACGGGCATCCACCTCCGGAGGGTGGCGCTCTATCCAACTGAGCTACAGGAGCAACAGGCGGATTCTATCACAGCGTCTGAGTGCGGAGCTGCGCGATCCGCGTGCGCAACAGATCCACGTTTCGCGCCGCATCGAGCTCGCGTTCGACCCCGCGCCGGCTGACCAATTCCTTGCTGAATGCCAGCTGGCCAAGCAGATCGAAGAGCTTGCCCTGGGTGTCTGGCCGGCCCAACGCGGCGATGCGGGCCGAAAACTGGCCCGAGACCGAACAGGCCGTGTGGTACTCCTGGGCCGTGATCAAGCCCGTGCGCAGCTCTTCTTCGAGCTGGCGCCGCATGACGCGGCCCTCGCGCCACACCAGCCAGATCATGAAGATCAGCAGCGTCAGGTAGCCCATCCAGTTGACGCCGAGTTGAAACAGGCACAGCAGGCTGTTGTCCGCGGACGCCATCAGGTTGTGCAAAAAGTGTCCCGTGATCGCCGCGGCATAGCCGGCGGGCGCCGCCAGATACCGCCAATCGCTGCCCAGCACGCGCAGCGCCGCCAACCCGGTGCCGGTCAGGGCTGTCAACGAGGCGTGCAAGAAAGCGATGCCGACTGCGCGGAAGAACGTCAACAGCACAAGGCCGGCGAACCCGCCGGCCGAGAACCCGTTGAAGATGTAGAGCACGTTTTCGGTGGCCGCGAACCCGAACCCGACCAGGGCGCCGTAGATGACGCCGTCGAGCAGCGAGTTGAACTCCCGGCGGAAGAGCAGGAAGATGATCAAGACGGCCAGGCCTTTGACGGTCTCCTCGACCAACGGCGCCGAGATCACGGCCGTCGTGATCTCGGTCAGGCGCTCGTCGCCGGTCAACACCGCGACGCCGACGCCGAAAACCGTGTTGACCACCAGTGCCAGTCCGGCGGCGACGATGGCGCCCCAGCCAAAGGCCGCGAGCATCAGCCACAGCGGTTCCTTCTCGTAGCGATCGAACACCGTGATCAGGGCTGCGTAGACCATCATCGGCCCGAAACCGGCGATAACGGCGAGGCCCAGTCCGATCAGGGTCATGGTTTCTCCTTGGGCGACCGACGCAGCGCGTGCGCGGCCTGTTTTCTAAGCTTCGCCCAGCGCGACGCCAGATGAATGGCGGGCGACGAAAGCGTGGTGGTCGACGCACCGGTTTTGAACGCGGCGATCAGATCCGCGGCGGTGTCGGCGCGGTCGGCAAGTTGTCGCGCGCGCCCCAGTTCGCGCAGGGTGTGCGCGTCGCTGCCGACGCTGCCGGCCAGACCGAGTTCGCGCGCGAAGGCCAGCGCCCGGGCATTGTCCTCGGCGCGCATGCACCGCGCGTTGAAGACCTCGATCGCATCGACCAGCGGCGCGATTCCGCGCAGGTCGTCTTCCTGCCAGGCGCCGCTCCGGAAACGATCGAACGGGTGCGACACGCTGATCGCGGCGCCTTGGGCCCGCAGCCGGGCGATGGTCTCGAGCGGTTCCAACCCGGCGGGCACTTCTTCCGTCAGGAAGTAAGCCAGCAGCTCGCCGCGCGTCGTCATGATCTCCTCGCCGATGATGACGCGGTCGGGTGCCAGCGCGTGCGCGGCTCGGGCGCCGACGATGCTGTTGTGATCCGTGATCGCGATCTTGTCGATCCCGCGTTCGACGCAGACCCGGACGATATCGACCGGGTGAGAAAGTGAGTCTTCGGATGCGTCGGTGTGCGCGTGCAATTCCAGGGCGAGCATCTCGCCGATTATACCGAGAGGGGGCGCGGGGGCGCGAGCGCGGGGAGCGATCGCTCACGGCGCTCTCGCGCTCACTGTGCCCTCGCGCTCTCCTCCGCCCGCATCGCATTGAACGCAGCGATGGCGACTTCCAGCATCGCCGGGTCGGGTGTGCGCGTCGTGAAGCTCTGCAGCCAGAGGCCGGGCGTCGCGATCAGACGGACGAGCGGGTTGGCGAAATACCGGGCCGTCAGTCGTTGCGCCTCGTAGGCGATCCCGGCGAGGAGCGGCACGGCGAGCAGTCGCGACGCGATCCGCAGCCCGAGCGGCAACGGGCCGATCAGGCTGAAGATCAGGATGGCGACCACGACCACCGTCAGGATGAACGCGGTCCCACAGCGGGGATGGGCGAGCGGAAACCGACTGGCGGCCGCCGGCGTCAGCGGGGCGTCGGCTTCGTAGGCGTGGATGGTCTGATGCTCGGCGCCGTGGTAACCAAAGAGCCGCCGGATCTCGGGCATCTGACCGATAGCCCAGAGGTATGTGAGCAGGAGCCCGATCTGCAGCGCTCCCTCGATCAACGTCGTCGCCCAGTACGCCAACCCGAGGTTGGTCTCGAGCCAGTACGCCAACGAGGTCGGCATCACCATGAACGCCAGGACCGCGAATACGAGGGAGCCGGCCACCATCAGCCAATCGCTCCAGCCCAACTGCGCGTTTTTGGCCGACTGGCCCTCGGAGACCTGCGCCGCGAACATCAGGCTCCGATACCCGAGCCCCAGCGCATCCCACAGGCTGAGCAAAGCGCGCACAAAGGGCAGCCGCGCGATCGGCCCGGTGTACAGGCCGCCCAGCGCCTCGGTATGCACCACGATCTCGCCGTTGCGCGCGCGCACGGCTACGGCCATGGACCGCCGGCCGCGCATCATCACGCCCTCCAGCACCGCCTGACCGCCGTAATAGGTCAATTCTCGAGCAGACATGCGGCAATCATAGCGCGGATGCGAATGACAGGCTGCGGGAGGCACGGGTTTGCGGGGGCGCGCCTTCCCTGTTGACGCCACGTGGTCGCGGTGGCGCGCTCATGTTGAGCCTTAGACGCGCATCGGTCTCGACCGTTGATCCAGCGTCAGTGCCGCTCCGGATGAACGCCGCGGCTTCGCCAACGGGCTCAACCAGCGCGGTCACACTCGCGCGTCACTCCGCCTCGTCGCGGTCGCTGAAGGAACGGATGTCGTCGTAGCCGTTGTTGAGGAGGACGGCGCGGTCCTGACGCCAGCGGGTCAGTTCGCGTTCGACGTTCAAACGGATGGTTTCCCATTCGCTGGGGAGAATGGCCAGGAAGGCCTGCACGATCAGGGGGTCGAACTGCTTGCCCGATTCGGCGAGGATGACGGCGCGGGCCTCCGCATAGTGGCGGGCGTTGCGGTACGGGCGGTCGGACGTGATCGCGTCGAAGGCGTCGGCCAGCGCGAAGAGCCGCGCGGAGAGCGGGATCGCTTCCCCGCGCAGGCCGAGCGGATAGCCGTGCCCATCCCAACGTTCGTGGTGCGCCAACACGACGTCGAGCGCCGGCCGCAACGGCGCGATGCCGATCAGCATTTCGTAGCCGAGCGCCGGGTGGCGCTTCATCTCGTCGCGCTCGTCCTGCTCCAGCGTGCCGGGTTTGCGCAGAATGCCGTCGGGCACGCCGATCTTGCCGACGTCGTGGAGCAGGGCGCCGCGCCGGATGTGCGCCAGCTCGGGGTCGACGATGCCCAGTTGCCGTGCCAGCCGCAGCGTGTATGCGACCACCCGCCGCGAGTGGCCTTCGGTTTCCCGGTCGCGCAACTCGAGCGCGCTCGACAACGCCTCGAGCGTCAAATCGTAACTGGTCTGCAGCGCGTCGAACAGGCTGGCGTTCTCGATGGCCATCGCCGCGCTGTTGGCGATGTCGCTGAGCAGATAGAGGTCGTCCTCGTCGAACGGCTGGCCGCCCTGTTTGTTGATCGCCTGGATGGCCCCGATCGCGCGGCCCTCGCGCACCATGGCCACCGACATCACGGTCCGCGTGACCATACCCGTGCGCTCGTCGGCCCCGCGGTTCCAGCGCGGGTCGCGCTGGGCATCGGGGATGAGCAACGGCTGCTGGGCCAGGATGCTCTGGCCGACCAGGCTGTAATCGAGCGGCACGGTCAGGTTGAGCACGCTCGGCGCGCCGACGCCGGCCGCGAAGCGACAGGTGGCCGTCCGGGCCGGGCCGTGCCCGGGCTTGCCCGGGTCGAGCAGCCAGATCGATTGGCCTTCGGCCTGGATGGCGCGGTCGACTTCGTTGAAGATCGCTGGGATCAGGGTGCCCAGATCCAGGGTCTCCTGAAAGTGACGATGGACCTTGTCGAGCAGACGCTGACGGGCCACGCTGTGGGCCAGCCGCTCCCACATCCGCTGGCTGTGGATGGCGAGCGCGATCGTGCCGCTCAGGACTTCGAGGTTCTCGTGGTCGTCGAGGCCGAAGGGCTGGCCGTTCGGGGCGCGGCGGGCTTCGAGGATGCCTACGGCGACGCCGAAGGCCGTCATGCGCAGCGCCATCGTGCGCGGGCTGGCTGCCGGGTGCGGGGCGGGGGTATCCGCGCACAGCCCGACCGAGGCGACACAGCGCAGTTCGCCAGCGGCCTCGGGGTCGGCCCAGAGCGCCGCGCCGTCCGCCCGGGCAGCCTGCGCCGCCAGCAGGAGCATCTGCTGCACCTGCAGGTCCGGCCCATCGTCCTCGCGCAGTATGCGATTGAGCTCGGCCAACAGGCCCAGCACGTGAACGTCCGTCCGGTTGCCGGTTTGCATCCTCGACCGTCTCGGATCCCTACCGTTTGATGGGATTATATCGATCATCACTGTCCAGAAGCCGCGCCCAAACGACCGCACACCAAAGCCAACCAGCAAGGAGATGCAACAAACATTCCAGATAGCGTGGGAGCCGGCGCAGGTTCACGCGGCACGTGCGCGCTGCTCGTGAGTTGCCGCGGAACCCATCAGGGCCCGGCGCAATATCAAGCGACGCGGGACCTCGACCTTCGCGCCGCCTCGTTTTCGCAGACTCCATAACGCACGGCCGGCCTTACATGCCGATCAAAACAAACAGGGCGTCGCCCGGGATCCCGGCGACGCCCTGACGCGCGCTTGAGGCGGTGAACGGGCTCAATACACGGGCACGGTGTGATCGACGTCGCGCGCCCAGGCGTTGATGCCGCCCTTGAGGTTGTGCAGCTTGCGGAACCCGGCCGTGTAGAGCAGCTCGAGCGCCTTCATCGAGCGCACGCCGCTCTTGCACTGCATCACGTATTCCTGCGCCGAATCGAGCTCGTGCATGTGCGCGGCCAGCTCGCCGAGCGGGATCAGCCGCGCGCCCTCGATATGCGAGATCTGCCACTCGTGCGGTTCGCGCACGTCGATGATCTTCAGATCCTCCCCGGCCTTGAGCCGGGCGGCCAGCTCGGTCGCCGGCAGATCCCAGGTGCTCGACTGCTCGCCTTCATGATCGTGACCCGGCACGCCGCAAAACTGCTCGTAGTCGATCAAGCCGGTCACCGTCGGGTGCTCGCCGCAGATCACGCAGCGCGGGTTCTTGCGTAGCTTGACTTCCTCGAACGACATCGCCAGCGCGTCGTAGAGCATCAACCGACCGACCAGGCTGCTGCCGATGCCCAGGATGAGTTTGATCGTCTCGGTCGCCTGGATCGTGCCGATCGTCCCGGGCAGGATGCCGAGCACGCCGCCCTCGGCGCACGAGGGCACCAGCCCGGGCGGCGGCGGCTCCGGGAACAGGCACCGGTAGCACGGGCCTTCCTTGGCGTAGAAGACCGAGGCCTGGCCCTCGAAGCGGAAGATGCTGCCATAGACGTTGGGCTTGCCAAGCAGCACGCAGACATCGTTGACCAGATAGCGCGTCGGGAAGTTGTCGGTGCCGTCGACCAGCACGTCGTAGTCGGCCGCGATGCGCAGCGCGTTCTCGGACGTGAACGGCTCGTTGTAGGTGACGACCTCGATGTCGGGGTTCAGATCGAGCATGCGCCGCTTGGCCGACTCGACCTTGAGCACGCCGACGCTCGACTCGCCGTGGATGACCTGACGATGCAGGTTGGTCTGGTCGACGACGTCGTAATCGACCAGGCCGATCTTGCCGACGCCGGCGGCGGCAAGATACAGCGCCAACGGGGAGCCGAGACCGCCCGTGCCGATCAGCAGCACGCTGGCGGCCTTGAGCTTCTTCTGCCCGCTGAGCGCCACCTCCGGCATGATCAGATGACGGCTGTAGCGCAGGATCTCGTCGTTGGTCAGCGTCACGTCTTCAGGCTGGACGCGGTTCAATGCGATGGTCATGCGAGTCGATTGTCCTTTCAACGTCCTCGTTTGCCTGCACGCCCGGCAACGGTTCAGCTCAGTTGCAGAAGACGTAGGCCAAGAACGGGGTGCTCCCGGTCCGTGGAGCACCCCGTTCTTGGCCTAAGCTACCGGTGACTGGAAAGCCGCTGACTCCCGTGCAATTCGTGGCATGGCCCTGTGCGTCAGGCCGCCAGCTGGCGTTTCAATCGATCATACCCGGTCACGCCGATGTTGACATGCTGCGGTCGGCCGTCGTCGCCCAGGACGAACGTGGTCGGCACCGAGAGCACACCCCAGTGGTCGGCCACCGCGCGCTGTTCGGCGGCGTCGATCTCGATCACCTGCACGGCCTCGCCCAGGTCGGCCTGCAGCCGCTTGAGCGTCGGACGTTGCGTGGTGCGGCACGGCGCGCAGTCGGGCGTGGTGAAGTACAGGATCGCGCGCCGCCCGGGCGTCCAGGCGTCAAGCCCGGGTGTGCGCGGCCCGACGTCAGCGACCCGGCGCAGTTGGGCCGCGCGCCACAATCTGAATGCGACGACGCCCGCCACGGCCAGGGCGACCGCGATGAACGAACGAGCGAGCAGGTCTTCTACCGACATGGGTGTCTCCGTTTCAAAGGCGGTCTACCCCGGCTCACGCCCTGGGGCGCAGACCCGGGAAGGTGCCGGCGGGCGGGGTCTTGAGAAACCCCGGTGTCTTGAGTCGGGCCAGCCAGTAGTACACAAAGCAGCCGGCGCAGAACCCGGCGAACAGGTTGAGCGCGGCCAGCGCGATCACCAACCACGTCAGCGCCCAACCGATCACGCCCGCTCCGGCGAAGAGCGCGATCGTCGCGCCCCACAGGAATGCGGCGCCGAGCCCCTGCGCGAAGACGTGCGGCTCCGCGTTGTCGGCGATGACGTCTGGCTTGACCAGCCCGAGCGGCTTGAGCACGTTCGTGTACAGCGGCCGGAAACCGGGCCGGCGCAGCAGGGTACCGAGTGTCATCACGGCCGCGACGAGGGCCACGAGCCAGGGCGTGTTGGCGATGAACCCGACCACGGCCAGCGCGATGATCGCGGCCTGGTTGACGCGCAGGGCGGCATGATCGACTTTGGTCAGATCGCCGTCGCTGCCGCCCGCGATGCTCGGCACGATCATCAGCCGATCACTCTCGCTCACCGGCGTCGCCGCGCCCTGCAGATGGCGCACGTCCTCGTCGTTGAGAAAGATGTTGACGAAGGCGCGCAGTTCGCCGCCGTCGGTGTACAGGTGCCCGCGCAGCGCCGGATGCTTGCCGGTCAGGTCGCTCAAGATGGCGCCGACGTCGGTGCCCGCGACCGGGATCTCGGCCTGGCCGTTGGTGTACTGGCGGAGCGGGGTAGGGATGCGGATCGTGGTCATGATGTCCTTTGGGTCAGTTGCGGCGTGTCTCGCCGATGATGGAGAACGTGTCCTCGGTGTAGCCCGAGCGGTCGTCGCGCAGCCGCCAGGCGCGCGTGTGATCCACGCGACCCGCCGTCACGCGCGTGATGGTGTAGACGTACCAGGGCAACGCCCAGTCGCGGTCGAAGCCGGAGGGCTCGGCCGGGTGGTCGGGATGCGAATGGAAGATCCCGATCACGTCAAGACCGCGGCGAGCGGCCTCAAGCTCGCCGGCGAGCATGTCCTGAGGCGTGAGCAGGAAGCGGTGGTACTGCTCGTCACCGTCCCAGCGATTGGGCAGAGTCAGCACCGCCGTGATGGCGCGATCTGCGCCGTCCCCGCTGCCCAGTAGCAAACCCGCGCCTTCGTTCGGGTACGCGGCTTCGAGATGGGCGGTGAGCGCCAGGTAGGCCTCGGCCGTGATCGTCGTGACGGCGCTCATGCCTCTCCCTCCCGCCACAGTCGATCGCTCACGTACTTGACGCCGGAGTCGGGGAGCACGGTCACGAATACCCCGGCAGGGACCGTCCGCGCCAGCTCGAGAGTCGCCGCCACCGCGGCGCCGGCCGAGATGCCGACGAACAGCCCCTCTTCGCGCGCCAGGCGACGGGTCATGGCGTGCGCGGCCTCGGTCGAGACCGCCAGGTTCAGGTCCGCCACCGCGTCGTCGTAGATGCCGGGGCGGATGGCTGTCGGCATGTGCTTCCAGCCTTCGATGCCGTGAAAGGCCGAGTCAGGCTGAACGGCGGCGACCGTCACCGAAGGCCGCACGGCCTTGAGCACGCGCCCGACGCCCACGAGCGTGCCGCTGGTGCCGAGGCCGGCGACGAAGTGCGTCACACGGCCCCCGGTTTGACGCAGGATCTCGGGACCCGTGGTCTCGACATGGGCACGCCAGTTGGCGGCGTTGTCGTACTGGTTGAGGTACACGTACCGGTCGGGCTCGGCGGCCGCGAGCGCGCGGGCCGCGCGGATCGCGCCGTCGGAGCCCTCGGTCGGGTCGGTCAGCAGTAGGTCGACGCCCATCGCGCGCAGGATGGCCAGGCGCTCCGGGCTGACGTTGGCGGGGATGGCCAGCTTGACAG
The DNA here is from genome assembly GCA_044224715.1 of Anaerolineales bacterium. GTDB lineage: Bacteria > Chloroflexota > Anaerolineae > Anaerolineales > UBA6663 > UBA6663. The sequence continues at coordinate 24,265 of JBGAJV010000055.1, read as the reverse complement.
CGACTCCGAGCGCGCGACCCAGCGTCGCATACGCGATGCCCATGTTGCCCGAGGTCGAGTCGAGCGCGATCTTGCCTCCGACCAGGGCCGGCAGCGCCGCCCGCAGGATCGCCAGCGCCGGCCGGTCTTTGATCGACCCGCTGGGGTTGAACCACTCGGCCTTGGCGTAGACCTCGACGGCCGCCGACAGCCTGTCCGTCACCCGGCGCAGACGCAGCAACGGCGTATTGCCGACCAGGTCGACCAGGCCGACGGCCTCGTGAGCCCGCTCGTGTGTAGGTCGGCCGCCCGGCATAAGGCGGCTGTGTGGCATCGGGCGTCCGGGTTGGAGTCGTTCGAATGACGTGATCATAAAAAGAAACCGCCTCCCACTGTGTCAGTGGGAGGCGGCAGCTCGTTCCTCGAAAGCGCTTGACGCGAGGCAAGCACGATCAGGCAGCGGCTTTGCGCCTCCGCCAGATACACATGCAAGCCTGCTGAGTCGTTGTCACCTGCGTCATTGCCTGAAGTATACCATCTCGGTCCTGTTCGTCAACGCGGCGATTCCTTCCAGCATGCGCAAATCTCACCGCGTGATCGGCAATGTCGAGGGAGACGGCACAGGCCCATCGCGCCGTTTCACGCGGGGGCCATCAGTGTTCGCGCCAGGGCGCGATGTCGCGGTCGAACGTTCGCGTTAGGCCCGTATGCCCGGTCAAGGCCAACGAGACGCCCTTCAGGTTCGCGAGCCCTCGGATCGAGCGCTTCATCGCCGCGGTATCCATGTTGATGTAACCGCGGAGGGCACTGACCCGGCCATCGATCAGCTTGAAAGCATCTCCGGCGAAGAGCCACTCGTCATTGAGGAGGTACGACATCGACCCGATGGTGTGCCCGGGAGTGGCCAGGCAGCGGATCGAGTAGCCCGCGATCTCCACCACCTCGTTGGATTGAAGCGTCCGATACGGCCGGCAGATTCGGGCATTATGGAAGAGACCAAGGAGACGCGGGCGACGATGAGTGATGAGTTCGACCTCGCCGGCGGGCAGCCAGACGTTGGCGGCTGCAAACACACCCAGCCCGGCCGCGTGATCGAGGTCGGTGTGCGTCAAAACGACGTCCGTGATCTCGCTCGCCCGAATCCCGAGGCGCCTCAACTCGCGCCGGATCAGCGGCCCGCTGAATCCCGCGTCGATCGCCAGCCAGCCGTGAGCGTGACGCAAGAGGAAGAAGTTGACCGTCAGGATCTTGACCGCGAACAGGTTCGGCGTGATCGGGCCCGTGGACAAAGGCCACAACCGGAAGAGGCGCATCGCGCACTATCGCTGCGCAAGCGGTTCGGCGTGGACGGGTTTGGGCGCCACGAAGGCCGATCCGAGACCGGAGAGGATCTCGGCCTGCGCGCGCCACATCCGCCGCTGTCGGGCGATCGAGTCGTGGTCGAAGCCGAGCAGGTGCAGGACGCCGTGTACGACCAACAGACGCAACTCGTCGTCGAGCGCATGGCCGCCGGCCCGGGCCTGCGCGCGCGCCCGCGGGAGCGCGAGCGCCAGATCGCCGTAGTACGGCCGGGTGGCGGCAGCCTCCTCGGCCGGGAACGAGAGCACGTCGGTGGCGTAATCGTGTCCGAGGAAGGTGCGATTGAGCCGGCGGATCTCGCCGTCACCGACCACGCGCACGCTCAGCGCGCCGGCCGGCGCGGACCGGGTCGTCAGCGCGGCACGCGCCGCGGCACGCAGCACACGTCCGATGTGGCGCGCTTCGGCGTCAGACCGTAGCCGGACGTTGATTTGGATCTGGATTTGGTAGGGGCTGCGGGGCATGGGTTGGGGCGCCCTCGTGGCCGTCGTCCGTCACGGTGACGGCCGGGGCAGTCGGCAGTTCCGGATACTGGATGCGGGTGTGGTACAGCCCGCGCAAGGTGTTGATGAACGACCGGCGGATGATCGCCAGTTCCAACAGGGTCAGACCCGTGTTGATGAGCTGACCCTGCGCGACACGATCATCGACCATGCCGTTGACGATCCGCGCGATGTGCTCGTCGGATTGCGGCCGATCGGCGCGCGTCTTGGCTTCGCAACTGTCGGCCAGCATGAGCAGCGCTGTCTCGCGGCTGCGGGGCGCGGGACCCGGGTACGTGAAGTGGCGGATGTCCACGCGGCTTGTGTCGCCGCCGGCAGCCTCGAGCGCGCGCGCATATTGGAAGCGCGTCGTCAGCGTGCCGTGGTGCTCGGCGATGAAGTCGCGAATACGCGGCGGCAGCCGGTGGCGGCCGGCGAGGAGCAGCCCGTCTTCCACATGCCGGATGATCAGTTCGGCGCTCGCGCTCGGCTCGAGGTCGGCGTGAACGTTGTACTGATCGAGCTGGTTCTCGATGAAGTACTGCGGATTGAGCGCCTTGCCGCAATCGTGGTACAGCGCCGCCACCCGCATCAGCAATGGGTTGACGCCGATCAGTTCGGCGGCCTGCTCGGCGAGGTTGGCCACCTGCAGGCTGTGTTGATACGTGCCCGGCGCGTTGCGCAGGATGTATCGCAGGAGCGGATGATCGGGCCGCGAGAGCTCGACCAGTTGCAGCGTCGTCGTGAAGCCCAGCAGGCCGCCGATGGCGAAGAGGATGAGCAGCGCGATCGCCGTCGATGCGCCGCCGTTGACCATCGCCACGGCGATGCGCAGCGTGATGTCCACCGGTTCGAGCGTGGGTTCGCGCAAGGCAGCCACGGCCAATACGCCGGTGCCGGCGAGCGCGCCGCCCAGACCGGCCCAGAAGAACAGGTTGAGCCGATCCGCCCGCTGCAACACGATCGCGGCCACGACGCCCATGCACACGCTATAGGCGGCCAGCTCCGGCTGACCTTCGGCCATCAGGCCGACCAGGCCGCTGAGCAGCACGATGGCCGTGATCGTGAAATGCGGTCCGGTCAGCGCGGTGAAGATGATGGCCAGCGCGGCCGTCGGCAAGAGCAGCGGCGTGGGCATCGGTTCGCGCAGCGCCAGCACGGCGACCGCCAGATAGAGCAGCGCCAGCACCGTGAACGCCGCGGCCATCCGGAGGCTGCGGGCGACCTCGGGGCGGAACCGCCAGCAATAGGCGGCCAGGACGATGCCGGTCAGCAACGCCGCTGCGGTGGTGACCCAGAGTTGCTTCTGGTCGCCGCCGGTTTCGCCCAAACCCAGCGCGTGCAGGGCCTCGAGGTCCGCGTCGTTCACGACCTGGCCGCGCGTGAGCACGGCCTGACCCCGTATGATCTGCCGCACGACGGGGCCGACGTTGTCGCGCGCGGCCTGACGGGCCGTGTTCGTGGCGACGTCGTTGTACAGGCTGTTCGGGATGATCAGCGGGTTGATCAAAGCCGTCACGGCCGTAACCTGCTCGTCGGTCAGGTCCACGCTCAGCACGGCCGGAGCCGAGCGCCGGACCACTTCGAGTTGGTCGGCGCGCACCTGGCTTTGCATGACGCGCTCGAGCGCGGTGAGGGCTTCGTTCTGGGTCGTGATCCACGCGTCTTCCGAGAAGCGCAGGATCAGGGAGGCCGCGGCGTCGGTCAACGGTAGATCGGGGAGCGAGGTCAGCTGCGCCTGCTTGTCGACCAGGGCGATGCGCGGGTCGGCGCGCAGGTCGTCGATCTGGCCGATGACGTCGCGCAGGAGCAGCACCTGTTGGCGGGCGATGCGGCTGTTCGGGGGATCGTAGACGTCTGCGACGGCGGCCGAAGCGCGCTCACGCGCCTGCTGGGTGAGGGCGGCGCTTTCGAAGGAGACCGATCGCGGCGCAAGGACGTCCTGAGGCGCCGGCGCGCCCACTTGCACATTGAGGATCGCGGGAAGGGTGCGCGGGGCCGCCGTCAAACCGGCCGCGCCGGCCACAAGGATCAGCCAGAGCACGGCGAACAGCGTCTGTCGCCCCAGGGTCTGCCCAGGTTCGCGATGCGGCGCCAATGGCGTATGTTCGACGGGGGCTGCGATCATGGCGCTCCCACGCGGCCGAGAAAAATCAGCTCAGCAGTTCACGCACCACGTCGTTCACGACCTTGCCGTCCGCGCGACCCTTGGTGCGCGGGCTGACGATCTTCATCACGGCGCCCTGACCCTTGAGGTCGGTGACGCCGGCTTCCTGGATGGCGGCCTTGACGATCTCGACCAGTTCTTCGCGCGTGAGCGCCTTGGGCAGGTAGGCATCGAGCACGTCGAGTTCGGCCTGATTGGCGGCCACCAGGTCCGCCCGGCCGGCCTTCTCAGCCTCGGCCATGGCCTCGCGGCGTGACTTCGCTTCTTTCTGGATGACGGCCAACACGTCGGTGTCGCCGAGCGAGATCGATTCGAGTTCCTTGAGCTGCGCGTCGGTGGGCGAGCCGCCGAGCTTCTTGACGGCCACCATCCGCTGGTCGAGCTCGACCTGGCGGATCGCCGCCAGCAGTTGGCGCAAGGTCAGCTTGCGAACCTCGGCACCGCTCTTCATGGCGTCCTTAAGGGCGCCGTTCAACGATTCCTTGAGTGACATCCCGTTTCCTGTGCGTCTTTCTACCGATCTCGCTTTTCACAACGCTAACAAAAGATTATACCTGTTTGCCGTCCATGGGAAGCGGGAGCAGGACAATCGCATTTCGATGTGGGCAACGCGGATTTCGTCGCGAATTGCGCGAATGACGCGAATGGATCGTGCGATGCGGCAATTCGCGGCAGAGCTTATGAATCGGAAAACCGGATGCGTTTGCCCTGGAAGTGGAAGCAGGGCATGAGTGCTTGGGCGCGTTATCGCCCTGGTCTCGGCATCGCCCCGAGCAGGCCGGATCTTGTCGGCGAAGTCATGAGTCGGGGTCACTCTGCGGCCATGGGGGTGATGCGGCAGGATACGAGGTGGCGCACAGTTGCGAATTCACACGAATTCGCACGCGCGTCCGCCCGCAGGGTGTCAACCGCGGCGCTGGACCATCCATGCGGCGCAGAACGATTGCCAACGCCGTGCTTGCGGGTGACGGCCTATCCGGGTGGCCAGGCCAGCGCGCGACCACCGAGGAGATGGACGTGAAGGTGCGGCACGGTCTGGCCGCCGTCCTCGCCGGAATTGATGACCAGCCGATAACCGGAGGCTTCCAGGCCGAGTTCGCGGGCCAGACGTGCGGCGACAAGCAGCAGATCGCCCAGAAGGGCTTGATCCTCTGCGGTGGCCGACTCCACCCCGACGACCGGCTTGATCGGGATCACCAGGATGTGGGTCGGGGCCTTGGGCGCGATGTCCTTGATCGCCACGATGCGCTCGTCGCGATAGACGAAGGTGCCCGGGATCTCGCCGTCGATGATTTTGGAGAAGATGGTTTTTGACATGTCTTCAAGGTTGGCGGACGATGACGTTGTCGAAAAGGAGGCGCACGCCGGCGGCGTTGAACGTGCTTGCCATCACGGCGACGTCGCCATGGGTGAGTTCGCTATCGGTGAAGGTGCCGACGGCCTGACCATTGACGGTGAACGTGAGCGTCGTCCCCTTGCAGGTCGCGCTCAAGCGGTTGACCGCTGCCGGCGATTGGTCGATGGCTGCCAGCGGCTCGAAATCCCCGGCCGGGTTGAGGAACGTGCGTTGCCGGGCGTGTTGACGCACGACGGCGTAGTAGCCGTCGCTGCTGATCATGAAGTAGATGTAACCCGCGTCGTCGCGTTCGCCGGTCAGGCGACAGGCGACACCGAAAGCGTTGTCGGTCGGGCCGGCATCGAGCACGGCTTCGGCGTCGATCGTGACGTCGTTGAGGTCAAGCCCGGGTTGTCCCCATACATCGACCTGCGCCTGTTCGACATCGACGAGGTACCGCCCGTCCAGATAGTCGACGGTCTGTTCCTGGCTGCTCTGTCGGGTCCAGCCGCTTTCGGGGGAGCTGAAGTCGTCTTGCAGGATGACGCTGCCCGGCGCACTCGTCGGTTGGGGCGCGGCGCAAGCCGTGAGACCAATCGTCGAAAGCGACGCGATCAACATCCACCGCGAGCTGGGTCGCATTCGGGCATTGTATCCCACTCCGTGTGGCGAGGGCGGCAGGGTCAGGGCGATCGCATCGAAAGGCGATCAAGCGGAGCCCTGTGCCATGAGTTGCACGAATCGCTTCCTCGATCCGAGCTTTCGCGGCAGGCAAACGGATCCAGCGCCATCGGCGTGGTGCCGCGTCACGGCGTTCCGATCAGGGCCAGCGCCTTGACGGCCAGGTCGCCGTACGGGCCCTGAGGGTCAAGCGCCATAGCCTGGTTGAAATAGATCTTTGCGGTCTCGGCGTCATTGGCGCTCAGGAAATAAGCGCCCAGGTGGTAGTTGGCGGCGGCGGAACCGGGATCAAGATCCAGGGCGCGTTCGAGCTCCTGCTTGCCGGTCAGACCGTCGCCCGTCAGCACCAGCGCGTAGCCGAGGGCGTCGGCGGCCAACGCGCTGTTGGGGTTGAGCCCGACCGCCATGCGCGCGGCCGGGAGGCCTTCATCCGCGATCTTGTAGTCGCGATCCACGTAGAAGCGCGCCAGCAACAGCCAGAACTGCCCGTCGCGGTCGTTGAGCGAAACGGCCTTGCGGAACCAGACCTCGCCGTTGGCCAGATCGCCGGTCGCCGCATACGCGCCGCCCAGCTCCGCCGCGATCGCCGGATTGTTCGGGTCGGCGGCCTGGGCCTTGTGCAGCCACGGGAGGGCATCCGCCGATTGGCTCAGGCTGCGGAAGTGCAGGCCATAGAGGAAGTTCACGAGCGGTGAGTCGGGCGTCAGGGCAGCGGCCTGCGCGAGCGCCTGCGCGCCGTCCTTGCCCTGACGATCCCGCGCGAGACCGAGATACGCGAATGCGTCGGCGAAGGTGTCGTTCGCGGTCACGGCCTGTTGCAGCGCGGCCTCGGCCGGCGGCCATTCCGCGAGCTGTACGAGCGCGATGCCGATCGTGCCGTAGACCAACGCCGGATCGGTCTGCGCCGTGGCGCGCGAGACCGCATCGAGCAGCTGCCGCGCCGGCGCCTGATACGGCGACGGCACCTCGGCGGCGACGGCGAGCCGTGACGCGGCGGCCGACGGTTCGACCACGCTGGTCAGCACGCCCAGACGGTAGAGTTGTTGGGCATCGGCGGCGCCGGCCTGGCTGAGTTGGGCCAGGGCCGCGACGGCGTCGGCATAGCGGGCGTCGGCCTCATAAGCCTTGGCCAACCGGCCGAGCGTGTTGGTGTTCTGTGGATCGGCGGCGCGCGCGGTCTCGAATTCGGCGACGGCTTCGGCGCGTTTGCCCTGCGCGAGATAGGCGTCGCCGAGCGCGACGTGTTCGGCGGCGCCCACGTCGATCAGGCTGAACGCTGCCTGAAAGCGCGCGAGGGCTGCCTCGGCGTCGCCGGCGGCCAGGGCGACCTGCCCGGCGCGGTACTGCGTCAGGCCGTCATACGGCAGCCGGTCGGCGGCGCGAGCCAACGCGGCCCGGGCTGTTTCAAGGTCCTGCGGCTCGGCCCCGAGGGCACGGCGCGCGTCGCTGTACCACTCCGGCACGTCGATCGGGGCGGCCAAGGGGCTGAACAACGCCAAAACAACCGCGGCGGCCACGATGCGCCAGAGTGGGCTCGAGGCCCCCTCTCGCTTCGGGTTGGGTTGGGGCGATGGCGGAATCGGCTCGACGGTTGGCGTGGTCATGCGAAGGTGCTGGGTTCCTATAGGGCGATTATGTCGCATTATAGGCGCGCGGCCGAACCGCGCTCGCGGAAGCTGCGGGCTCTCGGACGGCCCCATCTTGTTCGTGATCTGCCGGCAGAGTTGAATTGTGCGTTCGCCTGAGACGGTCGCATGGCACGGTCGCCGACGGGAGCGTGACCGCGATTGGCCAAAAAACGCCGCCCCTACGTGTCAAAGGCGCAAATCGCGGCGGATCATCCGGGCTGAAAGCTGCGTGGTTCTTGCTCGGGTCTGGTCGACGATACGGGTGGGCAACGCGCCCACAGACGGTAAGTTCCGCGGCACGAGGGATGCCGTCGATCTGTCGCTGGACGCCCTGGCGTCGGATCTAGAAGCGACACCGATCGAGGCTTCGATTGGATTTAGGCGTATTTCGCACGTTCTTGGGTCGAACTTTATGGAGAATGATTCGGTGTGCGTTTATTGTATGAACATGATGAACGCACGGAAATCCCGACTGCCCGAGACCACCCTCACCACGGCCGCACAGTTTTATCTGCGGCAGGACTCGCGGCTGCGCCGGGCCGGTCTCCAACCCCTGGCCGATCAACCGGGCTGGGCGGAGGTGGCGGTCTGGGCGTATGCCTGCGAAGCGGCCGAGCGCCTGGCCCATATCTCCATGGCCGATCGCCGCGCGCGCCGGGCTCGCTGAGTCGGGCCGCGCACGACGCGCCGTAACGGCTCGCGCCACGAGCCAGCGTCCTTCGGGTCATCCCGGACGACGCTGGCTCGTTTTGTTTGCCCCACTAATGAAGAAACCTACTCGGCCAGAGACCGGATGGCTCGCAATGCCGCTCCGGCCGACTCGCGTTGACCCTCGGCCCAGCCGTGCTCGGTCGTCATCGTGTTGAGGTGGGCGATCACGGCGGCGGCTTCATCGTCATCGAGGCCGAGCCAGGCTTTGCGAATGCGCGCCGGCTCTTCGGACAGCAACTCGGCCCACAGGGCTTCGGCATCCAGGTGACGGGCAGGGGACATCGTCGTTTCTCCTCCAGGCGGGCCGTCGCTAGACGGCCAGGTTGGGCGCCAGGGACTCCATGTAGTCGGCCGGCGTGCGGATCGGCTGGCCGGTGACCAGGTCGACCCAAACGTAGAGCGTGTTGGCGCGCGCGACGATCTCCGCTCCGGATGCGCCGCGCCGCGTGATCCGAAAGTGTCGGGTCGCCATGACCCGCCGAACGTCATAGCCGTAGGTGGTGATATCGAGCACGTCGCCGTAGAACGCCGGTTGAAAATAGGTGATGCGGTGTCGACGTGCGAACACGGTGAACCCGGCCGCGTGCAGGCGCTCGGCGGGCCACCCGAAGTGGGCGGTCACGTCCCACGCACACTCGCCCATATAACTGATGTAACTGGCGTTATTGACGTGGCCGGCGGCGTCCATGTCGCGAAAGTCGACCCGGCGCTCCGCTGTGAATGCGCCGGTCGGCGCGGGCGGCGGTTCGGCAAGGCGCGGTCGTTGGCCGAGCGGGATCGCGTCGATCCCGCCCAGCGGTGCGAGCGCCGCGGCGTCCGCCACAGCCGGGCCGCCCGTCTTCAGGTCGACGTAGGCCCAGATGCTGTAGCCCTGCGCGACCACCTCGCCGTCGCGCACGAAGCGGTACTCGCGCCGCACCCAGGCCTGGCCGCGCGCGCTCAGCCAGGTCTCGATCGAGAACCGTTCCGGAAACGTCAACGGCTTGAGGTACTCGATCTCGGTGTCGCGGATGTACCAGGCCCGACCCATTTCGGCCCAACGCGCCAGCGGAAAGCCCGACGCCGTCGATGCGTCAAAGGCCGCCTCGTGCATGTAACGCAGGTAATTGGCGTTGTTGACATGACCGTAGGCGTCAAGTTCGGTGTAGCGCACTCTGAAGTCGCGCGTGTAGACGGGTCCCATGCAGCTCCTTGGTCAATCGTCAGACCGAGAAATGCGCGCGCGGTGTGACGGTCAGATGCAATCCGCCGCGCGGGCGTAGCGTCACGAGCGGATCGATGGTCGCCGGTGCGTCGGTTACGGATGATAGCCGCATTCGGCGCGCCAGCGTGGCGAGCACGACCACGCCCTCGAGCCGGGCGTAGGCCTGGCCGATGCACAGCCGTGGCCCGGCGCCAAAAGGCAAATATGCGAAGCGCGGCGGCGGCCCGGCCAGGAACCGCTCGGGTTTGAAGACCTCGGGGTCGGGCCAGAGCGCCGCGCGGCGGTGCACGACAAACGGCGACACGATCACGAGCGAGCCCTTTGCCACGGGCACCTCCGCGATGACGTCGTCCTCGGCCGCCTGACGCGAGATCAGCCAGGCCGGCGGGTACAGACGAAGCGCCTCGTCGAATACGGCGGCCGTGTACGGGAGCGATCGCGGATCGAGCGTCGGGACGGCCGTGGCTTCGGCCGCGATGCGATCGGCTGTATCAGGGTGTTGGGCAAGCAGCGCCCAGGTCCAGGTCAGGGCGCTCGCGACGGTCTCATGGCCGGCGACGATCAAGGTCACCAGTTCGTCGCGCAGCTGGCGCTCGGGCATCGGCCGACCTGTTTCGTCGTGCGCGTCGAGGAGCATCTGAAGCAGATCGGTCCGTGGAGGCCCGGCGCGGCGGTCGGCCACCAGCCGCGCCACGGCCGCATCGAGCGCGCCGACGGCCGCGCGAAACGCGCGATTGGGCCGCGTCGGGATCCAGAGGGGCGGGGTGAACGGATTGCGCGAGCGGGCGATGACGTGATCGAGCGCCGTGATCACGGCCGCCACCAGACCTGGCGCCTCGGCCTGCAGGTCGGCGCTGAACAGCGTGGCGCCGACGATCTCCAGGCTCAGCGCGAGCATGGCGGCGTCGACGTCGACCGGGTGTCCGGCGGGCCGCGCCGCCCACGCCTGCGCGAGCCGCTCGGCTGCGCCGCGCATGTGGGTCGCGAACCCTTCGAGGCGATCGCGATGGAAGGCCGGCTGCATCAGACGGCGTTGTTGCAGCCAGGTCGCGCCGTCGCTGGTGAGCAGCCCCTGGCCGGTGACGAGGCTGAGCGTCGTGTACTGAAACGTGCGCTTTGTGTAGCGGCGAGCCTGGTCCTGAAGCACATGCTGGATTGCGGCGGGATCGCTGACCAGGAAGGCCGAGCGCCGCGGGCCGAACGGCAGGCGGGCGAGAGGGCCGTAGTCACGTTCGAGCGCGACGAAGAACCCCAGTGGGTCGTCGCGCAACGTGGGTAGTTTGCGGAGCAGCGTGTTGAGGTCTGGGCCCTGTGCCGTCGGCATCCCGGCATGATATCAGGCGCGGAGTGCATAGACACCGGGAGTGCGAACGAGACAGACAAAGAACACCGGAGTGCTCTCGTTCAGTCACATGTCCATGCGACTCTCGTTCGCACTCCCGGTGTCTCGAATCGTTCGCACGCGCGGTGTCTGGACGCGGTTGCTCAGACACGCGGTGTCTTGACGTCCGACGGAACCCAGGCGGTCAGGCGTAGACGTCGACGCCACCGCGCGCGGCGGCGGTCGATTGATTGATCATTTGCAGCAAGGCCTGCGCTTGTTGCTGCTCGGAAGCCTGTTGCTGTTGCATCACGGCAACACCGAGCTGCGTTTGCACGTTCTGTCTCTGGAAAGAGACACCCATGCTCGCAAGCGACGTCGGCCAGCTGGCGGCGGCATCAATGTTCATGTGCTCGGTATCGGCGTTACCAAGTTCGGCTTTAGTTATAAAACGTCGATGGTTCCAACCAACCGCGACGTTGGTTGTGTCTGGAACATCCGTCATGACGTTCCACACGGCGCCTTGCCAAAGCACTACAATGCACGTCGATAGCGCGCCGACAAACCACCCCAATGAGGTAGAACGTGGCGACCCCCGAAACACACCACCATACGTATCCACTCGATGCCTGGCAAATCAACGAGACGCGGTTCGATCTGGAGACCAGCGTGCTCGACGAAACGATCTTCGCGCAGGCCAACGGCTATATCGGTCTGCGCGGCGCGCATGAAGAAGGCTTTGATCTGCCGGCCGGGCGTTCTGTGGACGGCGCGTTTCTGAACGGTTTCTTCGAGGCCGAGCCGATCGTCTATCCGGAGACCGCGTACGGCTTTGCGCGCATAAAGCAGTTCATGCTCAACGTGCCCAACGCCAAGCGGATCCGGCTCGAGCTCGACGGCGAGCGCTTCGAACTGACCGAGGGTCGCGTCGAGTCCTACGCCCGCACGTTCGATCTGCGCACCGGGCTCGTCACGCGCGTGATCGATTGGACCTCGCCGCGCGGTCGCCGCGTGTCGATCACGAGCCGCCGGCTGGTCAGCCTCGCACGCAAGCACATCTTCGCTATTGATTACAGCGTGACGTCGACGAACTTCGCCGGGGTCGTGCGGCTGATCTCGTCGGTCGACGGCCAGGTGAAGAACATCGAAGCCGGAGACGACCCGCGCGTCGGCAGCACCATCACGGCGCCGCCGCTGCAGTTGCAGTCCACAGTCACCGGGGCCGACGCCATCGGTCTGGTCCATCACACGCGCAACAGCGGCTTCGCGGTGGTCAGCGCCGCCACGCATCGCCTGGCGCCCGAGACGGGGTGGCTGCGCGCGACCCAGGACGAGCCGGAGGCCCAGCACGTGGCCGAGACCTTCGCCGCGACGGTGAAGCCCGGCGACACGGTGTCGCTGACCAAGATCGGCGCCTACGTGACGTCGCGCGACTACCCGGCCATCGGCCTTGTCGCGCGCGCGCGGGCCGAGCTGGCCGCCGCCCGCGATGCCGGGTTCGAGGCCCTGGCCGCCGAGCAGGCCGAGTTCCTGCGCGTCTTCTGGGAGGGCGCCGATATCGCCCTCGACGGCGATGAGGCCCTGCAGCAGGGCATCCGCTTCAACCTTTTCCATTTGCTGCAGTCGGTCGGGCGGGACGGCAAGACCAACATCGCCGCCAAGGGGTTGACCGGCGAGGGCTACGAGGGTCATTACTTCTGGGACACCGAGATCTACATCTTCCCGGTCTTCCTGTTCACGCAGCCCGACATCGCGCGCAAGCTGCTTGAGTTCCGCTATGCGTTGCTGCCGCATGCGCGCGAGCGCGCCCGGCAGATGGGCCACGCCACCGGGGCGCTGTACCCGTGGCGCACGATTGCGGGCGAAGAGTGCTCGGCCTACTTCCCGGCCGGTAGCGCCCAGTACCACATCAACGCCGATATCGCCTACGCCATCAAGTTGTACGACGAGGTCAGCGGCGATCCGAGCTTCCTGCGTGAAGCCGGGGCCGAGATCGTGATGGACACGGCCCGGATCTGGCTCGGCCTTGGGCGCTTCGTCGACCGGCTCGACGGGCGTTTCGGCATCTATGAAGTGACGGGCCCCGACGAGTACACGGCCTGCGTCAACAACAACTATTACACCAACGCCATGGCCCAGATGCATCTCGCGTTCGCGGCCGACGTCGCCGAGCGCCTGCAGCGCGAAAGCCCGGCCGACTTCGCGCGCATTGCCGCCGCGATCAACCTGGCGACCGACGAGCCGGCGCGCTGGCGCGAGGCCGCCGAGAAAATGTATCTGCCGATCGATGAGGCGCTCGGGATCCACCCGCAGGACGACAGCTTCCTCGAGAAACCGGTTTGGGATTTCGCCAACACGCCGCGCGAGAACTATCCGCTGCTGTTGCACTACCACCCGTTGGTGATCTACCGCCATCGTGTGCTCAAGCAGGCCGACGTCGTGCTGGCCTCGCTGCTTCTCAGCGACAAATTCACGCTGGCCGAGAAGAAGCGCGACTACGACTATTATGAGCCGCTGACCACGCACGACTCGTCTCTCTCGTCGTGCATCTACAGCATCATCGCCTCCGAGGTCGGGTATCACGATCCGGCGTATCGATTCTTCCTCGAGACGGCGCGGATGGACCTGGACAACAAGCATGGCAACACGCCCTACGGCGCGCATCTCGCGGCGATGGCGGGCGCGTGGCTGAGCCTGGTCTACGGCTTTGGCGGGTTGCGCGCGCAGGGCGGGCGGCTGCGGTTTGCGCCTTACCTGCCGGGACATTGGACGCACTATCGTTTCTCGGTCCGCGCGCAGGGCCGGCGGCTCGACGTCAACGTCGACGGCGACGGCGTGACCTACCGGCTGCGCGAAGGTGACACGCTGACGTTCCTGCACGGGGACGCGACGGTCAAGCTGACGTCGACGGCGCCCGAAGCCCGTTTTGACCTGGCGCGCTGAATCACGGCTTCACCCGAACGCACTGACGTGGACATATCGACCGCTTCCGCAGCGCCGCAGACACGCCCAATGGCCGACCTGGTCTTTGGCCTGCCCATGTTCGTGGTGTGGGGCGTCCTGGTCGCGGTCTCGACCCTGCCAACGAACGGAGCGGAGTTGTCGTCGGTCGCGGGAGTTTGGGCCGGTCTGTTCTGGCTTGTGCTCGGTCTGCCTTCGCTCGCGATCGCGCTGGCCTGGCGGGCCGGTTTTCCGCGCTGGGTGTTCGCCTATCTGGGCAGCGCCGTGCTCTTCGCACTCTTATTGACGACCTCGTCCACGCCGGGCATCGACGTGTTCGGGTACCCGACGTTCGGCCGCGAGTTGTGGGGTTGGCGTGCCTGGGCGCCTCTGGCCGTCGGGATCGGGGGCGGCTTGGCGATGACGCGGTCGATCCGGCCCTTGAGCCTGTTGGTCGCGCGCGTCCAAGCGGACCTGTCGCTCGTGTCCTTCTCGTTGTTGGGTTGCCTCCCGTTGCAGGCGTTGGCGGCCTTCGACGACATCGCGCCCGAAGTCGTGTTCCCATACGCCGTCGCCATGGGCGTGATCCTCGTGCTCAGCGCCGCGGTGTATCTCGCCAGCACCCGCGGCTGGGTGCGTCTGATCGCGTTGGCGATCGGCGCGACTGCGGTTGTTGGGACCGCTGCCTGGGTGCCGGCCGTGTACTGGCATGGCAGCGCCGGGATCGATCCGCTCGGGCTCGCGGCCGGCAGCCTCGTGACAATCGCGTTTATTCTCACGCCAGCGGTGTTTGGCGTTGCGCGCTCTCTGGGCGCACCCCTGGCGGACCCGCCGACATCGGCGTCAGGACGTCCGTGAGCCCCCGGCTCGCCGTTCATCACACCACGGGATCACCTGTTGACCATGTACACCGCAATCATCTTCGACCTCGACGGCGTCATCACCGATACGGCGCGGTTTCACTTTCTGGCCTGGAAGCGCCTGGCCGAAGGGCTGGGCGTGCCCTTCGACGAGGCGTTCAATGAGCAGTTGAAAGGCGTCGACCGGATGGGCTCGCTCGATCTCATCCTGCGTCGCGGCGGCCTTGACCCGGATCAGGCCGAGCGGCTGCGGCTCGCGGATCAGAAGAACGAGGACTACAAACGGCTTGTCGCGACCATGACGCGGGCCGACGTGTTGGCTGGAGCCCTCGATGCGTTGCGCGCGGCGCGGGACGCCGGGCTCAAGGTCGGGCTGGCATCGGTGAGCAAGAACGCGGGCACGATCCTCGACCGGCTCGGCATCACGACCTCCTTCGATTACGTCGTCGACGCGAATCTGATCAAGCGCGGCAAGCCCGATCCCGAGATCTTTCTCACGGCCGCCGCCCGGCTTGGCGTCGCGCCCGGGGCCTGTATCGGCGTCGAGGACGCGGCCGTCGGCGTCCAGGCGATCAAATCCGCCGGGATGCTGGCGATCGGCGTCGGCGATCCCATCATCCTGGCCCAGGCCGATCGCGTCGTGCCGACCCTGGCCGACTTCGACCTGGCCGCGTTCCTGCGCGAGCTGTCTTGAGTAGCGGCCGATGACCGCGAACCGCCCGGACGGCGTGACGGCGCCCGGCGCAGCGGCTCGCATCGTTTTCGGGACTTTGGCTACAATACGGCTGTGGACCCACAACCGCCTCGCACCCGCAACCCGCACACCAAGGCCAAGATCGACAGCGAGTCGTTCTGGCAGATCTGGCTGCCGATTGGCATTGGCGCGCTACTGGTCATCGTCGCCGTCGTGATCATGATCCCTTCCGAGGCAGCGGGCAATCGCCGACCGATCGCGGACGTGTCGCTCATGGCGCTGATCGTGGTCTGGGGCGCAATCGCGCTCGTCGGGTTCGTCCTCGTCGCTGCCCTGATCGTCGGGCTGGCCTACCTGCTTCGCGAAAGCCCGTTCTGGTTCAAACGCGGCCAGGACATCACCTGGATCGTGTCGCAGCAAACCCGATCCACAACGCGCCAGGTCTCCGATGCCGTCACATCCGCCAACGCATCGCTGGCCGGGCTGGCCCGCCTGTTCGAGCGGATCCGCGACCTATTCCCGAAAGTTTGATCGGGCGGATTGTGACGCAAGTCACCTTGCCACGGTTCAAGCCCCCATTACAATGATCCTGGATTGCCATAACTTGCCAGTTTTG
This sequence comes from Anaerolineales bacterium, assembly GCA_044224715.1. Classification (GTDB taxonomy): domain Bacteria; phylum Chloroflexota; class Anaerolineae; order Anaerolineales; family UBA6663; genus UBA6663. The sequence goes on along the minus strand of JBGAJV010000055.1, from coordinate 8,287 downwards.
GCGGGAACACCCGCTCAAGGTGCCTGTACATGAACGCCTCACGTCTGATCCACGTCGGCAGTCGCGGTGTGATCGCACTGGTGATTGCGCTGAGCCTGGCGCTGGCGACGCAGCCGCCCGCGCCGATGGCACGCGCCGCCATCTTCGTCGTCAACAGCACGGCAGACGCGGCGGATGCTTTGCCCGGCGACGGGAGTTGTGCGACGGCCGGAGCGGTGTGCACGCTGCGGGCCGCGGTCGACGAGGCCAACGCCCTCGCGGGTGCCGATGTGATCCAGGTCCCGGCCGGCAGCTACGTCCTTGACCCGGCGGCGGCGCTGCCGGTGCTCGGCCAGTTGAACATCGCGACCGACATCACCATCGAACCCACGCCGGCCACCGCGGCGGTGACGATCGATGGCTCGAGCCTGGTCGGCGCGTCGATCTTTGGCATCACCGATGCCGCCGCGGCCCTGCGCCTGACGGGCCTGACCATCGCCAATCAGGCCGCCGGGCATCCCGCGATCGAGGTGTTGACTGGTACCGTGACGATCAACACCAGCACGTTGGTCAACAACGCGGGCGGGGCGGTGCGCCTCAACGGCGCCGCGGCCACGGCGCAGATCAGCACCTCGACGATCTCGGGCAATGCCTCGGTCAACGGCACGGCCGGCGTCCAGGTGGCGGTGGCCGGCGCTGCGGCCACGCTCGATCATGTGACGTTGGCCAACAACGCGACGACCGGCGGGTCGGGCGTCGGCGGCGCCTACGCCATCGCCGGCTCGACGTTGACGATCCAGAATTCGATCCTAAGCGGGAATACCGGGCCGGACGGCAACGACTGCTATGGGGCTCTCACCGCCGCCAACGCCAACATCGTCGTCAGTGCCGGCGTGAGCTGCACGTTCACGGGAACGACGCCGCTGACGGGCGCGCCGCTGCTGGGCGCGCTTGGGGCGAACGGCGGCGCCACGCAGACCCAGCTGCCGGCGTCGAACTCGCCGGCGATCAACGCGGCCCTGGGCGCCTGCACGGGCACCGATCAGCGCGGCGTCTCGCGCCCGCGCGGCGCCGCCTGCGACTTGGGCGCCGTCGAGCTCCCGGTGGTCACCTTCAATCCATTGACCTATACACCCGCCGATGCCGCCGGCACACAAACCATCACGGCCAATCTCGACGCTGCCGTGCCCTTCGCCCAGACCGTGTCGTACACGCTGGCCAACGGCACCGCCCTGGCCGGCACCGACTACTCCGGCACCGGCGGCACCTTCAGCTTCGCCAGCAACACCACCTCGGCCAACAGCAGCGTCAGCATCCTGCGCAACACCGCCATCACGGGCAACCGCAACTTCACGGCGACCTTCGGCACGACCACGGCTGTGGCGGGCAATGGCCCGGCCACGCTGACGATTCAAGACGCCGACGCGCCGGTGGCCGCCTGGAGCAGCTCGACATACAGCGTGAACGAGAATGCCGGCACGCTGACGATCACGGCGACGCTGAGCGCGGCCGACGTCACGACCGTCACAGTTACGTTCGACACGATCGCCAATGGAACCGCTCGCCCGGGCACCGAGTACACCTCGGTGGCTGGCGGCACCATCACGTTCCCGGTCGGGGTCACGACCGGAACCAGCACGGTGCCGATCCTCAACAACAGCTGGGACGCCAGCGCCAACAAGACGTTCACGGTGCGGCTCACGAGCGTCTCGCATGGAACGTTCCCAACGCCTGATGCGACTGTTACGATTACCGACGACGAGGCGACACCCTCGGCCAGCCTTACGACTTCGGCAGTGACCGTCGCCGAGACGGCGGCCACGGCCCCGATGACGATCACGGTGCCATACACGTCTGAAGTCAACATCGACGTGTCGTTTGCGACTGCCAATGGCACGGCCGAGGCCGGCAGCGACTACACGGCAATCACGAGCACCACCACGATCACGAATGGGACGCTGTCGCGCGTCGTCTCGGTCGGCCTGATCAACAACACCTATTACTCCGGCAATCAGAACTTCACGTTCAGTCTGACCAGCCAGACGCCTGGCAGCCTGGGCGCCACGACGCTCACCACGATCACGCTCACGGACGACGAGAGCGTGCCGACCGTCACACTCGGTACACCGGCCGCGCAGACCGAGGGCAATACCCCGGTCGCGATCGCCGCGTCGCTGCCGTACACCTCGGAAGTCGCGATCCTCGTGAATTACACGACCGATGATGGAACTGCCGTCGCCGGGTCGGATTACACGGCCGCGACGAGTTCGGTGACGATCCCGGCACGGGCGACGTCGGCCACGATCTCGGTGAGTCTGCTGCAGAACGCGTATTACTCCGGGCAACAGTCTTTCACAGTGCGGATCACGAGCCAATCGCCGGGCCCGGCAAACAGCAACAGCACGACCGTGACGATCAACGACGATGAGACGCCGCCCGGGGCGCGTTTCTCGACCAGCACCTACTCCGGCGCCGAAAACTCCGGATCGATCGCGCTCTCGGTGACAGTGCCCTACACCTCGGAAGTCCAGATCAACGTGCCGTACTCGTTCGTCGATGGATCCGCGGTCTCGGGTCGCGACCACAACGCCATCGCCGGGACCGCGGTGTTCACCAACGGCGTGGCTTCCGTGGCGGTTGGCGTGCCGGTTGTCGACAACGCCTATTACTCGGGCTCCCGCTCGTTGACCGCCCAGATCGGGACGCAAAGCCCGGCGCCGGGCAGCGCCGGCTCACCCCTGTCGGCGACCGTGACGATCACGGATAACGAGACGGAGCCGGCCGCCCGCATCGAGCCCCCAAGCGGCGGCGGGTACACCGTGAGTGAGCTCGCGGGCAGCGCCGTGATGACGATCACGCTGCCCTATACCTCCACGAGCGCGATCAACGTCAACTACGCGACGGCCAACGATACGGCGATCGCCGGGTCCGACTATGTGACCACGACCGGGAATCTGTCCATTCCGACGGGCCAGATCTCGGGCACTGTGTCGATCCCGATCCTCAACAACCTGGTCTTCACCGGCGACCGGTTCTTCAGCTTCCAGCTCTCGGGCCAATCGCCGGGAACGTTGGGCAGCCCGGCGTCGGCGCAGGTCACGATCGTCGATGCGCAACAACAGCCGACGATTCAGTTCTCGGTGCCCTCCTTCAACGTCGCACGCGATGTGGGCACCGCGCCGATCACGGTCACGCTGAGCGCGATCCCGGGCATCACCGTGACGGTGCCGTACACAATGGCCAACGGCACGGCGCTGGCGGGCGTGGACTATGTGTTGTCGACCGGCGTGGTGACGTTCACCCCCGGAACGACGACGCAGATCATCAACGTGGCGATCCTGAACTCGGGCCACTATGTCGGCGATCGCTTCTTTAGCATGGGGCTGGGCACGCCGGTCGCGGCGACGCTCGGCGACAATCGCATCGTCACGGTCCTGATCCGCGAGACCAACGCGTTCCGACTATACCTGCCGCAGATCCGCAAGTTCTACGATTCGCGGCACGAGTACGAGCCCAACGCTTCGATCAATTCGGCGAATGGGCCGATGGTGTCGGGCTGGACGTACCGCGGCGGCTACAACGCCGATCAGGCCGATCAATACGGGCTGGACCGCGATACCTGGATGTTCCGGGCCGCCGGGCCGGGTCAGGTGGTGGTGACGGTCACCAGCCTCGATCCGGGTCGACAGGTCAAGCTTGTGAACGCCAGCAACGTCGATATCCCAGGTGGCTTCTCGGGCGACCCGAACCCGACCGTGTCGTTCACGGTGAACATCAGCGCGGCCGGCACGTATTACGTGCGCATCTATAACTCCAGCGCGCTTGGCACAAACGAGTATCAATTGACGGTCACACATCCTTAGGCCGCAATCCGGGGCACACATCGCGCCGGCGCCGGTTCTCTGATAGGGGAGCCGGCGCCGGTCTCGTACAGGCGGCAGCCGGCATCGGCTGGGCGAGGGTTGGATCGGCCGGCAGGGCCCGATCCCCGATAGGGCCGCGCCGGGTTATACTTCGTTATGACGCGCTGTCGATTCTGCTTCGACCCGAAACGTTAAGATTTCGCATTTTGTCCGCTGATCCTGACCGAATCAGGAGATCATACTGAAATGTCGTCAGATCCTCGTCTGAAGTGGATACGTATTATCTTGTTTTTGGCGTTGTGGGTGATGCCGGGTGGAGCACCTGCGCGGGCGCTGCAGCCGACGACGTACTTCGTGTATCTCCCCATGATCCTCGTGAACTACAGCCCGTTCTGGGAGAACGAACCCAACGGCTCGGACCCTCGCGCGAGCGGCCCGGTTGCCAGTGGCATCGCATACTTCGGCGTACACAATACGGACCTGTCTCTGGACAGCGACTACTGGTGGTTCAGGGCGTCGGCGGCCGGTCCTTACCATCTGTCCGTCGAAGGATTGGATTCGTTCGGGCAGGTGTCTTTGACGCAACGCGGCGGCGCTCAAGTCGGGTTCGTCGGCGGCGCGCCGTATGTGCTCGACGGCACCTTGCCGGCTTCGGGTGAGTACGTGGTGCGTGTGGTCAGCACGGCCCTGATGGGCACGCAGGTCTACACGTTGACGGTGACTTACCCCTGAATTGGGCGCGCAGGCACTTCCTCCGGCTGCGAACGACCCGATGTGTGTCCTCGGGGCGTCTGGCGCGGGATGAGGCGCGCGTGCAAGCACGACCTTTCAGGTTTTTTCTAGCCGCAGATATCGCAGATTGCGCGGAAGGAATGGGATGGCACACCATCCGTTGTTCAGTCGGCCGACATCCGCGAAATCCGCGGCAAGAAAACGCCGCTGACACATCGCTCGTGCACACTGAGGCGCGCGCCTTCGCGCTACGGCCCGACGCTCTGCTATAGTCGTCGCCGATGTCGATGCTGATGCAATGGGCGGCAGGTCTGCGACGTCGGGCGCCCTGGCTCGCCCGTGCGACGCTGGTTCTGATCGTGCTGGCGGCCATGCCGCGAGCGACGCTACCGCCGCTTGAACTCGGCCCGACGCAAACGGTCGTGTCGCGCCACCCGATCACGTGCGTCCACACGCGGTTGACCGATGAGGTCGAGCCCTGGAAGATCCTGCGCACGCTCGAGTTGGTGCGTGAGATGGGCGCGACCACGATCGTCGAGTATTTCCCCTGGGCGTACTACGCGCCCGAAGCCGATCGGTACGATTTCGGACAGGCCGCGCTGCGCATCGACTTTGCGCGCCACGAGGGCTTGAAGGTCGTCGCGCGGCTGGGCGGAATCGTCCCCGAATGGGCCCGGCCGGAGGCGGTCGATGGTTCGCACGGCCCCGACACGTTGTTAACCGAAGACCACTTCGCCGATTTCGCCGCCTTTGTGGGCGCCTTTGTGGACCGCTTCAAAGGCCAGCTCGACGCGATCGTGCTCTGGAACGAGCCCAACGTCGCGCTTGAGTGGGGGTTCCGCCGGCCGGACCCCGAGGCATACGCGCGGCTTGTCGTCCTGGCGGCCGAACGCGCGCATGCAGCCGATCCCGACGTCATCGTGTTGGGCGGCGCGTTGGCGCCCACGCTCGAACCCGACGGCAGCGATCTGGCGCTGAACGACCTGGTGTATCTCGAGCGCATGTTGGCCGCGGGCGCGGGCGCCGCGCTCGACGGCCTGGCCGTGCATGCCTACGGGCTGGGTTTCCCGCCAGACGAGCCACCGGCCGCCGATGCGCTCAACTATCGGCGGGTCGAGCTCGTGCGTCAGACACTCGCCGCGCACGGGCAGGGCGACCTGCCGATCTACGTCACCGAGATGGGGTGGAACGACTCGCCGCGTTGGACACGCGCCGTCCGGCCGGGTGCGCGGATCGATTACACGATCGCGGCGCTGCGGCTGGCCGAGTCGAGTTGGGCCAACGTGCCGGCGGTCTGCGTCTGGGCTTTCCGCTATCCCGCGCCGCAGCACAGCTACGGCGACTACTTCACGCTGGTGACGCCCGAGTTCGTTCGCAAGCCCATCTACGATGCGCTGCAGGCGTGGGCGCGCGAGGACGTCGTGCCATGATCGCGCGCCTCCCGACGACTCCGCGCGGGCGTCTGCTGCTCGGCGCGATTGTGCTGCTGGCCGCGCTGGGCCTGGCCTGGGTCGGCCGGGCCGTGCTGGCACAGGACGATCGCGCGTGGACCCGGATCCAATCCGAGCGCGTGTTGCGCGTCGCCACCGACGCGAGCTACCCGCCGTTCTCGGCCGTGGGCCCCGACGGCGCGCTTTACGGTCTGGACGTCGATCTGGCGCGCGCGCTTGGCGAGCGCCTCGGCGTCGCCGTGCGGATCGAGAACATCACATACGACGCGCTTTTGCAGGCCGTGGCCTCCGAACGCGTCGACCTCGTCATCTCCGCATTCGTGGCCGATAACAATCAACTGGATGACGCCGCGTACAGCGACAGCTACTTCGTGGCCGGTCTCCGGGCTGTGGTCCCCGCGACAGACACCGTCACGCTCGACTCACTGGCTCCCTGGACCTGGGCGACCGGTCGGCTGGTCGGCGCGGAGTACGGATCGATGGCCGACGTGCTGACGCGTCAGTGGTCGCGGCGCGCCGCAGGCGTCCGCACCCAGCTGTACCCCACGGCCGCCGAAGCGCTCGCCGGTCTCGAGAGCAGAGATGTGCAGGCCGCGCTGGTCGACGCGGTCACGGCCTATGAATTCGTCAGCGGCAACGCTGGTTATCACATCGAGGGCCCCGTCCTCGAACCTGAGCCCTACGTCATCGCCACCGGGGCGCGCAGCCCGCGCCTGCTCAGTGAGATCAATCGCCTACTGAGGGAGATCGAAGAAGACGGCACGCTGCCGACGCTGCGCGAGCGCTACCTCGGCAGCGCGGCACGATGAAGCCCATCGGGCGATGGCGTGCCCTTGTGGGTGGGTGAGTCTGCCGAAGCACGGCCCCTCATCAAATCACCCACTCTCCCAATCACCCATTCGCTCATTGCTTGGGTTTTAGCCAGGCGAAACCGATGCCGCCAACAGGCACGGTGACGGTGGCCGTGAGCGTCTGGCCGTCGAGGAAAGCCGTGAGCGTGCACTCTCCGCCGGGAACATCGCCGATCGCGGCGTTCTCGGCGTACACGCGATCCGGCAAGGTCCCCCCATACCAATAGGTGTCGACGGTCCGATAGCGCTTATCGCTGCACAGCGCGATGACGCGCACGCCGGGCACGAGCAGGCCCTCGCCGCGGCTGACTCGGATCGCGAGCACGCCGGCCCCCGGGATCGGGCGAAGCCAGAGGTCCGGGTTGCGGACGGCGTAGTAATTGTCGGGGTTGTCGGTGCGGATCTCGAGGTGGAGATGCGGGCCCGCGGCGACGCCGCGCTCGCCGACTGTGCCGATAAACTGGCCTTCTGTGACCGCCTGGCCGGTTTGCACGTCGACGGTGTCGAGGTGTCCATAGACCGCGTACGCGCTCACCGCGTCGTTCAACTGGATCACGATCACGTTGCCGTAGAAGTCGGCGCGCGGCCCGAAGGCGCGGTCCTGATCCGACCCGGCGTAATACACCACGCCGTTGCCGATCGAGACCACCGGCGTGCCGGTCGGGTTGCCGAAGTCCAGCCCGTGATGGGCCACCAGCGTGTTGTCGCGGGTCATGCCAAAGCGGTAATCGCTGACGGCGAAGTTGTTGCCCCCCGCGCCGAGCGGCCGGCCGAAGTACAGATGCGGGTCGCCGCCGAAGGTATCGGGGGCGGGCAGGAACACCGTCGACTCGTTGGTCGGCCAGATCGGGGTCCAATAGGTCGGCGATGCGATCGCGCTGGGGTCGGAGGTCGGCGTCTCGGTGGCCAGCGTCGCCGTGGCGGGTGCCGTGGCGGTCGCGGCCGGTGTGGTGGCGGACGGGGCTGGCGTGGGCGCCAGGCTCGGCGTGGCCGGTGGCGCTGTCGCAACGGCGATCACGGCGGTGGGCAGAACGGTTGGCGTGGCCGTGACGGCGGGCGAACAGGCTGCGGCGAGGGCAAGCACGAACGCGGCCGCCGCGCGGGCAGGGGGATGCGGCATAGTCACGTCGTCATTCTACCGTGGGTGTGTCGACACGAAGACACCTGGAGTGCGAAAGACGGAGTGGAACGACACCGAGAGTGCGCATGCTTGATCTCAGGGTCGAGGACACGCGGTCGCACTCCCGGTGTCTTGGCGGCGGTGATCGGTGCGGCGGTCGTCGAGCGGACGAGTGCGCTCGAATGCGAACGTAAGGACACCGGGAGTGCGAATGCTCGATCTCAGGGTTGAGGACTCGCGGTCGCACTCCCGGTGTCTTGGCGGCGGTGATCGGTGCGGCGGTCGTCGAGC
>JBGAJV010000054.1:0-45557 GCA_044224715.1 Anaerolineales bacterium | reverse complement strand
ATATCTGTGCTGCCATCCAAGTTCGAGGCAAAGGCAAGTTTTTTGCCATCCGGCGACCAATCTGGATCCCAGAAGCCTTTGTTTTTCGCTGCAATCAGTGAAGTCACTTCGAGGTTATCGATTGAAGCTACGAAGAGACCACCTACAGCGTCTCTGCTTAGGTTTGCGAATGCCAAGTATTTGCTGTCGGGGGACCAACTCGGCGAGGAGTCCACCTCTGGTCCTGAAGTAATTCGCCTAAGATTCCGCCCGTCCTGGCCGACAGTCCAAATATCCTGACTGATCATCGAATCAAACGCCAATCGATCGCCTGTCGGCGACCAGGCCGGGCACATCGCCGAATCCGGACCGGGCACACGCACGACGCTCGTACCATCGGGCTCCATGAGATACAGGTCCTGGTAGTAATTGCCGTCACGGTCAGAAGCAAACGCGATCTGGCGACCGACCATGAGCGCCGGCAGGTAGTAGCGGTGCTCGACCTGCGCGGCAGTCCCGGGCGCGACGTGCGCGACGACAATCACCGCCAGACACAGGAGGAGGCGCAGCGTCAGTGTAAGGCGCGGGCGATCTGTGCGAGGCAGTCGATTCGGTTGGGTCATCTGGTGGGCCTTTCCGTGGCCCGGTCAGGCTGCGTGGCGGATCGAAAATCTATGAACGAAGCCGGCGCTCCCGCTTCTGAAAGCACACCGGTCGGCCGCGCCTGACGCGAGGCCACAGATGTGATTCTAGCCTTTATTCACGCACGCTGGCAAGCAGCAGGTTATCCAAGATGGCGGCGCGAGCCGGCGCCGATCAGCGCTGAACGTCGCGGTAGATGGCGATCAAACGGGTCGCCACTTTGCGCCACGTCCAGCAGTTTTGCTCGACATGCGCGCGCGCGCGTCCCTGCAGGCGCCGCCACTGAAGCGTGTCCGTCAGCAACGCCGTGACGGCCTCGGCCAGGGCGACCGGGTCGCGCGGCGGCACCAACAACCCGACATCCTCGGCGACGATATCGGGGATGCCGCCGACCCGGCTGGCCACGCAGGGCGTGCCGGAAGCCAGCGCTTCCAACAGCACGATCCCCAGCGCCTCCTCCTGCGAGGGCAGCACGAACAATCGAGCGCGTTGCATCCAGGTGGCGATCTGGGCCTGCGACTGCGCCCCGACGAAGTCGATGACATCGGCGACGCCCAACTCGGCCGTCTGGCGGGTCAGGGCATCGCGCTCGGGCCCGTCGCCGACGATCGCCAGACGCGCGTCTGGGCACAACTCGCGGATCGTGGGCATGGCCTGGACCAGATACCCCACGCCTTTGCGCTGGATCAGCGAGCCGACGAACAGCAGCAGCGGCTCACGGTCTGGCCCGCCCGGCGTGAAGCGCTCGAGGTCGATGCCGTCGGGGATGACCTCGACACGCTCGCGCGGGTACCCCAGGCTCGCGGTCGCGTCGGCCAGGTCGCGGCTGACGGCCAGCACCCGGGCGCAGCCGCGCAACATGCCCCGGGTGAACGCCGCGACGCCCGGGATCCCGGGCGCGATATAGATGTCGCTGCCATGTACGGTGAGCACGAACGGCGTGCGGGTGATGAACGAGGCCAGCCAGGCGGCCCAACCGGCGAGTGTCCAGTGCGCGTGAATGACGTCGACGACGCGCCCATGACGGATGGCGGCCCAGATCAACGCCAGGAACATCGGGCCAAACCCCAACCGGTATGCCCAGCCCGCGCGCCAGGCCGCGGGAAGACCACCGCCCACATCCTGCAGGCGTTCGAACCGCTCGGGCCACAGATACCGCGCTCGATGGACCGGGATGCCTTCCATCGTTTCGCGCGCCAGCGCTCCGGGGCCGTGAAGGGTCACGACGCGCACGTCGACGCCCTGGTCACGAAGCCCGCGCGCGGTCTCGAGCATCGAGGGACCGCGGCTGTCGTTCACCCAACGTGGGAAGGCGGTCGTCAGAAGCGCCACACGCAGACGGCGACTGTCGTTCAAGCCCGGTCGTCCTCCGACGCTGAGGTCGACTTCTCGAGTTCGAGGCGCTTCAATCGATACAGGGCTTCCTCGGTCAGACGCCGATTGGCCGCCATCAGGTCGGCGAGCACACCAAAGATCAAGATGAGGATACCGATGATCAACGACGTCCCGCCGATCAAAACCGATTGCACAAGGCGGGCGCTGCCCTCGTTGAGATATCCCAACGCGTAGAGCACGCCGAAACGGCCCAACAGCGCCAGGCCGACCAGGATGAACGGCAGGCTCATCAACCCGAACGTCCGTAACGGCTCATAGATCGCGTAGATCCGCATGATCGTGGCCGCCGAGCGCTTGACGTACTCCCACTGGCTACGCATCAGCCGCGACGGCCGCGTGACCGGGTTCACGCTGACTTCGACATGCGCGACCCGCAGGCCTTTCTTGCTCGCCTGGATCAGCGTTTCGAGCGTGTAGGTGTACCGCGTAAACAACTGCAGGCGCAGCGCGGCGTCGCGCGTGTAGGCCCGGAACCCCGAAGTGGCATCCGGGACAGGCGTGCCCGCGGCCTGCGCGACCACCCAACTCCCGACCCGCTGCAGCAGCCGCTTTGACCAGGAGAACTCGGGGTTGTAGCCGGGCTTGCGGTCGCCGACAACCAGGTCCGCGCGGCCGTCGAGGATCGGCGCGACAAGGCCCGGGATGGCCTCACCCGGATATTGATTGTCGCCGTCCGTGTTGACGATCAGGTCGGCGCCGGCAGCCAGCGCGGCCTGAAGCCCGGTCTCGAACGCCGCCGCCAGCCCGCGTCGTTGCGGATGTCGGACAATGAGTTCGGCGCCATGCGCCCGGGCGACGTCGGCCGTGCCGTCGGTGCTGCCGTCGTCGATGATCAGGACACGGACGTCGGCGACACCCGGGATCTGTCGAGGAATGGCCGCGAGCGTCGTCGGCAGCGTGCCGGACTCATTGAGACAGGGGATTTGGACGATCAGGCGCGGCAGGGTCTTCGACATCTCGATGGGTTCCAGACGCGGTCGTTTCGATCATGAGCGGCTGTGACGCGCGGCGGGCGGTCTCGGCGCCGGCCTGGGCGAAAAGGTTCTGCGCGCCGCGCACGACCAGGGTCAGCAGCAGCAGGTAGGCCAGCGCCAGACCCGGCGCCCACAGCGCTTCGCCCGCGAGTCCCGGTCGCCCCGCGGCGATGTGTCGCGCAAGCGAAGCCAACGTCGCCGCAACCTGGCCATTGTAATCGAGCCGAAACACCAGATCACCGCCGGAGGGGGCGCCCAGCCGCTCGCCCTCGCTATACACGTCGAGCGTATGCGCGGCGACGTTCAGCGGCTGCCCGTGGGTGGCGATTTCGACCACATAGAGCCGTCCGGCCGAATCATCCTGGACCGGGAGGTTGAAGCGCAGACCGCGATCGGTCGAGGCGCAGGGCGCCACGCACGATCCTTGCGATCCACCGAACGTCTGAGACAGATTGACCACCACGCGCCCCGTGGCGACATCGCGCATGATCACGGTCACGACCTGATCGTCCGGCGGGAACGGCGAGACGGCGCGCAGCGTGATCGCCGCCAAGCCCGGGTGATGGCTGACGATTGATTGCCGCGCCGACACGTCGTCGGTGATCGTCGCCACGCTGTCGCTGACGCCCTGTGAGAACGACAGCCAGGCGACATGGGCCGTCGCCGTGAGGACGCCCACCAACACCGCGCCGCAGATGAGGAGCCACCACTTCATGCGTAGTAGAAAGGAACCATCACGAACAACCAGGCATAGACGTCCAGCGCCACAAACGCGAGCGTCAGCGCGTACAGGCCCGTCGCGGCCCAGCGCTTCGGCCACCAGGCCTGCCAGCCTGCGACCGTGAGCACGCCCCAGGCGCCGAGCGATGGGAACAGGTACCGCCCAACCAACGTAAACACGCCCGGGTCGACGAGGTGTTGCGCCAGGAGCAGTCCGAAGTTGACGACGCAGCCGGCCAGCAGAACCAGCGCAAATCCGAACCGCCAGCGCGCTTCCGCCGACCGGTGCGCGAACGCCCAGCGGAACAAGCGCACGACCACGCCCAGGATCACCAGCACCGACGCGTAACGCAGCAGGCTGATGACCGGCGCCGCCAACGGCGCCTTGAGCCAGCCAAACCAGCCCCAGAAGGACAGAGTCAGGAACAGCATCCGATCGAGCCAGGTGTTGGCCGGCTGGTCGACGACCCGCACCAGCGCCGCGGCCAATTCCGGAAAGACCGTCTCCGGCAATTGGAAACGCCAGGTGAGCTCGGGAGGCAACACCGGCTGAAGCACGAGCACGGCGAGCACCAGGGTAGCCAGGGTCGCGGCGATCGCCACGGTCAGCCAACCGACCACGCGCCGCCATCCGCGCTCCCGCGCAATCCAGGCGATCGCGCACGCCAGGAGCCCGATGCCCAGAACGCCGACCGCGGACAGCCCGGTTCGCTTGGTCAGGACGGCGGCCAGCGCGCTGAGCCAGGCCAGCGCCCACCACAGTCGTCCGCGCCCCGGTCGCGCCTCCCGCTCGCCGCGCAGCGCGCGCAGAACCCCAAGCGTGGTCAACGCCGTCAGCGGCGGGACGAGGTTATCGTCGTTGAGCGAGGCGCTTAGAAACGCATACATCGGCTGAAAGGCGACGCACGCCGCCGAGGTCCAGGCGATGGCGCGCTCGCGCGCGCTGTCTTTGCCAAAGATCGACCGCGCGATCCCATAGGTCGCGGCGACCGTCACGAGCATGAGGCTGGCCGAGCCGATGCGGAGCGCGAACAGCCGGGCCGTCAACGACCAGTCCGCCGTCAGATCGAAGATCGGAAACAGCAGCCGATCGTACAACCCGCCGGCTCGCACCAGGAATCGATCCTCGGGTGACAACGGCCGAATGAAGATCTTGACCGGCCAATCGTTGTAGTCCCAGATGCGAAACCGCGTGGCGTCGTCCCAGACCTGCGCATATACGTCGGGCAACATCGGCATCCAGGCCGATTGCAGACCGCCATCCGCGCGCAACGCCGCCAGGTAGTGGAAGTGCGTGGTCTCGTCGGGTCCCTGCCAGGGCGGGCTGACGAACGCATACAGCACGCCACGAACAAGCGTCAGCGCCAACAAGCCCACAAGAGGATGAAGATTGCGAAAACGCACCGCGGACGAACGAAGCGAGGTGAACCGCACGCGGCTATTGTGCCACGGATCGGATTCGCCGCCATGTTGGTGGCTGATCCGCGCATCCCTGCCGGCAGGTCCACAAACGACACGGGGCCCTGAAGGATCAGGGCCCCGTGAGGTCTTATCGTATGACTGGCCCGCCTTATGGACAGGCTCGAACGATGAGCGGTTCGTTTTGCGTGACCTGGAACCGGACCTTGCCGTTGGCGGCGCCGTCACCGTCGCCGGCGCCACCGTCACTGACCGGCGTCGAGACATCCAGACGCGTGATCTTGAGCGCGCAGGACTGCGTGAAGTCGACGTTGACCGGCGAAGCGCTCGTTCCCCAGACCACGGTGATCAGGTCGGGGCCGCGCATGAACACATACCCCTCGGTGCCGGCCACGCCCAGGTTGCGCAGGAAGCGCGCCCCGTCGAACTCGCGCGCCGCGACCGTGTAGGCGACGTACGACGGCTTAGGGTCGTTGATGTTCTCGTCGCGGTAAAGCCCGTATGCGTTGAGCACGTCGCCCGGCGGCTGCAGCCCGACCATGTCGAAGACCTGGAACCAGTGCAATTGCGCGATGTTGACGGCGATGCCCTGCGCATAGAGTTGGATCACCATCTGCGCCTGATAGGCTTCGGTGTTTGTGCCCTTGCTGGTGCGCGACAGTTCGGTGACGACGAGCGGAAGGTTGCCGATGCCGGCGGTGGTCATGATCTGGCGCACCGCGGCGGCCTTGTCCTTCAGGGTCGGCCAGCGCGTCACCGAGAGCCCGAATTCGTTGAAGCCCACCGCATCGATATAGGCCTTGGCGCCGCCCGGTTTGGTGTTCAGGCGGGCGAACACGTCGGGCAGGAAGTTGCGGGCGAAGGGTCCCGGTGTGTTGACCGTGTCGTCCGTAAAGCGATCATAGGCCACGGCGCCGGGCATCACCCAGGCATAGGGGTTAGCGGCTTTGATCACGCCCGAGACCTGGGCGAGCATGTCGCCGTACTCGTTGGGATACAGGCCCCACCCCGACCAGATGTTGTCGGGTTCGCCGTAGAAGAGCCAATAGTCGATCCGCGGATGTCCGTTGTTGCCGTTGTAACGCGTCGCCAGGGCGCTCACCGCCGCCGCCAGGTCGTCGTACTTGTCGGCCTTCAGCGGGCCGCGCGGGTTGGCTGTGTCGAGCAGCGCCCAGCCCGGATTGTGGTCGAAGAGCACGACCAGCTGCATGCCCTTGGACGCCGCGGCGTCGGCCTTCGCGTCCATCCAGGTGAAGTCGTACGGCGCGCCCTCGGCGGATTGCAGATCGAGCCAGCGGAAGTTCGTGAAGATCAGATCCGCGCCGGCGGTGTCCATGGCCGTGAGACCGCGCGCGTCGTTGATGTTGTCGTAGATCGAGATCCCGAACGGCGACTTGTATCCGGCGTCGCTGTAGCGCGCCACGCTGGGGATGAAGATCTGGGTGGTCGCCTGGGCCAGCGGCGCGGGTCGCTCCGCGAGTGGCGCGCGCGCGACGTCGGTTTCGGCGATGGCCCGGCTGCCGCCCAGCCCAAGGCCGAACATGAGCATCGTCGCCAGGGCGATCGACCAACAGGTGCGCAGAAACGATCCACGCCCTTCAGGGGTATTGTGTAGCTGCATGCTTCTCCCTTGTCCGGGCGCCGACGGCGACGCCGATCAAATCAACGTCGATCGGTCTGCCCGAGATGAAACGCCGGCTGCGCCTGATACGCGCGCAGGCTCTGAGCAGCGCGGTCGCGGGCCGAAAGGAGGGGCGCCTCGACGGGCCACCGGATCGCCAGATCCGGGTCGTCCCAGGCGACCGAGCCTTCCGCGTGAGGGGCGTAGTAGGACGAGCATTTGTATTGCAGATCGGCCACGTCGGAGAGCACCACGAACCCGTGGGCAAAACCGACCGGCACCAGGATCTGGCGCATGTTCTCGTCGCTCAACTCGACACCCACCCAACGCCCAAAGGTATTCGAACCGACCCGCAAATCCACCGCCACATCGAACACAGCGCCGCGGGTGCAGCGCACCAGCTTGATCTGTGGCGAACGCATGTCTTGATAATGTAGACCGCGCAGGACGCCTCGCCGCGAACGCGAGTGATTGTCCTGTACGAAGGTCGTCGTCAAACCCAACGCGTGAAAGCGCTCGGCGTGATAGCTTTCAATGAAGAAACCGCGTTCGTCGTGCGGAAAGTCGGTTTCGATGATGCATACACCGTCGAGCTCGGTCGGGACCAGTCGGAATTCCATGGAGTTGCCTTGCCTCTGAGAAGTCCGACTTTACGCGAGAAACAGAGGATCAGCAAATCCCGATCGACGATCAACCCATCGACTCTACCAAATTCTAACCTTTGTTGAAAACCGGAAAATTCCGGATCGGATCTGGGCCGATCGCAGAGCCGAACGCCGCGCCTATAATCGTCGTCCACGCCATGTACGCCGAGATCGCCGTCAACGTCGCCAGTCTGTCTGGCACCTTCCACTTCTACGTCCCACGCGACCTGGAGGCGACGCTTCGCGCCGGGCACCTGGTGACCGTGCCGTTCAGCGGCCGCGACGCGCAGGGCGTGATCGTCGGGCTGAGCGACGACGCCCCGGACGACATCGCGCCCGAACGCCTGCGCCCGATCATCGACCTGATCGATCCAGAACCGGTGCTCACCCGCGCCCAATTGGATCTCGCCTATTGGATCAGCCATACCTATCTCACGCCGCTGATCGACGCGATCACGCTGATGTTCCCGCCCGGGCTGGCGCGCCAGGCCGAGACCGTGTACTGCCTGGCCGAGACGGCCGATGTAACGCCGCCCGACTCAGCCGCGCGCTTGCAAGGCGAGTTGCTGGCCCTGCTCGACAAGCGCGGCGGTTCCTTGCGGTCGGGTCAGATCGACCACGCGCTCGCGCGTCAAAACTGGCGCGGCGCGGCCGAGGCGCTGGTGCGCGCCGGGCGGCTGACCAAGTTCACGCGGCTCGAGCCGCCCGCCCTGCACGCCAAGCAGATCCGCACCGCGCGTCTGATCGCGGCGCCCGGGCTGCTGGCCAGCGCGCGCGAACGGCTCTCGCGCTCGACCGCCAAGCACGATCGCCTGACGGCCGCGCTCGACTTCCTGGCGCAGCAGACCCGGCCGGTCGACGTCGCCTGGGTGTACGCCGCCTCCGGCTGCTCGTTGGCCGACCTGCGCGACCTCACCGAACGCGGCCTTGTGGATCTTGGCGCGGCCGAGGTCTGGCGCGACCCGCTGGCCGGACGCGAGTTCGTGGCCGAGGTCGCGCCGCCGCTGACTCAAGCCCAGGCTGCGGCCTGGGAACGAATCCGACAGGACGTGGCGCGCGAGACCGGCGGCGCCTTTCTGCTGCACGGCGTCACCGGCGCGGGCAAGACCGAGATCTACCTCCGCGCGCTCGAGGCCGTGCTGGCGCAGGGCCGACGCGCGATCGTGCTCGTGCCCGAGATCTCGCTCACACCGCAGACGGTGCGCCGATTCGCCGCGCGGTTCCCGGGGCGCGTCGCGGTCTGGCACTCGCAACTCAACGAGGGCGAGCGCTACGACACCTGGCGACGCGCCCGCGCCGGCCTGGTCGACGTCGTCGTCGGCGCGCGGAGCGCGTTGTTTGCGCCGCTGCCCGACATCGGCCTGATCGTGCTCGACGAGGAACACGACGAAGCGTACAAGCAGGATCCGCCTCAGGGCGTCGGCTACCATGCGCGCGAGGCGGCGCTGCATTACGCCGAACAGATCGGCGCGGCCTGTCTGTTGGGTTCGGCCACGCCCGACGTGACCACGTATTTCCGCGCCCGCCGCGGCGACCTGACCCTGCTCGAGTTGCCGCGACGTGTGATGGGTCACACGCAGAAGATACAGGAGCAGGCGGCCCGCCTCAACCTGACCACGGTCTTTCGGCCGGCCGGCGAACTGGCGCAGTCCATCGACCTGCCGCCGGTCGAGGTGGTCGACATGCGCCAGGAGCTGCGCGTCGGCAACCTGTCGAGCTTCAGCCGACGCCTGACCGCCGCCCTTCACGACACGCTCGCCGCGCGCCGGCAGGCCATCCTTTTTCTCAACCGCCGCGGCTCGGCCAGCTTTGTGTTTTGTCGCGATTGCGGACAGCCGCTCAAATGTCCAAACTGCGACACGCCACTCACGCATCACGCCGGCGCCCACGCGTTGCAATGCCATCACTGCGGCCATAGTCAGCCGCAGCCCGAAACCTGCCCCAACTGCAACAGCCGTCGCGTCAAGTTCTTCGGGCTGGGCACCGAGAAGCTGGTCGACGAGGTGCGCGCCGCCTTCCCCGAGGCGACCGTCGTCCGTTGGGACCGCGACGTCACGCGCACCCGGGGCGCGCATGAACTCATCCTGCATCAGTTCACGTCCGGCCAGGCCGATGTGCTGGTCGGCACGCAGATGATCGCCAAAGGCCTCGACCTGCCGCTGGTCACGCTCGTCGGCGTGATCTCGGCCGACGTCGGTCTCGGTCTGCCCGATTACCGCGCCGCGGAACGCAACTTCCAGTTGCTCACCCAGGTGGCCGGCCGCGCCGGCCGCAGCTTGCTCGGGGGTCAGGTCATCCTTCAAACCTTTCAACCCGAGCACTACGCCATTCAGGCGGCCTCCGAACACGATTACGCCGGCTTCTACGCGCGCGAGATCGCGTATCGCAAGGACCTCGGCTACCCGCCGTTTCGCCGACTGGTGCGGCTGCTCTATCGCCACGCGCAGGCCGAACGAGCCGAGGCCGAGGCCGGAGTCGTCGCCGCGCAACTGCGTCTGCGCATCAAGGATCTCAAGCTCGTCGGCGCCGAACTGGCCGGTCCTGCTCCGGCGTTTTTCGGTAGAATTGCCAATGAATACCGCTGGCAGATCCTGGTGCGCGCACCCGACCCCACCGCACTGGTGCGCGGTTTGTCGCTCAATAAAGGCTGGATCGTCGACGTCGACCCGTTGACGGCGCTATAAAGGGACTGCGACACGCAGTCTGCACTGGTCCCATCAGGCGGCGTGTGGATCGTCTTTGCTATCGCCCCATAACGCGAAAGGACTTGCATGCGAAAAGCGCTCTTGCTGCCGCTCGTGCTGGTATTGGTCAACTTCGGCGCTTTTGCCTATGCCCACATCGCGCGCTACTTCCTGGCGCTGCAGAACCCGTACGGCCTGGCCGCCACGCCGCCCGATCTGTTTGCCCTGTATGGGACGTACCTGAGCGGACTGCTGCAGGGTGACCTCGGCCACCTGCCGTACAGCTCCCAACCACCGATCCTGCCGTTTCTCATCGACGCCTTCGGCGCGAGCCTCGGTCTGATCGCGCTCGCCTTCACCTTGAGCGTAGTGCTCGGGGTCGCGATCGGGATCGCCGCCGCCCAGGTCGATCCACCTCGTCTGGCGCGCTGGCTGGCGCCGCTCACGAGCTTCGGTCTGGCGTTGCCTGGCTTCTACCTCGGCACCCTCGCAATGGTGCTCTCGATCTGGCTGGTCTTTCGGGGTTGGACCACGCCGCTTCCGATCAGCGGGTTCGGCTGGGATCTGCATCTCGTCCTGCCCGTGATCGCCCTGGCGCTGCGCCCCTCGGCGCAGATCGCGGCTGTCACGGCAAACCTGTTGGTCGACGAGCTCAAGAAACAATATGCGGTGACCGCGCGCAGCGTCGGTCATACCTGGCGCGGTGTGCGCTGGCGCCACGCGCTGCCGGCCGCGCTGGCCGGCGTGGCCCTGACGATCGCCGGCGGCTTCCGTCTGACACTGGCTGAACTCGTCCTGATCGAGTCGCTCTTCAGCTGGCCCGGGCTCGGGCGCGCGCTGGCGCAGACGCTTGTGGCGCCGTCGGTGTTCACGGTCGGCGGCGCACATACCGGGACGTATTTTCTGCATCCCGAGATGCTGGCCGCGCTGGTCACGATCCTGACCGGCGCCTTCTATCTGACCGACGTCGTCGCCTCGCTGGCGGCGCGCGCGGCCGACCCGCGGTTGCGGCAGGCCGATGCCGTGATGGCCTGAGAGACGCCCATGACCACACTCCTCGCCACCCGAAAACAATCAGCGATTCGCCGCCGACCGATCCTCTGGTCGCTGTGGCTTGGCGCGTTGTTGGTCGGCCTGACCTTGGGCATCGCCTGGATCGGTCCGCAACTCGCGCCAAAGGATCCGCTGCACGACACGTTCATCGTGCGCACCGGCACCGGCGAATTTCTTCGGCCGCCGTTCGCGCCGGGTCAGGTCGCGGACTTTCCGCTCGGCACCGACACGTACGGGCGCGATACGCTCAGCCGTTTGTTATGGGGTGTGCGCCCGACTCTGACCCTGGCGATGAGCGTCGCCGCGTTGCGTTTGTTGATCGGTCTGCTGGTCGGCGTGTTCTCCGGCTGGTCGAGCAGCTGGGGTGCGCGGCTGGCCACGACGGTGACCAACGGCGCCCTGAGCGTGCCGGTGTTGTTCGTCGCGCTGCTTGTGCTGGCGCTGATCGGGCAGCGCCTGGGGGTGACGGCCTTCATCTTCGGGTTGTCGCTCACCGGTTGGGCCGAGGCGGCCCGCGTGCTGCGCGAACAGACTCGGTTGATCCGCAGCGAGCGTTTCATCGAGGCCGCGGCCGCGCTTGGCGCCGGCGGGCCTCAGACTGTGCTGCGGCATGTGGCGCCGCATCTGCTACCGCTGATCTGGGTGCAATTGGCGCTCGAGGTCGGCGGCGCCCTGTTGACTTCGGCCGGGCTGGGCGTGCTCGGCTATTTCCCATATGCGATCTGGCTGCCCTCGAACGAGAGCGACTTCGCCACGATCCGGGCGAGCGGGCTCCCCGAGCTCTCACAGATGCTTGTGGCCGACGGACCCTGGGCGGCGGCTTTCGCCGGCGCGGTGGTGCTCGGCATGGTTCTGGGCTTCAACCTGCTCGGCGACGGGCTCCGCCAGGCTTTCGCGCCCGAGCGTCGGCGCACGGGGTGGCTCGAGCGGCTGGCGGGTCAGGCCGGCGATCGGATCTTCCTCGCGCTGGCGGAATGGGAACGCCTGGCGACGCTGGCGGCCGTGACGCTGGCGTTGGCGAGCATCGCCGGCTTCGGCGGCTGGTGGTTGTGGTCGCAGGTGCAGGTCGGCGCCGTCGGCGGGACTTCGGCGGCCGTTGCGGTCCCGGGCGGTCAGCTCTGGGCCTCGAGCCGACGCGACCCCTATGGCACCCGCGCGGATGCCGAGCCTGGTCCGTTGGCGCCCAGCCTGGCCTGGTCGTTCTCGGCCGAGAACGCGCTGTTCGGGCCCGTGGTTCGGGCCGACGGCACGGTGATCGTCATGCAGACCGGCAAGCCGGCCGTGGTGATCGCGGTCGGCGCCGATGGGAAAGAGGCCTGGCGGCTGACGCTGCCCTTCAATATCACGCTGGATCAGGGGGCCTACAGCCTCACGGCCGACAAGGTCGGCACGTCGCTTTCGCCCGCGCTCACACCCGACGGCCGTGTGGTGATCATCGACGCTCGCTCCAACATCTACGTCATCTCACAGAGCGGGGCGCTCGATCTCGCCTGGGAGAACCCGGCGCCGGCTCGCCCTGTGGCGTCGCCGATCGTCAGCGGCGATGGCACCATCTACGCCGTCGGCGAGTCGGGTCTGTTTGCGCTCGACCCGGCCGGACAGGTGTTGTGGCGTCAGCCCCTCGTGTCGTACAGCTTTCTGCAGCCGGCGCTGCGCCTCTCGCTTGACGGCAAACGCCTGCTCTTTCAGAACTTCATCCACTCGACCGCCACAGGCAAGATCCTGGCGCGCGCCGATGACTCGTACGACACGTTCGTCACCGGCAGCAACGGCAAGATCTATCAACGCACGATCGATGGGTTGCTCGAATGGCAGTTCACCGAAACCGGCGCGTCGATCGTGCCGAGCGTCCGTCTCGATACCCGTACGCTGGGGTTGCAGGTCCGCAACGCCGCGGATGGCGGCGTGTCGCCCACGGGCCGACCGTGGGTGTACTACGGCGGCGAGTTCAACACCCCGCGGCTGATCTGGGCCGACGCGGGCGGCACGGCTCCCGTCGTGATCGATGTGCCCTTTGTCGGGCTTGAACTTGTGGGCATCGACGGGCGCGACAACAGCTTCTTCTGCGGCGGCGACCTGCAAGGCGGCACCCGCGGCGAGGTCACCTGTCTGGCCTACAGCGGCGATGGCCGCCTGCTCTGGCGGCAGGGTCTTCCCAACACGCCGCGCGACGTGACGCTGGGCGGGGCTCTGCTCCCTGGCCGGCTCTACGTCACCACAGGCTCCGGAACGCTCTTTGCGCTCGGCGACGCCGCGCAGCCTTGATCGACGAGAAACGAGGCGAGCCGGGGCGACTGAGAGTCGCCCTCGGCTCGCCTCGTTTTGATTCCCCGACGCCTTATCGAGTCACAAGATCGAGCTGTGTGCCGTCTTCGCGGATCGCCGTCAGCGTGATCTGGGTCTCCGCCACCTCCACGCGCACATAGTGATAGACGCTCTCGCGCACAGGGATGAGCGCGTTCGTGGTGTTGAAGCCGTGCAGGTCCGAACCGCCGCCGCCGGTCGTGACGTAGACCGTGCCGTGCGCGTCGTCTCGCACGCCGTTGGGCGCCGACGGCGAGACCGTGATCGGCACGCTGCGCTCGTACACGTGGTTATGCCCTGAGAACACGAAACGCACCTTGCCGTTGGCGCTGAAGAGCGTGGTCAACGCCTGCCAGGACACGTTGGCGGCGTGGCCGTCCGCCGTCGTGAACATCGGCGCGTGGATGAAGACGAAGACATGATCGATTTCGGGCCGGGCCGCGGCCGCGGCCAGATCGGCGCGCACCCAATCGTACTGGTGTCTGTAGTAGAAGTCGTTGTAATTCGTCTCGTCTGTGCAATTGTTGTAGCACTCGAGCAAATCATAGTAGTCGTCGTTCACACGCATGACGACAAAATGGGCGTTGCGATAGTCGAACGAGTAGTACATATACGTCGGGTACACGCTCGAGTCGGTCGTCGAGCAGGCAAGCGCCCTGAACTGATCGTCGGTGTAGTGCGCCACGCGGTTGGTCTTGTCTTGAAAATAGGCCTGCTGCGTGTGGTTGGGCACAAGCGCGTTCATGTCGAAGGCATCGCAGATCGAGTCGCCCTGCGGATCCGGATACCAATCGCTGCCCCAGTTGTCGTCGTGATTGCCGATCACCGGAAAGAGAAACATCGGCAGGCCCGCGGCGGGCGTCTTGCTCTGCAGCGGTGCGACGAGTTCGGTAAAACTCCCCGAACTCGCCGGGTCGGGACAATCGCCGCGCAGCACCCAGTTGGTGTTGGCGTTGTAGCCGACGATCATGTCGCCGAGATGAAAAGCCAGTTGCGCCGGCTCCTGCGTCATTCGCGTGACGAGCGCACGATGCACGGCGTTACCCGTGCAATCGCTCCCCGTTCGGCTATCGCCATAGGCGAGAAAGGTGAAACCGGGAGCGGCCTGGTCATAGCGCGCCACGAGCGGCAGCAGGATGCGGTTCGCTGCCTGGGCGCGCAGTGTCCCGCCGGTCAGGGTGACGAGCGTCGGTAGACCCAACCAGGCCAACCCGGCGATCAAAATAACAACCAAAACAGTCTGAAATGCATGCCCTCTTGGTGGTCTCACGAGTCCTCCCCGATCTATAGCCACACACCCGGACGAGGGAGCCGAGTATACGGCATCCGCGCCCGGATTCTCCCGCGCTCAACAACACCCCCTGATCCTAAATCAAATCTTTACTGGCCGGCGGTACTGTGCCGAATAGTAGAGCCCATTGGCCACGGCGCGCGTGGTTGTATCGCGCCGGGTCGATCACGAAAAGAGTTCCCCTATGCGTCGACGTGTCATTGTCTATCTGGTTCTCGGCATCGCGTTGGTGGGTGGCGGTTACTTCGCCTATCGGTGGTTCTCCCGGTCCTCGACGGCCGTAACGCCGCTTCAGACCGCCACAATCTCGGTCGGAGATATCTCGACCGCGGTCAGCGCCTCGGGCACGATCTCGGCGCCGCAATCCACGACGCTGTCGTGGCAGACGACCGGGTCGATCCAAGAGATCGACGTGGCAGTCGGCGACACGGTCAAGGCCGGCGACGTGCTGGCCGAACTCGACCCAACCAGCCTGAGCGCCGACATCGTCCAGGCGCAGGCGACGCTGCTCACGGCGCAGGCCGACCTGGCCGATGTGCTGGACGGCCCGTCGGCCGAAGAGATCGCGTCGGCCAAGCTGGCCATCGTCGAGGCCCAGCAGACGGTCACCGATACGCAGCGCTCGCTCAACAGCGTGCTAAACCCGAACGTCGCGTACTACCAGGAGCAATACACGCGCGCCCAGGAGGACGTGGCGTCGGCGCAGGCGTCGGTCGACGCCGATCAATATCAGATCGCGTTGCGCTCGGCTTCGGATGCGCTGGCCACGGCCAAGAGCAATCTCGAGCAATGGCAGCGTCTCGAAGACATGTACCCGGGCTACGGCCAGCAACACGGCGACGGATACGTCAACGCGCAGACCCGCTACGCCCGCGCCGTCGAGGACTACAACGTCGCGCTCGCCAACGTCCAGAAGTCCAGCACCTCAAACGTCAACACGCTGACCGACGCCGAAGACGCGTTGCAGACGGCGCAGGCCAATCTGGCGGCGGTGCAGGCCGGTCCGAACGCCGCCAAGGTGCAGCTGTACACGGCCGAGTTGGAGCAGGCGCAGGCCGCGCTCGAGGCCGCGCAGACCAAACTCGCCGACCTGCTCAGCCAGCCCGACGAGGCCTCGGTCGCCAGCGCCAAAGCCGCCGTGGCCAACGCCCAGGAGACCGCTGATCGCAGCCGGCTCGTCGCGCCGTTCGCCGGCACCGTCCTCGGGATCTACAACCGCGTCGGCGACCACGTCTCGAGCAACACGACGGCGATCGTGATCGCCGATCTGACGTCGCTCAAGATCCAGGTCAGCGTCTCCGAGGTCGACGTCAACCAGATCGCGCCCGGTCAGGCCGTGTCGATCACGGTCGACGCCGCGCCCGATGCCACCTACACCGGCAACGTCGATCAACTGGTCGCCCTCGGCTCGTCGAGTTCCGGCGTGGTCACGTTCCCGGTCATCGTCAACATCCCCGACCCAGATCCCGCGCTTAAATCGGGTATGTCGGCTGCGGTCAACATCATCGTCGATGAACACACCGGCGTGTTGCTGGTGCCGAACAAGGCCATCCATGTGTCGAACGGCAAACGCACCGTGACCGTCATGAACGGCGGCCAGCCGGCGCAGGTCGAGGTGACGATCGGGTTGACCAACGAAACGTATTCCGAGGTCACGTCGGGGTCGCTCAAGGAAGGCGATCGGGTCGTCGTGAGCGGCACGACGACGACCAGCACCGGCACTTCGTCCAACAACGGCCCGGGCGCCGGCGCCTTCCTGGGTGGCGGCCCGATCGACGGTGGAGCCGGCGGGCCGCCGGCTGGACCGTAACGCTGTCGCGTCTCTGGGGCGAATCGGGCCGTGCCCGCCAAAGTACAGGCGGCCCCGTCACAATGGTTGGTCATCATGATCGAGATTGAGAACATCACAAAGACCTATCGCATGGGCGCCGTCGAGGTGCAAGCCCTCCGTGGCGTGTCGCTCAAGGTCGAGCGCGGCGAAGTGGTCTCCATCATGGGCCCCTCTGGCTCCGGCAAGAGCACGCTCATGAACATCCTCGGCTGTCTCGACCAGGCCACCTCCGGTCGCTACCTGCTCGACGGCGTCGCTGTCGACAGCATGTCCGACGACGAGCTGGCCGTGGTCCGCAACCGCAAGATCGGGTTCGTCTTCCAGTCCTTCAACCTGCTCCGCCGTCTCACCGCCCGTCGCAACGTCGAGCTCCCCATGCTCTACGCCGGCGTCGACGGCGCCCGACGCGCCCGCGCCGCCAAAGCGCTCGAGTCGGTCGGCCTCGGCGATCGCATGGACCACCGCCCCACCGAGCTCTCCGGCGGCCAGCAGCAGCGCGTCGCCATCGCCCGAGCGCTGATCAACGACCCCGCCATCCTGCTCGCCGACGAGCCCACCGGCAACCTCGACAGCAAGTCCGGCGAGGAGATCCTTCAGCTCCTGCTCAATCTCAACCGCGACCACGGCATCACGCTCGTGTTCGTCACCCACGACATGAAGATCGCCCAGCACACCCAGCGCATCATCATGGTGCGCGACGGCCTGGTCGAAGAAGGCGCGCCATGAACTTCACCCAGGGCATCCTCTCGGCGCTCGAAGGCGTCACCGCCAACAAACTGCGTTCGTCGCTCACGATGCTGGGCATCGTCATCGGCGTCGCGGCCGTGATCGCGCTGGTCTCGATCGGACGCGGCGCGCAGGCCAGCGTGACCGCCTCGATCGAGCAGAACGGCACGAACCTGATCTATGTCCGTCCGGGCAGCAGCCAGCAGGGCGGCGTGCAGGGCGCGTCCGGAAGCGCCGGCACGCTGACGCAGGACGACGCCGCGGCCCTCGCCGACGTCGAGGGCGTGGCCGCCGTGGCGCCGGAGCTCGAAGGCCGCGGCCAGGTATCGTACCTGGGCGCCAACGCGAACACGCGCGCGATCGGGGTGACGCCCGAGTACCTGACGGTGCGCAACATGACGCTGGCGGAGGGCGAGTTCATCAGCGAGGCGAATGTGAGCGCGCGCTCGTCGGTGGTGGTGCTGGGCAGCGGCGTGGCCGACGATCTGTTCGGCGGCACGGCCGGCGCGGTCGGACAACGCATCCGCATCAACAGCCAGCCGTACACCGTCATCGGCGTGCTCGAAAGCAAGGGCAGCACGGGCTTTGGCAGCGTCGACGATCAGGTGCTCGTGCCGATCTCCACGGCGCAGGCGCGCCTGCTCGGCGGCGGGCGTTATCGCGGGGCTAACGTCGTCAGTTCGATCAACGTCCAGGCGGCCAGCAGCGATGGCATGGACGACACGATCGCGCGGATCACCGAAGTCATGCGCGAACGCCACGACACAGTCGAGGGTTCCGATGACTTCACGGTGTCGAACCAGCAGGATCTGCTGGCCACGATCACGAGCGTGACCGACACGCTGACGCTGTTCCTGGGCGGCATCGCGGCGATCTCGCTGCTGGTGGGCGGGATCGGGATCATGAACATCATGCTGGTGTCGGTGACCGAGCGGACGCGCGAGATCGGCATCCGCAAGGCGATCGGGGCGCGCAAGCGCGACATCCTGTTCCAGTTCCTGGTGGAGTCGGCGGTGCTGAGCCTGGCGGGCGGCGCGATCGGAAACCTGGTGGGCTGGTTGATCTCGCTGGCGATGGGTCAATTCCAGCTGGGCAGCACATCCATCACGCCGACGGTCGATGGCGACGCCGTGCTCCTGGCCGTGGGGTTCTCGCTGGCCGTGGGTCTGTTCTTCGGCATCTACCCGGCGATGCGCGCGGCCAATCTCGCGCCGGTCGAAGCGCTGCGGTACGAGTAACGCTGAAGCGCAAGAGCGCGGGAGCGGAGAGCGCTCTCCGCTCCCGCGCTCTCCGTCTTAAGGCGGTGTCACGGCGCGGACGGTTAAGTCGGTGAACGACACCGTCATGCCGCCGCCGTTGCGATCGCGCACATAGAGGCCGAGCCGTCCGCTCGTGAACGTGTTGTCCTGAGCCGACGTGACGTAGACGCCGTTGATGTAGTAACGCATCTCGCCCCGCCCGGCCCACACCATGAGCGTGTTTTCGCCGGTCTTGTTGACGGTGACGTCAAGCGGCTCAACGAGCACGCTCGGCTGATTGTCGCGAAGCACCTCGACCGAAGCCCGCCCCCCGCACGTGACCTTGAACACGTAGCCATTGAGGATCCCGGTCTGATCGTCGAGCGCCCCACGATACAACAGGCCGAACTCGTCGTTCTCGGTGCACGCCGTGGTGTCGGTCTTGAGCACGACCTGCTGATCGAGCCAGGCCGCACCGGGTCCGATCGTCACGCGCCAACCCGCATCGCCCACTGTGGTGACGGCCTTGACGGCGCCGTTCTCGGTCGTGAACGCCACGGCATCGTCGCTGAACCCCCACCCCCAACCCTGTGTGCCGTCGAAGGTCTCGGTGTACACCACGTCACCGACACCCTGATTGGGGTCGGGTGTGGCCGGAGCCGGTACGGTGTCGGTGGCGGCCGCCGTGGGCGAAGCCGTTGCGGTGGGCGTGGCGGTGGCGGTCGTCGTCGCGGCTGGCGTCGCCGTCGGGCTTGGAACCGTTTCGGTGGCCGTGGGCTCGGCTGGCGCCGTGTCGGTCGGCAGGGGCGCCTGTGGCTCGGGGGTCGCGGTCGGCCCGGCCTGGCAGGCAGCCAGCAGTGCCCCAACGAGGGCCAAGAGCCCAATGTTTCGTCGCATCATGAGTCCTCCTGCGTCTCGTACCCACAGACCCCAAGTCGGGCAGAACGGCGTTTTTTGGGGTCGATCGGCGTCTCAGTTGGTGTGACAGCGCTCAGTGAATAACGCGCTTGACCGGGGCAAAGTTCCGGATCTATCTCTTACCAACGAATTCCTGAGTAAGACAGGCATAAATAATGCTGTCTGACCCGTGGTTCACCAGTAAGATTGCGTTGAGTCTACGAGCGGTTTGCGCGTACACTCTATTTCAGTATAGCAATCAGCTGGGAGCGCGTGCAGCGTATTATGTACTCCCGGTTGATCGCACCTTTTTCGATTAGAATCGCGGCGGTTCGCGCAAGCGTATCGGAAATTATGTCACGCTTCGAGGAGATGACACCGCGCCAGAGGCACCGCACCCGGCGCCTGATGATGCTTCTCGCATCATTAGGGCTGACGGCCGTGCTGTTGGTCGCATTGAGTGTCATCTTGAGCCAACGGGCCACCGTCCTTGGCGCTCACGACGCACTGGCCAATGCGCCGACCTTGGCTGCGCCCCTAGCGGACGGCGCCGCCGCACAGCCTGCCGCGCTTCTGGCCCAGGAAGCCACACCGACCCCCACGCCGACGCCCACGCTCGCAGCCGATCCGGGGTTGCCGACCCCGACGACCCAGCCGCCTTCGGAATCGGGTCAGCCGCTTTACCCCAAGATCGAACTGACCGACTTGCCGCTGCCGGCCGAAGATCAGGTGCGCATCTACGTGCAGCTCTTGATTGCGTCGCCGACGCCGCTCTCGATTTCCGCGGCCCCCGGTTCCACGACGCTGTTCATGCCGCTGCTCTCGCGATCGTACGGCCCGCCGACTTTCGTGTTGCCGGCCGCGCGCGATCCTGAGCCGTTTTACTCGGTCGACGGACTGTCCTCGACCAACTGGCCGTCTGCAGGCCAGATGTCGTCCAGCAAGCTCAGCGTTCACGCGATCGGTCGCGGCGATCCTTACATCATGCAGTTCGTGCGCTCCGCGCGACCGCGTCTGATCAAGACCGTGGGTGACTTCGGCTGGCTGGCCGAGGTCGACGCGATCGATCCCAACACGACGATCATCGGCCGCGCCTATGGACAGGACGAAAGCTGGGTGCTCACCGTTGACCCGGCCCAGGCGGCGAGCGACTACATCAATCGCTATCTCGGCGAGTATCGCAACAATCCCTTTATCGATTACTGGGAAGGCTGGAACGAGTTCGTCTGGAGCCCTGGCGAGATCGATCGCCTGCAGTGGTACGTGCAATTTGAAGCGTCGCGCGCCTGCCAAATGCAAGCGCTTGGGCTCAAGGCCGCGGTCGGCGGTTTCGCGGTCGGGTGGCCCAACACGTATCCCGAATACGAGCACCTCCTGCCGATGCTGGAGGCCGCAAGCCGGTGTGGCGCCATTTTCCACCTGCACGAGTACAACCGACCTTTGATGTTCTGCGGTGTTGCGTCCAATAAGCCGGATATCATCCCCGGCGCGCCGCCGATCAATCAACCGGCTGGTCCGTTGACGTTGCGGTACCGCTTCTTGTACGAAGGCTGGCTGCGCCCGCGCGGTCTGGCACAGGTGCCCCTGGTCATCAGTGAAACCGGCATCGATCGGGTGCCGGCCACGGGCGATTGTGCCGCCATCGACCCCTACGCGTACGACCCTGGACACACCACGTGGAAACAGCATAGCGAGTGGTGGGTGCAAACCGGCGTCGGGCCGACTCCCGAACTGGCCTACGTCAACCAGCTGGCCTGGTACGACCGCGAACTGCGCCACGATTCGTACGTTCTGGGCGCCACGGTCTTCACCATGGGCGCGAACGGCGGCACGGGCGGTTGGGCCGATTTCGACATCCACGATGCGGCCATCACGCTGGCCAACTACGTCGCGTCGCAACGCTGAGCGTCGTATCGATCGCATCCGCTTTCAGGCCGTGAGCCAAACCCGTCTTGGATGGGGGCTCACGGCTTTTTTTGCGCGATTTGCGCGCCTGTCGGTAGAATTGACCAGCACAAAGCCAACGATTTCATCCTTTTTTACGTGAAGGTTAGACGGATACCATGACTACACAGGGTTCCCCTGCGCGCGGCGTTCTACGCCGCAAGGCCGCTCGGGTGCGCGCCGAGCTCCTGCAGGCCTATGGAAGGCCGAGCTGGGGCAAGCGCTTGCCCGCCGTCGATGAGCTGGTGGCGACGATCCTGTCGCAAAACACCAATGACATCAACAGCGGGCGCGCCTTTGGGCAGCTCCTGGAACGTTTTGGCACGATGGAGGCCGTTCGGGACGCGGCTCTGGACGATCTGATCACGACGATCCGTCCGGCCGGCCTGGCCAACCAGAAGGGCCCGCGGATCCAGGCCGTGTTGCGCGCCATCACGGAAACGCGGGGGGCATTGGACCTTAAGTTTCTGCGCAAGCTTCCGCCCGCGGATGCCCGCGCCTGGCTGACGCAGTTCAACGGCGTCGGCCCGAAGACAGCATCGATCGTGCTGCTCTTCTCTCTGGGCATCCCCGCCTTCCCGGTCGACACGCACGTGCATCGCGTCACGGGTCGGCTGGGTCTGCGGCCGGAAAAGCTTTCGGCAGACGATAGTCACGAGTGGTTGGAGCAGTTGTTCGAGCCGGAGACCTACGTCGACGCGCACATCAACTTGATCCGCCACGGTCGCGAGATTTGTCACGCCCGCAACCCGCAGTGCGAGATCTGCCCGTTGCAGCGCTTGTGCGACGACTATCAACGGCGGTCACCAAGCCGCCCACTGCCGCGCAGAACGTAGAACCGACGGACCGTTCGCGGATCGTCGGTCTGATGAGGGATCATGAAACGACCGCTGACGTCCGCGATCTTGAGCCTGGCTCTTCTGCTGGCTGCCTTGCCTCCGGCTCCAACGCTGGCCGCGGGTTCGTGCACGGGGTCTTCCTGTCTATACCTGCCCAGCCTGATGACCTATCGCCCCCCCACCGTGACGGGCGCCTCATACCACCAGGGGATCGCCGAACAGTACGACCTCGACAACCCGGTGCGCATCGCCTCTCAACACGCCGACAAGAATCTGGGGCTGCGCGGGCTCGTCGATGTGACGGATAACGATCAGGGCTACTCGTACTATCACGGGCTGCTCAATTACGGCCAGGACGACAACAAGACGCCGCAGCTCCCGTATCTCTTCAATCCGGCCCGCGGCGCCTCGGGTCTGCGATTCTTCCGCACCCGCGACTGGAACTGGCAGAATTCGCCGGCAACCGGCAGCGCCGGCAACCTGATCGCGCGCGTGCTCTACCCGATCACAGGGATCAGCGTGGCGACAACCGCAAACGAGGTGATCTACGCGCCGCGCACCCTGGTCGACAACCCGATCGCGCCCGGCTATCACATGATGGTGATGTACGCCGACGACTCCAACATCGCGCTCAAATACACGGTGGAAGACTCGGCGGCCCTGGGGTACACGCTGCACATCCGCGGCATTCGGGTGGACTCGAATCTGCTCGCCCTATACCGCAGTCTCGACGGCGGGAATCGGAACGTCTTCTTCGGACGCGGCAGCCGCAATTACAACCTGCCGTACATCTCCGCCGGCCAGCCGATCGGATTCGCCATCGGAACCTCGATCCAGATCGCCATCGCCGACCGCGGCACGTTTCTTGATCCGCGATCCTGCATGGAGTTCTGGGTCGGCTACACCGGGAACTGTCCGCAGCGGAACGGCAACGATATCCGCTGAGGCGCCGGGCGCCCGATCCGTTGACACGGGCTAGGCCCGCGGATTCGACGGTATGACGCTTCCTACTTCTTCCTCACCCGGCGCCGATGTCCCGACGGCGTCACAGTTCGCACTCCTGTTCGAGGTGGTGCAACGCCTTGGCGCGCCGCTCGACCCGGAGAGCGCGCAAGCCAGCGTGATTGCGGGAGCGCTCCGGCTGACGCACGCCGAGCGCGCCGCCATATACCGCCAGGATTCCGAACGCCATGGCCTGGTGTTCGTGTGTGGGCGCAGCGAAAACGGCGACTCGCTTCCAGAGGCCGATTTTCGCCAGGAGGCCGAGGCCGCCCGCGATGCGGCGCTCCTTGGACGGGCCGTTTCCGGTGACAACTGGGCCGCGACGCCGTTGATCCAATCCGACTCGGTCTCGGGGGCTGTGCTGGTCACCGGGGGCTCGTTGACGGATGACGCGGCGCTGCTCCTGGGCGCCTTCGCGCCGTATGCATCCGCCTGTCTCGACACCGCGCGACGCGTCGCCCGTCTTGGGCGTCAACTCACGACGCACGAACACGAACGCGCGACCCTGCAGATGCTCGAGGAACGGTTCGCCACCGATCTGACCGTCGAGCAGGTGCTCGCGCTGACGGTCGAATGGGCGGTGCGCCAGTCGCAGGCACGCTCCGGCTGGATCGGCCTCGTCGACGCCAACACCGAGCCGCCTGTGGTGCACGTGATGGCCCGTCAGGGCGCCAGCGGCACCCGCCCGCTCTCACAGCCTGAGCGCCGCGCGCCGGACGATCCGATCGTGTCGGCCGGTTTGAAGGCCGAGCGCAGCCTGCCGCTTGCACCCGCGTCGACCGTCAGCCCGGCCCGCATCGTCGTCCCGATTCGCTTCAATCACCGTCCCAGCGCGCTGCTGGTCGTCGAACGCCCGACCCATGCCTTTGGCGGCGCGGCCGTGTCTTTTCTCGATCGGTTGGCGTCGCTGACGGCGCTGGCACTCGAAGCGGCCCAACAGCGCTCCGCCGTTCGCCGCGCCCAGGACGCGCGCGCCGATTTCGTCCGGACCGTCGCTCACGAGATTCGGCTGCCGATGACCTCGATCCGCGGTTACGCCGATTTGCTTCTGGCAGGCGCCGCCGGACCGCTGAGCGATCAGCAACGCGGCTTCCTGCACACGATCAGCAACAACGTCGCGCGCATGGCGGCCTTGGTTACCGACTTGAGCGACGTCGCGCGCATCGACGCCGGCCGGATCAAGATCGATCTGCGCGCCGTCGACGTACCCGCGATCGTGGCATCGACCCTGGCTTCTCTCAGCAAACTGAGCGACACCAAACGGATCGCCGTCCAGGTCGAGGCTCCGGTGGATCTTCCAGCGGCACGCTGCGACTCGCATCGGCTCGGGCAGGTGCTCACGCACCTGATCGCCAACGCGATCCGCTACTCGCCGGAGGACAGCGTCGTGACCATTCGGGTCACCTGTCCGCCGACGACCGGCCGCATCCAGATCGCCGTCTGCGATCGAGGGTACGGGATCACGGTGGAAGATCAGGCCCATCTGTTTTCGCCGTTCTTCCGCAGCGACGATCCGCGTATCCGTCAGGAACCCGGCTGGGGCCTTGGCCTCCACCTTTGCTCCCGGATGATCCAGGTGTTGGGCGGCTCGCTCTCCGTCGAGAGCGCCCCCGACGTCGGCACGACGGCCAGCTTTGCGCTCCCCATCGATTCGGCCTGATTCACGGATTCGCCGTCGATCGACAACGCAACGGCCGGATGGGGCATCCCATCCGGCCGTTGCAACTTGTCATCACGATTTACGTACATTTTACGGGGTTGGTCCCTATAATGAACCGTGCAGAACGCGCGAGCGTTCCCAAAAGGGGATTTGAGGAGACTTGAGATGGCAACTACCTCCGAAAACCGACGCCGGCTCTTCTTGCAGGCCGTGGGCATGGGTGCCGCGGGCCTCGCCGTTGGCGGAGGCGCGTCCTGGCTTTACAGCGACTTAACGGGTGGAAAGCCGGCGGCCGGGCTCCCGGCACAGTCCCTGCGGCAAACCGACGTTCCCGAAATGAATGGCAAGGTTCTGGCGCTCCAGAACGAAGTCGCGCTGTTGAACAACCAGGTGGGCGCCGCGGCCGGCCAAAACGAACAACTCAATGCGCTGCTCAAAGCATCCCAGGATGAGAACCAGCGGCTCAAGCAGCAACTCACCGATTTGCAGGGCCAGGTCTCTCAAACCGAGGCCAAGCTATCCGACGCCAATCAGGTCATCTCGTTGTTCGACCAACTCGAGGCAGTCGGGCTCGACGACCTGACCCAGAACGGCTTGCAGACTTTCGCGGTCGCGCTGGCTGCTGCCGTTGGACTTGTGCCAACCACGTCCACCGGCGTGGCGTCGGCACGCACGATCCTCGACGATCTCGAGGCTCAACTGCCGGATCTCAAGGGCAGCGTCGCCTGGCTGGCTGAGCGCATCCTCAACCTCAAGGTCGGGCTGTTCTCGCTGGAGACCGCGGCCAATGCCCTGGCGGGGGTCGCGGCCGGCGGCGTGAGCGCCGCCTTCGGGGGCTTTGCCAAATACATCCTCGACTACCTGCCGTTCGATATCGGTCGAAAGATCCGGGAGGCGATGTCGGCCACGCAGACCCTGGTCGACAGCAACGCGGCGCTGTCCACAGATGTGGACAAAAAGGTCTTCGAGAAGCTGTCGCCGCACTTTAGCGACGGGCCGGTGAACCTGAAGGTCAAGGTCCTCGATCCCGTGCGGGCGCAGGGGTTGCAGCCCGCCGGCGACCTGGTTAACGCGGTCAGCCAGACCGACGCCAGCTATCAATCCGCGCTGGCGCAGCCGGTCCAGGTCGCGCTCGACCAACGCGCCGCTCTACGGCAGCAGCTGCAAGCGGCACGCAGTCGCATGAGCTGAACGGCTGATCCTGGACGGCGGGGAAACCCGCCGTCTTCTTTTGTGGGGCCGGCACGGGTCTTGCTCTACCCGGCGTGACATGGCTTCGCAACGACGTCACCCCCTGCTCATCAATCGTCAACGCATCTACTCCTGGCGTTGGCCAAGCCTGTTGATCGGTCTCGGCGCCTGTGCGATCGCCATATTCGGCGAACGCTGGGTGCTTCCAGGGAACATCTGGATCCCCCCGGTGATCTGGGCGGGCGGCGCGGCGCTGTCCCTCTTCCTCTTTGTCTCCACCTTCGTGTTGCCCTGGATGTGCTACATCGAGGCCAAGCCCAAGACGCTGGTCGTCAGCGTGCCCTTTTACCAACTCGCGATCGGATACCAGCGGATCGTGACCGTGCGGACCGGATCCTTCGAGCCACGCAACATCGGCGGGCTGCGCGGTGAGCTGGCCGCGCGCTTTCGCGGGATGCCGGTCGTGATCGTCGAGCTCAAGGGCCTCCCGTTGCCGCGAACCTGGCTCAGGTTCATCCTCGATTGGCATGCATTCCCCGAAACCGGCGATGGCCTGCAGTTCCTGGTTGCCGATTGGATGGCGCTCAACCGACAGATCGAGGCGGGGCGTGAAGCCTACGCAGCGCGTCGACGCGCTGCCCAACCGGCACTCAGCCTCGCGCAGGAAATCACCGGATCACGCACTCCCAGCCGTTCTTGATCCTTGAAGATATCGTCCACAATCAATAGATATAGATTCAGTCGTCGTAGTAGACACTGTGGAAATGTGGATGAAGGGGATTCAGCTCCCCTCAGTGCCTATTCGTGGAGGCTCCCTGGCGGAGTCCCCCAGATGTCGGCAGCGGAAGACGGCGCCCCATAAACAGGCCGGCTGAGGAGCGATTGTGGAGGCCGTGGACGACCGAAAGTAAAGTCCTGCACGATCCGTGCCAGTTTCTGATATACGGATTTTTCATAACAGAGTCGGCCACATATGGGGGCCACCGCGATCCCGCTGGAGTTAAATCCCCATAAGGCAATTCGGGGCTTTTCCCCAGCCTGGACTCTTTCTCCACAGTTTTCCACCCCCTTATCCACAGGACGGGCAACAAAATTTAACAATCCGCGCACTTCCCAGTGAAAACCGGGGCTTCCTAAGCCTTCTGTCGACCCGCCAGATATGGGCGTTGATTACCGAGCGAGTCGGGCATTTTTGGTTCAAAACGGAAAACCCCAGACTCGACGTAAAAAAGTCCAGAGGATCGGCCCTCCCAACAGAACCCATATATGGGGGCAGCGGGGAGGGCAAAGACGGGGTCAGTGGCGCAGTGTGGCATTCAGTTGCTGTGCCAGGCGAATGACCGGGGCGGTCACGGCGTCTCTGGGATTCGTCTCGGAGAGATCGAGGGCGGGCTTCCAGAGTGTCCCGAGTGTTTGCACAAGCCGCTCTTCGATCACGCCCCAGAGGCGGGCATTGGGCAGCGCCCGCCCCCGCTGAGCGTTAGCGCTCAAGGCGTTGAAGAAGCGATCTTCGTTCAGCGTCGGATCGGTCAGAAGATCCAGTCGGGAGGGAAGTTGTCCGCTGGCCCGGCTGAGCCGCAGCTGGACATCGCGCTTCATCAAGAAGCGGATCAGGTCAAAAGCGCCAAGCTCCTGCAGGCTGCGTCGCCAGATCACCAGGCTCGAGCCGCCGGCATACGGCACGCCCGGCATCGGCGAGATCCCCAGATCATCCAGCAGATGAGGCCCGGCGTTCCCGATGTCTTCGATCAGCCATGGGCCGGTGATCGTCAGCGCCGCCTTGTGCGCTTCGAAGGCTCGATCGGATTCGCGTGCGCTCAAACCGTGCAGCCGCGAACTGATCAGGGACCGGTGTAGTTGGAAGTATCGGAAGATCGCGTCGAGCGCGGCGGGTTGATCGAAGGCGACCTGTTGCCCCGACGCGGTCAGAAAATCGCCGCCGCCGCTCCAGATCCAGGCCGCGACATTATGCAGGGTGTTTTGAGCGCTGGCCGTGCTGGACGAGACGATGGGATTCTGGCCAGCCGCGACGAGCGCGGCCACGGTTTCTTCGATCCGGGGGTACGTGGAAAACGCGTCAGCGGCATCAATGCCGGCCTGTTTCAACGCCGATCTCCAGTAAAAGATGAGACGCGTGTCGACCTGCCAGGGCAACGCCCAGAGCGCCGGTCCGACCACCCCGGCGTTCCATACCGAGGACAGGTACTCGTCTTTCCCGCCCACGGCTTCGGCTTCGTCGGCGGCAAAGGGCCGCAGGACTTGCATGGCGCACAGCGGCGTGATCCAGGTCGAACCGACGAGCGAGAGATCGGGGAGGTTGTCGTACGTGATGAAATCCAGGATCTGGCGCCAGGCGGTCG
Organism: Anaerolineales bacterium; assembly: GCA_044224715.1. GTDB lineage: Bacteria > Chloroflexota > Anaerolineae > Anaerolineales > UBA6663 > UBA6663. Next base: position 17,143 of record JBGAJV010000054.1, on the reverse strand, counting down.
GCCATTCCAGGATGACCAGGTCGATCTGGACTCGATGCGTGCTTTCGAATTCGGACAGGATCTCGCGGATGAGATCCATCTCCTGTTCGCTGGCGCGCATGATCGAGAAACGCAGAGTAGACATGACGATTTCGTGGCGGATGGGCGCCTGGCGTGGCATTATACAAGACACCCTCCCGCCCTAAAAAGAAACGGCCCCGCATCTGGCGGGGCCGTGTGCTCTCTGCCCTTGTGACGGTGCGAGAGCGGTGGGGAAGGTCAGGGGTCGAAAATGGGTGCCCCTGGAACCTGCGTTCGTCAGGCCGTGACGGTGTTTTGCCCGTACAGCCGTTCGCGGATGGCCAGCACCTGTCGTCGAGCGCTGTCGTCGCGTTCCACCAGATCCGCGACCTTCTTGCAGCCGTACATGATCGTGGTGTGGTCGCGGCCGCCGAGGGCTTCGCCGATCGCGGGCAGCGAGGCCTCGGATTCCTCACGGATCAGATACATCGCCACCTGGCGCGCCCAGGCCGTTTCCTTCGAACGATCCGGCCCGGTCAATTGCTGCGGCGACGAGCGGTAGTAATCGGCGACCGTGGTGATGATCTGCGAGGCCGTGAGCGTGCGGCGCCGCGGCAGCAGATCGGCGATGGCCGTGCCGGCCAGGTCGACCGTCAGCGGCTGATTGGTGAGGTCGGCGTAGGCCAGGACGCGCACGAGCGCGCCCTCGAGCTCACGGATGTTGCTTTGCACGCGGCGCGCGATCAACTCGATCACGGCGCCATCCACCTGACGGCGCGACCGCTCGGCCTTGGCGCGCAGGATCGCCTGGCGCGTCTCGAGATCCGGCGGCTGGATGTCGACGGTCAGGCCCCACTCGAACCGTGAGCGCAGGCGCTCCTCGAGGGTCACCATGGCCTTGGGCGGGCGATCGGACGAGATCACCAGCTGCTTGTCCTGCGAGTGCAGGGCATTGAACGTGTGAAAGAACTCGTCCTGCGTCGACTCTTTGCCGGCGATGAACTGAATGTCGTCGATCAGCATGACGTCGACGCTGCGATAGCGCTCACGGAAGGCGGCCGTGGTGTGCGTGCGGATCGAATTGATCAGATCGTTCGTGAACTCTTCGGACGACACATACGTGACGGTCAGACCGCGCTGTAGACAGGCATTGCCGATGGCCTGCAACAAGTGGGTCTTGCCCAACCCGACACCGCCATAAAGGAAGACCGGGTTGTACGCGCGAGCCGGGTTCTCCGAAGCGGCGACACAGGCGGCATGCGCCAGGCGGTTGCTCGGGCCGACCACGAAATTCTGAAAGGTGTATTTCGGATTGACCTTGCTGTTGATCGCCGGCTCGGGGGAGATCTCCTCGAGCGGCGAGGTCAGGGGCTCGGCGGACGACTGCTCGACTGTCGCCGGATTCCAAACGACGAAACGCACGTCGATCGAGCTGCTGCCCGTGATGCTCGTGATGGTGCGCTTGATCGCGCCCTTCATGCGATGATCGAGCCAGTCGCGCGCATAGGCCGTCGGGGCGCCGATGATGTAAGCGCCGTCCTCCTGCGCGACCAATGACGTGTTCCGCAACCACGTGTCGAAAGTGGCGCGCGGCAATTCCATTTGTATTTGGCCGAGCACGGCCTGCCAAAGTTGTTCGGACTGCATGGTCACTCCGTCCACCGACGATCAAACACAATCCCGCGGCGACGTCCCTGTCGTGCGATTGCGCTCGGGGAGAGGCAGGATTTCCCCCTGTGTCGGCATGTTCTATTGGTAAGCGTATGTGCGCGTCGGGCCGCGAGCACCTGGGGATAACTGGATGCCTGGGTCCTAAAGCTCGCGGATTCTAGCAAACCCACCAGGGCGATACAATACGTGCGCACACGGACTCTGTAAAAGAATCATTTTCTTTAAGAGTAGGGTCAAAGCTCATTAAGCTTCGGCGGCCCAAAGCCGACTCTATCATGAGTCGATTTCGCGCAACCCAAGATGCGAGCGATGGCACACGACTCGGCAACCTATATGGCGGGGAATTAATGTGCTACACGGTTCCTACCGAATGCCGCGAAAGGTTAGAATCGCTTTTGAACCGGTCGACTCGCCCGTAGTGTGCCCACACGCCGGTCGATTCCAACCGGTTCCAACGGCTGACCGAGCGATTCGAAGCGGTCACCGTGCAAAACTTCGGTGGCGTCGTTCTTTATCCCAAGAACAGGCGGATCTTTCCACAGGAAAGATCTACTCTATGCGAGTTTATCCACAGAAACAGGCCGGTTATCCACAGCGCAAGGGGGGTGGTTGATGAGCGAGGCAGACACGCGCGCCGCACCGTCGCCGCTACACCTGGACGGCCGTCGCGTGGGGGCAATCGGACACAGACTCCTGGAGTGGTACGCGCAACACGCACGCGACCTCCCCTGGCGGCGTTCGCGCGACCCGTATGCGATCTGGGTGTCGGAGATCATGCTCCAGCAGACCCAGGTCGACACTGTCAGACCCTACTTTGCGCGTTGGATGCAGGCCTTTCCAGATTGTGCGGCATTGGCGCAGGCGCATCAAGACGACGTTCTGCGGTTGTGGGAAGGGCTGGGCTATTACAGCCGGGCGCGCAACCTCCAACGGGCGGCCCGTGACGTCATGGCGCGCCACGCAGGTCAGCTGCCGGCATCGATCGAAGCGCTGCGCGCCCTGCCAGGAATCGGCCCCTACACCGCCGCCGCGATCGCGTCGATCGCGTTCGACATCGACGCGGCCGTGGTCGATGGAAACGTCAAACGCGTGCTCGCGCGATTGACCGGGTACGATCAGGACGTGAAATCGCCGCGCGGCGTGCGCGATCTGCAGGCGTTGGCGGATCGACTTGTGCCGCCCGGGCGCGCCGGAGATTACAACCAGGCGGTGATGGATCTCGGCGCGACGGTATGCACGCCGCGGCAACCAGCCTGTGAGCGCTGTCCGTTGACCACGCTGTGCGTCGCGCGTCGTCAGGGACTGCAGGGACAGCTCCCGCGGACGGCACGGCGCCCGGCCCCGCCCACCCGCCGGGCGTTGATCGCCGTGGTGGTGCATGGCGATCAGGTGTGGGTGATCCGTCGCGACGCAACGCTACTGGGGGGCTTGTGGGCCTTTCCTTCCATAGATATGCATGAGCATGGGGCCGCCAGTGCTGAACACGATCTGGTCACGCAGATCGAGACGTTCGCCGGGCGCAGGCCGGCTCATTCCTCCGAGTTGCTCGCGGAGGTCAAACATACCTACACGCACTTCAAACTCATTGCCCGGGTCTTGCGTTTCGATCTGGCTGGCGATCGGCCCCGCCCAAGCGAAGGCCAATGGGCGCACATAATGAAACTCAACGACCTGGCGATGGGCAAGGTAGATCGGCGGGTGGCACAGGCCTTGATGGAACAGTGCGCGGCTCACCGAAAATAAACCACGGCAAGGCGAGAAACCGTCCCCTGAATCGGTAAGAAGCCGAGTATCATTCAGCCCATCGCTTCCAACCGACACTCATCATGACTTCATCGTTAAAGACGCACAGTTCCCAACCCGAGAAGATCAACGATCGCCGCGAGATCTTCGGTTGGGCCATGTACGACTGGGCCAACAGCGCCTTCAGCACCACGGTCATCGCCGTCTTTCTCGGACCCTATCTGGCGAGCCTCGCCTCCGACGCGGCGGCCGCGGCCGGAACGACCACGCTGAGCATCCTGGGCTGGGCCGTGCAGCCCGAGTCGGTCTTCGTTTACGCGACGTCGCTGTCGGTCGTGCTGCAGGTGTTCTTTCTCCCGATCCTCGGCGCGATCGCCGATTACTCGCATGTGCGCAAGCGGATGCTGCAGATCTTCGCCATGTTCGGCGCGGTCGCCACGATGGCGCTGTGGTTCGTGCAGGGCAATCTCTGGTGGCTGGGCGCGTTGTTGTACGTGCTCACGAACCTGTCTTTCGGCGCGGCGATGGTGTTCTACAACGCCTTCCTGCCCGATATCGCCAGCAACGATCAGCAGGACCGCGTCTCATCGTTCGGTTGGGCGATGGGATATCTCGGCGGCGGCCTGTTGCTGCTCGCCAACCTGATCCTGTATCAATTGCGCGACACGCTCGGCCTTTCGGGGACGACGGCCGTGCGGATCAACCTGGCATCGGCGGGCGTCTGGTGGTTCGGTTTTTCCTTCTTCACCTGGGCCCGACTGCGATCGCGCAGCGCCATGCGCGCGCTGCCCGCCGGCGAGAGTTATCTGACCATCGGCTTCAAGCAACTCGCGCAGACGTTTCGCGAGGCCGGCCGTTTCCCGCATACGTTGCGCTTCTTGCTGGCGTATCTGATCTTCAACGACGGCATCCAGACCGTGATCAGCGCTGCCGCCAGTTTTGCGGCGGCCCCCATCATCCGCGGCGGGTTGGGCATCGAACAAGGGTCGCTGATCCAGGTGATCCTGATGATCCAGTTCGTGGCCTTTCTCGGCGCGCTGGGTTTCGGTCGCCTGGCGGCTCGGTTCGGCGCGCGCAACGTCCTGGCGATCAGTTTGTTGATCTGGGCCGGCGTGGTGACCTACGCCTACTTCGGGCTCAACGGCGACGAACTGGCTTTTGGTCTGATGCCGCGGCGCGAGTTCGAGTTCTGGCTGCTTGGCGCCGCGATCGCGTTGGTGATGGGCGGCAGCCAGGCGATCAGCCGCAGCCTGTTCGCGCGTATGATCCCGCCCGGCAAAGAGGCCGAGTTCTTTTCGATCTATGAGGTCAGCGAGCGCGGCACGTCCTGGATCGGGCCGCTGCTGTTCGGTCTGGTCAACGATCTGTTCGGCAATCTGCGGCTCGCGATCCTGTCGTTGATCGTGTTCTTCGTCGTCGGCTTCGTTCTGCTGGCGTTCTGGGTCAACGTCGATCGCGCGATCCGCGAATCCGGTCGGGCCGAGGCGGCAGCCGCGTGATCTCGGCGGCGGTTGAGCGCGACATGTCGGCGCCCGGGCTCTGATCCGCGCCTGACGACTCGCGGGTGTACAGCTTGTCTCGCTATGAGCAGGGCAATCACAGCGCATTTCCCGCTTCAAGTGATTAGCCGCGATTTTCGCAAATGGAACGTGCGATCCGGCAATTCGCGGCAAACCCGCATTTCTCACAGCTAGAGGCGATCACCCTGCGTCTATGGGCTCGTTACGAACAGGCGTGCTAGAATCTCCGCATCATGCCCGGCAGCGATCTGCGCAAGCGCCTCAATGCGCTGAGACCGAAGAAGACCACACCCCCACCGACGGGTCAGCCGTCGGCGCCGGTCAGGCTGGCGCCGAGCCCGAAGACCCAACGCAGCGTCCGCAGCTACGACCCGGATGAGGGCCTGGCGCTACCCGGCGCCGAGGTGCGCAACGATCACGGCTCTTTCCAACTGATCGAGGAGCGTCATCCGCTGGATCGACGCCACGGGCACCACACCTTTGGGTCCCTGCTCGATCGCTCGCCGCTGGTCGCGGCGCAACTCGCTCGTCAGCCGGCCCTGGGCAAGGCCGCGCTCCGCGAACTGGCCTTCATCGACACCGAGACCACTGGCCTCGCGGGCGGCGCGGGCACGCTCGCCTTCTTGATCGGTGTCGGTGTCTTCGAAGACGACGCCTTCGTCGTGCGCCAGTACTTCCTGCGCGATCCATCCGAAGAGTCGGCGGCCCTGGCGGCGATCGACGCCGTGCTGGCGCGCCGGGCCGGCTGGGTGACGTTCAACGGGCGCGCGTTCGATGTGCCGTTGCTCGAGACCCGCTTCACGCTCAATCGCCGCCGCGCGCCGTTCGCCGGTCGACCGCACCTCGACCTGCTCAACCCTGCGCGCTGGCTCTACCGCGGTCGACTCGACTCGTGCGCGCTGAGTTCGCTCGAGGCCAACGTGCTCGGCGTGCCGCGCACGACCGACGACGTCCCGGGGGCGCTCATCCCGTGGATGTACGTCCAGTATCTGCGCAGCCAGGACCCGAGCGAAATGAAGCGCGTGATCTATCACAACGCCATGGACATCCTCTCCATGGTCACGCTCGCCGCGCACCTGCTCGAAGTGTTCGACGAAAGCCGCGTCGAGGCGCAGGCCGCGCGGCGGCCCGAGGATTGGCTCAAGCTGGCGCATTGGCACGAGTCGGAGGATCGGCTCCTGGTCGCCGAGGCGGCCTATCGCCGGGCGCTCGAAGGGCGGCTCTCGCTTGAGGATCGGGCCGCCGCGCTCGAGAAACTCGGCTTTCTGCTCAAGCGCACCGGGCGGCGCGCCGAAGCCGTTCCCCTGTGGGAGCAGTGGGCGTCGTTCACGGTCGACGAAGCCCTGCCATGCGTCGAGTTGTCGAAGTTTTACGAGTGGAAGGCGCAGGACATGGCCCTCGCCTTACGGTGGGCCGAGCGCGCTCAGGCGATCGTCATGGCCCAGGCCGCGGGCTGGAAGCGCGCCGACATCGTGGAAGCCGTCACGCGCCGCCTCGCACGCCTGCACGAGAAGGCCCGTGACGGAGCGGCGTGATCGCGGCGTCGCCCGCTAGGAGTCGGCAGTCTCTGCCTCGCGCTGATCGCGAAAACGGATCGGTGCCTGGTTGGCCGGGATCCTTCCCTGCACGCCGGCATAGAAATCGCGGATCCGCTCCAGGTCGTGTTGGACGTTGCCGGTCATCGTCATCTCGGGGCTGATGCGCGCCACCTTGCGCGGATAGTCGAGGCTCCCCAGGATGACGGGCACGTCGGCGCGCAACGCGATTTGATAGAACCCCGAGCGCCAGTAGCTCCGATAGCGACGCGTCCCTTCGGGCGTGATCGCCAGCAGCAGGCGGTCGCGTGATCTGAAGATCGCGGACATCTGCTCGACCGCGTTGACGCTTGTGCTGCGGTCGATGCCGATCCCGCCGAGGGCGCGCACGAGCGGCCCGAGGGGACCGCGCGTCCACTCGATCTTGATCATGAACCCGTGGGGCCAGCGGTCGCCCAACACGCGATACGCGTAACCGGCGGAGAGGCCGATCGGGCCGTCCCAGTTCGACGTGTGGGGATAGACGACGATCACGGCCTTCGGCGACGTCGGCAGTGGCCCTTCGATTCGCCAGCCGGCCAGCTTCAAGGCGGCGTTTGTGAGCGGTTGCAGCCAGTGGGTCATGCGGCGCAGTATAGCCGCAAAAGCACGACAAACGACACGGGGCCCGGGTCGCCGGCTGGCGACTCGAGCCCCGTGTCGTACGCCGTTTCTTTGTGCTGATCAGCCGCGGCGGCGCTGCAGCGCCTCCTGGATCATCAGGTACTCGCGGATGTTGTGCGCGGTCAACAGCCCGACGACCTGGCCGTGATCGACAACGGGCACCGATTCGACCGCGATCGACTGCATCCGCGGGACGACGGCTTCGAGTTGATCGAACGGGTTCGCCGCCAGAAAGCGCCGGCGCATGATCTCGCTGACCCGGCCGCCGAGCCCGCGTCGAGACAGACCGGAGATCAGGTCCTCCCGGGTGACGTACCCGACCATCTGGCCGTCGTCGACCACCGGAAAATCCTCCTGCGCGCCGACGATCAACAGATCGCTCACCCGCAGCAGCGGGTCGAACTGCGACACCGTGCGGAAGTCGGTCACCATGGCGCGGCCGACCGGGATGCCGTACAGCGCGCTCCGCATCTGTACCGCCTGCGACTCTTGAGCCGCAGCGAACCACACGAACACCGCGACCAGCACCAGCATCGGGTTGGTGAACAGACCGACAAGGACGAAGATCACGGCCACGGCCTGACCCAACCAGGCCGCGATCCGCGTGGCGAGCGCGTAGTTGAGCGTCATCGCCAGACCGGCGCGCAGCACCCGTCCGCCGTCCATCGGGAAGGCCGGGATGAGGTTGAACAGCGCCAGCGACAGGTTGGTATACATCAACCGTTCGAGCAACGGGCCGGATTCCATCACACGCAGGCTCGGCCAACTCAGATTTCCGGTGACCAACAGCCCGGCAAACAGCAGGGCCGCGATCGCCACGTTCACGACCGGCCCGGCCAGCGCGACCACCAGCTCCTGCCAGGGGCGATCGGGCATGCGTTCCAGACGGGCGACGCCGCCGATCGGGTACAGCGTGATGTCACGGGTTGGTATGCCGAAGCGGCGGGCGGTCAGGGCGTGGCCATACTCGTGCAGCACCACGCTCGCGAATAGGGCGAGGATGAACAGCACGCCCTCGATCGCACCGGCAAACGATCCAGAACTCAGATAGCCGCTGTAGCCGATGAAGGCGACCAGAAGCAGAAAAGTCAGATGCAGATAGACGTCGATACCGGCGAAGCGACCCAGTTTGATTGACCAGGACATGGTTCCACCTCCATAGGCCAGCGTAGTCTTGTTAACCGAGGCTGCGCTATAACACCCCTAACGTCGCTCAGCAACATTAGATTCGTATCTCCAAGACATGAGATACCACTGAGTGTCGATCGACGCCGCACGGGACCCGCCATTAACAAACCTCATATGCGTCGCCAGCAAAGCTCTAACGCAGGCTGACTAAAGTGCAAACATCGATTGCACAACACACAGGTTCATGTAGGAGGTCGCCATGTCACTCACCATTCGCCCTTACTATCGCCCCAGCCCGGTCGCCCGCATGATGGATCGCTGGTTTGAGGAAGCCATGTCTCCGTTGTCCGAGCGGTTCTCGGAAGACACCCTCAGCCTGCCGATGGACGTGCAGGCCACCGAGCGCGGCTACACCGTCTCGGCCGCCGTCCCTGGTCTGAAGCCCGAGGATCTGACGATCGAAGTCATGGGCAACACCGTGTCGATCCGCGGCGAGGTCAAGTTGGACAAGTCCGACGAGACCGAAGGCGATTGGCTCATCCGCGAGCGCGCCTATGGCAAGTTCGCGCGCACGTTCCGCCTGCCGGCCGAACTCGACGCCGACAAGGTCGAGGCCGGGCTGGAACAGGGCGTGCTGACGGTTCATCTACCCAAGGCTGAGAGTGCCCGCCCCAAGGCGATCACGATCAAGGCCCGCTAAACCCCCACATCCCCCTGTTTGTGGCCCGCCCGGTCCTTCACCGGGCGGGCCTTTTTGTTGGCTGGTAACCAGCCGGTAACGCAACCGTTCCGACCCGGTAACCCGAGCTGTAACCTTCGGTGAACGGCGGGCCTCATCGTGTGAGCAATCACATCGACGAGGTCTACCGCCATGTTTACAGTCAACCGCCGGTCGTTTCTAAAGGTCGCTTCGCTCACCCTGGCCGGAGCTGCCGGCGCTGTTGCGGCCGGCCGCGCCGCTGTCGCCCAGGCCGCCGACGCTCAGGCCTGGTTCAGCGCCCCGGCCGGCTCACGGCGGATCGCCCTGACGTTCGACGACGGGTACACGAACGTCGCGCGGCTGCTGGATGCGGCGCAGGCGGCAGACGTGCGGTTGACGCTCTTCCCGACCGGAAAGGTCATCCTTGCGAACCCGCGCGTCTGGCAACGGGCGGTCGCCGACGGCCACGAAATCGGCTGCCATACCTTCAGCCATGTCGCGTTGGGCGCGCTGTCGTACGACGGCGTGGCTCGAGAGATCGATCAGTGGAAGTGGGCCGCCCGTGATCAACTCGGTCTGGCCGACACACGTTTTCTCCGGCCGCCGTTCGGCGATGGGTGGAGCGCCGAGGCGGTTCAGCGCGCGGCGAAGGCCGCCGGGCTGCAGATCGTCATGTGGAACCGCGTCAACACCATGAAGCAGCGCTCGACTGCGCCGGTCGCGGCCGATGTGCTCAATAGCTTTGTCGAGGAGGCTCGCGCCGGCGACATCGTGTTGTACCACTTCCTCTGGCAAGAGGTCGCGGCTTTTGCCGATATCGTCGCCCATGCCCGCGCGCAGGGCCTGACGGTCACGACGGTCGGCCAGTTGCTGGCGCCGCGGCCGCTGCCTCAGGCGCGCTTGACGTCGGCGACCCGCCCCTGACTGAGGACCTGCAGATCGTCTGGGGTCAATCGAAACAGCGCGTTCGGTGTCCCGGCTGCGGCCCAGATGTCGGCAAAGGCCAGCAGATCCTGATCGATGAACGTGACCGGCGGCTCGCGGTGCCCGACGGGCGCGACGCCGCCGATGACAAAGCCGGTGCGTTCACGCACGAAGTCGGCGTCGGCTTTGCCGAGATGCTCGCCCAGGAGCGCCGCGACCTTGTGCTCGTCCACGCGGTTCGCGCCCGAGGTCAACACCAACACCACCCGTCCGGTTTCCCGGGCCTTGAAGATGATCGACTTGACGATCTGGGCGACTGTGCAACCGACGGCCTCGGCCGCCTCGGCCGAGGTGCGCGTACTTTGTTCAAGCTCCTGCACGACGAGGGCGCGGCCGGAAGCAGCGAGCACATCCTGAACGCGTTGGGCGGAGGGGGATAGCGGTTTCGACGTCATCGCGCGATTTTACCCTGTCCATCGCCTGCCCAGTTCGCCTCAACCCTTGCCTTACCCCATGTCGCGCCCATCCCCCGACTATTTGCGAATAGGGCGCTCGGTCTGGTTCGCTCCGTCTGGCTCGCGATGCTAGAATGAATGTGCGATGGATAACGCGGCCGCCTATGTGGCACGAATGCGCCCGATCTTTCTGTTCAAGGGCTTTACCGACGAACAGCTGCAGGCGCTTGCCGAGGATTTCACGGTCGAGAACCGCGCGACCGGCGAGGTGATCTTTCACCAGGGCGACCGGGCAGACGCGTTCTACATCATCACGCGCGGGACTGTGCACGCCACGCGCAAGGTCGGCGATCGCGAGGTCGACCTCGGCGTGCTGCAGACCGGCGATTTCTTCGGCGAACGCGCGCTGCTCAAGCGCTCGGTGCGCTCGGCCACCATCGTCGCCACGTCGGATTGTGAGTTCCTCAAGCTCGAAGCCGAACGATTCCAGGAGGACCTGCATCTGGTGCCGGGCTTGCGCGCCAACCTCGAGTTGATGGCCGATGGGCGCGATCAGGCCCGCCGGATGCGTTTGACCTGGCTGACGCCGAATGAACAGATCTACGCCGTGGCGCGCCGGCACCCCATCATCCTCTACCAGGCGCTGGTGCTGCCCGCCTTCATGTTGGTGCTGTCGATCGCCGTGGGCATCGGGTTGGGCTGGTATTTGCGAGACGTGCTTTGGGGCGTCGTCCTGGGGGGCCTCGGCGTCGCGGCCTGTCTGGGCTGGGCCTGGTGGCTGGTGCTCGACTGGGGCAACGATTACTTCATCGTCACCGATCAGCGCGTGGTCTATCTCGAAAAGATCATCGGCATCTACGACAGCCGACAGGAGTCGCCGCTCGGCTCGGTGCTGTCGGTCGATGTCCGGATCACGGATGCCCTCACACGGTCGATCGGCATCGGCGACGTGATCGTGCGGACGTTCTCGGGTCCGATTTCGTTCACGTCGGTCGGCAACGCCGCCGGCCTGGCCGCCCTGGTCGAGGAGCAGTGGAACCGATCGCGCAGCCGCAGCCGGGTCGCGGAACGCGAAGCGATGAAGAAATCCATCCGGCAGAGCATCAACCCGCCACAGGATGGGCCGGCCAAGAAGAAGCCCAAAGAGGAGGCCCACGGCCCCAGTCTCATGGCGCAGCTGGCCGGGTTCTTCTCTTTTAAGCTGAGGTATACGCAAGGCGACACGGTCATCTACCGCAAACACTGGTTCGAGCTCGTTCGAGAGACGATGTATCCAACGATCGGGCTCGTGCTGATCATCGGGCTCGCGCTGTTGTCGCTCTTTGGCCTGTTGCCCGCGCCGTTCACGCTCGACGTGGTCGCCTACGTCTGTTTGCTCTCGCTCCTGCCGGTGGCCGGTTGGTGGTTGTATCAGTTCGAGGATTGGAAGAACGACCTGTATCTCATCACCAACGATCAGATCGTCGATCTGTATCGAAAACCGCTGGGCTCGGAGGAGCGTCGGTCGGCGCCGCTTGGAAACGTGTTAAGCTTGAAATACGAACGCCCCGGCATCCTCGGGTTGTTGCTGAACTACGGCAGCGTGGTCGCCAAAGTCGGCGCCGAGGAGTTGCGCTTCGAGGGGGTATTCGATCCGGTCGGCGTGCAGAACGATATCTACCGCCGGATGGAGGCGGTCAAGGCGCGCAAGGAGGCCTCGGAGGCTGCGCGTCAGCGCGAAGAGCTGTCGCGGTGGATGGCCGCCTATCACGAAGTCGCCCAGGAGGACGCGCAAAAGCGTCAACAGAAGTAGCCGCATGACCTTGCTGACGATCATCACCCCGACCAACCCGATCCTGCGCCGCAAGGCGCGTCCTGTGTCTGACCCGCGCGCGCCGGAAATCCAGCGCCTGATCGACGACATGATCGTGACCATGCGCGACGCCCCGGGCGTCGGCCTGGCCGCGCCGCAGGTGGCCGAGGCCATTCGGCTGGCCGTGATCGAGTACGCCCCGGACCCCGAGGATCTGCCCGAGGACGCGGAGCCGCCCAAGCCCAAGCTGTACGTGATCATCAACCCCGAGATCACGGCGCGCTCAGAGGAGATGGTCGACGGCGCCGAGGGCTGTCTGTCCATCCCGGGCTACGCGGGCACCGTTTCGCGGCATCAGGCCGTTACGGTCAAGGCCCTCAACCGCCAGGGTCGGCCGATCAAGATCAAGGCCGATGGCTGGCTGGCGCGCATTTTTCAGCACGAAATCGACCATCTGGACGGGGTGCTGTTTATCGACAAGGCCTCCAAGACCTGGAAACTCCACGACGACGAGGCGGTTGAGGCGGAATAGCGTTATTTCGCCGCGGATTTCGCGGCAAATTCTTGTCTTTCATTGACAAGGGTACCCCTATAGGGTAGACTCGTCCCGCTCGGTCGCCAGCCGGGCCGAACTCCCCTGTTGAAGGGAGGTGAATGACCCATGACGACCAAAGTTGTACTCCGCCCGAACGAATCGCAGGACCAACTGCTGAAGCGCTTCAAGAAGAAGGTGATGCGCAGCGGCCTGTTGACCCAGCTCCGCAACAAGCGCTGGTTTGTGTCCAAGAGCGAGGTGCGCCGCATCGAAAAAAAGAAGGCCATCCGCCGGATCAACAAGCGCATGCGCCGCGCGACGATCGACGAATGAGAGAAGCTGGGCCCGGAGCAATCCGGGCCCAGTTGTTATAATCCCTCGCATGCCCATCCCGCTGCTCGATTCGCTGCTCAATTCACCGTTGATCGATCGCACCCGCCGCAATCACGGCCTCGAACATGCGACCATCAGCGTGTTGGGTTTGCGCCGGCGGGTCAGCCTTGCCGGCCGATCGACGCCGAACGGTTTCTACATCCATGGTGACGTCAGCGCCGACGAGATCGCATCAGCGGCCGAGGAAGCGTTGCGCCGGATGCGTGGCGGCGAACACGATCTGGCCGTTCACCCGCACTGCGGAACGAATTACGTGACGGCGGGCGTGGCGGCCGCCGGCGCCGTGTTCGTGGCCTTTCTGGGGACGCACAACTCACGCCAGCGGCTGGATCGGCTGCCGGTGGCGGCCTCTCTGGCCACCCTGGCCCTGATCGCGGCCCAGCCGCTCGGGCTCAACCTGCAACGCACGATCACCACGTCCGCCGACGTCCGCGGCATGCAGGTGGTCGACATCCGCGCCATCGCAGGGCCGGTGCGCACTCACTTCGTCGAGACGATCGACTGAGCCGCGACCGAGCCGGCGCCGCCATGACCCCGCGTCTCTTCCTCCTGCACGGTAGCGATGAGTTCGCACTCTCCGAGTTTGTCGACGGTCTGAAGGGCAAGGTCGCCGACGATCCCGCCACGGCGTCGCTCAATATCACGGTGCTCGACGGCCGTGCCGTCACCCTCGCCGACGTACAGGGCGCCTGCGGCGCGATGCCGTTCCTGGCCGATATCCGATTGACGATCGTCGAGGGCTGGATTGCGCGTCTGACGGGCAAGGCCGAGGAAGGCGAGATCAGCGAAAGTGGCAAGGCCGCCCTGGCCGCGCTGATCGACTATCTGCCCGACCTCCCCGATACGGCCTGTCTGGTGTTGCTCGAGCGCCGCGATCTACCCGAACGCGGGCCGCTGTTCAAGGCTCTGGCGCAGCTGAACTGGGCGAAAGTGCACAAATTCGACGTCCCACAGGGCGACGCCTTGATCGATTGGATCCGCAAACGCGTGAAGCAGGCGAAGGGCGAGATCACGCCGGCCGCGGCTCGCGCGCTGGCCGAGGCCGAACACGATCCGCGCGCGCTGGGCAACGAGATCGAGAAGCTGCTGACCTACACGGCCTGGCGGCGGCCCGTCGACGTCGACGATGTACACGCGCTGACGCAGGCCGGGGTCGAAGCGCGCGTCTTCGATTTCGTCGATTTGCTTGGGCAGCGCCGCACACAACCGGCCTTGCGTGAGCTACACGCGCTCCTCGAGAAAGAGGAGGCCGGGTACGTGCTGGCCATGATCATCCGTCAGTTTCGGTTGCTGATTCAAACCAAGGAGCTGGTCGAGGTGCACACCGCGCCGCAGGCCATCGCGCAGACTCTGGGGCTGCATCCATATCCGGCCGGCAAATTGAGCCAGCAAACGCGCAACTTCACCCTGCCCGCGCTCGAACGACTCTACCGGCAATTGTTGGATTGCGACGTCGACGTCAAGACCGGACGCATGGATCCTGTCACGGCGCTCGACCTGCTGGTGACCACCCTTACCTCAAACTGACGCCCTCGTGCCGCTCATGAGAATGAACCGGCACCTGTCACCGCCGCTGTGACGCCTCGGGAAGTCTGTACCGCAAGTGCGTCTGCCCGTTGGGGAGCTGGACCTGGCTCACACATTCGAGCGTGGTCTGACGCAGCCCGCCCGCGTCGAACATGCGCAGACCGCGCCCCAAGAGCACCGGGACGATGTCGACGTGCAATTCATCGATCAAACCGGCGCGAAGCGCGACGTTGATTGTGGTCGGACCTCCGACGATCGTCACATCCCGAGCCCCAGCCGCGGTCTGTGCCTGGCGGATGGCGTTTTCGACGCCCTGGGTCACGAACGTGAACGTCAAAGGAGGAGATTCCTTCGGCCGTCGCTCGGGTTGGCGGCGGGAGACGACAAAGATCGGGACCTGGAACTCGTAGCTGCCGGCGTAGGCGTCCGGGTCCGGCGCCATCGCAAAGGTGCGCCAGCCCATGACCACGGCGCCCGTGTCACGGATGGATTCCTTCAACGGCTCCGTTTCCCTTACCCCAGCCAGATCGGGATACAACGCGCTGACGCTGCCGTGGCGATCTTCCACGAAACCGTCCAGCGACATCGCCATCCCGGCGATGACTCTTCCCATGGCTTACCTCCGCCGGGAAGCGTATCGCCCTACCGCGCTCGCAGCCACATCTGTTCGACGTGCCAGGCGTCGCGCCCGATCTCTTGCGCCAACTCGAAGGTGCCCCGGTCGGTGCGCACGCGGAAGATGTGGCGTCTGACACGGCCGTGACGGTTCTCGGTGCGACAGGCCTCGACCGCCGCGACCTCGACCCGGTTGCCACGCCAGACGAACGTCCGCGGGAAGATGCCGTCCCGCTTGTTCCACATCGTGATGCTCTCCCTCAACGCTGCCATGTCGACTCCTCAGGGGATCTGATCTCAGACCCTTCGATCTCGACGTCGCTGCCACCGATCACGCGGAAGCGACGCTCGGCGGGTTCGAGCCGCGGCGTGATGCCGGCTGGCATCGGCGCGGCCATCGGCCCCACGGGATACGCATTGGCCGGTGTCGCCGCCGGCGGCACCACGACGATGCGCGGCTCCGCAGCCTGCACGATCGGTGGCACCTGTCGTTGCGCCATCCGCCCCGCCATCCAGGCCACCACGACACTGGTCGGCACGCTCGCGGCGACGCCGGCCAGCACACCGACGATCACGGCCATCGACTCGGCAGACAGACGCTGTGCGACGACGATGCCCAGCGCTGCGCCGAAGCCAAGCAGAAAAACGAGGGTCATCACCCGTGTGGTGCTCATCGCCGCCTCGGCTTCCGCTCACAGGCGCCGCAGCGCCGTCTCCCAATCCATCGGCGGCACCCAGGCGGCCTGGAAGCGCACGGTTTGACCGGCGGCAACGGCAACGAAATCGCCGCGCCCCATCAACCGCTCGGCGCTGGTGCCCGAGATGCCGGCCGCAACGCGCGCGTCTTCGGCGCTGCCGACCTTGCCGACCAGCCGAACCGGGAAATTAGCCTTGAGCATGCCGCCGATCACGGCCGCCGACGGTTTCTGCACGCCCGCCACAAGATGAATGCCGGCTTCGCGCCCGCGCTGCGCCAAGCGCACCAACGCGATCTCGACCGCTTTGCCGCCGACCATCATTAGATCCGCCAGTTCGTCGACCGCAAGCACGATATGCGGCGTGTCGATGTTCTCGCGATCACGGCGCTCCATCTCGGCCACCAGCCGCTCGAGCAGCGCGATGGCCGACCGCGCGTCCTCGGCGACCGGGCCCATGCAGTGCGGCATCACGGCGAGGCCACGCAACCCGCGGCGCTTGGGGTCGATCAACGCGAACTGCACTTTGCTCTGGCGGTTCGTGATCGCCAGCGACAACACCAGGCTGCGGATGAGTTCGGTCTTGCCTGAGCCGGTCGCGCCGGCCACCAGGATGTGAGCAACATCGGGCGAATTGAGTTTGAGCATCAGCGGGCGGCCGTCTTCAGAGAGCCCCGCACAGGCCGTCAGCGATGGAATGTTGCCCATGCCTTTGAGCATCGGCAGCAGCCGCACCGGCTCGGCATCGACCCGCGGCACTTCCAGCGCCAGAGTCTCCCCATCTCGCGCGACCCGCACGTCTGCGGCGCCAAGCGCGAGCGCAAGTTCCTCGGACAGATTGCGCACCGTGGCGATCTTGGCCCCAATGGCCGGAGTCAGGTGAAAACGGATCCAGCGGGGCGAAACCGTGCCGCCATGGACGCGAACCGGGACGCGATGGGAAGCCAGAACCCGCTCGATACGGTCGGATTGGAAATTGAGAAAATCCCGGGACACGGCCAGCGCCATAGCTACCTCCACGGACCATCGGATTTGGTTATCGGGGTAGCGGACATGACCGGTGAAGGCGCCCGACGACGCCAGAATGGCCGCTAGAACGTGTGTTCTATTATTAGAACAAGAGTTCTAGTGAGTCAAGCCAGATTCCTTAAAATTTCCTATTTTGTGGCGTTTCTGGTCACACAGGTCCGACTGCTGGAACCGTGAAGACGCGCAGGGCGCGACGAATCTCGTCGAGATTCGTCGCG
>JBGAJV010000053.1:0-46538 GCA_044224715.1 Anaerolineales bacterium | reverse complement strand
CTTGCCCCTTAGCCCGCCAAGGCCAGCGCCGTTACAATCAGCGGTCTTGATCGAAAGGTGAGGGCATGCGCGACATCGAAATCCTCGAACAAGAGCTCAAGGGCTCGTTTGACTTCTTCAAAGACTACACGAACCTGGCGACGGGCAGCCCGGGTTTCGGGCTGACGGTCGACAACAGCAACGAGCCCGGCATCGCCTCGATCGCGGCGGTGGGGTTCAGCCTGACGGCCTGGGTCATCGGCGCCGAACGCGGCTACCTGCCCCGACCCGACGCGCTGGCCATCGTGCGTGGCACGTTACGGACCCTGCTCGAGCGCGTCAGCCATCAGCGTGGGTTCTTCGCTCATTTTCTGGATCAGGCGACGGGCGAGCGCCTCAAGAGCTGCGAGTATTCGACCATCGACACGGCGCTGTGCCTCAACGGCGTGATCACGGTCGCCGCCTATTTCCACGACGCCGAGGTCGACGCCCTGGCGCGGGCCATCCTCGACCGCGTCGAGTGGGGCTTTCTGGTGTTCGAGCGCGCCGATCACACGCTGTTTCGGATGGCTTACAACCCGGACCGCGGCGGCGACTACGTCACGGGCGAGCCCGGTTTCATCAGCCAGTGGGACATGGCCGCCGAACAGAAGATGATGTACTTGCAGGCCGCGACACGGCTCGACCCGACACTCGCGCGGCGGCTGTACGCCGGCTTCGCGCGCGACACGGCGTTCTACCAGGGCGAACCGATCATCCACAACCCCGGCGGCAATCTGTTCGCCTATCAGTTCAGCGAGGCCTGGCTGGACGTCGGACGCTATCTCGACCCGGACGGCGTGGATTGGTTCAAGAACACGCGCCTGGCCACGCTGGCCAACCGCGACTACTGCATCGCGCAATCCGGCGCGTTCAAGACCTACCACGCCGAGAGCTGGGGCATCAGCTGCGGCGACAGCCCATGGGGGTACGACGTCTCCGGCGCCCCGCCCGCTCACGAGCAGCCGCAGCCGAACGGCACGGTCTCGATCTACGGCGCGCTGTCGTCGCTGCCGTACACGCCCGACGAGACGCTCGCCATGATCCGCCACCTGCGCCGCGATCAGCCGCAGACCTGGGGGCGGTACGGCTTCTTCGACTCATACAACCTCGCCGTCACCCCGGCCTGGTACAGCCGGGCCTTGTATGGGATCGACAAGGGGTGTTCGATGCTCATGATCGAGAACTATTTGACCGGGCTGGTCTGGGAGACCTACACGCAAAGCGCGCCGATCCAACAGGCCCTGTCGATCCTCGGTTTTACGCACCGCGCCGATTGATCGGCGCAACGCCTCAGGCGAGCGCGGCGCGCAGCCGCTGCCGCGTGGTCCAGACGATGCGGACGAAATTGAGCGTGTGCTGCAGCGGGTTGATGTGGCTGTGCTCCCCGGCGTAGATCGTGCGGATGGGGACCCAGGCCAGCGTCATACGGTTCGCCAGACAGGTCGCGATCATCTCGACCTCGAACTCGAAACCGGGCTCGGTGTGCGTGAGCAGCTGCTCCATCAGCCGACGGCTGAGCAGGCGATAGCCCGACTGATTGTCGGGGATGAAGCGTCCAAGGGCCCAGTTGAACAGCCACTGCCCCAGCGTGTTCGCGAGGCGACGCACCCACGGCATCTGGTTGAACCGCCGCTGACCGATGATCAGGTCGGCCGGCCGCCGGGTGTGCGCTTCGATAAACTTCGGGATCTCGCGCGGGTCGTGCTGCCCATCGGCATCGAGCGTGATCACGGTCGCGTAGCCGAGGTCAAGCGCTCGTCGAAATCCGGCGCGCAACGCGGCGCCCTTGCCCTGGTTGGGCGATTGGCGCAGCACGGCCGCGCCCGCCGCCGCCGCGAGATCGGCGGTTTGATCAGTCGACCCGTCGTCGACCACCAGCACGGGCGCGTGGCGTCTGGCCGCGCGAACGACCTGCGTGATGTGCGCGGCTTCATTGAAGGCCGGGATTACGGCCAGTACGGATGTCATGTTCGGCAATCCTTTCCGGCCACGCCGTTCAGGCGATCGGCCGAGCGGGGCGTCGTCGCAGCAGGACGAACGCCACAACCACCACGGCGGACAACCCGAACGACGCCACACTGAAGACGCTCGCGGCCTGGCTGACCTGCTGCCATTGCGCCGCGAACAAGTACCCGAGCCCGCCGTACAACAGAACCCAGACGAACTGACCCAGGACGTCGAAAACGAGGAAGCGCACAAAGGGATAGCGGCTCCCGGCGATCACGTTGATGGCCGGCGCCAGAGGCATCAACCAGAAGCGCGTGAGCAAGATCGCCCAGGCGCCCTGGCGGTTGATCGTGGACTGAGCCTGCAACCAGGCGGCCTTTTGACCGAAGCGTTGGCGCAACCAGGTCTGCGCAAGACGACCCGCGGCGTATTCGCTGTGATCGGCCAGCGCGGCGCCCAGCACGCAGGCGACCAGCGCCACGCGCCAGTCGATGAGCCCGGCGCGAGCGAAGGCGCCCGCGGCGATGATCACCATCGTGATGGGGAAAGGGATCCCGAGCGATCCCACAAATGAGATCAGCACCAGGATCGGTGCGCCGTATTCGGGCAGGCTGGCCAGCGTCCAGTCGGTCAGTGCGTCCATGCGCCCAGAATACGGGGCAGTGATTTGCTTCTGGTTCAGCCTTGGTTGGCGTTCGATAAGTGGGACGTGGGATCCGACAATCGGCGCAGGAACGGACAAAACACGCGGGGATTTCGAGTCCGTCCAGGGCAGTGCGCCGGACCGTAAACGGGTCAGGCGACGAGCATGGGCGTCCGAAGCCGGTTAAGTCTGTCGCGCGTCAGCCGGCAGAAGCGCGACCCGGCGAGCCACGATCGATGCCGCGCAGCCGATTTGACGGCGACTCAATCCAATCGACAAAGGAATGTCTTCTTGTTCGCGACCAGGAAACGCCATGCGCTGCTCCCGGATGTGCGCGCCGCCCTGGGCGACAACGAATTCGATCTGGCGGCGGGCGGAGGCGCCGACATCATCATCCCCAGCCCGGCGCCACTTGGGCCGAGAGGCTGACGTTCTACTGGCGATAGGGTCGCGACGTGGCGGGGAGGGCCGCCCAGCGATGGCCTTTCGCCTTGGCTGGAGATCTTGTCCTCGCGGATCGCCGCGCTTCGCCTGACGCGAGTGTGGGCAGATGAACGGAGGGCGAGTGATTGACCCTCGCATCCTTCATATTTCGCCAGTCTTCTCCTGACAGCATTCAGCAACTTTCGGACCCCGTCGCAATAAGCCGGTTCTGAACCACAGCTCCCTATACTCATCCCAATCGCCCTGGGTTCAGGGGCGATCAGGATGAAGATGAAAACACGCAGGAAAACCCTTGTGATCCAGGCGTTGATCGCCGGCAGTGTGGCGGTCAGCGGTGTGTTGTACGCGCTCGCCGACCGGTACCTAATCGAGCACGTCGAGATCGCGAACGTCAGCGCGGCTGTCGCGCAGGCCAGCTCGGAGACCACGACGACCCAGGTCGTGTCGACGGCGACCACCGCGGCCGCGACGGCCGCCGCGACAGCCACGACCGCGTCCGCCGCCACCGCCGCGACGACGGCGACCGCCGCCGTGTACGCCGACGATTGGAACTACCAAAGCGCCGCCTACTCGGTGTCGATCCGCAAGGTGACGACCGGCACCGGCAACGACACAGTGACGTACTTCGTGGCCGACGTGGTGCTCAACGACGCGACGCAGCTGGCCAGCGCGTTCGCCAAAGACAGTTTCGGCACCAACATCATCGAGTACACGTCGCAGATCGCGGCGAACAACGACGCCGTGTTCGCCATCAACGGCGACTACTACGGCTTCCGCAGCGACGGCATCGTCATCCGCAACGGCGTGATCTACCGCGACGACGGGACGCGCATCGGCCTGGCCTTCAACCGCGACGGCACGATGCAGATCTACGACGAGACGCAAACCACGGCGCAGGCCCTGGTCGACGCCGGCGTCTGGAACACCCTGTCCTTCGGGCCGGCGCTGCTGCAGAACTCGGTGATCGCCGACAACCTGACCAACGTCGAGATCGACACGAACTTCGGCAATCACTCGATCCAGGGCGAGAACCCGCGGACCGGCATCGGCATCATCGCGCCGAACCACTTCGTCTTCGTCGTGGTCGACGGGCGCAGCCCGGGCTACAGCCGCGGCGTCACCCTGACCGAGTTCGCCCGGATCTTCAAGGACCTCGGCTGCACCGACGCCTACAACATCGACGGCGGCGGCTCGTCGACCATGTACTTCATGGGTCGCGTCGTGAACAACCCGCTCGGCAAGAACCAGGAGCGCGGCACGAGCGACATCCTGTACCTCGGGCAGTGACGCCGGCAGACACGAGGCTTTGGCGACCGAATCTCGTTCAAGCCAAAAGCGCCGGACCGGCGTTGCCCGTGGGCGACACCGGTCCGGCGCCTGTCGCGATTCGTCAGGTTGCGGCTCGGGAAGATGATCAGCCGACTGTGCCCGAGGGGCCGCTATCCCGTCGGTTGTCGGCCGTCTTCCAGCGCCACCTCGAGCTCACCGCGTTCGTTGAGCGTCACGGGGTATGGATCGCTCAGCTCACCGCTGAAGTTGCCGACGCTGTCGCGGTTGTGCCAGGCCATGAAGTACCAGCGATTGTCGGGACCCTCGATCAGCTTGCCCGAGTACAGCGAGCCGCTCGCGTCGCCTACCAGGAACCGGTCGGATTGATACGTGAACGGCCCGTCGGGCGCATCTCCCACGAGGTAGTGCGTGCCGGTGGCCTCGCCGAGATGCCCGGCCCGGGCCTGACGCACTTTTGACGCGAGGCGCGTCGACACCGAGGTGATCAACCAGTAGCGCCCGCCCAGCGCGATCAACTGGGGCACCTCCATCTGGCCCCAGTCGCCGGGCTCGGTCACCGGCGCCAACACCGTCCAGTGCTTCAGGTCGCTCGAGCGCGCCTGGGCGATCACGGCGCGGCCGTCGGCGGGCCCCGAGCGCGCCCGAGCCGTGATCAAGGCGCAAAACTCACCGGTGGTCGGGTGCCGATACACCCACGGGTCGCGCCAGGCCTGATCGAACCAGGAGTTCAGGTCGAGCAACTCATACCAGCGCGGGTCCGCCTCGAGGACGGGGTTGCCGGGATACTTCTCCCAGTGGACCAGGTCAGTCGAGGTCGCCAGGCCGACACGCTGCACGAGCCCGCGCTCGGCCCGGCTCGAACCCGTGTAGAACATGTGCCAGACGCCCTCGTGCTCGAGGATGCTCCCCGTCCAGGTCGTGAAATCGTCCCAGGCCGGCGTCGCGCTCGGGGCCAGCGCGTCGGGCATCACCTGCCAGGCGCGCAGATCCTGCGAGACCGCATGACCGATCGACACATTCCAGTGTCGCTGTTCGGGGTCGGACAACGATCGTGACGCCTGAAGATAAAAGACGTGGTAATCGGCGCCGTCGCGCGCGAACCAGAAATCCCACAACCACTTATCGGCGAGTCGCAGCGTCATGGCTCAACCCTTGATACCCGTCGACGCGATGCTTTCGATGAACGCCCGTTGCAGCGACAGGAACAGGATCAGCACCGGGATCGTGATCATCGACAGGTAGGCCATGATCGCGCCCCAGGCCGTGTGTCCACCGATGGCCGTCTGCGTGAAATACTGCAGACCGACCATGACCGGCCGGAACTCCTCCTTCTGGATCACCATCAACGGCCACAAGAACGAGTTCCACATCGGCAGAAAGGTCAGGATGGTCGTCGTCGCAAAGACCGGGCCGGACAGCGGAACGATCAGCGACGAATAGATCTGGAACCAGCCCGCCCCGTCGATGCGCGCCGCCTCGATCAACTCGGGTGGCAGACCCTTGAAGAACTGAACGAACAGGAAGATCGAAAACGCGTTCGCGACGAAGGGGATGATCTGCACCTGATACGAATTGAGCCAACCCGTTGTCAGGCCCTCGGGGCCGATCCAGGGCAGTTGGTTGACGACCAGCAACAGCGGGATCGCGATGGTCTCGAACGGCACGATCAGCGTTGCGATGATGACGCTCAACACAACGCCCTGCCCGCGCCAGCGCGGGATCGCCAGCGCGAACCCGGCCATCGAGTTCACGACCAGTCCGAGCACGACAGTCACCGACGTGACCAGAACCGAATTGAAGATGAAGAGCGGCACGGGCGCTCGTTCGAACGCCAGCTTGTAGTTATCGAACGAGATGTTCCCAACCGGCAGAAAGGCGCGCAACGATAGCGCGTCGCGCAGCAGATCGAGATCTGGCTTGAGCGACGACATCAACATGAACACGATCGGGAACAGGAAGATCAGGGCCAGCAGCGTCATCAGCGCATAGCGCACGATGCCCGGCCAGTCGATCGAGCGAAACGAGCGGGTTTCGGTGGTCATGCGTTGCGCTCCCGTGTGAGATACCGCTGGATCAACGAGACGATGAGGACCATCGCAAAGAACACCACGGAGATGGCCGAGCCATAGGCGATGTCTTGCTTGACAAAGCCGCGTTGCACGGCCTGATAGACGACCGTGGTCGTCGAGTCGAGCGGCCCGCCGTTTGTCATCACCTGCACCTGAGTAAACAGGCCAAAGGCCGCGATCGTGATCGTCACGAGCACAAAGACCGTCGTGTCGCGCAGCCCGGGCCAGGTGACGTACCTGAACTGCTGCCAGCCGTTTGCGCCGTCGAGCGACGCCGCTTCGTAGAGCGAAACCGGGATGTTCTGCAGGCCGGCGAGCCAGATGACCATGTGAAATCCGACGCCCTGCCAGACGGAGACCAGGATGATGGCGGGCATCGAAGTACCCGGGTCGCCGAGCCAGTCGATCGGCTGGATCAGGCCAAAGCTCAGCCCGCCAAGAATGTTGTTGAGCAATCCACCGTTGGGGTCATAGATGATGCGCCACAGGATCGACACGACCACAAGCGAGACCACCACGGGCATGAAGTAGATCGTGCGAAACGCGTTAACACCCGACGTGCGCTTGTTCACGATCACGGCCAATACCAGACCGAGACCACCCTGCACCGGCACCACCACGACCGCAAAATACAGGATGTTCAGGATCGAGCGCATGAACACCGAGTCGCCCGCCAGCAGCGCATAGAGCGTCTGGCCCCACGTCCATGTGGCCGCCTCCTGCAGTCCGTTCAACTCGGGATGGTCGGGGTTGTTGCGAACCAGGGAGCGGATCGTCGGATAGGTGAGGTCCCCCTGCTCGTCGAGCACTGGTTGACCGGTGGCCGGGTCGGTCATCGGATCGAGCGTGAGGACCCGCAACGTCAGGAGTTTGGCGAAATTGCGACCACCGACCCATTCCGTCGGGTTCGGTGAGATCAGGCGCTGATTGGTGAAAGCCAATGCAAACGCCATCACGAACGGGACGATCATGAAGAGGACGATCAAGAAGATCGCCGGGCTTGCCATGAGCCAGCCGACGAGGGCTTCCCATTGGCGAGCATGAAGTCCAGCCGCGGGTGGCGGCGCGGCGACGGATGGCCCACGCGCGCGTGTCGAGGGTCATGGTCTTACCTCCCGGGCAGAGCCGGTGGGCGGGGCGCTCGCCCCGCCCACCGAGCCGAGCACCCGAGGCGGACCCGGGCACTCGGACGACCTCGATTTACTTCATACCGTAGCCGTCGTTTGCCTCGATGTCGGCCGTGATCTCGTCGGCCGCCGCGTCGAGCGTCTTGGTGACATCCGCGCCGTTGGCGATGTCGGCCAGGGCCTTCTCGAAAGTCTTGGCAGCCGACAGGTACGCCGGCGTCGGCGGGCGGATCAGTGCCTGCTTCTGGCTCAATTCGAAGAAGATCGCCAGCGGACCGCCCGGCTTGTAGTTATCGGTCAACTCGGCGGCGGAGGCCGTAGCCGGGATCAAACCGATGCCGTTCGAGAACTGCGCCAGGTACTTATCCTGGAGCGCGAACTCGATGAACGCATTGGCGCCGTCTTGATGCTGGCTCTTGGCCGAGACGCCGAACTGCCATGACGCGGCTCCGATCTTGGGGCCTTTGCCGAAGTCGGGGGCGGGCAGGAACACCAGGTCGTCGCCGAACTTGTCGATCGCGGCCAGCGCGGCCCAGTTGCCGTTCCAACTCAACGCGTACTTGCCATCGATGAAGCCGGTCTCACGATCGGCGCCGCTCTGCGACGTGCCCACGGCCAACTCGCGCGCGAACAGGCTCTGCCAGTACTCGCCGAAAGCGATGGCCTCGGGCCCGTTCAGGGCGCCTTCAGCCGTCAGATAGGTCGAGCGATCGACGATGTCGCCGCCGAAGCTCTGCATGAGCGGCGAGAAGGCATAGGGATACCACTCGCCGGTCCAGGCCATGCCAAGATCGAGCGGGTAATCGAATTTGCCGGATTCCTTCAACGTCACGAGCGCGGCGTCGAACTCGTCCTTGGTCCAGGGCTCATCGACCGTCGGGATGCGGATCTTGTTTTCCTCAAGGACCGACTTACGGGCGAACATGGCCACCGCGGCGTCCCACAGACCGATCGAGTAGACCTTGCCGCCCCACTTGCCGACGGCGCCAGGCAGGAAGTTGGCGTATTTGCTCTCGTCGATGGTGAGCGGAGCGATGTAGCCCGACCACGCCCAGTTGGGCATGTTGGGGCCATCCAGGTCGAGGATGTCCGGCAAGTTGCCCGCCAGAGCGCCGGCCACGACCGAGTCGTTATAGCTAGCCTGCGGGAAGTCCTGGCGCGTGACAAAGAACTCGCTCTGGGAGGCGTTGAAGTCGTTGATGATGCCCGTCAGGATATTGCGCTCGACGTCGTTGCCGGCGCCGTGGTACCACATGGTGAGCTCGATTGCCTGAGAGGTGGTCTCCTGCGTCGCCAGCGGCACCTGCGTGGCGGTCGGCGCCAGGGTCGGGGCGTCAACCGGCGCTTCGGTCGCCTTGGGGGCCTCGGTGGGGGCCGGAGCCTGCGTCGCCGCGGGCGCGCAGGCCGCTGCGACCATGGACAGCACGCCCAGCCAGGACCAAAGCCTCAAGAAGGGTTTAGGGGTCATGAAAGTCTCTCCTCGCCAATCGTTTCTGGGTGTAACAACTCCGCGTGTCCAATCGATCACGTCGGACGGGTAAGTGAGTCAGATGTCATTTGAGCAGTGCCGCCTCCTTGGCCCCGCGCGTCTTCAGTCTGCGTGGCGCCGCCACTCGGTGGATGAACTCGCACGCCCCTACGCCGAGCCGCGCTCGACAAACGGGCAATCGAGAAGCTTCTGCACTGGTTCACCGGCGTCCTCGGTCTCACCCAGCAGATACCGCACCGCCCATGTCCCCATCTCATAATGCGGGAGGGTCATGGTGGAGAGGCCGGGGTGGAGCACGTCGGCGATGTCGCGCTGGTTGTCGAACCCGACGACCGCCAGATCGTGCGGGATCGACAGACCCAGCTGGCGCGCCGCGTCATAAACGCCCATCGCCATGCGGTCGTTGAAGCAGAATAGGGCAGTCGGCCGGTTGGGTTCCTGAAGCCAGTTCGATGCCACCGCGTAGCCGCTCAGAGTCCTGCCGCCGATGCCGTACCGGACCAACTCCGGATCAAACGGGAGGCCGGCCTCTTCCAGGGCCTGTCGATATCCGGCCAGCCGACCGCGCGCGGCCGGGATATCTTCAGACACGTTGAGAAAGCCGATGCCACGGTGGCCCTTGGCAAGCAGAACGCGAGTGGCGTCATAACCGCCGCGGAACTCGTCGGGCACCACGGAGGCAATGGAACGGTCTGCGCAGAAACAATCGAGGAGCACGGCCCTAGCCTCGCGCAGTCCCGCAGGCGGAACCACCGGCTGGTGATACATGGTGGCGAAGATGATTCCTTCGACACGATGCTCGAGGAGCGTCTCGACGGCGGCATGCTCGATGGCGGCGTCGCCGTCGGTGTTGATCAACAACAGGAGTTTGTTGTGCAGTCGGGCCACGTCCTGGGCACCCTTGATGACTGCACCGGCATAGGGCGTCGTGGCGATCTCGTCGGTGATGAAACCGATCAGATTGGATTGTTGCGTGCGGATGCTGCGGGCCGCCGTGCTGGGCCGATAACCCAATTCACGCGCCGCCTTCAGGACGCGTTCGCGCGTCTCTGGCAGCAGATTCTTGCTGGGCTTATCGTTGATGACATAAGAAACCGTCGCTGTAGAGACCCTGGCTCGGGCCGCCACATCGGCGATCGTCACAACGTGGTTCGAAGTCCGTCTGGCCATTCTGGATAGTGTATTCGATTACACTGCAGGTTAATCGGTTAAACAATATAGGCAATTTCGGGGATGTGTCAAGAGCCAGATTCGGCTTTCAAATCTTTCGATGGAACCGCCGTGAAACAGGTAGGCATAACCCACGTCGAGGGATGGCGCGGCGGTTGGATGTGCGTGACCCAGGCGGCGAAGAGGGCGGCCATAAGGGCGGAAATAGGGGCCGCCCCAACTGGCCACCCCAACTGGCCGCCCCAACACGGAACGACGTCGAACCGCCCTGCCCGCGGATCCGGTACGTCACTCGTGATCGATCCGTGGTCAAAACAAAGAAGGGGAAAGACGCGGCAGGATCGTCGTGGCGATGAAGTCGGCCAACACGGCCGGCGAGAAGTGCGGGTCCGTGTCGCGCGCGTCGAACCGGCAGGAGGGCAACATCGCGGCCGTCAGTTCGGCCGTCGCGAACGGCACGGACTCGTCGGCCCGGCTATGGCGCATGACCGTGGGCACGCGGATGTCGGCCAGGGCGAAACCCCAGTCGCGACACCGAATGGCCAGGTCCTGGGCGATGCCAAAGCACGCGTTGCGGCGCGAATCGCGCACGTCGTCGGCGAGGAGCGCCTCGGCCGACAGGTGAGCAAAGAACAACGTGTGCGCAAGCTGTTGCAGTTCGGGCAAGGCCGAGTCGAGGTTGAGCGGGTAAGGCCACAGCTGCTGAACCGACGCCGCATACAGAGCCGGCGTCCCGCTCAGCACAAACACACGGCGCGTCCGCTGCGGAAGTCGATTGGCGATCGCGTACGCATACGGCGCGCCCGACGAGATACCGAACACGTCGAAGGCCTCGAGCGCAAGCGCGTCGACGACTTGCGCGACGAGGTCGCCCCAGGCACCGATCGTCGGCAAGGCAAGCGGCGAGGAGTCGCCGTAGCCCGGTCGCGCCAGGGTGATCACGCGCGCGCCGCCCGCGACAAGATCGGCGAACGGACCGCGGTCACGGATCGACGCGATCAGGCCGTGCTGGACCAGCACCACCGGTCCGTCGGGCGGACCGGCATCCTCGTAGGCAAGCGCCTGGCCGTCGCGGTGAAGGATCGGCATGAGGGCTCTTCCTCAAGCTGCGTCAGAGAAGCCCGCCGGCGGAACGCCGAGGGCCTGGATCAAACGGGTCCAGTAGTTCACCTGCGCCGCCGTCGTGGCCAGCATCACGATCTCGCGCTCGTCGAAATGCGGCTTGAGCGCGTCGACGATCTCGGGCGCGAAACGCAACGGCGTCTCCGTGATCCGCCGCGCGTAATCGATCGCGAGACGTTCACGAACGCTGAGCGTCGGCACCGTGTCGGCTGAGCGGATCCCGCGCAGGACCTCCACCTCCTCGGCGGTGATGCCCTGGCGGTCGTGACCGGCGCCGTTCATGTCGATGCAGAACGGACAGGACGCCGCGAACGACACCTGCATCCGCACCAACTGCAACAACCGCGCGTCCGCCGCGCCATGGCCGTGCTCGACCAGGGCCTCGAGGATCCCGGAGCTCAACGCCGCCTTCGGCGACCAGGCCAGCAGACGACCGATCAGCAGATCGCGACCGGTGATGCGCTTCGCGAGCCAGAGCCCCGGGCGCAGCCAAAGCGGAAGGTGTCTCGGGGGTTGGATAAAGGCCATACGGGTGTCACTCGCGTGGTTCAGGCTGCCATCGATTGCCGTGAACGACGAGACCCGGAGGCTGACGGTACACCTCCGGGTCTCGTTTTCGGATTACGCACGGCGTGGGATCGACTACTCGCCGCGGCCGCGCATCAGGGCGGCGGCGCCGACGAGCACCGCCAGCGCGGCCAACCCGCCCGCGGCGATGGCGACGGTCTTTGGCTCCATGCCCGGCATGACGACGCGGCCGTCGCCGTAGTCGGCGAACAACCTGCCCCACTTGGTTTCGAGCGCCGCCTCGACGCGCGGCCGACCGACGAACGGGTACCAGTAGACGTTGTGATAGAAGTTGCTGGCAAAGAACGACCACGGCACGATCGGCGTCCGCAGCAGCGGCTTCTCGAGCGGCTTGAGCGGGCCGTGGTAGATCATCTTCTGGCCCTTGCTCGCGAAGGTGTCGGTCTGGATGAAGTTCCAGGCCGGCTCCTGCGCGATGTCGTAGCCCACGACCTCGATCTGCCGTGGGTCGCCCACCCCGAGCCCCATCTCGTGCGCCTTGCGAATGAACCGGATCTTCATCGGGTCAAAGCCCTGCAGCTTCGCCGAGACCGCGTCGATGGCCACCTGGTCGGCCGAGGCGAGCAGGACGTCCTTTTCGTGCCAGCGCATGGCGCGCGGGCCCGGGCCGTCGCCGGCGAACGTGCCGTCCATCACCGCGAACAGGCCGGGGTGGATCTCCTGCTGGATCATCAACAGGTCGATCAAGGTGTCGTGGATGACCGAGTGCGTCCAGTGACGATTGCGATGGAGCAGGCCACCAAAGGCGTTCTTCATCGCGCCCGTGATCGTCGTGAACACATGGGTCTTGACCGTCGGCAGGTGGACGATGTTCTTGCCGACCAGCGCCCGCGGGATGAACACCCCGTCGGGGTAGACCTTGTCGAGCACCAGGAACGGGCGCTTCGGCTTGTACTCGAACCACTCGAAGTTTTCTTCGTACAGATAAATACACGGGATGCCGAGCTTGTCGGTGACGAAGCGGTGTTTGTTGTTGAATTCGCCGTCCTTGGCGTTGACCACCACCGTGTCGTTGTGGACGCCCACCAGGTCGGTGTAGCCGGCCGCCTGAAGGGCGCGGGCTGTGCCCTCGATCTGCCAGGGCGCCGACGAACAGGCGGGATACCACGTCTGCCAGGAGATGTTGATCTTGAGCGCCGTCGTGTTGCCTTGCGGGAGTGCCTGGCGGAAGCCAGCGAGATCCATCACACGGGCGTAGTCGTCGAGCACCGTTTCGGGCTGCGTCTTGACGACGGCCACCTTGCCTTTGCCGGGAAAATCAGTCATGGGTTGCCTCTTGAGGGGTCCGCGCGAAGCGGCCGCAACGGCGGTCAGCGCTGCATTGATCGTGCCGGGGCCCCGGTGAATGTCACCATAAACTCTATGTCTTCCGGCTTCGGCTGTCAAACCGGGTCGCCGCAATTCGAGCCTGAACAGGTCCAGAAATTCGCGGGCCCGATCGTGAGTTTTGGGCGACGCCTGTTTGTCCCACGATGACCGGATCAAACCCGTTCGCGTCCACGTCAATCGGTGTACAGTGCTTGAGACCATGCCCAGAGCGGCGGAGGCCATCATGCGGAAGTCGACTCGCGTCGTGTTCGGCCGATGCGTTCTGGCATCCCTTCCGGTGGCGGCATTCGCCTGCGGCCTGTCGGCTGTGACGACACCGACACCAACGCTCGTGGTCGAGGCGGCGGCGAGCCCGACGGCCACCTTGATCGCGCTGGTCGCCTCACCCACCGCTACGCCGCAACCCCCGGCCCCGACGACGGTCGCCCCCGACTCAGGCGACGAGCTTTGCGACAACGACAACTTCCCGTCGGACGACGGCGCCACCTGGGTGTATGCCGGCGATAACAGCAAGACAGGCACCTACACCCGAACCGATGTGGTTACCGATTCACGCGACGATGGTTTCACGATCCACACCAAGCTGACCCGGGTCGAATACGACCAGGAGTACCTGTGCACCGACGCCGGCCTGATCCAGCTGGAGGCCGGTCTGCAAGACGTGAT
This sequence comes from Anaerolineales bacterium, assembly GCA_044224715.1. Lineage (GTDB taxonomy): Bacteria > Chloroflexota > Anaerolineae > Anaerolineales > UBA6663 > UBA6663. The sequence continues at coordinate 32,633 of JBGAJV010000053.1, read as the reverse complement.
CGCCCAGATCACCGGCGCGAACGGCACGGTCACTGTCACGCGCGACCACAACGAGGGCCTGACGCTCCCCCGCGATCTCCAGCCCGGCGCAACGTGGTCTCAGTTCGTCGCCTGGCGCGCGCTGTCCGACAGCGGCACCCATACCGGCAGCTTCAACGTGCAGTACACGGCGATGGGCGTGGAAGTCGTCACGGTGCCGGCCGGCACCTTTGACGCGATGCACATCCACGCCGTGATCGACTCGGACATCACCTCTGGGACACACGTTGCCTGGACGTATACGGTCGACCTCTGGTTCGCGCCCGACACCGGGCTGGTCCGGACCGAGGGTGCGAGCGATCTGCGCGGGGTGGAGTTCACGGATACCCTCGAGCTCGAGTCGTACGACGCGCCGTAGGCGACGTGCCGCTGGCAGCGCGGCCGAGAAGATGCCTGATCCTAAGCCTCGCCTTATTGACCCTCACCCGGCCGAGGCCTATACTCGCGCCGTACTACGAGACAGACACGCCATGTTGTACGCGGCCGCCGACTCTGACGACCTGAGACACATCTCCTCCGTCTGATCGCGCCGTCGCCGTCGGAACCGGCCCTCGGCGCCGTCACGCGCGAGGCCCCTGAACGGTGCCGGCAATCATGCGACGGTTTCGCTTCAGCCCCGCCCTGCCCCAAACGCCCGCCTTCACGCTTGGCGACGGCCTCATCCTGCTCGGCCTGGCGACCCTGCTCTATGCCGGCGCCCGGCTGGCCTTCTCGGCCCCGACCACCGTGGCCGGCCCCGACATCTCGCTCGCGGCCTGGGCGTTGCCCTGGTATGCGCTGATGTCGATCGGGCGGATGTTGGCCGCTTATCTGCTGTCGCTCGTCTTCAGCCTCGGCTACGGCTACGCGGCCGCGCGCAACCGCACGGCCCGCATCGTGCTGATGCCGCTGCTCGACGTGCTGCAGAGCGTGCCGATCCTGTCGTTCCTGCCGCTCGTGCTCCTCAGCCTGACGGCGCTGCTGCCCGACGCGCTGGCCGCCGAACTCGCCGCGATCGTCCTGATCTTCACGTCGCAGGCCTGGAACATGACGTTCAGCTTCTACCAATCCATGTCGACCGTGCCGCAGGAGCTGCGCGAATCGGCGGCCATCTTTCGGTTGTCGCCGTGGCTGCGCTTCCGCACGCTCGAACTGCCCTTCGCCGCGATCGGCCTGCTCTGGAACAGCATGATGAGCTGGTCCGGCGGCTGGTTCTTTCTCATGGCGGCCGAGATCTTTCACGTCGGCACGCGCGACTTCCGGCTGCCGGGCCTGGGCTCGTATCTGCAGACGGCGGCGAGCACCGGCGACGTGCGCGCGGTGGTCCTCGGCCTGGTCACGCTCGTCGTCGTGATCGTCTTGCTCGACCAGCTCGTCTGGCGACCCTTGATCGCGTGGACCGACAAGTTCAAGGTCGAGATGGTCGAGGGCGACGAGCCGCCGGCCTCGTGGTTCCTCGATCTGGTCGAACATGCCTGGCTCGTCGAGCGTTTCAGGGCCCGCGTCTGGGCCCCGCTCAGCGACCGTCTGGATGGCGCGATCCAGGCTCGCGGCGCGGCGCATATCGCGGCGGTCGAACCACCGCAGACACAGGCACGGCTGCCGCTTCGGCTGTGGCTGCTCTATGCGATGGCCCTGCTGGTGCTGGCGTATGGCGGCGTGCGCGCTGCAGCGCTGCTCATGACCCTCTCCTCCGAGGCCTGGGGTCGGCTGGCGTTGGGCGTCCTGGCCACGTTCGCGCGCGTGGCGCTGTCGCTTGGGGTCGCGATGCTGTGGACGATCCCGGTCGGGGTCGCGATCGGCACCAACCGCCGGCTGGCGAACGTCCTCCAGCCGATCATCCAGGTGGTGGCCGCGATCCCGGCGACCGCGCTCTTTCCGGTGCTGCTCCTGGCGCTGCTCCAGGCGCCCGGTGGCCTGAACATCGCCGCCGTGGTGCTCATGTTGATGGGCACGCAATGGTATCTGCTGTTCAACATCATCGCTGGGGCCTCGGCGATCCCGCTCGATCTGCAGTACACGACCGACCTGTTGCGGCTCTCGACCTGGGATCGCTGGCGGACGCTGATCCTGCCCGCGCTCTTCCCGTACATCGTCACGGGCGCGATCACGGCCAGCGGCGGCGCCTGGAACGCCAGCATCGTGGCCGAGCACGTCGAGTTCGGCGGCCAGACCTACATGACGACCGGCGTCGGCGCCCTGATCGCGCAGGCCACCGACAAAGCCGACTACGCCCTGCTGCTCGCCGCCACGCTGGCGCTGGTGGCCGTGGTCGTCTTCATCAATCGCGCGTTCTGGCTGCGGCTGTATCGCGTGGCCGAGGAACGGTTCCGCCTGGAATGAAACGCCCGGAGGTGCTCGATGACGACCCAACTCGCTCCTGAAGGACCCGATCTGCTTGAGCTCGCACACGTCGACAAGGCCTACGGGCGCGGCAAGCAATCGTTCACGGCGGTCAGCGACGTCACGCTCAGCCTGCGCCCCGGCGAATTCGTCTGTCTGCTCGGACCGTCGGGCTGCGGCAAGTCGACGCTGCTGCGCATCATCACCGGGCTGAACAGCGCGTCGGCCGGCGAGGTGCGCTACCGCGGCGCGCCGCTGGACGGCGTCAACCCGCATGCGACCATCGTGTTCCAGACCTTCGCGCTCTACCCATGGCTGACCGTGCTCGAGAACGTCGAGATCGCGCTCAAGGCGCGCGGGGTCGCGGCATCGGCCCGGCGCGAGCGCGCGCTCAAGTTGATCGACACGGTCGGCCTCGACGGGTTCGAGTCTGCCTACCCGCGCGAGCTATCGGGCGGGATGCGGCAGAAGGTCGGCTTCGCGCGCGCGATGGCAGTCGAACCCGAGCTGCTCTGTCTCGACGAGCCGTTCTCGGCGCTCGACGTGCTTTCGGCCGAGGCGCTGCGCGGCGAGCTGATGGAGTTGTGGCAAAGCAAGGCGATCCCGACCCAGGCGATCCTGATGGTGACGCACAACATCGAAGAGGCCGTGCTGATGGCCGACCGCATCGTGGTGATGGGCAAGAACCCGGGCCACATCGTCACCGAGATCAGCGTGTCGCTGCGGCATCCGCGCCACCGCAAGGACACGGCCTTTCAGGCGCTTGTGGATCGAGTGTACGCGGCGGTCGCGGGCGAGACGCGGCCGGAGGCCGAGGCGCTGGGCACCGCGCCCGATGAACCCGGCGCCACGCGCGCGCTGCCGCTGGCGCGCCTCAACGCCATCGCCGGCCTGGTCGAGACGCTCACCGAGGAGGGTGGCCGGGCTGACCTCTATCGCATCGCCGACGACCTCAGGCTGGAGCTCGACGACCTGCTGCCGATCGTCGAGGCCGGCGATCTGCTCGGGCTCTACCGCGTCGAGGCCGGCGATCTGACCCTGACGCCGCTCGGCATCACCTACGCCGACGCCAGCATCCTCGCGCGCAAGGAGATCATCGCCGGACGCATCCTGCGGCTGCCGATCCCGAGTTGGATCTACGAGACGCTCAAGCGCGACGACAACCATCGCGTGGCCTGGAGCTACTTCCAGGAGAAGCTGCAGGCCGATTTCGGAGACCTGGCCGAGGCGCAGCTGGACATCGCCATCCGCTGGGGTCGACACGCCGAACTCTTCGCCTACGACGACGGTTCGGGTGAGCTGTATCTGGAGTCCTGAGCGCCGCGATCAGCCCGGCGTCTTGTCGCCGAGCCGCTCGGCCACAAAGCGGCCGATGCGATCCAGCGCGTCGCGCGACTCCGGGATGAGATCGCCGAGGGCCTGGAAGTCGTGGGTCATGCCGGGCCACACGTCGAGGCGAATGTCGGCGCCCTGGTCGCGCCCGCGCCGCGCGAGCGCCACGATCATGTCGTGCAGGATCTCGGCGTCGCCGGCCTGCATGTAGATCGGCGGCAGGCCGCGCAGATCCGCCCGACCCGGCGACACGCGTGGATCGGTGACGTCGCTCCCGCGCGCATACCAGGCGGCCCAGCGATCGGCCATGTGCTTATCGATCCAATCGAGGCGTTCATTCGCGATCATGCTCGCGCCGGGGTTCGCCAGGTCGGTCCAGGGCGCGATGCACACCGCGCCGGCCGGCAGCGGATCGCCGGCGTCACGCAATGAGAGGAGCAGCGCGAGCGTCAGATTGCCGCCGGCCGAGTCGCCGGCCAACACGATCCTGTCGGGCGCCACGCCATCGGCAAGCAGCCGCCGATAACCGGCCAGGGCATCGTCCAGTTGCGCGGGGAAGACGTGCTCGGGCGCCAGCCGGTAGTCCAGGGCTAGCACCCGCGTCCGGGTCGACCCGGCGATCGCCGCGATCAGGGCGTCGTGCGCGCGCGACGCAAACGCAAAGCCGCCGCCGTGCAGATACAACACGACACCGTCGTGTGAGACGCTCAGCGGCCGAAACCACCGCCCGCGGATCGGCGCCGCCGCCGCTTCGACGTCGACGCGCTCGAGCGCCGGGGCGTACATGAGCAGCGAGTCTTCGTACTCGCGCGCAGCCCCGATCTCCGTCAGCCGATCGGCGAAACGCGACTGCGCCTTTAGAAAGCGCATAGTGATCTCGAAGTCGACGGTCCAGCCCGGATGCCGTGCGCCGCGCACCAGACGGCGGGCCGTCGTGGCGGCGATGGCCCAATTCAAGGCCGCGAGACTTCGCAACCGATAGCCCCAGCGACCGGTCAACTCGAATGGTTTGATGGGTTTGGGTGTGGCCATGGATCCCCCTGCGTGCATGACGGCTGAGACAGGGCTCACTGGAGCCCGAGCATGATCCCCGAGAGCGTGGCGGCCGTATTGACGAGCAGGTGCAGCGCCGCCGAAGCCTGCCAGGTCTTGCGGTCGGCGCGCAGGCCACAGATGATCCCGAAGCCGATGACCATGAGGAAGCGGCCGAGCGAGGCATCGACCAGGACGTGTTTCACCGAGAACAGCACGGCCGTGAGCCCGATGGCGGCCCAGCGCGGGAGGGCGCGCCCGAAGTGCGGCTGAACGAGGCCGCGCCAGAGGAACTCCTCGGCGACCGGCGCGAAAAGCCCGTTGACGACGATCAGCGAGGCATCTTTGAGGAATATCGCCTGCGACGCGAACCAGACAGCGGGGTTGCGATAGTCGCTGAGTAGCATCGGCAGCTGGAGGCCGCCCCACAGGAGACGATCGACGAACGGCAGGGCCCAGGCGCAGGCCACCAGAGCCGTGAACCAGGCCGTGCCGTTCCAGGTCATCGCGACCTCGCGCAGCGCGGCGCCGATGCCCCGGAGCGCCGCCGCCCAGTCGACGTTTGTCAGACGCCCGAACACGGCCAGCAATCCACCATAAGCGATCACCAGCGCGACCATGTCGTTGACACCGAGCGTGCCGAACGTGGGCATCCAGAACAGCACGTAGTGACGGCAGCCGTATTCCACCGCCATGACCACCACGGCCACGGCCAGGGCGCCGACGACATTGGGCATCTTCGCGTTCGGAGAGATCTCCAGCATGGTCAGTCCCCCGGCTCACAGGGCCATCGCATCTTGTGGCGTGGTCCGGCGTTTGCCGCGAATGGCGCGAATTGGGGCTTGCGTATCCCTCGCGTCTGACGGCACACGATCCAGCTGGCCAAACCAGAGCATCGACATCGCTGCGGGACTGACAACGGATGCGATAACGGATGAACGGATGAAGCGAATCAGGCCTTGAGTGCCGCGGCGCCGCACAAGGCCGATAGAGACGCGGCCGTCGTGGTTGGATGCCGGTCGCGTCGCATGCAGCGGTGCCAGACGTTCATCCGTTTCATCCGTTGATCCGTTACCTCATCCGTTGTTGGCCTCTCCCAGCCGCCCCGAGTTCGCCGATGCGCAGATCGGCCTGCCCCGGCTCACACGATAGCACAGCGCGGCTAGAATACGGGCTTCTCGCGCGTCCGCGCGCCCAGTCGCACCGACGCTGTATCGGTGCGGGAACGGACTGATCCCATGAAGATCCACCTGGTCGACGGCACTTACGAATTATTTCGTCACTTCTACGGCGCGCCGCCCAGGCAGGCGCCCGACGGGCGCGAGGTCGGGGCGACGCTGGGTCTGCTGCGCAGCCTGTTCATGCTGGTGACGTCGCCGGACGTCACGCACGTCGGGGTCGCGTTCGATCACGTGATCGAGTCGTTCAGGAACAAGCTCTACCCGGGCTACAAGACCGGCGCCGGCGTCGACCCAAAGCTGCTCGCGCAGTTCGAGTTGGCCGAGCAGGCCGTGGCCGCGCTCGGGCTGGTGGTCTGGCCCATGGTCGAGTTCGAGGCCGACGACGCCCTGGCCACGGCCGTGAAGCGCTTCAAGTCCAACACGTCGGTGGAGCAGATCGTGCTGTGTTCGCCCGATAAGGATCTCGCGCAGCTGGTCTCGGGCAACGCCATCGTGTGCTGGGATCGTCGCCGCGAGGTCGTCATCAACGCCCGCGGCGTGCTCGAGAAGTACGGCGTCAAGCCCGAGTCGATCCCTGATTGGCTGGCGCTCGTGGGCGATTCGGCCGACGGTTTTCCCGGCCTGCCGGGCTGGGGCGAAAAGTCCGCGGCGGCCGTGCTGGGTCGCTACCCGCATCTCGAGGACATCCCGGCGGACGCGGCGAAGTGGAAGGTCAAGACGCTCACGGCGGGTCGCGCCACGAAGCTGGCCGAGACCCTGGCCGCCCGCCGCGCGGACGCCCTGCTCTTCCGCACCCTCGCGACGCTGCGACAGGACGTGCCGCTGACCGAGCGAGTGGCGGACCTCAAGTGGCGCGGCGCGGACCCGAAGCTGCGCGCGTTCTGCGCCGCTCTGGGCGACGAGAAGTTCCCGGCGCGTGTGACCCGCTGGCGCTGAGCCACGCATGGGAGCCCGCACGCACCGTTTCGCACCACCCTCTGTCGGCCGAGCAGATGCCGCATTAGGCCAAATGGCTTAACGCTCGGCCTCGCCATCTGGCCGTTGGCAGCTCGCGACGGTGCGGCTATCTTGGGCGACACGCGCGGCGGAGCACGCCGCGACGCGCGAAGAGGTCGCATGCAGAAGAATCCACGGTTGGATCGGCGGACGTTCTTGCGGGTCTCCGGGTTGACGGCGGCGGCGCTGGCCGGCGCGCCGGTGTTGTCGGCATGCGCCGGGATGAACCCGGGCATGGCCGTGCCGACGGCCGACCCGAGCTTCGTCCCTGATCTGGAACTCACGCTCAAGGCAACCGCGAGCGAGGTCGACATCCTGCCCGGCGGAGCCACGCGGGTCTGGACGTATCAGGGCGCCGTCGTGTCGGGTGACGCCGATCGCGTTCAGGCCATCCCCGGCTCGTATCTGGGGCCGATCATCCGTGTCCGGCGTGGCGAGAAGGTACGGATCACGCTGCACAACGACCTGCCCGGGACCGATCAGGCCACGATCATCCACTGGCATGGGCTGCGCGTGCCGGCCGCGATGGACGGTCATCCGCACGACGCCATCGCGCCGGGCAGCACGTTCGTGTACGAGTTCGAGGTCACCGACCGCGCCGGCACGTACTGGTTTCACCCGCACCCGCACGGCCTGACCGCCGCGCAGGTCATGGCCGGGCTGGCCGGGTTGTTCATCGTCAGCGACGACGACGAGGCGGCCGTGTCGCTGCCGACCGGCGCGTACGACTTGCCCATCGTCATCCAGGACCGTGCCTTCGCGAGCGACAATCAGCTCGCCTATTCGACCGACATGATGACGGCCATGATGGGCTTTCTGGGCGATCGCGTGTTGGTCAACGGCCAGCCGGACGTCACGCTCGCGGTCGCGACGCGCGCCTACCGACTGCGTCTGCTCAACGGCTCGAACTCGCGGATCTACAAACTGGCCTTCGCCGATGGCACGCGTCTGACCGTGATCGGCACCGACGCCGGGTTGCTTGGCGCGCCACTCGAGCGCGACTACGTCATGCTGGCGCCGGGCGAACGCCTCGAACTCTGGGCCGATTTCCGTGACAGGGCGGTCGGCGACACGCTCACGCTGGTGAGCCAGGCGTTCACGGGCGCCGAAGGCGTCGCGTCGACGGCCGGGGGCATGGGCGGCATGATGGGCTCGATGTCCGGCGGGCCAGCGGTCGGGTCGGAGATGGACGTGCTGACCTTCCGCGTCGACACGCAGGAAGACGAGACCCTGGCCCTGCCCGCCGCATTGACACCCGTCGAGACGTTGCAGGTCGCCGAGGCCGTGAACGCCGCATCGCCGCGCCGCGTGGCGATCACGGTGCGCCATATGACCTGGAAGCTCAACGATCGCGTTTTCGACATGGCAGCGGTCGCCGACGACGAGAAGGTCGCGACCGACAGCCTCGAGGTGTGGGAGATCGTCAACGACGTCAACCCGGGCGAGATGATGGACCCGCTGGGCATGGCCCACCCGTTCCACATCCACGGCGTGCACTTCCAGGTGCTCGAGCGCACGCTGCGCAACGACTACCCGGAGTTCGCCGCCGGCTACGACACGGTCAGCGCGGGCTTCGTCGACGCCGGCTGGAAAGACACGGTGTTGATCATGCCCGGCGAGACCGTGAAGCTGCTCATGCGGATGCCCAAGCAGCCGGGTTTGTTCGTCTATCACTGTCACAACCTCGAACATGCCGATCAGGGCATGATGCGCAACTACGCGGCCGAGGCCTGACCGTTCGCCGCACAGGAGCCAGACGACGTGCCCCCAACCCCACCGCCCGCCCCGCACCCGGGTTTGACCGCCTGCGGCGGCACGTTGCCCGATACGACCGGCTACCCGTCCGCGACGTTCCACGGTCGCACCGTGTACTTCTGCACGCGCGCCTGCCGACGCGTGTTCGAGAGCGACCCCGAGCCCTTCATGGCCGGCGACATCGAGCATCCGCTCGCTGAGGACCCCGAGACGTGAAGCGACGCTCGGCTGGTGGGGCCGATCGGCGGCAATCGTCGCCCGCCATGCTGGCGCTCGGCCTGGGCATGATCGGGCTGGCGTTGATCGTCCTGGCGGTCTGGATCGTCCGTCCCGAGTTGTTCGGCGCCGCGTCGAACGAACCGGTGGTGATCAACAACACGGCCGTGCCGCCCGTGCCGACCCTCGATCCGCAACGCGTGTCCACGGGGGCGACCCTGTACGCGCAATACTGCGCGGCCTGTCACGGGTCGGATCTGAAAGGCGCGGCCGACTGGAAGCAGCGGCTCCCGAGCGGGGCCCTGCCCCCACCCCCGCACGACGACAGCGGGCACACCTGGCATCACCCCGATGCGCAACTGCTCTCGATCGTCGCGAACGGCGGCGACCCGGCCTACAACGGCGTCATGCCCGGTTTTGCGAGCACCTTGACACCCGATCAGATGGCGGCCATCCTGGACTACATCAAGAGCCATTGGAATCGCGACAGCCGGGAGTATCAGTGGTGGATGACCGTCGTCACCCAAGGAAGAACCCCATGACCGCGAACCCCGCGCCGATCCGCGTGCTGCTGGCCGACGATCACGCCGTGGTGCGCAAGGGCATCCGTGAGTTTCTGGAGATGGATGGCACCATCCAGGTCGTGGCCGAGGCCGGCAACGGCGACGCCGCGCTCGCGGGCGTCCGCGAGCACCGCCCGGATGTCGCCGTGCTCGACATCCAGATGCCCGGGCGCTCGGGCATCGACGTGACGCGCGCCCTCCGCGCTGAAGCGCTGCCGGTCGGCATCCTCATCCTGACGGCGTTCGATGACCCACCCTACGTCAAGGCCGTGTTGACGGCCGGCGCCAACGGGTACGTCCTCAAGACGGCCGAGGCGCAGGACATCGTCGACGCCGTGCAGGCCGTGCACGAAGGCCAGTCGGCGCTGTCGCCGCAGATCGCGCAGATGCTCGTCCGGCAGTTCGCGCAGCCGAACGCCGACGTCGGGCAGGCCGGCGTCGAGACGCTTTCCGAGCGCGAGCTGGACGTGCTCAAGCTGGCGGCGCGCGGGCTCACCAACAAGGCCATCGGCGTCGCGCTCGAGATCAGCGACCGCACCGTGCAGGCGCATCTGGCGCGGATCTACGACAAGCTGCAGGTCGCCAGCCGCACCGAAGCCGTGATGCGCGCCGTGGCGTTGGGCTGGCTGTCGTCGGATCTGGGCACGGCGCCGGCCGTCTGAGACGTGACCGACATGCGTTCCTGGTTCAGCTGGCGTCAGGGGCTCACGACCCAGTTCTTCTTCTTCGTCATCCTGCCGTTGACGACCGCGCTCGTCGCCGTCGCGCTGGGCAGCCAGTCGGTGCATCAACAGGCAATGCGCGCCATGGTGGCCGAACGCGACGCACGCGCGATCCACGCCGGCGCGGCCGCCATCGCCGAACAACTCATCGAGCGCGGCCGGCTCGTGAGCGGCATCGCCCAGGCGCTCTCGAACGCCGACGGCCAGAGCCTCGCGACCTACGGGTTCGTCGCCGCCAGCTTCGAGGGCGGGCTCGCGCTCTACACGCCCGACGGCAGCCTGCTCGAAGGCGGCGATGCGACCACGGATTGGTCGCGACGACCGATCGCGGCGGCGCTGATCGAGTGGCCGGCCGACGAGGCCGTCTACATCTCGCCGGCCTTCGCCGACGGCGATGGCAACACGTGGGTCGTGGTCGCCGCGCGAACCGTCGATGGGCGCCATGTGGTGGGCGCGTTCTCGCCCGAGGCGCTGGCGCAGCGCAGCCTCGATGTGGACCCGGATGTCGCGCTGGCGCATGGCGGCGCGATGTCCTGGATCCTGGTCGATCGCAACGCGCGCGTGCTGTTCAAAACCGGGGCGCTGCTCTCGGAGTCCCCGCTCGCCGAGCACCCGGGCGTCCGCGAAGCCCTGCGGGGCGAGAACGGCACGCAATTCCTGCCCGGCGACAACGGACAGGAGCATGTCGTCGCCTACGCCGCGATCGCCCCGGCGGGCTGGGCGCTGTTGAGCGAGGAGCCGTGGGACGAGGTCGAGGGGCCGCTCCTGCGCTCGACGCTCGTCGCGCCGCTGATCCTGATCCCGGCCATCGTCCTGGCCCTTGTCGTGCTCGGCTTTGGCCTGCGACAGATCGTGCAGCCGCTCAGGGCGCTCGAACGTCAGGCGGCCGAACTCGGCCAGGGCGACTTCGACGCGGTCGACAGGCCCGTCGGCGGCATCGCCGAGATCCAACGGCTTCAGGCCGAACTTGCGCGCATGTCGGCCAAGGTCCGGCAGGCACAGGCCAGCCTGCGCGGGTATGTCGGCGCGGTCACGGCCGGGCAGGAGGAAGAGCGACGCCGGCTTGCGCGCGAGCTGCACGACGACACGGTCCAGGCCTTGATCGCGCTCGACCAGCGCGCCCAGCTCGCGCAACGCGCGGCGACCCAGGCCCCGCCGGAGGCCCGCACCCGCCTCGCCGAAGTGCGCGCCATGACGTCGGCCCTGATCAACGACGTGCGCCGCGTCATCCGCGCGATGCGGCCGATCTACCTCGAGGATCTCGGGTTGCTGCCCGCGATCGAGATGCTCGCGCGCGACGTCGAAAGCGTGAACGGCCTCCGCGTCGCCTATGACGTCTCCGGCACGGTGCGCCGGCTCACCGGCGCCCAGGAGATCGGGCTGTACCGGATCGTGCAGGAAGCCCTGAGCAACGCGGCGCGCCACGCGCAGGCCCGCACCGTGGCGATAGCCGTGCGCTTCGCCGCTGCCGCGACGACGGTCGAGGTGTCGGACGATGGGCGCGGCTTCACCGTGCCCGACCGGCTCAACGCCGGCGTCACCGAAGGCCACTTCGGTCTGATGGGCATGCAGGAACGCGCCGAGTTGATCGGCGGCCACCTCGACATCCGCTCAACGACCGGTCAGGGCACCACGGTGACGATCACGTTGCCGGCCTGAACCGGCGCCGCGACGCGGATTGTCATCCCCGCGACCTGAGCTTTGTGATGAGCGAAACGGCCTAATGGCGGTAGCGCCATCTGGCTGTTGGGCCGGCCCGACGGGTTCCTTATACTCGCGAACGAAAACCCTTCAACGATCCAGAAGAGGAACCCTGCATGCACGGCACACCGATGACACACTACATGGAGCTCCTGGCGACGAACCAACCCTGGAACCTGATCCTGTTCATGGCCATCCCGGTCATCCTCGCGGAATTCATCGCCGTCACCGAGCTCTACATCCTGTTTACGCGCGACTACCGCGGCCCGGTGCGCCGGTTGAACCGCTGGGCCGGGATCGCGGTGGGCGTGTACTTCCTCGGCGTGTTCGTCTACCTCCTGCTCAACGCTGTGCTGCCGATCACGCAGACCGGCGCCTGGCGCGGGGTCGCGGACGTCATCGCGGTCGGGTTTTATCTCCTGGGCATCGTGCCGCTGGGCGGAATCGCCTTGCTTGAGCTGCGCGTCCTGGGCCAAGGCCTGGACGACGTCGGCCACCTCAAGCTCCACGCCAGTTTTGTCGGGCTCTTCCTGATCGTGGCCCACATCGCCATGATCTTCGGGATGCTCAATCCCGAGTTGCTGATGGCCTGACGTCGGCGTTTTGTTGCCCCGTCGGAATGGCGCCGGTGTGGGGCGCAGGTCCGTGTCCTCCGCCCACCCCGGCGCCGCCTCGTCGCTCGAACGCCGTTGTCATCGGCTCAATTGCCGCCGTCATCGGAATAGGTGACAAACCTCATCGGCCATTCGGCGCTATGCCCGAGGGTGCGGGGCCTGTACGCTGGAGCGGATCTCGAAAGGAGTTCGATTATGCGCCTGCCGCTGACCGTCGTGCTCGTCCTCGGCCTTGTTGGCATCCTCACAGCCGGCTGCGCGAGCACGCCTACGCCCGAGCCGGGCCACGACATGCTCGCGATGGCCGACATGGCGGATATGCCCATTCAGGTGCAAACGGCGCCGGTCGCCGTGCGCGAGGCGTACCAGTTCGCGGCGGTCAACGCCGACACCCTGAGCGCTCTGCCCTGCTATTGCGGCTGCGGGCCGATCGGGCACAAATCCAACTACGACTGCTATGTCGTCGGCGCAGACGCGGCCGGCGCGCTCACCTACGACGCCCACGCGCTCGGCTGCGACATCTGCGTCGACATCACGCACGACGCCATGCGCATGTTGAAAGAGGGCAAGTCGGTCGGCGACATCAAGGCCTATGTCGACGCCAGCTACTCACGCTACGGGCCTTCGAACATGCCGTGATGCGAAAGAGTGGCCGCGGCTGACGGGTCAGCGCGACACGACATGCGGCTCGACGACCCGGGCCACGGCCAGCGACCACGCCACCATCTCGGGCCCGTCAAGCGCTTCCCACCAGCTGGCGTTCAGGCACGCGTATGCGTACGTGAACGCCAGTACGCGTTTCGGGTCGAGGTCAAGTGCCCGCGCCAGGATCCCGGCCTGAGCCAGCAGCCGAGCCTCGCTGTGCACGATCTCGGGCAGCGGCGGATTGCACAGCGCATTGGCGCAGTCGTAGGTGCGCTCACCCACCAGCCCTTTCGGATCGAAGGCCAGCCAGCCCCGTGGCGATTGGCGGATGTTGCGATGGTGGATGTCGCCGTGCAGCACGCGGACGTCGCGCGGCTGGGCCAACAACGCCTCGGCGCACGCGGCGCCGCGCGTGTAAATCGTGTCGCGGCCGGCATCCCGTTCCTCCGCCGCTCTGGCAAACAACGCCCGAAACCAGCGCTCGAGCGTGACCAGGCCATCGGTCGCCGCCGGCACGGCGACGCTGTGGAGTTGGTCGAGCACGGCCGCGATGAGGCGCGTCGCCTGATCGTCGTCGCCGCGCTCGACGAGCGTGATGAGCTCGTCACCCGCCGCATATTCGAGCAGCTGCGCGCCCTCGTCATGCCGCAGCAGTCGCACGGCCCCGTGCCCGTCGAAGCAACGGAGCGCCAGCGCGCCGCGCTGTTCCTCGGTTTCGGACGGCGCCAGCAGCTTAAGCACGGCCGTCTCCGCCCCGGATGAAACCAGGTACAGGTCGCTGGTGCGCGTCCGCGTCAACGGCCGCGCGTCGGCAAGGCCCCAAGTCGTCAGATAGTGCTCGAGCCGTGATGGAATCGACACGCCACACTTATACCAGCCATTGCAGGCGTCGGAACGCGCGCATGTCCGCGCAGCCGACCACGTTTCGCCCTGGCGACGGCCTTGACAACTTACGCTGTAAGTAATATGATACTTACACTGTAAGCAAGAAGGGGCGTGGTGTCGCCCCCGCCCGGAGGAGACGATGGATATATCGGCGGTCGCGTTCGAATTGAATGGCGTGAACTACCATGTCGCCGCGGCCGGTCCCCAGACCGCGCAGCCCGTCATCCTCCTGCATGGTTTCCCAGAGTTGGCCCTGTCGTGGCGTGATGTGATGCGCGGCCTGGCGCAAGCGGGCTTTCGCGCCCTGGCGCCTGATCTGCGCGGTTATGGGGCGACGGAGAAGCCCGCGACTGGGTACGACATCGCGACTCTGGCCGACGACGTTGTCGCATTGATCGATCATGTCGGCGGGTTGGCGCATGTGGTCGGCCATGATTGGGGCGGCGCGATTGCGTTCGAGGTCGCCGCCCGTCACCCCGACCGCTTGATGTCGCTCACCGCCATCAATGCGCCCCACCCTGAGGTCATGGCCCAACGCGTCTGGCAACCCGACCAGCTTTTGCGTTCGTGGTACATGCTGTTCTTCCAGTTGCCCTGGCTGCCCGAGCGCTACGTGGCGCAGGATCACGGGCGACAGGTCATGGCACGGATGCGGGCCGGCGCGGTGCGGAAGGACAACTTCAGCCAGGACCGTCTGGCGCCCTTTGCAGCAGCCTTCGCGACGCCGGCGCTGGCACGCCCGCCGATCGAATACTATCGCGCAGCTTTCCGCGGACTGTTCGTTGGAAGGCCAGGTCCACGGCCGAAAGCGTATCCAAAAATCCGGGCGCCTTTTCGCTTGATCTGGAGCCTGCGAGACCGCGCGCTTGGCCCGGCCCTGACGCGTGGTTTGGAACCTTATTTTGTGCAAAAGCCCGATATCGTCTATCTGACGGATGTGGGCCACAGCGCGCCGATCGAAGCGCCCGAACGGATCACGGCGCTCGTGTTAGAACACCTTCGCCGTGGTGACGCACAGTCGAACGAGGACAGCGCATGAGACCTTGCGAGTTGCTGCTTGTGCTGATCTGCGGAGCGGCCGTGATGTCGGCCATGTTCGCCGAACGGTTCGGCCTGCGCTGGTCAGGCTTACTCGCCGGGTTGGCGGTGGTCGTCGCGGTGGTTCAAATCGCGGTCGAAGGCTGGCGTTGGCAGATGGTGCCGGCCGAAGCCCTGAGCGGCGTGCTCGCCCTGCTCTGGGTCTCAGGGCGGGGCATCGGCCCGGGCTGGCCCGGTGCAGCGCTCGGCGTTGTCGGGTTGGGTCTGGCGATCGCGCTCCCGAGCGTGCTGCCGGTGTTTCAGCTCCCAAAGCCCGCCGGGCCCGACGCAATCGGCACGCTCACCTATCACTGGGTCGACACGGATCGCGCCGAGGTCTTTACCGACGACCCGAACGACCGCCGCGAAGTGATGGTCCAGATCTGGTATCCGGCGCAGCCGCAACCCGGCGCGGCCACGGCGCCGTACATCGATGACCCGGCTGTGCTCGAACCGCTCGCCCAGTTGCTCCACCTCCCCGGATTCCTGCTTTCCCACCTGCGCTACATCGCCACCAACGCGGTTCAGGACGTGCCGGTCGCCGGGGCGGACGCGACCTATCCGGTGCTCATCTTTTCGCACGGGCGCGGCGGCTATCGTCAGCACAACACGCTCGAGATCGAGGAGCTGGCGTCGCACGGGTACATCGTCGCCGCCATCGACCACCCCTACGCGGCCAGCGGCGTGGTCTTCCCTGATGGGCGCCGCGTGACCTTCGACCCGCGCATGACCGAGCGCGCGTTCGTCGACGGCAAGGTCCCGTTTCTGGCGCAGGATGCGCTCTTCGTCTTGCGGCAACTCGCCGCGCTCAACCAGGACGATCCGCGCGGCGTGCTGGCCGGGCATCTCGACCTCGCGCGGGTCGGGATCTTCGGGTTGTCGCTGGGCGGCGAAGTCGCGACCGAGGCCTGCACGCTCGAGCCGGGTTTTCGCGCCTGCCTGGCGATGGACGTGTGGATGCCGGCGGACGTGATCGCCAAAGGTCTGAGGCAGCCGACGATGTGGATCACGCGTGACGCGGCGACGATGCGCCTCGAGGGCTGGAAGGAAGCGGACGTCCGCGAGACCTGGGACACGATGCGAGGCGTGTTCGAGCAGCTGCCCCGCGACGGCTACTTCGTGCAGATCCCGGGGATGTTCCACCAAGACTTCTCCGACGCCGCCCGGCTCTCGCCGCTGACGGACGTGCTGGGTCTGACGGGGCCGATCGACAGCGACCGCGCGCATGCGATCGTCAGCGCCTACACCCGCGCGTTCTTCGATCGCTATCTCAAAGACCAGCCGGCCCCTTTGCTGGCCGGGCCCAGCGCCGACTACCCTGAGGTCCTGTTCGACCGACGCTGAGCTTCACGCGCTCAGGTTGGTTTGGCGTGTTGGCGCAACTGTTCAGCCGCCAACGAGAGTACCAGGTGAAAAACGGGGTGGGCTCAGGGTCGGGGCGCAGCCCCGACCCTGGGCCCACCCCGTTTTTCACCCAACTTCCTGCCGGCAGAGCAGATACGTGTTGGCGCTTGTATCGCCGCACGGCCAGGTCGTTGGCCACATGCGCGATCGTCGCGAACGGGCGCATCCGCGCGTCAAATGTCTGGCCCAGGCATCAGGGCGGGGCAATCGCATGTCGCCCCTTGACAGATCGGTCGGTCTGCCATAGTATTTATTCGTATCACTTATACGTATAAATAGCATATGACCCGCACCTCCCGCCCTACTCAGACCGATATCGCGCGCCGCGCCGGCGTCTCGCAGGCCATGGTGTCGTACGTCGTCAACGGCAACGAGAAGGTCAAGATCCCGGACGAGACTCGTCAGCGCATCCTGGCCGCGATGACCGAGCTCGAGTACGTGCCAAACGCCCTGGCCCGTGGGCTGCGGTCCGGCCGCACCAAGACCATCGGCCTGATCGTGCCCGACAACGCCAACCCGTTCTTCGCCGAGATCGCGCGCGTCATCGAGAGCATCGGCTTCGACAACGGCTTCAGCGTGATCCTGTGCAATTCGGATTACGACCTGGCCAAGGAAGACGCGCACGTCGATGTGTTGCTGGCCAAACAGGTCGACGGCGTGATCTTCTGCTCCTCCGGCGGAACGGGCGAGGCCCAACAGAAGCTCCGTGCCGGCAAGACCCCGCTGGTCACGATCGATCACGACATCGCCGGACTGCAGACCGGTTCCGTGCGCATCGACTATCAGCTCGGCGGGCAACTCGCCACGCGGCACCTGCTCGATCTCGGCCATCGCCGCATCGGGTGCATCACGGGCCCGACCCAGTTCACGTCAAGCGCCGAGCGGCTTGACGGCTACATCAAGACGCTCTTGGAAGCCGGCCTGCGCGTCGACTCGGCCCTGATCGTCCCGGGCGACTTTCGCATCCGCGGCGGCGAAGACGCCATGCTGCAGCTCCTACGGCTACCACAACCGCCGACCGCGGTGTTCGCCTTCAACGATCTGATGGCGATCGGCGCCATGCAGGGCGCGCGCATCCACGGTCTGCAGGTGCCCGGCGACGTCTCGATCGTCGGGTTCGACGACATCCCCCTGGCGCAGGCGCTCTACCCCGCGCTGACGACCATCGCGCAGCCGATCTCCGAGATCGCG
Source organism: Anaerolineales bacterium (assembly GCA_044224715.1). Classification (GTDB taxonomy): domain Bacteria; phylum Chloroflexota; class Anaerolineae; order Anaerolineales; family UBA6663; genus UBA6663. The sequence goes on along the minus strand of JBGAJV010000053.1, from coordinate 14,958 downwards.
CGGATCGTGATGGAGGTCTTCCTGAACCAGGTCGAGGCCCGATCGGCCAAAGACGCCGATCGGTTCGTATTGCATCCGACGCTTGTCGTTCGCGACTCTACGCGCGCGCCAGCCGCGCCATCCGCCTGAACGTGGTCCAAACCGGCGAAAGGAGGGCCTCTCAACATCGCAGTCACCCATCGGCGGACGGGGCCGGCGTCGCCCGACCTGGCGAGCGTGGCTCACGCACCGCGCCGACGCAGATCCCCTGCGCCGCCACCGCACGTTGAATGACCGGGTCCTATCAAGGAGAGCAAGATGCGCAAGACCACCCTTTCGATCACCAGCCCACTGCTCGTGATCAGCCTGCTGCTCAGCGCGTGCGGGGCGACGCCGACGCAGGCGCCGGCGGCCACCGAGCCGCCGCAGGCGACCGAAGCCCCGCGGGCCACCGAGGCGCCGCAGGCCACCGAAGCGCCCCAACCCACCGAAGCGCCGACGACCGCGCCGGTCGCCGAGGAAAAGATCACGTTGACCTGGCTGATCCTGGAGTTCTGGAACCCGGATCAGACGATCGCGGCCTATCAGGCCGAACACCCCAACATCGTCATCCAGGCCGAGAAGGTCGGCTTCGCCGATCTGTTCCAGCAGAACCAGATCCGTCTCGGCGCCGGCGACGGCTCGCCCGACATCGTCAGCGTCGACGCCCCGCTGGTCGCCTCGTACGGGGCCCGCAACTGGCTGTATCCGCTCGACGACGTCTTCACGACCGAGGACAAACAGGCGTGGGTGTCCGGCGCGCTCGAGGCCGGCAGCTACAACGGCCAGCTCCTGGCCGCGCCGCAGCACACCTCGACCCAATTGCTCTTCTACAACAAGGCCATGCTCGCCGACGCCGGCATCACGCCGCCCGGCGAGGACGAGCGCTGGACGTGGGAGCAGGTGGCCGAGGCCGCGAAGAAGCTCACGCACGACGACGTGTATGGTTTCAACTGGGAGCAGACCACGGCGGCCTATCAGCTGCTGCCGCTGCCCGAGTCGCTGGGCGGCAAGGCCATCGGCGACGACGGCTTCACGGTCGACGGCGTCGTGAACTCGCCGGAGTGGGTCAAGGCCTTCACGTTCTACGGCGACGCGTTCAACAAGGACGGTTACGCGCCCAAGAGCGACACGCCGGTCGCCGATATGTTCCGCGCCGGCCAGCTGGGCCTGTTCGTGGGCGGCGAATGGAACAACCTGGTCTTCACATGGGGACCGCTCGACTTCGAATGGGGCGTGTCGCGCATGCCGTACTTCGAGGGCGGCGAGGTCGTCACGCCCACCGGGAGTTGGCACTTCGGCGTCAACGCCAAGAGCGCGCACCCGCAAGAAGCCGCGGAATTCCTGCGCTGGCTCAGCGCCGGCAAGGGCGCCTCGATCTGGTGGGGCAAGGACAGCTACGATATGCCCGCCCAGACGGCGATCATCGACACCTTTGCGACGCTCTCGGACTTCGACAACCCGCCGCTGTCGTACATGCGCGTGGCGGCGAAGGAAGCGCTCGTCAACCCGGTGCCCCGCCCGGTGACGGTCGGCTACCTTGAGTACGAACAGCTGCTCAACGCGGCCTTCAAGGACATCCGCAACGGAGCGGATCCCGCCGAGGCCCTGAACACGGCGGCCCAACGCATCACCGAGGAAATGGCGAAGTACCAACGCTGAGCGTCGTTCGGGTCGGCAGGCAGAACACGCCTGCCGACCCGAACCGAAACGACATGATCACCAAGCGCGAGAGCTGGATCCCCTACGCCTTTCTGGCGCCGGCGCTGCTCACCCTGGCGCTCTTTCGGCTGTGGCCGATCGCGATCGGCCTCGGCGAAAGCCTGTACGCGGTGTCGTTTCTGCACGCCGGCGAGAAGGTGTTCGTCGGGCTCGAGAACTACCTGCGGCTGGCGACCGACAAGGTCTTTCTGCAATCGCTGCAGGTCTCGTTGCTCTTCAACCTGATCGTCAACCCGCTCCAGGTGCTGCTGGCGCTCGGGCTGGCCTTCCTGGTCAACCAGCGGGTGCGCGCTGTCGGGTTCTTCCGCAGCCTGTATCTGATCCCGATCGCGATCTCGATCAACGTCTCGTCGCTGATCTGGAAGTTGATGCTCGACGAGAACGGCCTGGTCAACGGCGTGATCCGGACCCTGGGCGGCGGCCCGATCTCGTTCCTGACGTCGACCGACCACGCGCTCGCATCGATCATCGGGATCGCGTCGTGGATCGGCGTGCCCTTCTGGACGCTGTTCCTGCTGGCCGGGCTGCAGGGCATCTCGCCGCAGCTGTACGAGGCGGCCGAGATCGACGGCGCCGGCACGTTCGGCAAGCTGTCGTTCATCACCCTGCCCCTGCTGCGTCGCGCGATCGGCTTCGTGCTGATCGCCGATACGATCTCGAACTTCCTGCTGTTCGCGCCGGTGCTGATGCTGACGCAGGGCGGCCCCGAGCTCTCCACCAACCTGGTGATGTTCGAGGCGTACCGGCGGGGCCTGGTCTACGGCGACTTCGGGACCTCGGCCGCGATGGTCATGTTGCAACTCATCCTGATCGTGATCGTCGTCGGCATCCAGTTCTATCTGTTCCGCGAGCAGTGAGGCGCACCGTCGATGACGTCGCAACCCCAACGCCCCTTCGCGATCACGGTCCTTCTCTACGGGCTGCTGCTGACCGTCGCGGCGCTGATCCTGGCGCCGTTGCTGTGGGCGGTCGCCTCGTCGTTCACGCCCAACGCCGAGGTCTATCGCTATGTGTTCCCGTTCTCGTTGAAGGCGTTCTATCCGCAGAACTTCACGTGGGACGCGTATCGGACCCTGTTCTTCGAGAAGGGCTTTGGGACGGCCATCCTCAACACCGCAGGGCTGACCCTGGGGACCGTGGCGCTCGGCGGTTTGGTCAATCTGCTGGCTGGCTTCGCCTTTGCCGTCTTCGAATTCAAGGGCAAGAACCTGCTGTTCGGGCTGGTGTTGTTCACGTTCATGGTGCCGATCGAGGTCACAATCATCCCGCAGTACATCCAGATGCGCGACCTGGGCTGGATCAACACCTGGCCGGGTCTGCTCGTCCCCGGGCTGGCCAACAGCCTGGTCATCTTCCTGTTCCGGCAGTTCTTCGCCGAGTTCCCGCGCGACCTGTTGGACGCGGCGCGTGTCGACGGAGCGTCGTGGGGTCGGATCCTGTTTTCGCTCGTGGTGCCGAACGCGTATCCTGTGTTGATCGGCGCGGGGCTTGTGCTGTTCCTGTCGGCCTGGAACGCGTTCTTCTGGCCCTTGATCGTCGCGCCCAGGCCCGAGCTGCGGGTCATCCAGGTCGCGATCTCGCTCTCGGCCCAACAGGTTCAGACGTTGGTGAACGAAATGTTCGCCGGATCGTTGATCGCCGCCATCGTGCCCATCCTGGTCATCCTGCCGCTCCAACAGTACTATGTGCGCAGCATCGCAGCGACTGGAATCAAAGAATGACGTTGGCCAGGACTCCACGGAACGGCAAGATCCCCGTCATCCTCGACACCGATATCGGGACTGACATCGACGACACCTGGGCGTTGGCGTTCCTGCTTCGCTGCCCGGAGCTCGACGTGCGATTGATCACCACCACCACCGGCGACACGCACTTGCGCGCCCGCATCGTCGCGCGGCTGCTCGAGATCGCCGGGCGCACCGACATCCCGATCGGCATCGGCGTCCCGCTCGAGAGCGCGCCGATCTATCAAAGCGATTGGGTCAATGGCTACGATCTGAGCCGCTACCCGGGGCGGATCGAGCCGAACGGGATCGCGGCGATCATCGACGTCGTCCGTCAATCGCCGACCCCGGTGACGGTGCTGGGCATCGGGCCGCTGCCCAACCTGGCCGCGGCGTTGATGCACGCGCCCGATATCGTTGAGAACGCCCGCTTGGTCGGCATGTTCGGCAGCGTACGGCAGGGTTATTTCGGCAGCGCCGAGATCGCGGCGGAGTACAACGTCCTGCTCTACCCGCACGCCTGTCGCAGCGTGTTCGCGGCGCCATGGGAGGTCACGATCACGCCGCTTGACACCTGCGGCGCCATTCAACTGCGCGGCGATCGCTATCAGTCGGTGCGGCACAGCCCCGATCCGGTGCTGCGCGCCGTGATGGAGAACTACGCCTGCTGGACCGCCGCCAACCGGAACCCGCTGTACAACGGGTTCAACCCCGACATCGAAAGCTCGATCCTGTTCGATCTCGTGCCGATCTATCTGGCCTTCTCCGAGGCGCTGGTCGAGATCGAGACGCTCGGCCTCTGCGTCACCGCGGACGGCTACACACGGATCGCCGATGGCGGCAGCCCGGTGCGCTGCGCGACGCGCTGGCGCGACCTGGCGGCTTTCGAGGACTTGATCGTCGCGCGGCTCCTCGGCCAGTGATGGTTACGCGGCGACCCTGAGCGTCGCCTTGAGCAGATCACGATCGCGCGACGACGACCCCACCAGGATCTCGAACTCACCCGGCTCGACGACCGTCTCACCGGCGGCGTTGACGATCCGCAGCGCCTCCCACGGGAGCTCGACCGTGACCGTCTGCTTCTCGCCGGGCTCGAGGCGCACGCGCGCGAAGCCCTTGAGCGCCTTGTTGACCCAGGTCGCCGATGTGACCACGTCGGAGACGTAGACCTGCACGATCTCGTCGCCCGCGCGCTCGCCGATGTTCTCGACGTCGACGCTGACAGCCACCGAGTTGTCGGGCGTCAGGGTCTCGGTCGACAGACGCACGTTCGCGTACCGGTACTGCGTGTAGCTCAGGCCATGGCCGAACGGGAACAGCGGCTCCTGGGTCAGGTCCGCGTAACGCGTGCCGTGCTGGCCACGCACCTGGCTGTAGAAGACCGGCTGCTGTCCGACGTGGACCGGGATCGAGATCGTCAGTTTGCCCGATGGATTGAGCGCGCCGAAGAGCGCCTCGGCCAGTGCCTGCCCGCCCTGCATGCCGGGGTTGAAGACCTCCACGATCGCGGCCGCGCGTTTGGCCGACGCGGGGAGGACGAGCGGCTTGCTGTTGATCAGCACCACGATCATGGGCTTGCCGGTCCGGGCCAACGCGTCGAGCAGCGCCACCTGCCCGCCCTGCAGCTCGAGCGTGGCCGTGCTCAGCGTCTCGCCGATGAAGGCGAGGTGATCGCCGACGACGGCCACGATCACGTCGGAGGCTTCTGCCGCCGCGACGGCCGCGGGCACGCCCGAGAGGTCGTCGTCCACGATCGAGCAGCCAACCGCATGCCGCACGACGCAGCCGGCCGGCGCGAGCGCGCGGATGCCGTCGAGGACCGTGGTCGTCTTCTCGCGCGGCTGCCTGCCGAACTCGGGCGGGTACTGCCAGCCGCCGAGCGTCCAATCGCCCAGCTGTTGCAGGGCGTCATCCGCGTTTGGCCCGACCACCGCGATCGACTTCACCCTGGCGGCGTCGAGCGGGAGCAGGCCGTTGTTCTGCAGCAGGATCAGACTCTTGCGCGCCATCTCGAGGTTGACCGCGGCGTGGTCGGGCCGGGCGATCTCGGCGGCCGCGCGCGCCAGATCCGGCCGGCGCGGGTTCTCGAACAGGCCCATGCGGAACTTGAGCGCCAGGAAGCGCGCGACGGGCGCGTCGATCTCGGCTTCCGCCAGCCGGCCGCTGCGCACGGCCTCGAGCGCGCCCTCGTAGAATTCGGGCGTGGTCATCATGATGTCGTTGCCGGCGCGAAGCGCGACGATCGCGGCGTCGGCGAAGGTCGCGCAGACTTTCTGCTCCTTGACCAGCCGGCCGACGTTGTCCCAGTCGGTCACCAGCACGCCCTTGAAGCCCCACTCGTCCTTGAGCACCTCGGTCAGCAGCCAGCGGTTGGCCGTCGAGGGCACGCCCTCCATCGACTGGTAGCCGGTCATGAACGTCATCGCGCCGGCTTTGACCGCCCGCTCGAAGGGCGGCAGGAAGTAGCTGCGCAGCTTGCGACGCGAGATATCGGCCTCGGAGGCGTCGCGGCCGCCCTGGGTTTCCGAATACCCGGCGTAATGCTTGGCTGTGGCCAGCACGGCCGTCGGGTCGTCGAGACCGTGGCCCTGGTAGCCGCGGATCATGGCGGCCCCGAACTCACCGATCAGGTGCGGGTCCTCGCCGAAGGTTTCACCGGTGCGGCCCCAGCGCAGGTCGCGCGTGAGGCAGAGCACGGGCGAGAAGGTCCACAGCGCGCCGGTCGGCACCATCTCCTCGGCCGTCACGCGCGCGACCCGCTCGAGCAGTTCCGGGCTCCAACTCGCAGCCATCGCCAGTTGCGTCGGGAAGATCGTGGCGCCCTTCCAGAACGAGTGGCCGTGGATGCCGTCCTCGCCGACGAGCAACGGGATGCCAAGCCGGTTCGCGGCGGCCAGGTCCATCGCGCGCCCGATCTTCTCGCCCAGGATGTGCAGGATCGAGCCGGGCTGGAGCGTGTTGATGAACGACAAATCCTCGTCGCGCGCGTCGACCATCATCAGCTGGCCGACCTTCTCCTCGAGCGTCATGCGCCCGAGCAGATCGGCGACACGTTCCTCGACCGAGAGCGTCGGGTTCTTGTATGCCGCTGTGGTTTGGGTGGGCGTTTGTGTCATGGTTTACTTCAGCCTTCACGGTTGCGTATCGGTCAGCGATGACAACGCGGGTTCGGATACCTGCTGCGGGCCGTTCATCGACGCGATGTACAGAGCCAGAAGCCCGGCCAGCGCGATGAACAGCATCACCGGCACGGCCTCGAGCGACACACGCTGAGCCAGGTAACCGGTCACCGAGGGCAGCACGGCGCCCCCCAATACAGCCGACGCGACCTGGATGCCGATGGTGTTGGCGGCGTGCCGCGCGCCGACGCGCTGGCTCGTGCTCGAAATCAGGCTCGCGAAGATCGGGGCGATGGCAAAGCCGGTCAGAAAGACGCCGCCGACGCTCACCCACGGATGCGGGTTCCACCAGAACAGAGCCGCGCCGACAAGCGCCGTGGACATGGCTCCGAGCATCAGCGTGTTCAGTTTCACGCGGTGCGCGAAGACCCCGGCGAGCATGCGCCCAATCGTGAAGGTCCCCCAGAAGCCGCCCGCCCACAGACCGGCCAACTGCGGATCGATGCCGCGGCCCTCGGTGAAGAGCGTATACGTCCAGCTGCCAAGCGTGAACTCAGCGCCGCAATAGAGCAGGAACATGACGATGCCGATCCAGGTCACCGGGCGCAGCAGGGTCTCGCGCAGCGGCGTCCGATAGTCCATCAAGCCGTGCTCGCTGTCGCTCTGTGCCTGACCGGCGACGCGCTTCGACCGTTTCCACGCCGACTGAGTGAGTGCGAAGGCGATGGCCATGATGACCATCACGGCCCCGACGAACAAATAGCCTCCGCGCCAGGAGGATGTCGTCGAGAGGCTCAGCGTGACGATGAGCGGGCTCAACGTGGCGCCTACGCCAAAGCTCGCGTGCAGCCACTGCATCTGGCCCTCGTTGTACTCGGCTGCCAGATAGGTGTTCAGCCCGGCGTCCATCACGCCCGAGCCGAACCCGCCGATCGCGCTGAGGAGGATGATCAGGAGCCAGGCGGGGGCCAGCGGCGTGCCGAGCAGCGAAACCGCCGTTGCCAGGCTTGAGAAGATCAGAAGTTGACCGATCCCGAAGCGGTTGATCAATCGCGCGATGAACATCGACGACAGGAGATATCCGGCCGTGTTCGAGATGAACATCAAACCGATCGCGTCAAGCGGCAAGACAAACTCGGAACGTAGCGTCGGCCAGGCCACACCGAGCAGGCCTGCGGGCAGACCCAGCGACACGAACGCCACGTAGGCAAGGATCAACAGCTTTGTTTTGTTGCGTGTTTGGTCGATCGAGGTTGAAGCCATGGAGTCACACGATCCGTTTGAGATAGCTGGCGACGATGTGTCGAAAGTGTTCGAGTTGTTTGTCAAGCGGGATGCCTTGCTCTTCAGAGAGCAGGTCGCCGCGCGCCGCCATGCGCTCGAGAAAACAGATAACGGCGTTCAAGAGCACGACGGCTTGTTGGCGTTGTTTCGCCGGGGCACTGGCGTCGTTCAGCGCGACGCCGCCCCACTCCAACGACAACACGATGCCCTTGTACCAGGCGGCGAGCTTTTCGTCTGGATAGCGGTCGCCGTACAGGTGATCGAACATGCCCATGTAACGGTACGCATCCCGCAACTCGGAGAAGCGATCTATCAGCCCCAACGCGATCTGACGGATCGATGCCCTGGTCAGCCGGCGCACCCGCACGCTTGGTGAAGCCGCGATTTCGCGCAACTTCCGGACCGCGATCTCGAACGAGATCGGATCGCGGCTTGGAAAGTAGCGATACAGCGTGACAGTCGTGATGCCCTCGGCCCGGGCGATATCGGCCATGGTGGTGTGCTCGAGGCCGCGCGCGAGGAACAGGCGCTCCGACGTGTCCAGGATGCTCTTGCGACGCGACTCGATCTGGGATACGCCCTTTCGGCGTCGCAGCTCAGACTTGGAGACCGAGGACCCGGTTCGCATGGCTCGCGTATGTTACTGCCCGTTACACGGCGTGTCAATGCGACACGCGGGGCGATCGCAATCCGCGGATTTCGCCGCGAAAGACACGGCTGTCGCACAACGCCGGATCGCCCGCCCTTTCGCGATAGTCACGCCATGTGCGGCGGATCGCTTGAACCGGGAAGCGAGAAGCGATGGCCCTGATGCGACAGGCTTTGGCCCAACACGGGGCGCGCCGCCGACGACGCGGGCCGAAAACCTTGCCGCCCGACCACACGTCCGGGAGCCGGGTCTTAAGGCGATCGTAAGGTCAGCTTCATCGGCCCGTCACCTGTCGCCGCCGTGCAGGCCGTAGGATGCACGCAGTTCATTCAGAAAGGACCACACGCCATGACAACCTTCACGAACCCCCGTGTCGCTCTATCCACCGCCGCGGTCGCGCTGAGCCTGATCGCAGCCGCCTGCGCGCCTGCCGCGACGCCGGCGGCGACCAAGGCCGCCGCCGTGCCGACGATCAAGGCGCCGACCGCCGCGCCGGTCAAACCGACCGCGGCACCGGCCAAGCCCACCGTGGCGCCGACCGTCAAGCCCACGCTCAAGCCGACCGAGAAGCCCACGCTTGTTCCGACTGTCGCTCCCACCGCCGAACCGACCGTTGTGCCCGAGGCCCTCGGCAAAGGTCAGATGGTCGGCCTGTTGCAGATCACGCCAAGCCAGGCCAAGACCCTGACCAGCTCCGGCAGTGACAAGCCCAAGACCGGCAATGTCTTCCTGTCGTTCGACATCACGATCGAGAACACGAGCAAGACCGACAGCCTGACCGTCGACCCGTCGATGCTCATGCTCATGGACCCGACCGGCGCGTCGCGGTTCACGACGCTGTCGCTCAAGTCGGTCACCAACGCGTTGACGACCCAGACGCTCAAGCCGGGCGCCAAGGTCTCGGGCATCGTCGTCTTCGAGATCCCGAAGGACACGAAGGGCCTTGAGCTCACGTTCCGCAACACCACGCACGAAGCCGCCTGGGCGCTCGGCGCCTGAGCGCGGCCGCCCTCCTCCTGGCGGCGTCTGACGTGGGGTCGGGCGCCGCCACTCCTCCTAAGCAAGACGGCGTCGGCTCTCCAGCTGGCGCCGTCTTGCTTTTCGCGACTGCGCGTCTGAGCAAATGCTCAGCGTCGCCCGACACTGGGCATCCTCTTAGTCGCCTTATAGACCGCGCTAAAGAAGGCGACCTAATGTGGCGCTGTTGACATCCACATCGAAAGGTAGCGCGACATGAACACCCGACTTCTTCTTCCTTTGACTGCACTCGTGGCCGGCGCGCTGGCCTGCGCCTTCCCGGCCGTGACTCTGCAACCCCCATCAGCTGCGCCCACGACCGCGCCGTCTCAGAACGCGCCGGTTACGACCGGCGCGGCGACCACGACCAACACGACAAGCACGACGAGCGCCAGCGTGCCGTCGGTCGCGGTTCAGACCACGGCGACCGAAGAGCAGGCCTTGATCGACCTGTACGCCCGTGTGAACCCCGCGGTGGTTTCGATCCGCGTCAGCTACGCCGACGGCACGGGGGCGCAGGGCTCAGGCTTTCTCTATGACACGGGCGGACACATCGTCACAAATCAGCACGTCGTCGACGGCGCCCAGTTCGTCGAGGTCGACTTCCCCGGCGGGCTGAAGACCGAGGGCAAGGTGGTCGGCACGGATGCGGACACCGACCTTGCCGTGATCAAGGTCGAGCAGGTGCCCGACGGCGTGTCGCCGTTGACGCTGGCCGACAGCAACGACGTCCAGGTCGGCCAGAGCGCGGTCGCCATCGGCAACCCCTTCGGCGAGGCCGGTTCGATGTCGCTGGGCATCATCTCGGGCAAGGGCCGCACGCTCAGCGACAACCGGTCGAACCAGTCGACCGGCCATTACACGTCGGCCGATCTCCTGCAGACCGACGCGCCGATCAACCCCGGCAACTCGGGCGGGCCGTTGCTCAATCTCAGCGGACAGGTGATCGGCATCAACCGCGCGATCGCCACAGAAAGCGGCTCCGGCTCGGGCGTCGGCTACGCCATCCCGTCCAATGCCGTCAGTGAGATCGTGCCCGCGCTGATCAGCAGCGGCCACTTCACCTATCCGTATCTGGGCCTGAGCAGCGCGCCGGAACTGACGCTGCAATCCGCGCAGCAGTTGGGTCTGGCGCAGACCGACGGCGCGTACGTGGTCAGCGTGGTCGCCAATGGACCGGCGGCGAAGGCCGGTCTGAAGGGCGACACCGCCACCGCGCGCGACGGACAACTGCGCGGCGACGGCGACCTGATCGTGGCCGTCGACGGCCAGCCCGTGCACGTGTTCGCCGATCTGATCGGGTACCTGGACTACAACAAGCGCCCGGGCGACTCGGTGACGCTCACGGTGCTCCGCCAGAACCAGCGCGTCGACCTCACGGTCACGCTCGGCGAACGCCCGCAAAGCTGACGCGACCCAGGCCGCGGACTACGGAAAAGGCCCGAAGCGATGCTTCGGGCCTTTTCGTTGGAAGACGTCTCAGATGGCCTGCCGCAGGACGACGAGGCTCCGACCCTCGAGCGCGACCTCGTCTTCAGCATCGAAGAGAGTCGGCGCTGCGGCGTTTCCGCAGACGCTCGTGTCCAGGACCTTCTCCCAGCGCACGAGCCAATCGGACGCGGGCAACGTGAACACGACCGGTTTGGGGCCGGCGTTGAAGAGCAGATAGAAGCTCAGGTCGGTCAAGCGCTGGCCGCGCGCATCCGGGCCCTGGATGCTGTGTCCGTCGAGGAACACGGCCAGGGCCCGGGCACCGCCGTTGGTCCAGTGCGCTTCGGTCATCTCCTCGCCGTCGGGCGTGAACCAATCGATGTCGCGGAAGCCCAGCCCGCGCACCGCCCTGCCGCGCAACCAGCGGCGCTGGCGGAAGACCGGGTGCGCGCGGCGCAGCGCAACAAGCCGCCGCGTGAAGGCCAACAGATCGGCGTCGACGTGCTCCCAGTCGAACCACGAGAGCGCATTGTCCTGACAGTACGCGTTGTTGTTGCCTTGCTGGCTCCGGCCCAATTCGTCGCCGCCCAGGAGCATCGGCACGCCTTGCGAGAGCACCAGCGTCGCGAGCAGGTTGCGTTGCTGCCGGCTCCGCAGGCGCGCCACCTCAGGGTCGTCGCTCGGGCCCTCGGCGCCGCAGTTCCACGACCGGTTGTGGGATTCGCCATCCAGCCCGCCTTCGCCGTTCGCCTCGTTGTGCTTTTCGTTGTAGCTGACGAGGTCGCGCAGCGTGAAACCGTCGTGGGCGGTGACGAAGTTCAGGCTGGCGCCGGGCTGACGACCCCGCGACCCGAAGAGCCCGTGGCTCCCGGTGAAGCCGCCCGCAAACGCGCCGAGGGTGCCGTCGGCGCCCCGCCAGAAGTCGCGTGTCACGTCGCGGTACCGGCCGTTCCACTCGCTCCACCCCGCTGGAAAGTTGCCGAGCTGGTAGCCGTGTTCGCCCACGTCCCACGGCTCGGCGAAGAGCTTGACCTGGGACAGCACCGGATCCTGACGCACGATGTCGAAGAAGGCTGCGCGCGGGTCGAAGCCGTTTGTCTCGCGACCGAGCGCGGTCGCCAGGTCGAAACGAAAGCCGTCCACGTGCATCTCCAGCACCCAGTAGCGCAGGCTGTCCAGGATCAGGTGCAGGACGTTCGGCTCGACCACGTTGAGCGTGTTGCCCGTGCCGGTGACGTCGTGGTAGAAGCGCGGCTCGTTGAGGACGAGCCGGTAGTAGCTGGCGTTGTCGATGCCCTTGAAGCTGAGCAGCGGGCCGAGGTGGTTGCCCTCGCCGGTGTGGTTGTAGACCACGTCGAGGATCACTTCGATGCCGGCGCGGTGCAGGGTCTTGACCATCTGCTTGAACTCGGTGACCTGCTGCCCGGCCACGCCGGTTCCGGCATAGCGCGCCTCGGGCGCAAAGTAACCGATGGTCTGATAGCCCCAGTAATTCAACAGCCCGCGCTCGGCCAGGTTCCGGTCCGGCACGAACTGGTGTACGGGCAGGAGCTCGACGGCGGTCACGCCCAGCGCATGCAAGTGCTCGACGACCGGTGCGGTGGCCAGACCCGCGAAGGTGCCGCGCAACTCGGGCGGCACATCCGGATGGCGCGCCGTCAACCCCTTGACGTGCACTTCGTAGAGTACGCTGTCGGTAAGCGCCGTGCGCGGCGCGCGATCGTCCTCCCAATCGAACGCGGGATCGACGATCACGCATTTCGGCTGCTCGGCCGCGTTGTCGCGCACATCCAGTGAGAGGTCGCCCTCGGGGTGCCCGACTGTGTAGCCGAAAAGCACGTCGGCGTTCTGCCACGACCACGAGCCCGCGATCGCGCGCGCGTAGGGGTCGAGCAAGAGCTTGTGTGGATTGAACCAGTGCCCCTGATGCGGCCGATGCGGCCCGTGGACGCGAAAGCCGTACAACTGGCCGGGCCGCAGCCCGGGCACGTAGCCGTGCCAGACCTGGTTCGTATATTCGGGTAGTTTGTAGCGCGCCGTCTCGCGCGTCGGGTCGGTCGAGTCGAACAGACAGAACTCGACGCCTGTGGCATGCGCGCTGAAGACGGCGATGTTGACGCCCTCGCCGTCCCACGTCACGCCGAGCGGAGCGGGTTGGCCGGGCCAAACCGGAATGGGTCGCATAGGTGCCTCTGTTGACGAAACGTCGACAGCGTAGCAAAAAGACCGGCGCGGCCCTACACCGCATCAGGGTAGGCCGGGGCCCGATCGGGTCACTCGCCGGCAGGTTTCACGAGTTTCCAGCGCGGTCGATCGCGTAAAAACGCCGTGAAACGTCGCCTCACCCGACGGCTCAACCGGCGCCGGGCAGCACGCGGTTCTTCCAGGTGTTGCGGCCCGTGGCGACGCGCCGGAAGCTGTTGGCGAGGATGCCGACGCCGACCCATCCGGCAAGCGGCCAGAGCAACGCATACCAGCCCGGCACCCGCCAGATCGCGCCATCGCTCCACGTGAACACGAGCCAGAGCGAAAGCGTGGCGAGCGTCGCGACCCAGGCCTGCGTCAGCGCCATCGGCGTGGGCTGCGAGCCCCAGGCCAGCCAGCCGGCAACCGGCACCATCACTGTCGCCACGAGGAACAGCGCGGCGGCGATCGGCGCCAGGGCCATGCGCCACGAGCGCGCCCCACCCATCAGCAGCGCGCCATCGCGCGAGAGCCCCTCCCAGATATCGGCCAGGTCGCGATACATCCGCGTGTCGATGAAGCGGCGTCCGTCGAGGAACGCGACCCGCAGACGCGCCTGCTTGAAGCGTCGCGCGAGCGCGATGTCTTCGAGGACGGCGGCGCGATTGGCGGCATGGCCTGAGACGGATCGATAGGCAGTCGCTTCGGTCAGGATGAATTGCCCGTTGGCCACGGCTTCTGGGCAAGCGGGGTCATTCACGCGTTCGAGATGTGTGGCCAGGCTCACGCAGGTGAAGCCGAGCGGCAGGATCAATCGCTCCCAGAACGTCCCAAGTTCTTGTCGGGGTTGCAGGCTCAACAGATGCAGATGCCGGGCACGCGCATAGGCCAACGCGCTCGCGAGGAGATCAGGGTGTGCGTGTGTGTCGGCATCGACAAAGCACAACCAGGCGCCGCGCGCGGCTTCGGCGCCAACCCAACACGCATGCGCTTTGCCGGTCCAGCCAGACGGCAGGACGCCGGCCTGAAGCAATCGCACGCCGGGATGCTCAATCGACAGTCGGGTCACGATCGCGGGAGTGTCATCGGTCGAGTCGTCGTCGACCACCAGGATCTCGAGCCGATCGCGCGGCCAGGTCTGTGCAAGGAGACCGCGAACGCAGGCCTCGATGTTGGCCGCTTCGTTTCGCGCGGGCACAACGACGCTGACGACCTGCGCCGGCTCCACAGCCGTCGCCTCCCGAACGACCGGGAGCGGGCGCAGGCTGCGCCAGACCTGGAACAGTCGAAGGAGGATCCAGGCTACGACAGCCGTCCAGAGCAAAACGACCGCGCTCGTCGCCATCGGTTAAATTCTACGCCGCCGACGCGAGACGTGGCGCTCGGCCTGGACAGTCTCAGGCCTTTCAAAGCAGCCGCCTCGACACCCAACGGTGGTCGAGGCGGTTCGATGCTGCCATGCTTCAGCCGAGTCTCGCCTGTGCGATCAAGAACGTTCGCGCGCGTGGCGGACGCCCTCGTCGACCGCGACGCATTCGGATGCTGGCGGGAAACCGACCTGTCAGGCCGTGCGCTCGCCCGCTCACGCTCGGTACGCCGGCAGCAGGTCGCCGTGCGCGACGATCAACTCGTCGACCATCGCCCAGATCTGGTCCAGGCTCAGCTCGGCGGCAGCGTGCGGGTCGAGCATGGCCGCGTGGTAGATGTGCTCACGCTTGCCCGTCAGCGCCGCCTCCACCGCCAGCGCCTGCACGTTCACGTTCGTCTGCATGATCGCCGCCAGCTGCGGCGGCAGCGCCCCGATCCGCGT
>JBGAJV010000052.1:0-46743 GCA_044224715.1 Anaerolineales bacterium | reverse complement strand
CCGCCGTTGCCGATGATGAAGATCGTGCGATCGGCGGCCCGGGCCGCCATCAGGGCGTCGGCCGCGGCGCGGACTTCGTCGCGCGAGAGTTCGCGGATGACGGTTTCGAGTTCGGTGAGGTACAGGTCGATGGCGTCCATATGTAAGTCGTCTGGTCTTCTGGTCTGCTGGTCAGGTCGTTGGTTGAGTCACAGACAAGTAGACTAGCAGACTAGCCGACCAGCCGACTATGTGACTACCGGGCTATCTGACCGCCCCTAGTTTCTTCATGTGCTCGCGCGCCGCCTGGCTGTAATTACCAAAATCGGGCTGGCGGCTGGCCCATTCGATGTATTCGCGGCAGCTGCGCTCCGGGCTTCCGACCGGCTTCCAGCCGAGCGCCTCGAGCTTTTCGGTTGCCGAAAAGATGTGGCGTGTGTCGCCAAAACGGTACTCACCGGGGACCACGGGCTCGAGCTCCGGCCGGCCGGCCGCGTTCGCCATGATCCGGGCGAAGTCCAGCACCGTCCACGTCCGACCGGCGCCGACGTTGAAGGCCTGGTAGTCGGCGCGCGTGTCTTCGAGGACCAGCGCGTTGGCAGCCGCCACGTCCCCGACGTAGACGTAATCGCGCAGCTGTAGGCCATCCTCGTAGATCACGGGCCGTTCGCCGCCCAACGTCTGCATGGCGAAAATCCGCAACGCGCCCGAGTAGGCGTTGCGGAACGATTGGCGCGGTCCCTGGACGATCGAGTAGCGCATGCCGACCGACGGGATGCCGTACCGCCGGCCCAGGTTGAGCGCGATCTGCTCGCCCGTGTACTTGCTGATGGCGTATGAGTTGTGCGGGCGCACGCCGCTTTCGTCGGTGAAATCCGGGCTCAGAGGAACGCCGGTGTCCGGGTCGAGGATCTCCCAGACGTGCCGCGTGAGCTGGTCGGCCGGGCGCTGTCCCGGGTAGAACGGCTGGCCGTCGGCGCGTTTGTACTTGCCCTCGCCGTAAACGGCCTGCGAGCTGGCGACCACGATCTTGCGGATCGGGAGTTTTTGCTCGACGACGATTTCGTACAGCAGCGCCGTGCTCACGGCGTTGACGTGGAAGAACTTGGAAAAGTCCGGGAGATAATCCTGGTAGGCGGCGAGATGGAACACGGCCTCGACGCCGACCAGGGCGCGCTCCCAGGCGGCGCGATCGCGCACGTCGCCGACCTGGAACTCCACGTCGGCCGGGATGTAGTCGGGCTTCTGTCGGTCGCGGTGGACGGGTGGCTCGAGGGCGTCGAGGATGCGAATTGTATGGCCGCGCGACAGCAACAGGTCCATGGTGTGGGACCCGATGAAACCGGCGCCGCCGGTAATGAGAACCTTCATGTGGACTTCGACTTCGTTATAATGCGGCCCGATGGCAGAACATGACGCTCGCCCGCAACCACGCCGGCCCGCGATCTTTCTGGATCGCGACGGCGTTTTGATTGAGAACAAGACCGATTATGTTCGATCGGTTGGTGAGGCGATCCCTCTGGCCGGCGCGTTCGAGGCGCTGGCGCAACTTCGTCGTCAATCGCCCAGACACCTGATCATCGTCGTCACCAATCAAGCCGGGATCGGAAAAGGCATTATAACCCACGCAACTGTGGCGGCGATCCACGCGCACGTCTCGGGCTGGGCGCGCGCCGCCGGCGGCGCGATCGACGCGTTCTACACCTGCCCCCATCGCAACGACGAGCCCAGCCCCTGCCGAAAACCGGCGCCGGGCATGTTGCTGCAGGCTGCCCGGGAATGGTCGATCGATCTCGGTCGGTCGGTGATGATCGGCGACGCCCTGTCGGACGTTCAGGCCGGGCTGGCGGCAGGCGTGCGCCCCATCCTGGTCCGCACCGGGCGTGGCGACAAAGAGGCCAGGCGCCTGGCAGGCGCCGGGTTGAGCGAGGTGCCGATCGTGGCCGACGTCGCCGCCGGGATCGCGCTGGCGTTGGGGTGGAATGGATAGGCGCTACGCGCCTCACGTGCCCTTCAGCCTCAGCACCACGCCGATGGTGCGCATGAGGATGGCCGTGTCGAGCCAGAGCGACATGTGCTTGACGTAGTAGAGGTCCCACTGCAGCTTGCGGATGTTGTCCTGCAGCGTATTGGCATAGCCGTAGTTGACCTGGGCCCACCCTGAGATGCCGGGTTTGACCAGGAGCCGCGCGCGGAAGAGCGGTTGTTCGCGTTCGAGCGCTGTGAAGAACTCGGGGCGCTCGGGGCGCGGCCCGACCATGCTCATGTCGCCGCGCAGGACGTTCCAGAACTGAGGCGTCTCGTCCAGACGGGTGCGACGCAGCCACCGACCGATGCGCGTCACACGATCGTCGTTCTCCACGGCCCATTGAGCACGACCGTTCTCGGCATCCGGCACCATCGTGCGCAACTTGGCGATCGAGAACGGCCGCCCGTTGCGCCCCAGACGCACCTGGCGATAGAACACGCCGCCGCCGTCCTCGAGCCAGATGGCCGCCGCCACGACCGGGAAGATCACGGCCAATACCGCCAGGCCGATCAACGCGCCCACGATGTCGAGCACGCGTTTGACGGCGAAATACACCAGGTGTTCGAGCTCGTTTTCGACGGTCGGGCCGCTCAGCCACTGCGGGTCGAGGTGGTCGAGCGGCACCCGCCCCGTGATCTCCTCGTAGAGCGTGCTCATGCGGATCAACGGCAGCCCGCGCGCCTGGCACTCGAGCAGGGCCTGGAAGGTCTGGGCGGTCAGGTCGCCGGAGATGGCCAGGACGATGTCCGACACGTCGAAGGTCTCGACGGCTTGTTCGAGCTGCGCGCTGCCGCCGAGCACGCGGACGCCCTCGATGACCTCGCCGTGCTTGGCATCGTCGTCATCGACCACGCCCACCAGGGTGTAGAGCGTATTCGACTCGTCCTGCAGGGCCTCGACGATGGCGCGGCCGGCTCGCCCCGCACCGACCACAAGCAGGCGACGCTGAAGCGCCGGCAAAGAAAACAGACGGACGAAACCGACGCGCCAGGCCAGGGTCGCGCCCATCGTCAGGGCGAGGTAGTACACCACCACAAGCCGAGGCAATGGATGCGGCTGGGCGACGAAGAAAATGCCGACGTAGAGGATCAGGCTGACCAGACCGGTGCCCATGACCTCGCGGCGCGCGAAACGCGGGTGGGGCGTGCGGTGTAGATTGAAGAACGCAAAACTGATCGAGAGCCACAGACACGGCAGGGCCGTCAGCCAGTTCCACCGTTGCGCGAAGAACGTCGCCAGCGACGAGATGGGGTCTGAGAACGACCAGAGCCAGAGTGCGACCGCCGCGCACAGAAAAGCGATCAGGCTATCGCCTACCCAAACCAACCAGCGTCGCTCCATCAGACGCAGACTGGGCGAGATGCGCAGCGATTGGGATGCCGCTGGAGCCGTCATGCTGAATCTCAATTCGTGGTCGTGCACCAGGCCTCGGGTTCGCTTTCGCCCAACGCGGAGCGTCTGGGCGCCACCTCAGCCGACATGTCGGCTGCCCTCCAAGTATCGACAGCGCGGAGCCGGGCCTTAATTCGAAAACAAGATTGGAATACAGCATTATACAGTGCGCGTGACGCCATTTTGACCGGACCTTTCGAGTGCCGTTCCGGCAAGCGCGCCGAGACCCCAGGCGTAATGCATGACAGCGTATGCGCAGACGAGACGAACCCAGATGCCTGGCCTGAACCCTGACTGTCGGCCGGCTTCGATCGCCAGCAGCACGCCGTACAACCCGAAGTAGAGCCCGGCCCAGGGGCGCGCCTCGCGGCGGGCCAGCGCGCCGCCGAGCATCGCAAGCCCGCCGGCGCTGACGAGGGCCGGTGCCGCCTGACGCAGTCGGAGCTCGCGCGGGTTTCGGAGCAGCATCCGGCTCTTCCACCACCCATAGCGCCAGTATTGGCGGGCCAGGGCGCGCAGGTCGCTGCGGGCGAAATACGTGCAGCGGATGCGTGGATCGAAACGCACCCGGCCACCGCTCCTTCGGATACGCGCGGCGAATTCGTAGTCCTCGTTGGTCAACAGGGTTTCGTCGTAGCGACCGACGTCGGCCCAAAGACGACGCTCGAAAAACCCAAAGGGCACGGTGTCGACATCCTGGGCCAGAGCTGTCTTGGAACGGTACGCGGCGCCACCCGACCCGAACGGCGTGCGCCCGGCGATGGCGATCGCCTCGGCCATCGGCGTGTCGGCGCCGGGCACGACCTCCCAGGCGCCTCCGACCAGGGCGGCGCCGCTGGCCTGCCAGACCTCCAGACACGTCTCCAGATAATCCGGCGCCGGTCGCGCATGTCCGTCGAGCCGGGCGATATGCGTTCCCACGGCCGCGTCGATGCCGAGATTGAGCGCATGCGGGATGTGGCGGGCCGGGTTATGCAGGCTGCGCAACGGCAGCCCGAACGCTGCGGCCAGTCGGCGCGCGGTCGCCACCGTGCCGTCGGTCGACCCACCGTCGACAAGCACGATCTCGTCGGCCGGTCGCGTCTGCAGGCTCAACGCCCGAAGGGTTTCGGGCAGGTGTCGGGCTTCGTTGTAACAGGGGATGACGATCGAGATCACAGGCACTTCGGCATTCTAGCCGACGGTCTACGCCAAGGTCCAGGAGGGTTTATGTGTAGCCGAACCGACAGGGGGTGACGTGCGTGGCAAATCAGCGAACCGCCGTCACTTCAACAGCCAGTTCAAGCGACGATACAGCCGCCCCACCATCGGGATGACGAAGTCGAATCCGTTTTGGATGGCCCAGTAATACGCAGGTCGAAAGAAGCGCTTCTTGGCCTGATAGACCCAACCCCGCCAGCGCCCGTTGGCGGCGGCGTGTTCGTGGGCCAGGTCGATGCTGCCGGCGCGCAGCCGCTCCTGCAACCGCTCATGGCGGATGTCGTCCGCGACTCGTTCGGCCAGTTGCTGCGCCGGGCCGTGACCCAGACGCGGCCGCGGGTCGTCCCGGTTCAGGGCCTCAGCCCGACAAAAGGCCTCGAGCAGCCGATCGGTCATCTGTTCGAGCGTGAACCCCGCGACGATGCGCTGCCGTGCGGCGGCGCCCAGTCCCTGCCGCCGCTGGGGGTCGGCCAGCAGGCCGTCGAGCGCGGCGACGTACTGCTGCAACTCGTGCGGACCCGGTGGAACCAGCACGCCTTCGCGTCCCGTCACCAACTCGCTCTGTCCGCCGACGGCGGCGGCCACGACCGGCAGACCCATCGTCATGCCTTCGTAGATCGACAACGAGATGCCTTCGTTCTCCGACGGCAGGACGAGGACGTCGGCTGCGGCGTACAGCGCGGGCATGTCATCGGCCGCCACCGCGCCTNCGAGATCTCAGGCACTTCGGCATTCTAGCCGACGGTTCATGCCACGGTCTATGAGAGCTTATGTGTAGCCGTGCAGGCTCGCGCCATCCGGCGAAGCGCTTATCGTGATACGCCGAATGTGCGGCGCCGCACATATGTGAACCGCCGTCACTTCAGCAGCCAGTTCAAGCGACGATACAGTCGCCCCACCATCGGGATGACGAAGTCAAATCCGTTCTGGATGGCCCAGTAATACGCGGGTCGAAAGAAGCGTTTCTTGGCCTGATAGACCCAACCCCGCCAGCGCCCGTTGGCGGCGGCGTGTTCGTGGGCCAGATCGATGCTGCCGGCGCGAAGCCGTTCCTGCAGCCGCTCATGGCGGAGATCGTCCGCGACGCGTTCGGCCAGTTGCTGCGCCGGGGTTTGACCCAGACGCGCCCGCGGTTCGTCGCGGTTCAGCGCCACAGCCCGATCAAACGCCTCGAGCAGCCGATCGGTCATCTGCTCGAGCGTGAACCCCGTGACGATGCGCTGCCGTGCGGCGGCGCCCAGGTCCTGCCGCCGTTGCGGGTCAGCCAGCAGGCCGTCGAGCGCCGCGACGTAGTGTTCGAGCTCACGCGGCCCCGGCGCCACGAGCACGCCTTCGCGGCCCGTCACCAACTCGCTCTGGCCGCCGACGGCTGCGGCGACCACGGGCAGCCCCATCGCCATGCCTTCATAAATCGACAACGAGATGCCTTCGTTCTCCGAGGGCAGGACGAGGATATCGGCTGTGGCGTACAGCGCGGGCATGGCATCGGCCGCCACCGCGCCGAGCAGGCGGACGTGACGGCTCAGCTTGAGACGCCGGATCTCGGTTTCGACAAGTGACCGTTGCGGGCCATCACCGGCGATCAGACAGACGAAGCGGCGTCCGTTGCGGCCCAATTGCGCCAGGATCTGAAGCAAGAACCGGGGGCGCTTTTGCGGTTCGAGACGCGCCGGAAAGAGCAGCACGGGCGTGTCGGGGTCGAGGCCTAAGGTCGCGCGACCCGCGACGCGGTCGAACCGCGTCGGGTCGAGCACGGTCGGGTCCTGGCCGGTGTAGACCACCTCGATCCGGTCGGCTCGCGCGCCTTGAGCGACCATCCACTCTTTGACCTGTCGGGAGCTGACGAGGTTGAGATCGAGGTGCGCCTGGTTCTCGACGCCGATCCGCACGAAGCCGCCGTTGAGCCACTCGGAGACGACCATGTGGTTGTAGTCCACGAAGGTGGTCTGCGGGCAGTGCGCGCGGAGATAGGGCAGGGCCGCGTAGCCGAGCATGGCGTTGGTCACGATCACGACGTCGATCCCGCGGGTCGCGATCAGGCTGCGCAGGAAGACCGGCTGCAGCTCGGGCGCAAGGAATTTCGGCAGGCTGAAGACGTCGGTTGTGTGCGCCGCGAACGCCGCCCGCCACGGGTCCGGGCTGTCGACCGTGGTGGCGATCGTGACGCGGCCGCCTCGCCGTGTGATCTGTTCGGTCAGATTGAGGTTGAACCGATCCGCCCCGCCCAGCGTCAGCCAGGGCGCCACGAGCAGGACACGCCGTTCGCCCGGCCGACTGGGCGCCAGGCCGTCGCAGACGACGGTCTGCGGCACGGCTAAGGGGCGCGGCGCCGGTTGCGGGAAACGGTCGCGCCACAGGGTGCCGTAGCGCTCGCGCAGACCCCGGAGAAACCTCTGGCGTTGGTCAGGGTTGTCGCGGTTGGGCCAATGCGTGGGCTGCGGATGGGTCCGGTAGTCGATCAAGACTTCGTGGATCGTGCCGCCCCAATGGCCCTGGCTGGCCATCTTCAACCAGTAGTCCCAATCCTCCAGGCCATCGCGGATCGACTCGGTATGCCCGCCGATGGCGCGGTCGACCGAGCGGCGGATCACGGCGATGGGGTTGGTCTGGTTGTCGGCGAGAAAATCGCGTCCGGCCTCGAAGCCGCGGGTCCAGATGTATTCATTGGCCCCGAATACGCGCACCCAGGCGTTGACGAAGCTCCACTCGGGGTGGCTGGCCAGCGCCCAGACGGCTTTCTCGGCGAAGGTCGGGTCGATGCGATCGTCGGCGTCGAGCTGGAGCACGAGCTCGGTCTGCGCGGCCCCCATGCCGGTGTTGCGGGCCGCGCTCAAGCCGCGGTTCTCGGCGTGTGCGATGACCCGCACGCCCGGCCGCTCGGCCCAGACGCGCAGCGCGGCCTGGGCGGCGGGGTCGGTGGTGCCGTCGTCGATCAACAGGACGGCCGCGGGCGGCAGCGTGGAGGCGAGCGCCGAGTCGACTGCTTCGTTAAGGTGCGCCGGATCCGGGTTGTAACACGGGATGACGACCGTGAGTGGCTCGATGCGAAGGGTGGACGTCATTGGCCTGATGATACCGGGGATTGCGACGCCATCGGCGCAGGATCATGCAGGTGACGTGCGCCGCGCCAACGGGCCCTCGAACGCGCGCAGGCTGCGTTCGGCCACGGTCGACCATAGATAGCGTCGGTGCACCGTGGCGAAACCGGCCTCCCCCAGCTGCGCCGCGCGCGCGGGGTCGACGACGGCCAACGCGATGCGGGCCGACATGCCCGCGACGTCGCGTTCGAGCCAGCCGTCCACGTCATGCGTCACGATCGAGCGGAACGGGCCGCACCCGGCGTGCGCCACCACGGGCTTGCGCCGGGCCCACGCCTCCAGGAGCGTCAGGCCAAAGCTCTCGCTGGTGGACGGGTTGATCAGAACGGTGCAGGCGTCGAGCGCGTCGAGCACGGCCGCGCGCGGGAGTTGACCGAGAAACAGGGCGTCGTCGGGCGTGAGCCGGGCGCCGTCGACGTCGGCTCCGATCATGACCAGCTTGAGCCCTTTGGTCGCGGTGTGCCCAACTCGTGCGGAGCGGACGGCCTCGATCGCCAGCCGATAGTTCTTGCCGCTCTCCTTGCGCCCGATGTACAACGCGAAGGGCGCGTCGCCGAGACGATGGGCCTCGCGGAAGCGACGCCCCGATACCGATGGCGCAAGCACATCCTCTGCGTCGATCCCGGCTCCGATGACGTGGACGTTCGGGTGCGCGAACAACTCCCGGAAGACGTCGGCCTCGAAGTCGGTCAGGGCCAACAACGTCTCGACCGACTCATAGTGGCGACGCCAGCGGGGCAGCAGGTTGAGCGGATCGTTGGCGTGAAACAGCGGCAACAGCGCGATGGGCAGTCCGATCTGACGCGCCCGCTGGCAGGCCAGCTCCGCCAGCCCAAGCGGCGGATAACCGATCACGGCGACTTCGGCGTCGCGCGCGCCATCGGCCCAGGCCTGCCACAGAGCGGGCGCGGATGGGCCGAGCGCCGCCAGGATGTACGCCTCGATCCACGCCGGCCAGCGGACGTCGCGCCAGGCCGCCGGTCCGGCGTTCGCCGCGCGGGCACGCGCGCGCTCAAGTTGCGGGCGCATCCACGCCAGCCCGATACGCGTCGCCAGCTTCCATGTGAACGATGGGGGACCGCCCGCCGTCGGATAGCGCGAGATCCGCAAGGCGCCGACGCGCAGATCGCCGGCGGCATGCACCGCGGGCCAGCGCGCCGACCAGGCCGATGTCGGCCTGGACTGGGCCGCCGTCGTGGCGAGCCAGTTGCCGTTCGCCCCGGCCTCGCCGAGCGCCTGTGCCCAGCGTCCCGTGAAGCGCGTGGCGCCGTCCGCCGCGGTCGGATCGAAGCAGGGCGTCAGACCGAGCAGGCGCATGCTAGATCCACGTATCGTCGAACGCGGCGTCGGGCGCGATCGGCGCGGCGACGAGATCGTCGGCCACGGCCACGTGCGCGCGACGTCGGCCCAGCGCGACGCCCTCGATCAGATGCTGGTACAGCACAGCCTGAGCCTCCTGCGCGCGCCCCAGCCGTCCCAGACGTCGCAGGTGGCGCAGCGGCTTGCGCAGGAGCGCCGGGAGGCGTCGCGCCCAGGCCGGGGTCAGATCCTTCACCGTCACGTCGAGCAGATAGGCCTGCTCCGCCTGCAATCGCTCCATCCATTGGCCTCGCGCGCGGCCGGCCCGCTGGCGTTGTCGCGCTTCGAGCCGTACGGGCCAGGGCGTGTCGTCGGTGGGCGTGCACGAGAAGACGTACAACCCGACTGCGACGCCGTCGAGATAGAGCGTCCGCTGATCCGGAAGGAGCGCGGTGGCGACGCCGCGTGCGAGCGTGTCCGGGTCCAGCGCATCGGGCAAAGCCCCCAGTGCGGCGCGGAGCGGATCGAGGTCGTCGACGCGCTCGAGCGTGAGGTCCGCGCCCAGCCAGGTCCGCCATTCGTCTTTGGTGAAGACGGGCAGGTCGAGATCGATCAAGCTGACGTCCGGCGGCTGACATTCGACCAGCAGCACGGAGCCGATCAGGCGTCCGCCGGCCCTGATCCCTCGTCGCGCCATGCGCAGCGTCCTGACGAACTCGCCGCGTTCGACGAGCGGGTGGAGCAGACCCGTGACGACGACGCAGTCGGTCGGGGCAGCGACCGCGCCGAGCGCCAGTTCGTCCGCCGCCGGCGGCGTCGGGTCGACGGCGAGCGATCGCGCGCGCAGCGCCGGCGTGGACCGCGATCCACGAAGCCACGTGCCCAAGACGTGTGAAGCCGCGCGGGTCTGCCGTGGGTGGGGGGCATCGGCACGCCGATTGAAGTGCGCGCGTGCCTGGTCATACGCGGCCATCGTGGCCAGCGCCAGCCGGCGGGAGTCGAACGCAGTGGCGCGCTCGCGACACTGCTGTGCCAGGGCCGACCGCGTCTCGGGCGACGCCTCGAGCAGGCCGCGCAGGCGGGTCGCCACGGCGGCCGGGTCCTCGCCGTCGACCGTCAGGTCGAGGTCGCCCACGATCTCGCGCGTGGCCGTCTCGTGGCTGACGAGAACCGGCGTGCCGCATTGCATGGCCTCGAGTGCCGGGAGCCCAAAGCCTTCGAGATGCGAGACGTGCAGGCAGACCTGAGCCGCGCCGTACAACGCGACAAGCTCGTCATCCGACACGTATCCCGTCACGAGCACGCGCCCCCGCAGGGATCGGCTCGCGATCATGTGGTCCAGGATGCGCGCGGCACGTTCTTCGAGCGCACAGGCGATGACCAGCGGCGCTGCGGTGGCAAGGCGCTCGGGGAGCAGGGCGTAGGCGTCCAACAGACCGCCGATGTTCTTGCTGTGGTGCAGATGCGGCACGGCCAGCACGAATTGCTCAAGCAGCCCGACTGTCGTGCGCAGACGCGCGAGCCGTTCACAGCGGTCCTCCGCCGACAGCGGTGCGAACCTGGCATCGGCAAACGGGAACGCGACGCTTGTCAGCGTCGGGTCGACCCCGAAATACGCGCAGGCCGCCTGACGCGTGGCCTCGGAGATCGTCAAGACGTGGTCGGCCCGCCGCAGACTGCGAGCCGAGCGCAGATAGACCGGCGTCGCATCCCCCTCGGCCGCCAGGTAGGCCAGCGGGTAGGCGAGTGGGATGGCGTCATACACCGTCGCGACCACGGCCGCGCCGAGCTCCGGCACAAATGGGTCGAACAACGGCGTGGTCTGATGGACGACGTTCAGACCGAGCTCGCCGACGGCGTGACGCAGGGCTTCCTCACGCGTTTGGGTGCGGGCCAGGCGTTGGATCTCGAGCCGACGCCCGGGAACGACCTCGGAACTGATCAGGCTCGGGTCGACGCCAGCGGGGCAGAGGGCCACCAGCGTCTCGCTTGCGGCGTGGTCGAGGAGCGCCTGGACCTGTTGGGTCACGAAGCGCCCGACGCCACGGCGCGTGACGCCGGGGCCATGGGCCAGGAACGAAAAATCGACGCCGATGCGCATGGTCCGCAGACCCGGAGCGTCAGCGCCGGATCCAGATATTGGCGGTGACCGACTCCTCGGAGCCGGGGAGTGCGAGTGTCACGGCGTCGGCCCTGGCCAGCTTATCTGACTCGATCTCCGGCGCGACCGTGCCGCGGCTGACCACGACGAAGTAACCGTCGTGGGCGAGGCGATTGCGCGCGCTTTCGAACAACGCTCGCCGCCCCGCCCGATCCGAGAAGTCGAGGTGGATCCAGGCGTCGTTCGGGGCACGATACACGGGCGCTGCGGCGGACAAGCGATCGCCGAAATACTCGGCAGACGCCACGATCAGGTCCTCACGCGCGGCCTGAACCGAGACTTCGACGGCGGACTTCTCGCCGAGCTCGGGCAGCGCCAGCTCAAGATTGGCCAGGATGTGTCGCAGGTCCTCGGCGCTGAGCGTCAGGTCATCGGACGGTTGTGGATCTACCGCCAGTCGGCCCTGCTCGAGGCCGCGCAGTCGACTTCGAAGCAAGCGGATCTCCTCCTCGCGCGCGGCCAGCGCCTCTCTGACCTGGGTCGTCGTCGACCCGATCATGGCTTCGAGGGCCTTGATGCGCGCGGCCTGTTCGTTGAGGAGTTTCGTCTGGTCGTCGAGGCGGGTCTGCTGCTGCTGAAGGGTGGCGGCCTGCGCGGTCGTCGTTCGCGACAGCGACTCGATGCGCTCCGTCGCGGGGCCGTGACTCGTCAACTCATCGACCCGTTGCGCAATCCTGGCCTGATCGAGCTGGATCGCCTTGACGTCGGCCGTCACCCGATCGGTTCGGTCTGCGGATTGCGTCGAGCGGTGTTCGAGGGCGTCGATCGACTGAGCGAATTCGTTGTAAAGCTCGAATTGGGCCGACTGCGTGTGGCCAAGATATGCAAGTCGCACGAACCCGCGCACGAGGGCCGCGACCTGGCGCGGCAGACGCGCCAACGTGGTGTTGTACCACCCGCGCAGTCTCTGCCGATTGAAGGCGTTGAGGGCGGTGTGCAGGCGAGGGTTCATGGCATCTCCCGTCGGTCGTTCAATGGGCGCAGGCGAATTCGAGTTCGAAATCGGCGCGAGGGGCGTCCGGGCAGCGGCGCCGATCAACCGAGCGGCGGACGCCAACGCCTGACGCCTGATGCGCGTCTTCAGCCGTTGTGGTCTGGGCGAAGCAGGCTCGATCGGCCCTGGCGCGCGCGTAGCAAGGAACACAGAGGTGGCGTGCACGATGCCCTGTGTGATGCTGGTCGGCGTATCGGTCAACGCATCATAGTTAGTCACCTGGGTGCCGGCCAGATCCAGGTAGGGCGGGCGACAAGGGCCACAGGCCGTCGTCGGGCTGGTCACGGCGGGCACGGCGAAACCGACGTCGGAAAAGAGCCGTGGCCACGCCGAAGGCTGCAATAGCCCGAGTTGTTGAGCCGCCGCATCCCGTCCGGGCGGCGTGAACAGCGCGATCTCCCCGGCCAGGATGGCAACGCCGCCCGGTCGAAGAACGCGGTGGATCTCAGTCAGCACGTCAGTCGTTTCGTCGGCCTCGGCCAGTTCGTGGAGCGGCTGCAGCGCAATGACGGCATCGAAGTAACCATCTGCGAAGTTCAGGTCGCGGACGTCGCCTGGGTGAGCGTGAAGCGCTCCTGGCGGGATCGGCCCGGGCGCCAGGGCCTCGGGATAGGCCAACATGTGCGCGAAGCGCCGTTCGCTTCCGAGATAATCGCTCAAGGCAGATACGTCGTTCGACCGGGTAAGCGCAAAAGTCAACGGGTGCGCCGCCGCGCCGACGACGAGGATGCGGCGACGCTCCGGATGCCCTGTCGTGTCACTGACCGCCCGACCAGCCAGCGCTTGAAGCACCGAAAGCCGGCTCAACCGCGGGGCCAGGGCATGCCCGATGTCAGCGGGCGCCAACCCGGCTGCGGCCAACGCGTCGTGCAGATCGCGACGACCGAAATCGATCGCTGTGAGCGGCCGGTTGAACATCTCGTGTGTGCGAGCGGGTCGGGTCGTTTCGGCGGGCTGGCCCGGCACATCAGCCAACGAGTCGATCAAGGCCCTGTAGCGATCGACCATCATGGGCAGTGTCGCGCGGGTCTCGAAGTACAGGCGTGCCGCGGCAGACATGGTCTCGGTCTGCCCGCGGTTCCGCGCCATGCGGCGCAGCGTATCGGCCAGTGCCGGGATCTCGCGTTCGTCAACGGGGAGGCGAACGCAAAACGAGTCGGGCAGGTGCCGCCATTCGGGCAGGTCGGTGATCACCACCGGCTTGCTCGCGGCGATCGCCCGAGCAAGCGTGCCCGACATCTGTTTGTGCGACGGCCAGCGCAGGTTGACGACGACATCGCAGATCTGTAGTGCGCGATGAAACGCTTTGCGCCCGGCGCCGTCCATGACCGGGATATGACCCAATCGCCGGATAGCGGCGCCGATCCCGAGTTCGGCGGCCAGGCCATCCAATTCGGCCAGGTAACCGAACGGCCCGTCGCCGACGATCAACAGTTTCGCCTCGGGCGCGTCGGCGAGCAACGCGGCGAACGCCTGATAGATCTGCCTTAGACGCTTCACCGGAACGACGCTGCCGAATACGCCGACGACGAAAGACTCCGGCTCGAGCCCCATCTCGAGTCGGAGGATGTTCTGCTCGCGTCGTGGGGCGTCGTAATACGGATCGGTCACGCCCATCAAAATGGTGTGCACAGGCCGGATCGGGCCGTAGCGCTCGACGAGCTCCTGTCCCAGCCCGTCCGTCGGCACAACGATGGCGCGACTGGCTACGATGACGTCGCGCAGAAGGTAAAACGAGTTCAGGAATTCCTCGAGCCGGGCCGGTCGATCCTCCGGCGGCGCACTCCAAATGGCATCGAAGGCCGCGACGCCGGCCTGGCCCTCCAGCGACCCGATCAGGGCCCTGAAGGCCTTCATGTCGCTGTGCCGATGATGCATGAGGTGCTGCACGTGCGACCAGGTGAGGTCGTGCAGCATCACGAGGCCGGGCCAGCGTTTGAGCGGCTCGTACATGTACCAGTGGTACTCGGAGGCGCCCATCTGGTAGACGATCACGTCGAACGGCGCTTGCGCGTGTCGACGGGCGAAGGCTGTATGGTGATTGACGCGCGTCGATTGCCAGATCGCCGCGTCGGGCAGATAGCCGTCGTCGACGAAGACCTCGACGTTGTAGTCGTTCTTGAGATAGTCGAGCAACTCGGCGGAGTAGTCGCCGGCGCCCGTGGCCAGCGGTGGGAGCGGCGCCCAAAAGGCGACACGGGCGCCTCGGCTCGGCTCGACGCCGTCGCGCGTGCGAGCGTACGCGCTCAACGTCGCGCGCCCCAGGCGCTCGCCGGTGAACAACTTCGCCTGCTCCAGACCTCGGGCGCGCAGATCGTCTCGCAGCGACTCCGAGCGCGCCACCTCCAGCACACCCGCGGCGATGGAGTCGGGGTCGTTGGGGTCGATCAGGACCGCGGCGTCCCCTACCACCTCGGGCAGCGAGGACGTCGAGCTGGCGACCACAGGCGTGCCGCAGTGCATGGCTTCGAGCACCGGCAACCCAAACCCCTCGTAGCGCGAGGCGTGCAGGAACACCGTGGCCTGTCCGTAGAGCGCCACCAACTCATCTTCGCTGACGAACCCGCTCACCCGCACGGCGTCGCCGATCCCGAGTTGCGCCGCCGTGTCGCTGATCTGCTGCACCTGCGGCTCGGAGAGGTGGCAGACGATGAGCAACGGCAGACGCGCGCGCACATCGGCCGGGAGACGGGCATACCCGGCCATCAGGTTGTCGAAGTTCTTGCTGTAGTGCAAGTGCGGCACCGTCATCACATAACCGTCGCCGAGGTTCAAACGGGCGCGCAGATCCTTGAGGGTCGCGGCGCGCTCGGCCGATTCGAGCGGGCGGAACCACGGGTCCGCGATCGGGTAGGCGATGTCGATCCGGTCGGCCGGGTAGCCGAGGTAGTTGATCGCGTCCTGGCGAGCCGATTCTGAAATCGCGATGAGCCGATCGGAGCGACGGGTCACTTCGTTGGCATAGACGCAGAGTTCGGCCAACAACGAACCAGGTTCGAGATAGAACGGCGAGTAAGCCAGCGGGATCGCGTCGTAGTACGTCGACACATACGGGCAGACGTTGAAGTCAAGTAACGGGATGTCGTGCCAAACGTACGGCGTCGTCGCGTGGTACAGGTCGATCCGCTGCTTGTAGATCCAGTCCTGGTATTCCTCGGCGTGCCGCAGGATCGCGTCCTTCTCGGTCTTGATCGGCAGGGGGCCGCTGCGCCGACTCTCACTGACCTCGATTTCGGCCAACGACACGTTGCCGGCCTTGAGGATCGACGGCAAGATCAACGATCGATCCGAGCCGGGCAGGCAGAATAAAACATACTCGTTGTCCTGATCGACGGCGAGCGTCTCGCGCAGTTGCTGTTGAGTAAAGCGGCCCATGCCGCGATTGACGGCCAGCACCCCGGCGGAAAGAAAACGATAATCTACACCGATCCGCATGCTTCACCTTTGCCTGTCGCGCGCCGTGTTTGCATTTATTCGCGGTGTGCGACGATCCCCCCCAGTGCGCCGGCGCCGGCGCCAACGACAAAGGGTTGATCGCGATAGTCCTGGAGCACTGCCTCGTGCTCGTCCGCCTCGATGTATCGGTTGTCGCGAAAGACCCAATATGTGATGGAAAACCGCCAGCCGGTGAACAGGTCGCGCAAGCCGGCCGGCGTATACTGCCGATACCACGACGTGGTCTTGGCCTGGCCGACCGGCACAGTGGCGATGAGCGGGCAACCCGGTTTGAGCAGCCGTTTGACCTCTGTCAGGGTCAGACGGTCGCCGCCCGCGAACGCGCGCTGACCGTAGCACGGCAGCCCGATATGCTCGAGCACCGACAACAAGAGCACGGCGTCGTACTGTTCGGAGGGCAGCCGATTGCCGATGATCGACTCGTGAAAGAAACGGGCACCCTGCGGAACCGCGCCGCGGCATTCGCGCGGATCGAGGCAGTGCAACGCGCGATCGCTTTGCTGGATGATCCCAAGATAGTCCGCGTCGCAGCTGCCTACGTCCAGGATGGTTCCGCTTTGCGGAAGCTGCATCATGGCCCAGGGGATTTCAATCACGCGTTCAGTCGGCATGTGTGATCCTATGGGGACGGCGTCAGACGCGATGCCGCCCAGAGCTGATGATCAAGATAGTCGACCGGCGCGCGAACCGCGACCGGGGCGCGGCCCTCGGTCAAGACGCGGAACTCAACGCCGAAAATCGTGTCTTTCACGGTGAACTCGAGGTCGAAGCGCGTCAAAGCCCCCGCACGAAGTGCGTTCGAAGAGATCCAGCGCTGCGCCAGGATGCGCTGACCCTGTTCGCACGTGACTTCGACCAACACGGCGTGGTTTTCGTTCCGCTTCATGGGCTCGGTCAGACCGACATAGAAGTGAGCGCTGTGTTTGCCGGCCAGCAACGGCACATATGGTCCGTACAGAAGGTACCCGCGCTCGTTGGGCCCCGCGCTGACGATGCGGTTGCGGCCGTAGCCCGAGACCTTGCCGATCAGGTGCTCCCAGCGCGAGATGGCGGCCTCGAAGGCCGTTTCGTAAATGGCCTGGAGCCTGGCCGTCAGTTCGGCGCGCGCGGCCGGCGGCGTATCGTTTGGGCGCGCCTCGAGCCACCAGATGAAACTGTCGGCTGGTCGTTCGATGGCGCCAACGGCGCGTGGTTCCTGGGTGGCATCCAGGACGTCGAAAGCGGGCTCGAGCGGAAGGAGGGCATGCCGGTCGCGGTCATAGCACAACCAGAGCCCTTTTACGCGCTCCACGGTAAAGCCGGCCATCTGTGTGAGCGCGACGATCTCGTCGACGCGGAGCTCGGCGGTATGCTGCGGTTGATGCCAGCTGGTCATCTGAGTGATCAGACGGTTGGGGCTATCCATCACCAGCCAGCCATCAGGACGAAGGACGCGTCGCGCCTCGAGGAGGAACCCGGCCAGTTGAGCCGGCCACAAGTGCTCGACGGTCTGGCCCGCAAACACCAGATCGGCCGTGCCGTCGGCCACCGAGGTCATCGCGTCGATCGGTTCGGGGAGCCAGACCGCATTCGCAGGCAGATCGGCGGGCTTGGGCGAGTACGCCTCGACACCGATATGTTTCGTCACAGCTCCGTAGTTCTGATCGACCCAATCGAAATACCAGCGGCCCGAGCACCCGGCGCTGACCAGCGTTTGGGCGCCCGGGGGCATGACCTTGAGATATTCGGTGCGCAGCGCATGCAAAACGGTATTGAGTGGTAGGGCTGACATGTATGTTCTCCCGATGGGCCGGCGCAATCTGGTGCTAACGCTGGCTCATCGTCGTGACCGGACGCTAACCCACGACGTTCGGGTCCGCCGGTTGCTCGAGGGCCATGCTGGCACGGGGGTGAAAATAGGATATCCCGTATACCGGCCCACCCTCCGTTGGAAGGACGCGAAAGGTGTACACATCGATCCGGCGATGCAAGAAACCGCCATCGCCGGCCGGTGTCGCCGTCATGCCGACGACGCCGGCCTCCATGAAATAGGTGCCCTGGGCAAGATTGACCTGGATCTCGAACCCGACTCGTGCCAGGCCCTGTGTCTCGATGCGCTCGTAGCGATGGCCGAGGAACTCGGTGTTGATCGCCGCCAGGACCTGGCCGTCGATGGAGCGCGCCATCATGCCGAAGTTGACGTCGGCGGCCGTCTCGTGAAACTGAACCAGGTAGGTCCAGACGTAGGTCCCGCCGGCGACCACGACGTTCACCCGCCGGCCGGCGCTGTCTTCCAGGTGCGGATCGATAATCGTGGCCGCGCCATTGCCGTACGTCAGTTCGCGCGATGACGCCAACTCCGGCGAGAACGTGTCGGCCGCGCCCCGGATCGGCGCCGCGGGCTCGGAAGGGTCAGATTGGAAGACCGTTTCGGCCGTGTCCGCTGCGGTCAAGGCAAGCCCGGCGATGGGCCCGGCCGCGTCCAGTTCGGCCAGAATCTTGTTCTGCTGGTCGACCGGGCTGTACACGAAACGCTGATACAGATCGGTGACCTGCCGGCTTGGCCCCTCGAGGCGCAATCGCCCTTGATGCAGGAAAAGGCAGCGCTGGCAATGACGGATGATGGCCTGAGCGCTGTGCGACACGAGCAACACCGTGCCGCCCTCCGATCGAAAGCGCTCGAGCCGCGCAAAACACTTGCGCTGGAAGGCCTCGTCGCCGACCGCCAACGCCTCATCGACGATCAAGATATCGCGCGGCACGACCGCCTGCACCGCAAAGGCCAGGCGCATCATCATGCCGCTCGAGTAAAGCTTGACCGGCTGATCGACGAAGTCGCCGATATCGGCGAAACCCAGGATCTCGTCGAGATATTGTTCGGTCTCGGCGCGAGTCAGCCCGAGGATCGAGGCATTCAGAAAGACGTTCTCGCGGCCCGTATACTCGGGGTTGAACCCACTGCCGAGTTCGAGCAACGCCGCCACGCGCCCGGTGACCTGGATCGTCCCCATCGTCGGCTGCAGCGTGCCCGCGATGATCTGCAGCAGTGTGCTCTTTCCGCTGCCGTTTCGTCCGATGATCCCGACCGTCTCGCCGCGATCGACGGTGAATGACACGTCGTGCAGGGCCCAGAACGGCATGCCGTACGACCGCCCCAGGCGCCAAAGCAGAGCCTGCTTCAGCCGGTCTTGCGGCCGCTTGTACAGCATGTAGAGCTTGCTGATGTGCTGGGCTTCGATAAGCGCTGCCATGTTGGTGTGCGGTGATCCGGCGGTGGGCGGCCGGTCAGGCTGCACCCGAGAACGCAGCCTGAAGACACGCTAAACCACTAATCATAGAAGACGGATATTGTTTCGTCAATCCTGGGAGCGCATTGGACATGAGCACGGCGTCCGGCGGCAGATCATGACGGGGATCCGCCCGGATGACCCGAAATCGCTCCAGGTCATCCGGGCGAATCGTGCGATCCAGCATGGTCCGTGCGTTCCGGCGCTCGCCGACGACATCGGCCAGCGCGTTTCGACACTCTCTGGCGTCAGGGCTCGTTCTTCACCCAGCCACGGGAACGCAGCAGATCCAGGATCTGGTGCGCATGGCTGACTGCGTCGCCTGAACCGCCGTCGAGAACCAGGTCCGCATGGGCCGGGAACTCGTACGGGTCATCGATCCCTGTGACGCCGGTGACTTCGCCGCGCCGCGCTTTCGCATAGAGCCCCTTGACGTCGCGCGTCTCGCACACTTCGAGGGATGTGTTGATGTGGACCAACACGAAACGGTCAGCCCCGACCATTTCACGCACCTGGTTGCGCGTGGTCTCATATGGGCTGACCGCGGCGCAGATGGCGGCGCCGTGATGACGAACGATCTCCGCGGCGACAAAACCGATCCGGAGCACATTCGCATCCCGGTCGGCGCGCGAGAACCCCAGGCCTTTGGAGAGATGCGTGCGCACGGTGTCGCCGTCGAGCAGCGTGATCTGACGACCCTGCGCCAAGAGGAGTTCGACCAGGATCTCGGCGATGGTCGTTTTGCCCGCGCCGCTCAGCCCCGTGAACCAGATGCACATCCCCTGCTTGAAACGGGGCACGTTGGTTTCCTCGAGGATCGCGTTGACGGCCGAGCGCGTGAACCACTCGGGCAATTTGCGGCCCGCGTCGAGGTATTGCTCGCGCACTTGAGTGCCCGAGATGCGGCGCACATGCGGCCCCTGGGCTTCGCTCGATGGCACATACGTATCCGTATCGGCCATGTAGACCAGTTCCTCGAACGGCAGGATACTGACACCAAGTTCGGCTTGATGGGCACTGGCCAGCACCTGGGCCGCGTCCGCGGCGTAGAAAGGTCGGCCGGCCGAGTCGCGCCCCGGGCCGGCGTGGTCCCGGCCGACGATGAAGGCATTGGCCCCGAAGTTCCGGCGGATGATCGCGTGCCACACGGCTT
The DNA here is from genome assembly GCA_044224715.1 of Anaerolineales bacterium. Classification (GTDB taxonomy): domain Bacteria; phylum Chloroflexota; class Anaerolineae; order Anaerolineales; family UBA6663; genus UBA6663. The sequence continues at coordinate 26,716 of JBGAJV010000052.1, read as the reverse complement.
CTTTGGGCCCGGCCATGCGCATCGCCAGCGGAAGGACGCTCAGGACGGTTCGTTCGGCAGCGTAATGGTGCGCGACCATGGCGCGGTAGCAGCGGACCCGCGCATGGGCGTCGATGTCACCCGGTTTGGTCAGCCCGACGACCGGATGGATCAACAGCGTCGATTGCGTCATCTCGGCAGCGCGTTTGGTCAGTTCTTCGTGGGCGCGGTGGATCGGGTTGCGCGTCTGGAACGCCACGACGTTGCCGTTGCCCAACCGTGCCAGACGGGCCCGGGTTTCGGCGGGCGTGAGCCGCAGATCGGTGAAACTGAAATGCTGCGGCGTCGAGATCCCCACCAGGGTGCCCGTGATCGCTTCGAGCCCCCAGGCCGCCATCTCGGAGACCAGCGGGTGAGCGGGGTCGCGCGTGCCTGCCACGGCCAGGCACTCGCCATCCGGGTCGCGGCGGAAGCGCTCCTCGATGCGAAGAATCGCGAGGAGGTTGTTGCGGTGATCCCGCAGGGTGATCTCCGAATCCAGCGCCGCCTTGAAATCGGGCGCCACGGGCAACACGATCGGGATCGGGAAGAGCGTTCCGTCGGCGAGGCGCATCGAGTCGAGCACGCTTTGATAGTCGGCCGCGCCCATGAACCGGTCCAACGGCGAAAAGCCGCCGGTCATCAGCATTTCGAGATCGCACAGCGCGCGCGGGCTGAGCTGGAGCGATGGCAGGTGGTTGGCGCGTTCGGCCAGAAGGCCGGCTGCTTCACTGTCCGCCGGAAGCAGGTCGACCAGGCGGCCACCATAGGGAGCGATCAGGTTCACAGACATGTTGGACGATTCTCTTTGGTAGGGTCCGACGCAATGGCCGGACGGATTGACGTGGCGGATCTTCAGCCCAGGGGCTTGAGCTCCACGAGGTTGACGGCGATGCCGAGGCGGCGCGGATCGGGGTTCCCCGGATCCCAGCTTGACGGGTGCCGCGTGTAGGGCAAAACCCACGTCAACTCGGTCACGGCGGATAGCCGAGCGAGGGTCTCTGACGGCAGCCGGCCGGTGAAGACGATCCCACCGTTGGGATCAGCAGTCAGTTCGAGGGGGATGTCGATGCCGTTGCTGGTCAGCCTCAACTTGTTCAAGATCTCATCTGTGCACGACGCGATCACGCGAAAACGGACTTCGACGGCTGAAGCCCGCGGGACCTGAACCCAAAGCGTCGCCGAAGGGTCGGGCCCGATCCACCTGTAGTAACCGTGATGTGGGTGAACCTCGCGCATGTACCAGCCCGATCCGAACCAGGCACCGCTGAAGTCCGCCGACGTCGGCCCCAACCCGCGATCGGTTTGATTCCAGCGCCAACGATCGATCAGCACCTGGTGCATCATTTCGGATCGGCGCGTTTCGAGCAGCGTGCCCGCGAATCGATGCAACTCGGCGTCTAGCGCGGTCAGCTCGGTCACCTCTCGCAGGATCTCCGCGGGCAGATCGTCACGTCGCAGTCGACCGGTTGGGGCGATGTTGAGGTTTTCGTGTATTGGCCGTGGAAACCACCCGAACGTGTAGAAGAGCAGCTCGATCGACTCCTTGAGCAACTCGGTAAGCCCGACGAAGTCGAACGAACTCAGGCGTTTGCGGGCTACGTCCAGGAGCCCGGCGGGTCTGACCTCGGTGGCCGTCGCGATGTCCGCCATGCGCCGGAGTTGAAATTCCGACGCGATGAAGCGGGTCTGCAGGTTTTCGAAAAGCGGCCGTGTGCGCGCATCCATCACGAAATCGGCGAACGACATCTCGCGCACGACCGGGTTCCATGGATCGTTTGGCGCTCGGCGCATCATCTCGTAGCTGGAGATCGCGCGTTCGACGGGGTCACGCAGGACTGTCATGAATCGAAGGCGGCGCGGCAGCACTTTCCGCACGTCGTAATACACATGGCCGCGCAAGAACCGATATGGGGCGTAGTCGATGTCGTACTTCGGCAGATCCATCCACGAGGGCAGTTCACGAACCTCCGCGGGGCGAAACTGCTCGTCCAGGACGGCATTCAGCGTCGTTCCGGCTGTCTTGGGGATATGCAGAAAGAGCAGGGTCTCGTCCGGTGCTAGCGAGATGGGGTGGGCTGCGATCATTGAGTGGGTTGTGGGTTTTGGCGTCGGACGTCGCGTCCGTCGGGATCTGGCTCAACGCGCCTTCTCGGCGGGTTTGGCGGCATTATATCAGGGGACTGCGTGTCTGCGCCCCCAAAAAACAGAATTGCGCACGGACGAGTTGTCGCCCTGGTTCAGATAGGGCTCTGAGCAAGCCGGATCATTGCCACGGATTTCACGAATAGAAACGATCTGGCACGAGGGTGCCTGGAGCAATCAGCGCGCAAATCGTGGCAGGGATTCTCGCTGCGACACGTGTATGCACACATCGAACTGGGCAGCACGATCGGCATGAAAGATTGTGACGAACGGGCTCGTCTTGAGGTCTCAGTCGGGTCGCGCACACCGGCCGGCCGGTCAGCCCGGCTGCGCGCCCACGTGCCTGTCGTCGCCGGTCCGTCTAGAGCACGTCGGCGAACCCCTTCTTGGTTCGCATGAACCACGCGTAGCCGAGCAGCGTGATCGCGCCGCCGATCAGTGTGTAGGCGAGCCAGGTGCCCATGTCGGGCACCTCGCCCCAGAGGAGCGTTTGCCGAAAAGCATTCAGGATGAACGCCAGAGGATTGATCAGCAGCGCCGTTCGGATCGGCTCCGGCACGGTGCTGGCCGAGAAAAACACGCCGCTCGTGAAGAACAGCATCTGGACCAGGATGCCCACCGCTTGACCGATATCCCGGATGTAAACCCCCAGCGAGGCCAGGAGCCATCCCAGACCGAGCGCCAGCAGCAGCAGCGGCACAAACATGAACGGCAGTAACCACAATGTGGACGACACATGCCCGAGCAGGATGATGTTTCCGATCAGCACCAACACAATCGTGATCATCGCGTTGACAAGGGCCGAACCGACGGACACGATCGGCAAGACCTCCAACGGGAACACGACCTTCTTGACGTAGTTGGGCACTTGCAGGATCAAGAACGGGGCCCGGTTGGCGACCTCCGAAAAGAGATTGAACGCCGCCAAACCTGCGAACAAAATCAAGGCGAACTCGAGCGTCGACGTCTCGCGGTCGGTTCGCCATTGCGTCTTGAAGATCAGGGCGAAGACGACGGTATAGATCGCCAGCATGAACAGCGGCGTGATAAACGACCACAGGATGCCGAGATAGGAACCGCGATACCGTTGGCCCACATCGCGCCGCACGAGCTGCGTGATGAGATCGCGCTGGCGCCAGATGTGGGTCGCCATGACCAACGGATTGACGAGACGCAAGAGCGACGACATGTCGGCGTTCGCGGTTGGACGCAGGGCCATGTGTGGGTGCCTTATTCGGAGACGTGGGCGCCACGCTCTTCAGAGGGAGGCGTGGCGGGAGCGGGGCGTGCTGCGGTCATCGTCGCCGTCAGGCGCTCGAGCGCCTGACGATCGGCGGCCTGCTGTTGTGCCATGGCGTCGAGCTGAGCCGCGAGCGCGTCGAGGCGGCGTGCCAGCTCGTCCGGCAGAGCCTGGTTGGTGAGATGCGTGCGCAGTTGGGCGATCTCCTCGAGCGCCGACTCGGCTCGCGAATGGGTCTCGCGCCAGTCGTTCTGCAGCTCGCTCAGCCCGGTTTCGACCCGGCCCGTGGCAAGGAAGAGATCGTCATAGATCTCGGATTGCATCTGCTGGCTGTCGCCGAGGTAGATCAGACGCAAGATGCCGCGCAGGACGACGCCGACGAAGTTCGGCAGCCGTTTGATGAATTTGTTGTCCCACCCCAACATTCGAATTTGATTGAAGCGATTGAGGCGCGATTGTGTCTGCATGTGTGTCGAACCGGTGATGTAGCGCGCCGGCTTGGGCGCGCGCCGAAGGATGGATCGTCGGGCCCGCGATCCGCTGGGTCGGGTCGCCGGGCGGCGACCCGGCGCCTGGAACGGCGCCGAATGCGCCACCGGCGTGTCGCCGCGCCGCAGCGCCAGGATCGCCCAGGTATGAACGACGCCGCGCGTGATCTCGACCGGCGTTTGCAGCAGGGCCTCCAGATCGGCGGTCGGCCACTCTTCAAGATTGAGATGCGGGCCGACGTCGGCGATCAGGGGCGCCTGCGCCGTCGATGGCTGGAGGAACCCGGCGGATCGCGCCGCGGCCAGGACGGCATCGGCCGCCGGCAGTCCGAGCGCCCGCGCCGCAGGTTCCTGCCCGGGCGCGACCGACAACGCCACGGCCGCCGGCAGAATCAACAACCCGCCGGGGCGCAGGATCCGCTGCACTTCACCGAACAGGTCGGCCGACTCGACGGGATCGATCAGCCAGTGGAGCGGATGCAGCGAGACCACCGCGTCGAACGCACCGTCATCGAAGCGTATGGACCGCAGATCGCCCTGGCGCACATTCAGGCGGGTCACATCGGTCGGTCCCGGCGCCCAGCTCTCGGGCTCCGATAGCATGCTCGCATGGCGGCGATCGCCCGTCGAGTAGTCGCCCAGCGTCTCGACCCCGCTGCACACCCGGGTCAGGGCAAACGGCAGAGCCTGCGCGCCAGCGCCCAACACCAGCACGTGGCGCTGGCCGGCTTCGGCGTCGGTTTGCAGGGCGCGCCAGGCGACGGCCTGGACCACGTCGACGATGCGCGCCGAAGGCCCGGAGAACCGACTGCTCCCCGACGCGCCCGCTGGCAATCCGAGTTCACGCCAGGCCGGCACCAGTATGGGGTGGCGCAGGTCGGCCGGGCCCAAGGGGCGGTTCACCATGTCGGGCCACGCGCCGGATGCCGGTTGACCTTCAGGTTCAACGCCGACGACGCGGCTCGGGGCCAACGAGTCGATCGCCGCGGCGTAATGCGCGGCCATCGCGGGCAATGTGGCGTTCGCCTCGAAATAGGCACGGGCCGCAGCCGCTTCGGTCGCGGTCGCGGTCGGATCTTGTGCGCGTCGGCAGAGGGCCTCGGTCAGTTCGGCCAGTTCGGTGGCCCCGGGGCTGATGCGAGTGCAGAACGTGTCCGGGAGATGCCGCCACTCTGGCAGGTCGGTCACCACGATCGGCTTGCCGGCCGCGATCGCGCGTGCCAGGGTGCCGGACATCTGCTTGTGCGACGGCCAGCGCAGGTTCACGACGACGTCGCACAGCTGTAGGAGTTGATGAAACCGCTTGCGATCTTCCGGGTCCATCACGGGCACATGGCCCACCGACACGATCGCGTCGGCGATCCCGAGTTGCTCGGCCAGCCGCTTGAGCTCGATTTGATACGTGGCAGGGCCGTCTCCGATGATGAGCAATCGGGCTGTGGGTGCCACCGTCCGCAGCGTCTGAAACGCCCGGTAAATCTGATCCAGGCGTTTGATGGCCGCCACGCTCCCGAACACGCCGACGACGAAAGCGTCGACCGGGATCCCCGCTTCGGATCGCAGCGCGGTCTTCTCCGTGCGTGGGGCGTCCAACTCAGGGTCGGTCACGCCCATCGGGACGACACGGATCGGGCACTCGGGTGCGTAACGCGCGACCACTTCGTCGCGCAGCCCGTTGGTCGGGACGATCACCATGCGACTGGCGGTGACGATGTCACGCAGCAGGTAGACGGCGTTGAGGAAGGCCTCCAGACGCTCCGGCCGTTCCTCCGGCGGCGCCTGCCAGATGCCGTCGAAGGCGGCGACGGCGGCGCCATTCTCCTGCTTCTCCACCAGCGCCCGCAAGCCGCGCATGTCGTTGCGCTGATGGTGTTTGAGGTGCTGGATGTGCGACCAGGTCAGGTCGTGCAGCATGACGATGCCGTGCCAGCGTTTCAGCGGTTCGTACATATACCAGTGGTACTCGGAGGCACCCATCTGGTAGATGACGGCATCGAACGGCGCCTGGGTCTGTCGACGCTCGAAGGCGGCGTGGTGCTGGACGGTCAACGTCTGCCACATGTCGGGCGACGGCAGATAACCGTCATCGACGAAGACCTCGATCTCGTAGTCCTCGCGCAGGCAGCCAAGCAGTTCGGCGGCGTAGTCGGCCACGCCGGTTGGTTGCGGCGGAAGCGGCGTCCAAAACGCAACCCGGGGCCGCGCCGCGGATGGCGTTTGGACGACGGCGCGACGATAGGCGTCGAGCGTCGCCTGTCCCAGACGACGGCCCGTAAAGACGTCGGCGCGCGCCAACCCCCGGGCCCGCAGCTCCGCCTGAAGCTCGGGCGAGCCGGCCACGCGCGCGACGCCCTCCGCGATGGAGTCAGGATCGTTGGGGTCGACCAGGACGGCGGCATCGCCGACGACCTCGGGCAACGAGGAACTGTTGCTGGCGACGACCGCCGCCCCGCAGTGCATGGCCTCGAGCGCCGGCAACCCGAAACCCTCGTAGCGCGAACCGTGCAGAAAGACCTCGGCCTGGCCATACAAAGCCGCCAGTTCGGCCTCGCTGACGAAGCCCGAGAGCTTGACGGAGTCGGTGATGCCAAGCTGATCGGTCAGGGCGCGGACCGCCAGGACTTCGGCCGCGACGAGATGGCACACGACCACCATCGGCAAACGGGCCCGCAGTTCGGCCGGCAGCCGGGCATACCCCGCCAGGATGTTTTCGAAGTTCTTGCTGTGGTGCAGGTGCGGCACGCTCAAGATGTAGCCGCCGTCGACGCCCAGCCGCTTACGCAGCGGCGCCAGCAGGCGTTCGCGCTCGGCCTCGGGCTGCGGTTGGAACCAGGGGTCGGCGATCGGGTAGGCGATGTCGATCCGCTCGGGCTCGACGCTGAGGCAGGCCACCGCGTCGTTGCGCGCGGACTCCGAGATCGCGATCAGACGATCCGAACGCCGTGTGACCTCGTTGGCGTACACGTACAGATCGGCGACCACCGAGCCGGACTCGAGATAGTGCGGCGCATACAGGAGCGGGATCGCGTCGTAGTACGTCGAGACATAGGGGCAGACGTCGAATTGGATCAGCGGGATGTCGTAGAGCACGTAAGGGGTCGTCGCGTGATAGAGGTCGACCCGCTGCCGGTAGATCCAGTCCTGATACTCCTCGGTGTGCCGGAGCAGCAGGTCTGGCGCATTGCGCTTCCCCTCCTGCCCTCGCGTCTGGCTGACCGGGAACTCGGCGATTGACACGTTTCGCGCAGCCCGGATCTCCGGGAGGATCAGGCCCTTGTTGGACCCGGGCATGCAGAAGAGGACGTACTCATTGACGTCATCCAGCGCCACGACTTCTCGCAACTGCTGCTGGGTATAGCGCCCGATGCCGCGATTGACCGCGCGCACACCGGCCGATAGAAATCGATAATCGATGCCAATCCGCATAAGGTGTCTCGATCAAACCGTTGGTCGTTTCGGATGGGACTCAGAATGTCCGGGCTACGACCAGTCACACATTATCCCCGTTCCTGGAAACCCGTGTCCAGCCGCGGACGCGCGCGAGGCCGCGGGTTCCGGCCTGCTAGTGATTGATGTGCTCTGCGAGCCGGTCGAGGACAGCCGCGTCGACGCGTTCGTCGAACTTGCGCGCGAAGAATGCCGACGAGGCTGCCAATCGCGGAAGATCGGCGCAGGTCCAGATCCGCGGATGCGGTGACCCCGCGCGGAACTCGATTTCGTGGAGTGGGGCGCTGGAGACCCGGTCGGCAAACGGCGAATTACCGATGACGGTCTGGATCGCCGTCTCCTCGGCGTTCTTGCCGTATCGAAAGAAGCCCGTCAGCTCGGGCCGAAGCCTGAATGCCTCGACCACGTGGCCCAGACACTCGTGGGTGAGCGCCCACCACTGCCAGCCGTTGAAGGGCTTCAGGCCGAGCGGTAGTTCGCGTCTGTAGGGCAGATGGGGCACGATCCGGTTCACCGCGCGCGCGACCAGGGTGCGCGGTTCGAAGAAATGCTTGTCGAAACGCACCAGACACTCGGGCCAATCGGCCGCGGGGATGTACCGGATGTGCTCAGCCGGGGCGTTCGCGCGGAGATACGCTTCCAAGTGCTCGAGCGGTTTGATCGGAAAACATTGACCGCTCAACAGGCAATAGTAGTCGTACCTCTCCGGCAACGCGGCCTGCGCCAGGTTGAACTCGGCCACCACGTGCGACCAGTTGCTCCAATACACGGCGACGGGGTCGGGAAGCACCCGACACTCCTCCAGGCCGTAAAAACGTTCGGTCGCTTTGCGATCAATGTGAATGAAGACGTCGCCGGATCGTTTGAGATGCGACACAAGCCGCGCCAGTTGGCCCGGTCGCTGATGGGCCATGACGAGATAGGCGAGCCGCATGGGGGTCAACGTGCCAGGATTCGCCGCCCCAGTTCGCCGAACGACGCGCCCACCTGCGTGACGCCGATCGCACCAAGCACGGTCGTGGTCACGTAGTAGCCCAGCCAGCATCCCATGGTGCAGGCCAGCGCCGTCGGGAGGTCGTACTTGGTCGCGAACGCCGTCGCCAGCGCGAACTGCCCGGCTGCCTGATACACGCCGAGGAACCCGGGGCTCGACGGCACCGTGATGGCGAAGGCCAGAGTCACGATCATGAAGACGGCTTCGATCAGCGTTCCGTTCGGCTGGAACACCAGCAGCCCGCAGAGGAACATCATCACCGAGAAGAACCACGACACGGCGCCCCAGCCGAAGATGCTGATCGCCGTCATCGGCCGGGTCAACGGCTGGAGCCCGACCACGAATTCGTCCCAGCGCTTGAGCAGCCCGCTCACGGGCAGCCACTTGATCCTGGCGCCGATCGCGGCGATAAAGGCCGCGACCTTCTTCTCGAACCGCACCACGAACGGCAACGCCACGAGCCCGATGGCCACGAGGATGCCGAGAGTCGTTCCCGACTGTGCCACAAGCGATGGCACGTTCATGAACGGCAGGACGAAGAGCAGCAGCAGCACGGTCGTGGCCACGTCCAGGGCCCGCTCGATCACGGCCGTCACCGCCACCTGCACGAGCGGGATCTGCGCTCGTTCCGACATCACCAGCACGCGCGCGACCTCGCCCAGGCGCAGAGGCAGCGTATTGGTGAACAGGAAGCCGATGCCCTGAGCCCAGAACGCCGTCCAGAATTTGCCGCGCTGCCCCAGCAGCACCTGCCAGCGTTGCGCGCGCGCGACGACCGACAGCCCCTGCATCAGGAAGCCGAGCAACAGCCACCAGTAATTGCCCTTGCCGATGTTGGCGATGAAATCCTGCAGCCCGGCGCCCTGGAGCGTGTTCCAGACATACGCCAGCGACGCGATCGTCACGACCAAGCCGATCCAAAAACCAGGAGAACGCAACAATTTGGCCATAAGGCCCGAGTATAGGCCGATTCGACGGCCGGACGTCATGGGCCAATGGTCATTGGCGAATTGGGTGACCGGGCGATCAAGGTAGCGTTCGATCGAGGGCCTGAGCCTCCCAGCGCGCAACCCCCGCGGCGTAGAGCGCCGCATCCAGACGGTTGGCCCGTTCGAGGGCCTCCAACGCCGCGGGGCCGAGCGCGGCGCGCGCGATGCGCTGCGGCGACTGGTTCAGACGGGTGCCGGCCGTCTCACGCAGCGACCAGCCCGAGATACGGTCGAGCTGCAGGAGCGAGTCGTCGAAGCGTTCGACAAGCCCGACAAAGGCCATCGCGTTCAAACGTGTCAGTGCGGTCTGAAGCACGGCCTCTTCGTCGGCGGGCTCGGGCATCCACGTCTCGATTCGGCGCTCGAGCGCCAGAGCCTCGAATTGTTCCGCCCCAAGCCGGGCCGCGATGGCGCGAACGTCGAAGGGGATCGCCAGCGAACGGGTCTGGAAGTTCGAGATCATCGGCCGTGTGAGCGGATCGGCGATGAAGGCGTCGAGCGAGCCGAGCTCGAGCGCGTGTTTGTGAAAGTAATGGCCAGGCTCGCGCACGACGTGCGCATAGTGCGACAGCGCGCGCTCGATCGGGTCTCGCAAAAACGTCAGCGTTCGCACCGGACGATCGAGATAGGGTTGCAACAGATTGTAGAAGTGCCCGCGGAACAAGCGGAACCGGCGCAGTTCGTCGTCGCCAAACCGCAGCAGGTCGCGCCACAGCTTTGCCTGGCAGACCTGCTCAGCCGGGAATTGGCGATCCAGCGCATCCATGAACGTCGTGCCCGCGGTCTTGGGGATGTGCAGGAAGTAGTCGATCAGGCCGATGTCGGAAGATGCGGAGGTCGTCATCGATCGGGTCCTATCACTCACCGGTCTTGCGTTCTGAGGCGGCGTGCTTCAGTAAGCGGCGATGGATCTCGGGCTCGAGTCGATCGGGGGGCACGGCCTCGCCGCTGATCCGCTCGGACGGTGCACCTGCCCACAACACGACCGCGCGCGGGTTGGACAATGCCGCCTGCAATCTGTCCTGCCGCATCAGCGCGGCGACGTTCAGGTCCGGCGTGCCGGGGCCGAGCACGATCACACGGGCCCGCCGTAGGGCGTCGGCGGTTTCGTCGACGTCGCCCATCAGCACAAGCCTGCCGTGCAAACGCAACGCCGCCTGAATCACGCCAAGATCCGCGGGCCAGTCCGAGCTGAGCGCGCGGGTGACAAGGATCGCGGCGGCCTCGGGCGGGTCGCCCAGGGCGCCCAGCAGCGCGGCGACCGCGTCTCGAGGCAGCGCCGCCCCGGTGTCGGGCTCCGCCAACAGCACGGTCAGGTTTTGACTGACCCCGCGCAACACGGGCAACGCCGTCAGCGCCGCCGGCCCGCCACCCGGGACCCACACCACGGGTGGGTCTCCGGCGAGCGCCGGCTCGACGCGCTCGAGCCACAGCAACGCGGCCAGACCGATCACGACGGCAACGGCGAAGACGCCGTTCGCCTGCCAGGGCGGCAGCGTGATCGTCAGCGTCGCGATCGCGCCGACGGCCAGCGCCGCGACGTATAGGGTCATCACGGCCCTGGGCCGACTCAGACCGAGCAGCACCAGCCGATGCGAGGTGTGATCCGAGCCGCCCTGCGACACCGGCAGACCGCGGCGGATCCGCGAGACGGTGACCAGCGTCGTGTCGAAGATCAACACGCCCAGCACCAGAATGGGGGCCATCCAGGTGCTGGCCAGCGGCAACGTGCGGAACTCGAGCTTGATCGCCAGCGCGGCCAGCAGAAACCCGAGCGGATACGCGCCGGCGTCGCCCATGAAGCTCACGGCCGGCGCGAAGTTATAGAAGAGGAAGCCGAGGGCGCTGCCGAAGAGCGCGGCCGCCAGGCTCGCCACAAGGCCCTGGCCCTGGGTCGCCGCCATGCCGAAGAACACGGCGGCGCCGGTGGCCGTGATCCCGGCCGCCAGGCCGTCCATGTTATCCATCAGGTTGACGGCGTTCGTGATCCCGACCACCCACAGCAGGGTGATGGCCCAATCGAGCGGCCAGAACCCGAACAGTTGCACCTGCACGCCGAAGCCGATGAGGAACAGCCCGGCCACGACGTTGGCGCCGATTTTCACGCGCGGCGGCAGGCCGAAGCGATCGTCCCATAGCCCGGTCAGGAACATCAGCGTCGCGCCGCCAAGGATGCCGATGCCCTCCGTCAGCCAATCGCGCTGCCCGAAGACGACGAACGCCAGCGTCACGCCCACGTACAGCGCAATGCCGCCGAGCAGCGGTACCGGCGAGCGATGCACGCGCCGAATGCCCGGCTGCGCGACGGCGCCCCACCGACGTGCCAGCCAGCGCGTCGCCGGCGTCGACACGAAGGCCAGCGCTGCGCTGACCAGGATGATGGGGAGGTATTGGGACATGAAGGCCGAGTGTAATGCATTTGGGATTGCGGATTGTTGATTGCTGATTGCCGAGCACGGACTCGCCATACAGCAATCTGGAATCAACAATCCGCAATCAGCGCAGTCCGATCTCGCCCACAATCAACGCATCGTCGATGCCAACCGCGCCGGTCAGCGCATAGCGTTGTCCTGTGGCGCGATTGTAGACGCCGACGCGGATCGTGAGCGCGCCGGCGGGGAGGGTGCTCAGGTCGAGCCGGCGCCGGTCGATGATCAGGTCGGCCGGGCGCCAGGCCCAGGTCGGGAGCAGGCCGCCCAGGGCGTCGCCGCCGATGTCGGTCACAAAGCCGGCGTCGTTCCAGATGTGGATGAACACCGCGTCGTCGAGCCCCGGCTGGCGCAGGGCCGCCCAGCGCAGCTCGAGCGCGCCGTCGGCCGAAACGCTGGCCGCGCGCAGCGTGAGCAGGTCGCCGAAGGTGGCGAGCGAGTCGCCGGGCGTGGCCGGGGCTACGTCGCCGACGTCGCGCAGACGCAGACCGCCGCCGGGCAGGTAGTCGGTGAGCCACACGCGCTCGGCCGGCAGCGCGGCCTCCGCCAGGCCCTCCGGGCCGGCGTTGACGCCGCGCATGTCCACGCGATAGCGCCAGGCCTCGCGCTCGGCGGCGCCGGTGACGAAGGCCGAGAGCGACCGATCGAGGCCGCTGTGGCCCGAGTCGGCGACGGCGAAATCACGCAGATCTTGAACCACGGGCGCCAGCACGATCCCCCAGAATCCGAGCGGATAGTATGGCGCGCGCAGCTCGTATCGATCGGGGAAGTTGACGAACAACTGCTCGCCCTGGTCCGGCGTGTCGACCAGCACGCGCACGGCGGCCGCCAGTTGCGCGCTCCCCGTGTCATAGACCGCGCGAAGGTCCCGCAGCTGCGCCAGGCCCAGGCCGACGTAGGCGGCCAACCCAAGCGCGGCGCCGGTCGGCGCGAGGACCCGGGCCGTCAGGAGGGAGGGCATCGGTCGGCGCACGTCGAGCGGGATCAGCCAGACGGCCAACCCGGCCCACAGCACGGCGACGCCCGGGCCCATCACGTACGCCAGACGCTCGCCATAGCTGACGTATTCCCACGACAGCCCGACCCACGGCGGGAGCAGCCCGGCCACGACCCAGGTCACGCCGATGAGGGCCGCGACGCCCTGTCCGCGCGCGACGAGGCCGATGGCGAGCACCGCGCAAACGACCGCGAACAACGCGATCAGGGCGCCGACCGACCAGGTCGACAGCGGAACGGCCAGCGCCCGCGCGATAGGCCAGGCAGCCGCCTGCAGGAAGTACGCGAGGACCCGCGGGTCGCGGCCTTCGCCGGTCACGTTGCTGTCGCGTGGTACGTTGAACCAGATGACCAGGTACGCGCCGACGACCAGGGCGATGCCGAGGGTCAACGCCTGCGCCGCGCGGGCGGTTCGCGCACATCGCCATGTCTCGCGTAGCCGCTCAGGCCACGGGCGTCCGGCGTCGGCGGGCCAACACGAGCGCCAGCCGGCCCAGACCACGAACGCCGACAAGGCCAGCACGCTCTCCTGAAACAGCAGCGCGGACGCAAAGGCGGCGACGGCCAGCGCCAGCCAGGCTCTATGCCGCGACGCGTCGTAACGTCCGACCGCCGCGATGGCGCCCAGGCTGAGCATCACCGCCCATGGCCCCTGCGGCGCCTGCCAGGCTACGGATTGAAACGCGGGTGGATACAGCGCGAAGGCCAGGGCGCCGAGACGCGCATGCCAGCGGCGCAGACCCAGCGCCTCGGTCGCCGGCGCAAACAGCGTCACGGCCGCGAGTTGGACCAGCAGCTGGACGACGTGCGCCGCGACCGCCAGGATGCGACCATCGGCTGCAATGAATTGCTGGTTGAGCAGCAGGCTGAACGGACGGTAGTACTGGTACGTCCCCAGGCCGAAGAACAGCTGGGTCAGCGACTTGCCGGCGGCCTGACCGTACCAGCGCGGGTCGTCCCAGATCAAGCCGTAGCCAAGCGACGGCGCATAGAGCGCCAGCGTGACGCCGATCAGCAGAGCCGGCCAGGCCAGACGCCGCATGACCTACAACTTCACCACGCGGCCGATGGCGCGCCGTTGGCCAAGGGCGTTGCGCGTGTCGATGACCAGCCGGGCATGCGCCGCGATGAGGTCGTAGTCGACCGCCTTGTGCGCCGTGACGACAATCACGGCCGAGGCCGCGGCCAGCCGCTCGGCCGTCAACGGCTCCGAGCGCAGGTCGAGATCGTCGACATGCAACACGGGCACATGCGGGTCGTGGTACGACGGCCGGGCGCCACGCCGCTCGAGCGCGATCAGCACATCGAGGGCCGGGCTTTCGCGCATGTCTGAGATGTCGGGCTTGTAGGCGGCGCCGACCACGAGCACATCGGCGCCGCGCAGCCGGCCGCCGGCCTCGTCGAGCGCCTGGGCCGTCAGCTCGACGACATGCACGGGCATCTGGCTGTTGATCTCGTCGGCCAGATCGATGAAGCGCGCATTGGCGTTGAGGGCCTTGAGCTTCCACGACAGATAGAGCGGGTCGACCGGCAGGCAATGGCCGCCGATCCCCGGCCCCGGCGTGAACGGCATGAACCCATACGGTTTCGTCGACGCGGCGGCGATCACTTCCCACACGTCGAGCTTGAGCGCCGCGCACATCAGGGCGACCTCGTTGACCAGGGCGATGTTGACCGCCCGAAACGTGTTCTCGAGCAGCTTGGTCATCTCGGCCGCGCGCGGCGACGTCACCGGCACGACGTGATCGACGGCTGTCGCGTACAGGGCGGTCGCGGCCCGGGTGCAGGCGGGCGTCGCGCCACCGACCACCTTGGGCGTGTTGCGCAGTCCGAAGCGCGTGTTGCCCGGGTCGACGCGTTCGGGCGAGAACGCGACGAAGACGTCTTCGCCGATGCGCAATCCACGGTCGGTCAAACGCGGCGCCAGGATCTCGTCGGTGGTTCCGGGGTAGGTGGTGCTCTCGAGCACGAACAGCTGGCCGGGCCGAGCGAGCGCGGCGGCGCGATCGGCCGCCGCGACCACGTACGACAGGTCGGGTTCGCGTGACTTGCGCAGCGGCGTCGGCACGCAGATGATCACGGCCTCGGCGTCGGCCAGGACCTCGGCATCGGTCGTCGCGCGGAGCGCCCCGCGCGCGACGAGGGCCGCGATGGTCGCGGCGGGCACGTCTTCGACGTAGCTTGTGCCGGCCTGCAGCGCGGCCACCCGCCCGGCGTCGACGTCGACGCCCAACACGCGCAGCCCGGCCTCGGCGAACCCGACCGCCAGGGGCAATCCGGCATAGCCCAGCCCGACCACGCCGACCACGGCGTTGCGAGCCTCGATTTTCTCCAACAGGGCGTCAAGATTTGTCATTGTGCTTCCAATGCCTCTGGGCGGGGTTCCGGCCTCGGTGGCCCCAGTGTGTTGCCGCTGCGACCGACAGTTCGGGCGCCCCAGGTGCGCGATCCATCGTCGGCCCCTTTGGGGCTCGCCATCAGGATCAACTCGCCCGTGCTCAGGCCGCCCGATGCCAACCGAGTCGCACCGTGATCTGCGCTATAATCTTTGCAACGTCGGCGCAAAGACAACGCGCCGATTCTATAGCAGAACCTTCGGGGCAGGGTGAGGGCCGCAACGCAAGCGTTTCGGTTCCAATTCCCGATCGGCGGTGTGCCTGTTTTCAGGCAAGCCCGCGAGTCGGTTCGGCGCAAGCCGGCCGGCATGACACCGGTGCGAATCCGGGGCCGACCGTATAGTCGGGATGAAAGAAGGTCACGGTCGCACGACGCTGACGCGTTCGTGCGGTTCGTGCGCGCCCCGTTGTCCCATCGTTGTGGCAACGGGTGTTTTTGTCGATGCGCCGGCAGGGCGTATCGCGGCTAGGCTGTGCCCCGTCTTCTGCTGGAGATGGGGTTTTTTGTTGTGACACAGACAAAGACGGTCCACTCGGTTGCTCGTTTGCGCGCCCCGCGGCGCTTCTCCTGGCGCTGGCTTTGGGGCCCGGCCTCGCTGGCGGCCTTCGTCGCGGCCTGGGCGCTGGCAGCGGCCTGGAGCGGGTTGCCGGCCTTCATCCTGCCTGGCCCGATCGCCGTGGCGGAGCGGTGGGCGACGATCGCGGCAGACGGCTCGCTCTGGCGCCACACCTGGGCCACGTTGAGCCAGCTGCTGGTCGGGCTCGCGCTGGGCCTCGGCGTGGCGTTCGGGCTCGGGTACCTGATCGCGCGGTCCACGCGTCTCGAACGCGCGCTGACGCCGTATATCGTGGCGTCGCAGGCGGTGCCGGTCGTCGCGCTGGCGCCGCTCATCGTCATCTGGTTCGGCTCGGGTCTGCTGGCGAAGGCCCTGATCTGCGCCCTGATCGTGTTCTTCCCGGCGTTGGTCAACACCCTGGTCGGTCTGCGTGGGATCCCGCTTGAGTTGCGTGACCTGATGCGCGTGTACCGCGCGACGCGCTGGCAAACCCTGATCGCGCTCGAGATCCCGGCGGCGCTGCCTGTCCTGATCGGCGGGTTGAAAATCGGCGCGACCCTGGCCGTGATCGGCGCCGTGGTCGGCGAGTACGTCGGATCGGATCGCGGGCTTGGGTACCTGATCAACTTCGCGCGCGGCACGTACGACACGCCGCTCGTGATCGCCGGCGTGCTGACTCTTGTCGTGCTCGCGCTCGGTCTGTACGGGATCGTCGCCTGGCTCGAGACTCGCACCGTCGGTTGGGCGCGCGACGCGCGCCGTTGAACGCTCTAATTCCGCGCGCCATGGCGCGCGTCGTATCAAAGGGGCTGACATGTTGAGGAGAACCCTGTTTGTCGTCGGGCTGGCCGTGGCGTTGACGGCCTGCGCGACTTCGTCGACCGCAACGCCGACCGCCGCACCAACCGCCACCAGCAACCTGCGCGTGATCCGTCTGCCGATGGGCTATATCCCCAGCGTGCAGTACGCCAACTTCTACGTCGCGATGCAGAAGGGCTATTTCGCCGCGGAAGGGCTTGACGTTCAGCCCGACTATAGCTTTGAGACCAACGGCGTCCAACTCGTCGGCGCCGGTGAGTTGCCGTTCGCCGTCGTCTCGGGCGAACAGGTGTTGTTGGCGCGCGCGCAGGGTCTGCCGGTGCGCTATGTGATGACCTGGTTCAACAAGTTCCCGGTGGCGGTCGTGTCGCCGAAGTCTGCCGGGATCGTGAAACCGGCGGATCTGCGCGGCAGGCGCATCGGCGTCCCGACCCTCGACGGCGCCAACTTCATCGGCCTGCGCGCGCTGTTGACCGCCGCCGGCGTCAAACCCGAGGAAGTCACCATCTCGGCGATCGGCTTCAACCAGGTCGAGGCGCTCACGGCCGGTCAGGTCGACGCCGTGGTCGTGTACGCCAACAACGAACCGATCCGTCTCGCGGCCAAGGGCCAGGAGCTCAACGTGATCCAGGTCAGCGACTACGCCACGCTGGCGGCCAACGGCATCTTGACCAACGAGGCCACGCTCCGCGATGACCCCGAGCTGGTGCGCGCCTTCCTGCGCGCATTGGCGCGCGGCACGGCCGACGTCATCGCCGACCCCGCCGGCGCCTATACGATCACAAAGTCGATCGTGACCGAGCTGAGCGACGACGCGCTCGAGCAACAGGTGCTGGCGGCCACGATCGCGATGTGGACCAGCGAGCGCGTCGGCTATTCGGACGACGCGGCCTGGCAGGGCATGCAACAGACGTTATTGGAGGCCGGGCTGCTGCAAAGCCCGCTGGATCTCACGCAGGCCTACTCCAACGACTACCTGCCCGCGCCTTGAGCCGGCTATGTTGATCGCCGACCGCATCTCGCACGCTTATCCGACGACGTCGGGCGAACTGCCCGTGCTGGACTCGCTCAGCCTGTTCGCGGCTTCGGGCGAGTTTCTGGCCGTGGTCGGCCCAAGCGGCTCCGGCAAGAGCACATTGCTGCGCATCCTCGCCGGGCTGATCACGCCCTCGCATGGCCAGGTGCTCTGGCGAGACGGCGCCGAGGGCACGGCGACGCCGTTGGCTCAGGCGCGGCCCAGACTGGGCATGATGTTTCAGACGCCGAGCCTGATGCCCTGGCGCAGCGCGCTCGATAACGTCCTGCTCCCGCTTGAAGTCGGGCCAGAGGCGACGCCCGCGGGCCGCAACGGCGCCGATGCCCGTGCCCGCGACCTCCTGCAGCGACTCGGCCTGGGCGGTTTCGAACAGGCCCTGCCGCGCGACCTGTCGGGCGGGATGCAGAGCCGCGTGGCCCTGGCGCGGGCGCTGATGAGCGAACCCGAACTGCTCTTGCTCGACGAGCCGTTTGCCGGCCTGGATGCGCTGACGCGCGAGCAGATCGGCCTGGACCTGGCGCGCGTGCTCGCCGATCGCGCGACGACCGTGGTGATGGTGACGCACTCGATCCAGGAGGCACTGCTGCTGGCCGACCGCGTGCTCGTCCTCGGGCCGCGCCCGGCGCGACTCCGCCGCGAGTTGCGAGTGCCCGGTACGCGCCCGCGCGGCCTGGGCTGGATGGAAGCGCCGGCCTTCACCGCGCTTGTCACCGAGGTGCGCGCGGCGCTGCAGCGCACCTGAATCGTCTGTCGTGCGTCGCGGCGCCCGGCGGCAGGCTGAACAAAGAAAGGGCGGCTGCATCAGCAGCCGCCCTTCGCCGTTGAGGAGTGGAACGGCGGGGTTACGACTTCGCGACGACCGGGGTCTTGGGGCTACGGCGCCAGACACGGCGCGCGATCAGGACCACCGCAAGCACCGGCAGGCCGAAGAGCAGCAGCAGCGGCAGGGTGTAGACGCCGAACCAGATCGCGGCGGAGCCCAGACCCTGCAGCGTGTTGACGAGCGCTTCGATCGCCTGCTTGGCCACGCCCTCCGGAGCCCAGGCCTCCGGCTTGATCGGCTGGCTGGCGATGTCGGGCGTCAGCGTGATCGAGATCAGCGACAGCGCCGCTGACTCTTCGTAGTACTTGATCTGTCCCTTGGTCTGCTCGATCTGACCGCGGATGCTGACCAGCTGGTTGTAGACGTTGAGCACGTCTTCGGTGCGCTTGGCGTCGGCCATGATCTTGGTCAGCTGGGCCTCGGCGGCCTCCAGATTGGTCAGCTGGCTCTTCAGGTCGGTGTAGGCGGCGGTGACGTCGTCGCCGCTGATCGACTCGTCTTCGACGCGCACCACGCTGCCGCGGATCTCGGCCAGCGCTTCGTTCAAACGATCTGCCGGCACGCGCAGGCTGATCTCACCGTAGAGCATCGCCTGGCCATCGGCGCTGAAGCCCTGCTTGTAGGTCCGGGAACTGACCACGTAGCCGCCGAGACGCTCGGCGAGCGACGAGAACTGCTCGATCGAGGATTGCGGATCCTTGACCACGAGGTTGAGCCCCGCGTTCTTGATCACCAACCGGTCGACGCTCACGCTGGTCTGCGCGAAATCCTGTCGGGCAGCCATGGCGCCATCCATGGGCACCGGGGCGTAGGCTTCGGATGCCTCGTTTCCACCAGAGACCAGATCCATCGCGGCCGAGTCGCTGCCCGTGCCGGCGGCGAACATCGGTGCGCCTGGCTCGACTTTGAGGCCTTCCTGCTCGACCGTGCTGGTGATCACCGCGGGCGCGCAGGCGCCGAGGGCAAGGGTGGCGACCAGGGCGGCGCCGATGAGAAGCTTGGGGCGGTACATCGTCATTCCCTCCGAGAGTGTTGTTCCTATTGGAGCGATGACGTGCGTCGACGCCATCCGGTTCCCGCGACATAAATGTATAGACAAAACGGAGGCCAACGGCCCCCGCTTCGATCGTCGTCAGGTTTGCGATCACCAACCGTAGGCCAGCCGCAGCACAAGGCGCTCTGGGAAGCCCAGCTCGAGCATACGGCGCTGGGTCACCCGCGGGTCGTAGCTGGCGCGCCGGTACTGCCAGGTGTTGGCCTCGGTGTCGAGGATGGCGAAAGCCGGCATCGGGTTCTGATCGCGCGGCTGGCCGACGCCGCCCGGGTTGAGGATCAGGCGTTGCTCGCCGAGCTTGAGCGCGTTGGCGTAATCCGGCGCGACGTCCACGCACGGGGCGCCCTCGCCGAAGCCGCCGGCGATGTGGCTGTGGCCGACCAGACAGTAGGGCGTGTCGATGTAAGGGAAGTTCTCGCACGCGATCGAGCGGTTGAGGATGTACTCCCACACCGGCTGACGCGGCGAACCGTGCACGAGCGTGAAGTCGCCGATAGTGAGATCGACCGGCAGCGTCCGCAGGTATTCGAGATGATCGGCGCTGAGCGCGTTGCGCGTCCAGAGGATGACCGAGCGGGCGTCGTCGTTGAAGGTGTCAGGGTCGATCTCGCCCAGAACGGCCTTGTCGTGGTTGCCCGACAGACAGGTCAGATTCGGCAGGGCACGCACACGGGCAACGCATTCGTTCGGGTCAGGGCCGTAACCGACCAGGTCGCCCAGACACCAGACGGCGTCATGGGGGTCGGCCTGACTCAAGACGGCCTCGAGGGCGGCGGCGTTGGCGTGGATGTCCGAGATGATCAGGATGCGCATGGGAGCCGCAACCGATGATATCACAGCCGCCTGCTATAATCTCGTTTGAGACGAGCGAGGCCGCCCCAAGCCGCCTCGCTTCTGTGTTTATGCGCCTGGTCACACGATCCGCCTCTGAAACCCGCCAATTCGGCTGCCGATTGGGTGAGCGCCTGATCCCTGGCGACGTGATCTGCCTGTCGGGCGACCTCGGCGCCGGCAAGACGACTCTGACCCAGGGCATCGCCGCCGGTTGGGGGGCGCTCGACGCGGTGTCGAGCCCGACCTTCGTGCTGGTCAACGAGTATGCGCGCGCCGACGGCGCCCGGCTCTGGCATCTCGACTGCTATCGGCTGGCGACCGGCGCCGAGGCCCTTGCGCTTGGCCTCGACGACCTGCTCGACGCCGCGCAGGGCACCCCCGGCGGCGCCCTGGTGATCGAGTGGCCCGAGCACATCCTCGAGGCGCTGCCGGCCGATCGGTTGACGGTGCGTCTGACGTCGACCGACCTCGAAACCCGGTCGGTGACGCTGGAGCCGCGCGGCGATCGACCGACGGCGCTCGCGCGGGTCCTGGCCGGGGAGGCGTCGCAGGCATGATCCTCGCACTCGATACCGCCACGCGCGTGATCTCGTTGGCCGTTCATCGGGGCGATCGGCTGCTGGCCGAGCGCACCTGGCGTACCGAGAACGTCCACACGGTCGAACTGGCGCCGCAGGTGGCGCTTCTGCTCGAACAGGCGCGCCGCGCGCCGGCCGATCTGACCGCCATTGCCGTGTGCATCGGGCCCGGCTCGTATACCGGCGTGCGCATCGGCCTGGCCTACGCGAAGGGGCTCGGCCTGGCATTGAGTCTGCCCGTGATCGGGGTCTCGACCTTCGACGCCAGCTTGAGCGTCGCGCCGATGGAGGCGCGCACCGCCGCCGTTTTGGTGCCCGCGGGCCGCAGCCGCCACATCCTGGCCCGCTTCGCGCGCGACGCGAACGACGCGACGGTCTGGCACCCGGATGGCGACCCGCTGGTCTGCGACGTCGCCAGGTTGACCCAGGAGCTCCTCGCCGCGCAACCGGCGGCCGTCGTCGGTGAGTGGGAGGGGCTGCCGGAGACGTTGCTGCAGGCGCTGTCGGGTCAGGCGTGGGTCGCGCCGACGCATCTCGCGGTGCGGCGCGCCGGCGCGTTGGCCGAGCTGGCCTGGGCGCGTCGACGCGACGCCACGTCCGAGGCGCCGGCCGGCGAGATCGCGCCGCTCTACATCGGGTCAGTGACCGGGGGCGCATCATGACGGTTCTGGCTCCGGCGGACATCGCGCTACTGCCGATGACGCTCGACGATCTTGGGCAGGTGGTCGCCATCGATCGGCTGTCGTTCCCACAGCCGTGGAGCGAGAGTTCGTATCGGTTCGAGTTGACGCAAAACGGCGCCGCGCATTTCTGGGTGGCCGTGGCGACGGAGACGCAGCGCCCCACGTTGCTCGATCGCGTGTTCGGTCGGGCGTCGCGCACCGTGGTCGGGTACGGCGGTCTCTGGCACGTGGTCGATGAGGCGCACATCAACACCCTGGCCGTGCATCCGGATTGGCGCGGGCGACGCGTCGGCGAACGGCTGCTCACCTGTCTGCTCGACGACGCGCGCCGTCTGGGCGCCGTCACGGCCACGCTGGAGGTGCGCGTCGGCAACGTCGTCGCCCAGAATCTGTATCGCCGCTACGGCTTCCTGGAGGTCGGTCGGCGACCAAGGTATTATGCGGACAACGAGGACGCGCTCTTGATGACGGTGTTCTTGTCGGGGGCGAAAGCCCCGTGACGAACGACGGAGCCATGGCTTTCCGCGTTCGTCGTTCGGCTTCGTTCGGCGGCCACCTGGCCGACATTACTCTGGAGAGGCTTTCATGAAATTCTTGATCACCGGCGGCGCCGGGTTCATCGGCAGCAACCTGGCGGCGCATTTCGTCAAGGCCGGGCACTCGGTGACGGTCTTCGACAACTTCTCGCGCCGCGGCTCCGAGTCGAATCTGGCCTGGCTGCGCGAGGGGCTCGGTGATTCGTTTGCCGTCGTGCGCGGCGACATCCGCGACGCCGCCGCGATCGCGCAGTCGGCGCGTGGGCAGGACGTGATCCTGCACATGGCCGGTCAGGTCGCCGTGACGACCTCGGTCAACGATCCGCGGCTCGACTTCGAGAGCAACGCGCTCGGCACGTTCAACGTCATGGAAGCGGCCCGCGCCGCCGGCACCAACCCGATCGTGATGTACAGCTCGACCAACAAGGTCTACGGCGGCATGGAGGAGGCGCGGATCGGCGAGGCCAATAACCGCTATGTGTTCGCCGATATGCCCAACGGAGTGGCCGAGACCTGGCCGCTCGATTTCCACTCGCCGTACGGCTGCTCGAAGGGCGCCGGCGATCAATACGTGCGCGACTACCATCGGATCTACGGCCTGCCGACCGTCGTCTTCCGCCAAAGCGCCATCTACGGCCCGCGTCAATTCGGCGTCGAGGACCAGGGCTGGCTGGCGTACTTTGCGATCTGCGTCACGGTCGGGCGGCGCTTCACGATCTACGGCGACGGCAAGCAGGTGCGCGACCTGCTGCACATCGACGACCTGGTGCGCGCCTACGACGCCGCGATCAAGAACATCGACAGGACCGCCGGCCAGGTCTACAACATCGGCGGCGGCCCGGCCCGCAGCCTCTCGGTGTGGACCGAGACCCGTCCGCTGCTCGAGGGCATGGCCGGGCGCTCGCTCGAGGTCAACTTCGGCGATTGGCGCCCCGGCGACCAAAAGGTCTACCTGAGCGACATCCGCAAAGCGAAGGCCGAGTTCGGCTGGGAGCCCAAAATCGGGCCGGCCGAAGGCTTGAGGACGCTGTGGGATTGGACCCAGGCGAACAAACAACTCTTTCAGTGAGCGATTAAACGCGAAGGGGCGGACCCGGTTCCGGGTCCGCCCCTTCGCGTTTAATCGCTCAGTTATTCAGCTCGCGCAGGGTGCCGGTGCACATGAAGATGATCCGTTCGGCAATGTTGGTGACGCGGTCGCCGATGCGTTCCAGGTTATGGCCGCACCAGAGCAGATAGGTGGCCGGCGCGATCATGGTGGGATCGGTCGCCATGGTCTTCAGCAGGTCGTCGAAGAGCGCCTTGTACGCGTGGTCGATCTCGTCGTCGGTGACGGCCACGTAGCGCGCGGCCTCGACGTTGCGGGTGACGTAGGCGTCGAGCGCGCTCTTGAGCATCTCGCGAACGGCCAACGACATCCGCTCAAGCGCCGCGATCGGGCCATCGGGCGAGGCGCGGTGTTTCTGGGCGTTGACGCGGATCACGGTCTTGGCGATGCCGGTGGCGTGATCGGCGATGCGCTCGAGGTCGGTGACGATGCTCACGGCGGCCATGGCGCGGCGCAGGTCGCTGGCCATCGGCTGCTGCGTGGCGATCAGGGTCAGACAGTCCTCTTCG
Source organism: Anaerolineales bacterium (assembly GCA_044224715.1). Lineage (GTDB taxonomy): Bacteria > Chloroflexota > Anaerolineae > Anaerolineales > UBA6663 > UBA6663. The sequence continues at coordinate 3,037 of JBGAJV010000052.1, read as the reverse complement.
ACCTTGAAGCGCAGGTCGTTGATCGGCGCGTCGTCGTTGATCACCTGCTGGGCCAGGGCCGAGTCGAACGTGCGCAGACAGAGCAGACTGCGCTCGATGGCGACGTCGACCAGGCTGCCCACGCGCAACAGGTCATCCTGGATTTGGTTGAGCTCCCGATCGAGCATGGAGCGCATGTGACTGGACATCCGTTCGCTCGCTTCCCTTGCTCCGCAACGGAGAAAAGGGGATTGTACTCAAATGTCGAGAAAAATCACCCGCCCGTGTCGATGCAAGACGCGGACCCGTGACGATTTTCACATTTTTTCAACGCAGACCACGATGGGCGAGGGCGGGGGCAAAGCCGCCCCAGGGCGATTGCACCCAATTGTGAAAAGCGCGGCTTTGCCGCGAATTGCGCGAAAAGTCATAGCGCACGCCCCTTTCGCGCAATTCGCGGCCAATCGATAATTGAACCGGGAAAAGAGATGCGATCGCCCTGAAAGACGCCCAGGTGCGCCCCGGGTCGATTTAGCAGAGTGCGGTATCCTTCGGCCTGATGCCTTGGAAACGGTTATTCCCTTTCAGCGCCCTGGCGCTGTTGCTCACGGCCTGCATGCCCGCGGGCGGTCATGTCGCGCAGGCCAGCTGGCCCGGCGACGGCCCGGCGACGGCCGCCGCGATCGTCACGGCCACGCCCTGGCCGACCGCCACGCCGACGCCGTTGCCGACGGCGACCGCCACACAATTGCCCACCGCGATGGCGACCGCCACGCCCACGCCCTGTCACGAGACCACCGGCGACGTGTTCAGCATCGACATCCCGAGCCGCACGGTCGGCTACACGATCGACACGCACGTGTACCTGCCGCCGTGCTATGACGCGAGCACCGATCGCTACCCGGTGCTGTATCTGATCCACGGGCTGAATTTCACCGACGATCAGTGGGTGCGGCTGGGCGCGCCCGACGCCGCGGATGCGTTGCTGGCCAAGGGCGAGATCGGGCCGCTGATCATCGTCATGCCGCGTGACCGGTTCGACGTGGATTTCGAACCGCTGCTGGTGGACGACGTCGTGCCGTATGTCGACGCGAATTACCGAACCGTGACCAATCGGCTGGCGCGCGCCATCGGCGGGCTCTCGCGGGGCGGGGGGTGGGCGCTGCATATCGGGCTGCGACACCCGGACCTGTTCGCGCGCATTGGCGGCCACAGCCCGGCCGTGCTCTTTGACGACGACGGCCCGTTCGTGCGCTGGGTGCGCGCGCTGCCCAAGGGCTTGCCGCTGGCGATCTATCTGGACGCGGGCCAGGCCGATTCGAGCCTGAACAGCACGTTGTTCGTGGATGGGGTCTTCACGTCGGCCGGGATCGATCACGAGATCGCGATCCGGCCCGGCGCGCACACCGAGGCGTACTGGACCAAATGGACGCCAGACTACATTCGCTTCTACGCCGGCGAGTGGCGCGATCTCGACGCCCTGATCCGAACGACCCCGGTCGAAGAGACGACCGACGGCCAGCGGTGAGGCGTTTGGCCGTGCAGCCCGGAGCGATCACGCGGACGCGCGGTCGCGGCGCATAGAGCCAAACGCGCCGATCGTTCCAAGCCCTACGCCTTCACTTCTCGCAGCACCTGCGCCGCCAGGTCACGGCCCATCTGCACCGCGTAATTCGTGCCCCGATCCCAGGGATACACCTGGCTCATCGACGCAAAATACAGACCGTTCAAGGGCGTGCGGATCGCCGGCAGCTTGGCCGAGTGGTTGAGCGTCGGGATCGGCTGAGCGTACTCGGCCTTCCAGACCCACACGTCCTTCACCCAGCTGCGATCGAAGGCCGGATTGAAACGTTGCAGCCCGGGCAGGAACCGTTCGAGCAGCTGTTCGCTGTCGAGCTTGAAGTACTCGTGGTCGGCCGGCAGATAATCGCCGCAGTAGACGATGTGATCGCCGCCGTAGTGCGACCGGTCGATGTAGTTGGTGTGCTCGACCAGCGCGAGGAACGGGAAGCCGGCTTCCTTTGGCAGGTTGTGCCAGTACGCGTCGGTCAGGCGCTCGCGCAACGTCAGCACCATCACCACGGCGCCGAGGTTGCGCAGCCCGGTGAGTTGATCGCGATACGCCGTCGGCAGATCGGGCGCCAGCCGCAACATGGCCTGCGGCGACGTGGTCGAAATCACGGCGTCGAACGAGCCCGGCTCGCCCGAGGTCTCGATCGTCCAGCCGCCGGGGTTCTGCCGAACCTGACGGGCGCCGGTGTTCAGCGCGATCGTCACGCCTTCGGCCGTCGCCGCGTCGGCCAGAGACTCCATGAAGGCCTGAAAGCCGCCCTCGAACGTGCCCAGCCGCGTCGTGCGGGTGTGCAGCCGTGCCCACAGCCAGGCCATGTTGACGACGTCGAGGTTCTCCTCGCCGAACTTGCCGACCAGCATCGGGCGCCACAGCACGTCGTACAGACGCTGGCCGAAATGCTTGCGGCTCCACTCGGCGGCCGTGACCGATTCGAGGGGCTTCCAGTTGTTCGAGAAGCGTAGCTGCACCCCGGCCAGGCCGAAGCGCACGAAATCGGTCAACGGGAAGTGGCGCAGCAGAAAAAGCGGGATGGTGACGAAGCTGTCGAAGGTGTGCCACTGCCCCTTGTGATAGATCACGGTCTTGGGCCGCGGCCAGATCAGCTTGTCGGAGACCCCAAGGTCCCTGGCCAGACCGATGATGGCCGAGTCGGTCTGGAACCAGTGATGGTAGAACTTCTCGAGCGACCACTCCCAGCCCTCGGCCTTGAAGCCGGCCGCCAATCCGCCGACCTGCGCGCCGGCTTCAAACACGGTGACGCGGGCGCCGGCCCGGGCCAGGTCATAGGCTGCCGCCAGACCCGTGGGCCCGGCGCCGATAATGCCGACTCGCAACGCTCGAGGTTCTGTCATGGCGTGGATTGTAGTCTGAAACGGGTTTTGGGGGCGAAAAGACAGGGCAATCGCGTCTTGCCCTGCACTGCATCAAGAGGCGATCGGGCGAGAAACGAGGGAGTGCGAGGGCCGGGGCGGAGCCCGGCCCTCG
>JBGAJV010000051.1:0-46800 GCA_044224715.1 Anaerolineales bacterium | reverse complement strand
ATGGACGCCATCGACCTGTACCTCACCGAACTCGAAACCGTCATCCGCGAACTCTCGCGCGACGAAGTCCGCGCCGCGGCCGACGCCCTGATGGCGGCCCGGGCCGCCGATCGCACGATCTTCATCATCGGCAACGGCGGCTCGGCCGCCACCGCCTCGCACATGATGAACGACATCAACAAGTTCACGATCGTCGCCGGCAAGAAGCGCTTCAAGGCCATCGCGCTGACCGACAACGTGCCGTTCATGACGGCCGTCGGCAACGACGCGTCGTACCACGACATTTTCGTCGAGCCGCTGATCAACCTCATGTCGGACGGCGACACCATCGTGGCGATCTCGGCCTCGGGCAACTCGCCCAACGTGGTCAAGGCGGTCGAATACGCCAAGCGCCGCGGCGCGACGATCATCGGCTTTTGCGGCCGACCCGGCGGCAAGCTGGCCCAGCTCTCCGACGTCAAGATCATCGCCCCCAGCGACCGGATCGGGCAGCAAGAGGACGTGCACATGATCCTCGACCACTGTCTGTCGTTCGCGCTGCTGGATCGGATCAAAAAGAATGAGTGATTGAGCGATCGGGGGATTGGGCGAGTGTCACTCAATCCGCCGGTCGCCCAATCGCCCAATGTCCCCATGTTATCGGTTGTCATCCCGGCGTATAACGAAGAACAGCGGCTCGGCGCCGGTCTGGCAGAGGTGCTTGCGTTCCTCGACCGGCAACAGCCGGAATACGAACTGATCATCGTCGACGACGGCAGCCGCGACGGCACGGCCGACTTCGTCAGGGCGGCGATCGCCGCCGAACCGCGCGCGCGGCTGATCGCGTATCAACCCAACCGGGGCAAGGGCAACGCCGTCCGCACGGGCGTGCTCGCCTCGCACGGCGACCCCGTGATCTTCATGGACGCCGACCTCTCCACCCCGTTGACCGAGATCCCGCGCATCCTGGGCGTGATGGCCACCCGCAACGCCGATGTCGTCATCGGATCGCGCGGCCTGCCCGAGGCCGACATCCGTCAGAAGCCGCCGCTCGGACGCAGGATCGCGTCGCGGATCTTCGACGGCATCAAACACCTGCTGGTCGGGCTGCGCGGATTGCACGACACCCAGTGCGGCTTCAAGGCCTTTCGCGGCGGGGTCGCGCGGCAGCTCTTCGCGCTGGTCAAGATCGAGCGCTTCATGTTCGACGTCGAGGTGCTTTACCTGGCCGAGCGCGCCGGGCTGTCGATCGTGGAGTTCCCAGTCGCCTGGGCTGACATGCCGGGCAGCAAGGTCCGTTTTCTCGAGGGCGTGATCAATATGTTTCGCGACCTGTGGCGCATCCGCCAGCTGCATCCGGGGAAAATCGTGATCGAGCGCGAATCAAGGCGCCCGTAGAAAACCTCAGCGAAAGACACCCATGACTCATGCCCAAACCAGATCGACGCCGCAGCGCGCCTTGATCACCGGCGGCGCCGGGTTCATCGGCAGCCACCTGGCCGAGGCCCTCCTGGCCAGCGGCGCGTCGGTCGTCGTGGTCGACAACCTGGCCACCGGCAGCCACGACAACATCGCCCATCTCGCCGGTCAGCCTGGCTTCCAATTCGTGTTCGAGTCGGCGACGAACGAGATGGTCATGGATCGGCTCGTCAGCGAGTGCGACGTCATCTTTCATCTCGCGGCGGCCGTCGGTGTCGAGTTGATCGTGCGCGATCCGGTCTGGACGATCGAGACCAACCTGCAGGCCACGGAGGTCGCGCTACGTCTGGCGCGTCGCTATCGCCGCAAGCTGGTGTTGGCCTCGACGTCGGAGGTGTACGGCAAGAGCGCGGCCGTGCCGTACCGCGAGGACGACGACCGCGTGCTCGGCCCAACGACCAAGAGCCGCTGGAGCTACGCCGAGTCGAAGGCCATCGACGAATTTCTGGCGCTGGCATACCACAAGCAATTCGGCGTGCCCGTGGTGATCTGCCGCTTCTTTAACACGGTCGGGCCGCGCCAATCGGGCAGCTACGGCATGGTCATCCCGCGGCTGGTCGGCCAGGCGCTGCGCGGCGAACCGCTGACCGTCTACGGCGACGGCAGCCAGTCGCGCTGCTTCTGCAACGTCCGCGACGTCGTCCGTGCCGTGGTCGCGCTTGCCGCCGAGCCCGCGGCCGAGGGCGAGATCTTCAACATCGGCTCGCAGGAAGAGATCACGATCGAGGCGCTGGCGCTGCGCATCGCGGCCCGTGCCGGCATCGCCGAACCGCACGTGCGCCGCATCCCCTACGACCAGGCTTACGAAAAGGGCTTCGAGGATATGCTGCGCCGCGTCCCGTCGACCGACAAGATCCGGGCCGCCATCGGCTGGGCGCCCACGGTCAGCCTTGACCAGACGCTCGACGAAGTGATCGCGCATTTCCGCCAGGCAACGTGAGAGCACCGCGCAGACGCAAAGGGCGCGACGTTTCTGGAGGAAACGTTTGACCCAGCGCTACGCCGGGTTGGTCCCGACGGCAAACACCTCGCGCTCGAAGAAGTAACGGAACGGCGGCATCCCGAACAGCACGCGTCGAGCGACGCGGAACGCCCCGTTCTCGGTGCGGTTCTGTGGCGGAGACTCGAGCCAGGCGCGCACGGCGCCAAAACCGGCCCGGCGCAGGTTTGCCGCCAGGCTGAACTGGCTCTGCTCGTTGACGTGGACGTCGGCGTTGGCCGCGACGTTGAGCAGCCGTGGGTCGCGCGGGTAGCGGTCGCCCTGCCCCATCAGCACGCGCACGGCGCGCACGATCGGGTAGGCGTAGCGGTCGTACCAGACGTTTGGCGCGGTGTGCACGACCAGCATGCCGCCCGGCTTGAGGACGCGGCGCGCCTCTTTGAGACACAGATCGAGCTCCCATGGGAAGAGGTGCTCGACCACGTCGAAGATCAACACGCGGTCAAAGGCGCCGTTTGGAAACGGCATCTGCTTGGCGTCCGACCGCGCCAGGCCGGTCGCGGCGCTGAGTACCCGTTCGCCGCCCTCGCCCGCCAGCATCTTGCGCGCCAGATCGAGCGCGACGGGCGAGTAGTCGACGCCGAACGCCGCGGCGCCCAGCTCGGCGCAGTGGCGCACGATCTCGCCGCGCCCGCAGCCCAGGTCGAGCACGCGCATGCCGGGGCGCACCTCGGCGAGCGTGAAGGCCGCGTTCAGCCGGCGCGACAAGCGCTGGCCCTGGCTCTCGGTGAATTCGGTGTAGCCTTCGCAGGCGTTGAGGAAGTAATCCTCGGTGTAGAGCTCCGGTGGGAGCGAACGTTTGTCGGTCATTGAGTCAGGTAGTCCAGTAATCGGGTAGTCGGCTGGTCGGCTGGTCACAGACCCCGTCGGCTCGGGCATCGACCGACTATTCGACTACCAGACAAGGCGACTAGAAGACTGAATTATAGCCGGAGCCTTCGACGCATTTGCGCCTCGAGGAGCGCCACTTCCGCCACGCCCAGACGGCGCACCAACCAGAAATACGCGGCTGCGCCCAGGGCGCCAGGGACCAGCAGCTGGATCAGGTGACCGAGCAGCCCGCCGGGCAGCGTCGCCAGCGAGAGCGCCCAGAGCGCACCCTGCAACACCAACCCCAGCACGACGCCCGCCAGCAGGATTCGGCCGAGCGTCGGCCAGAGCCCGCTGCCGCGAAAGCCGCCGATGCGACGCGAGAGCAACCAGCCCGTCACCAGGGCGTGCGTGATCTGCTTGAGCGCATCGGCGATCATCAGGCTGAAGAACCCGAATGGGCCGCGGAAGATGATCGCGGCTGTGATGTAGATCGCGACCGTGGCGACGCCGATCAATGACGGCACCCATGTGTTCTGCTGCGCATAGAACGCGTTGATCAGCAGCAGATCGACGGCCGCGAACGTCAGACCCGAGAGGAACACGCGGAGCACGTCGGCCGTGACGCGCGTGTCTTCCGGCGTGAACTGACCGCGCTCGAACGCGGTCCCGACCACCGGACCGGCGAGAACGAAGAGCGCGATCGTCGCCGGCACGATCAGCACAAGCACGAGGTTGAGGCCCTGGACCAGCGTCGGGCGCACATCCAGACCGCCGGCGGCCTGCCGCGCCAGCGTCGGCAGCACCGCCGACGATACCGCGACGCCGACCAGGCCAAGCGGGAGCTGATACAACGTGGTGGCGTAGTTCATCCAACCCAGCGCGCCCGTGAACTCCCAGGCGACGCCAAGCGCGAAATAGATCGCCAGCTGCGAGATGATCGTGCTGACCACGATCGGCGCATACAACCGCAACACCCGGCGCACACCCGGATGCTGGAGGTCGAGACCGATGCGCAGCGACGCGAACCCGTCGCGCAGGCCGGGCAGTTGCAGGAGCACCTGCAGGGCCGCGCCGAGCAGCAGACCGACCGCCATCGCGGTGACGCTCAGCCGGCCGGCCAGGAGCACAGTCGCGACCACGATCCCGGCGTTGAACACGGTTGTGCTGAAGGCCGGGAGCGAGAACCGTTTGAGCGCGTACAGCAGACTGGTGAGCACCCCGGCCAGGCTCATCAGCACGACCGCCGGCAGCATCAACCGCAACAGGTCGGCGGCCTGGGCCTGGGCTTCGGCGTTGTGCTCGCGCCCGAGGATCGAGACCAGCAGCGGCGCGGCCAGGATCAAGAGCGCGACCAGCAGGCTGACGCCGGCGGCCGCCAGCGTCAGGACAGCCCCGGCCAGCCGCCACAGCTCGCGCCGATCGCGACCCTCGCCCGCATAATCGCTGAACACCGGGACGAGCGCCGAATTCACCAGGCCGCCGGTCACGAGGTCATAGACCTGGGTGGGCACCGTCAGCGCCAGCTGAAGCGCGTCGACGTGCGCGCCCGTGCCGAACAGGCCGGCCTTCACCGCCTCGCGCACGTAGCCGAGCACACGGCTCGAGACGTTGCCAAGGGCGATCCAGGATGCGCCGCGTGCGATTTCGCTGACGGCGCCGTCCTTCGATTCACGTGGAGCGTCGGGGATTTCCATAATCGCGGGCCGAACACCGGGCGTGCCTGACCGCTGGCCGATTGTAGCAGCCCACAACCGGCCCCATCCAGCGCCCGCCCGAACCAACCCATCGCGGCCGGACGCCGGCGCTATCGTCGACGTATGCGCCTCTCCGCCCCACCTCTGCCCCTGGACGAGCCCGAGCCGTCATCGCTCGGCGACTGGCTGCTGACGCCGCTGGCCGTTGTATACAACCTGCCGCTCAAGCTCTGGATCGCGGCCTTCTTTGTTTTGCTGATCGGGCTCGGCGCTCTGGGCTGGGAGCTCTCACGCGGCAACACGGACCTGGCCGGGCTGGGCCGACCCGCGTTCGACGATCTGCAGTTCTCGAGCGACTACAAACACATCACCAGTCAGAGCGACGGACGTCGCTGGGACATCACCTACGAGCAGCGCCCGCTGTCGGCGTTCACGGGGACAGTCCGGCACGTCGAGCACTGGCGCGATGCGTCGCTGCCGTTCATGACCCACGACGTCCTGGTCACGACCGGCGACTACGCGGACTCGCGCAAGGTCTCGACGAACGTCTTCGATCACCACTTCACCTGGTGGGCCGACACTCAGCCCGCCGGGACGATCAACCTGCTCCACATCCTGCCGCTCGATGAGGCGATCTACAATCAGCTGCTCGAGCTCAAAGACTGGCAGGTCGTGCGTCTCTCGGGGCCCGAGGTGCTGCGAATCGACGTGTACGACGCCAATGGCAAACTGGTCAGTTACTGGCAGGATGCCGGCTGCAACACGACGCTCGTGACCGCGGTCACGATCCAATCGCCCTGAGTTCCGGGCAAGGCAAACCGCGAAGACGCGCAGGGCGCGAAGATTCCGTGAACCGAATCTTCAAGATTCCGTGAACCGAATCTTCGCGCCCTGCGCGTCTTCGCGGTTGATGCGTCGGTCTGAGCCTTGGGCTACAGCTGATCCTTGATCGCGGCCGCGGCCTTCTGGGTCATGCCCGACACCGTGAGCAACTCCTCGATGCTGGCCGCGCGGATGCCCTCGAGCGAGCCGAAGCGACGGAGCAGCGCGCGCCGGCGGGTCGGGCCGATGCCCGGCACCGCGTCGAGCTGAGAGGCCAGGCCGATCTTATTGCGCCGCGTGCGATGCGCCCCGATGCCGAAACGGTGCGCTTCGTCGCGCACGCGCTGAACCAGATACAGCGCCGGCGACCGCCGCGGCAGCAGCACGCTGCCCGCGCGGCCCGGCTGAAAGATCTCTTCCTGCTGCTTGGCCAGGCTACACACCGGCACCACGTCATAGAGGCCCAGCGTCTGGAGCACGTCGACCGCCACGCCCAGCTGGCCCTTGCCGCCGTCGATGATGAGCAGATCCGGCAGACGTGCGAAGCTCTCATCGAGCTTCTTGCCGGGCCGGGTCGGCAGGTTCGGGACCTCGCCATCGGGTTTGTTGCCGTCGAGATAACGCTTGAACCGACGCGTCAGCGCCTCGCGCATCGACGCGAAGTCATTCGGCCCTTCGACCGTCTGGATGTTGAAGCTGCGGTAGTGCTGCTTGCGCGGAACGCCTTGCTCGAACACGACCATGGCCGCGACCGTGGCGACGCCCTGCGTGTTCGAGATGTCGAAACATTCGATGCGATTCGGCGGCTTGGGCAGGTCGAGCGCCTGCTGCAGTTCGGCCAGCGACTGTTCCTGACGCAGCGTGTCGGTATCCCATTGGGCCTTGAGCGTGGTCAGCGTATCGGACGCGTTCTCGGCCGCCATCTTGACCAGATCGGCCTTGACGCCGCGCCGCGGCACGGTCAGCAACACCTTCTCGCCGCGACGACTACGGAGCCACTGCGTCACGATCTCGGCCTCGGGCATGTCGTCGGGCAACACCACCTCCGAGGGCACGTACGCGGCCTCGCTGTAGAACTGCTCGACGAACTGGGTCATGACGTCGACGTCGGCCGCCTCCTCGGTGCCTTCGAGCACGAAGTACTCGCGGCCGATCAGCTTGCCGGCGCGGACGAAGAACACCTGCACACAGGCGGTGCGCTCGTCGCGCGCGAAGGCGATCACGTCCGAATCCATCTGATCGGTGGTGACGACTTTCTGCTTCTCGACCACGCGCTCGATCGCCAGCAACTGATCGCGCAGCGTCGCAGCGCGCTCGAACGCCAGCTCTTCGGAGGCCTTGACCATCTCGCCGCGCAGCCGCGCCACGACCGGCTCGGTGTGCCCGCGCAGAAAACGGCCGAGGTCGTCGATCATGGCCCGATACTGCGTCTGATCGACGGCGCCGACGCACGGGCCCTGGCAGAGCTTGATGTCGTAGAACAAACAGGCGCGCGGGTCTTTGCCCGTGATCACGCGGTCGCAGGTCAGGTACGGGAAGATGCGGCGGACGACGTCGAGCGTCTGATACACCGCCCAGGCGCTGGTGTACGGGCCGAAATAGCGCGAGCCGTCCTCGTCCATGCGGCGCGTCACCGTGACCTTCGGGAACGGGTCGGCCGCGTGGATCTTGATGTACGGATAGCGCTTGTCGTCCTTGAGCCGGATGTTGTACTTCGGCCGATGCTTCTTGATCAGGTTCATCTCGAGGATCAAGGCCTCGAGCTCGGACCCGACGATGATGTACTCCAGATCCGCGATGTGGCGCACCAACTCGCGCGTTTTCGCCGAGTCGACGCTCTCGTGGAAGTACGAGCGGACCCGGTTGCGCAGGTTGATGGCCTTGCCGACGTAGATGATGCGGCCGCTTGAGTCGTGGTACAGGTAGCAGCCCGGCTTGGTCGGCAGCGTATCCAGTTTGGCGCGGAGATGATCGGAGACGGTCATGCCAGCGGGATTATATCTTTACTAGCACAGATGAGCGATAGCGGCCTGCCGCGGTGTGCCCGGGCACGTTGTCGGTCCGGTGCAGGCGCAACTCAGCCAGCAGAAGGTTGGGAGAAAAACGGGGTGGGCCCAGGGTCTGGCCCACCCCGTTTTTCGCCATGTATTCCCGTTGGCGGCTGAACAGTTACAACAATTCGTGGCCAGATTCCGTCACTGACAACTCGTGCTTGCACACGCGGCGACGTGCGAACGGGCGAGTTGCGGGCGCGAGGCCTTGCGCCACCCCTCAGGCGGACGGAACCGCGCCGGATCGCTATACTATAGTGACGGGTCAACGAGCATGATCGGTGTCATCGGTGCCGGCGTCGGCGCGGCGATGACGTCAGGAACGGTGGATACTTCCCCAGCATGGACACGCTTGCGCAACAGTTAGGCGACCTTCTCAAGGCGCGCGGTCAGACCGTCGCCACGGCCGAATCGTGCACCGGCGGTTTGATCGGCGATCGCATCACCGACGTCGCGGGCAGCTCGGCCTATTTCCTCGGCGGCGCCATCGTCTATGCGAACAGCGCCAAGCAACGGCTGCTGGGCGTTTCGCAGGTCACACTCCAGCAGCACGGCGCCGTCAGCGAAGCCGTCGCGGTCGAGATGGCGGCCGGCGCACGGCGCCTGTTCGACGCCGACTACGCGCTCTCGGCCACGGGCGTCGCCGGACCGGATGGCGGCACGCCCGACAAACCCGTCGGGCTGGTGTACATCGGGCTGGCGATGCGCGAAGGCGCCTGGGCCCGACGCTTCACCTGGTCGGGCGATCGGCGCGACAACAAATCGCAGACGGTGGACGCGGCCCTCACGTGGCTGATCGAGCACCTGACCGAATCGGCCACGGCGCCAACCGTCGCCCCGGTGATCCCCACGCCACAGGCCGCCTCAAAGCACAACGCCCTGCGTGAGCCCAGCGAGGTCGAGGCCATGTTCGCGCACAACGGCAAGGTCCGCGTGCTGCGGTTCACGTGGAAAGGCCGCTCCTGGCCGGTCGTCAGCCAGGGACGGCAGCGCGATACCGGCGGCGAGCTGCGCACGCTGGTCATGACCACGCGTGACCGAGTCTACGAGCTCCTCTACGAGCGCAGCACCGAGAAGTGGTTCGTCACCCTCGCCTCGGAGGATCGATTGGTGGCGTAGGGATTGCTGATTGCTGATTGCTGAGGCTCGGATTTTCGCGAGCACCTGTCACGGGTTGACGAGGCGTTGACCCTTACGACAGGTTCGGCACGACCACGCGATACAGCGCCCACAAGGCAAACAGCGCCAGCACGACGACGGGCGATAGAGACAGGGCGGCCTCGGCCCAGGTCGGGGGCGACACAAGGCGCCGTGCGACGGCCAGCGCCCAGCGTGCCCATTCGCGCAGCCCGGCCGCACCCCACAGGCCGATTGCGATGAGGGCCGAGTACAGATAGCGGCCCTGAAACTGCTGGAATTCCAGGTTGTAGTAGACGAACACCGCCGCGGTGCTCAACCCGAGCACGGCGACGACGGCCAGCGCCCAGCGTTGGTCGTTCGACAGACGCCGTCGCGCGCGCCCGAGGGCCACAGCGCCCGCACCCCCGACCAGGAGCGTGACGATCAGCAGGATCTTGACCGTGCGCGGATCGAGCGGCACGCCCATCCACCCGAACTGCCCCCAGAAGCTCGTGAACGTGGTTTGGGCCCCGGCCTCGAGGTACGGCGTCAGTCCTTTCGCTGCGACGCCGGCGGCCGTCGTCGGTTGGCCGACCACGATCGTGTTGTGATGCGTCCCGCAGACGAAATCCATCGGGCCGCAGACCACGGTGTTGCGACCCCAGTACAGCGCGCCAAGCAGCAGCGCCGGCACGGCGATCTGCAAGCCGCGGCGGAACGCGGTCGCAAAACCCTTCTCGTGCCAGTGCCAGAGCAGCAGCACGCCGACGGCGGGGACCAGCACATAGGCCCAGACCTTCGTCAGGAAAGCCAGCCCGAGCACGACGGGCAGCGCCCAGTGCCAGAGGCCGCGCGCGGGCGTGCGGACCTCGCGGATCATCAGCCAGGCGCCAGCGCAGACCCACAGCTCGGACAACGAGTCGTTGTTGACGCTCGCCAGGATCGCGAGATGCTGCGGGATGAAGGCCATCACGCCGACGGCGAGGACGGGCAGCCAGGAGTCGGGGCCGGTCAGGGCGCGCAGCGCCAGGAATGCGAAGACCAGCGCGCCCGCACCGCACAACACCGAGACCAGTCGCACCGCGACGAGCGCCCCACCCCCAAGCCAAAAGGCTGGCACCGCCAGGAGGTAATACAGTGGCGGCTGATAGTCCTGATACTGCACGCGATCGAGCCCGACATCCGGCGGGAAGGCGTGGCCGATCACGTCGTCGAGGAACGCCTGATCGTAATCGCCGGGCTCCAGCACGGGCAGCGCGCCGGTCTGCGCGATCTGGCGGACCACGTTGTAGTGGGCCGGCTCATCGGGCGCCTGCCAGTCGGGCGTCAGGGCTGCGTATTGGGCCGCCAGTGTGAGGTACAGGGCCAGCACGACGGCGAAGGCATAGCGTTGCATCCCGCCATTATAGGAGACCGGCTGTCACGGCGACGTCACGGTTCGCCCGACATCGGGGCACATCGGGACACTCCCGGTGTGTCCCGATGTCGATCTTGACACCTGCGTTACAATGACCGCATGTTCCACGACCGGTTGAGCATGCGCATGCGTCGCCTGCCGACGCGAGCCGGGCGCCGAGGCGCCTCGTTCGCTCGGGCCCGGTAGACGCGCCTACCCGGTCCACGGCAGGATCTCCCCGCCAGCCTCGGCTGGCGTTTTTGTTGCCCTGAACGAGTACAATCGCACAACGCGGCGCGCCCGATCCGCCGCAGGAGATATCGAGAATGGCTGAGAACATCCTGGTTTGCATCGCCTGGCCCTACGCCAACGCCGAGATCCACGTCGGCAATATCGTGGGCTCACACCTGCCGGCCGACATCGTCGCCCGGTATTACCGCCTCAAGGGCGCCAACGTCCTCGTGGTCTCGGGCTCGGACTCGCACGGCACGCCCGTGACGGTGCGCGCCGACGCCGAGGGCAAGACCCCGCTCGAGGTCTACGAGCGCTTCCACAAGCACTTCATCGACCTGTTCGTCGCGTGCGGCATCACATACGACCTGTTCACGAGCACGCACACCGAAAACCATTTCAAGGTCTCGCAGGACATCTTCCTGCGCCTGCTCGAACGCGGCTATCTGTACACGCAAGTCGAGAAGCAGTGGTTCTCGCCCGACCAGAACCGCTTCCTGCCTGACCGGTACGTCGAGGGAACCTGCTACATCTGCGGCTACGAGAGCGCCCGCGGCGACCAGTGCGACAAGTGCGGCAACCTGCTCGACGCCACTCAACTGATCAACCCGCGCGCCAAAGGCTCGACCGGCGCACTCGAGCTGCGCGACACCGAGCATTACTTTCTGGACCTGGCCAAGTCGGCGCCCGAGCTGAGCCAGTGGCTGCACACCGGCAAGGAGCACTGGCGCCCGCAGGTGCTCAACCCGTCGATCGCTCAGGTCGATAGCGGCGACCTGCACGGCCGCCCGATCACGCGCGATCTGAGCTGGGGCATCCCCGTGCCTGTCGCGAGCTGGGCCGAGAAGGGCAAGTGCCTGTACGTCTGGTTCGAGGCCGTCATCGGCTACCTGAGCGCCACGATCGAGTGGGGCAAGAACAACGGCACACCCGAGGTCTGGAAGGACTGGTGGTACGACCCGTCGGCCAAGATCTTCAACTTCATCGGCAAGGACAACATCCCGTTCCACGCCGTGATCTGGCCCGCTGAATTGCTCGGCATCGAGCGCCTGTACGAGGACGATCCGACCAAGCGCATCAACCTGCCCTACGACGTGCCGGCCAACGAGTTCCTCAACCTCGAGGGGCAGAAGATCAGCGGCAGCCGCAACTGGGCGGTCTGGGGCCTCGACTTCCTCAGCCGCTACGATCCTGATTCGCTGCGCTACTACCTGACCGCGATCATGCCCGAGAGCAAGGATGCGGACTGGGATTGGGGCGAGTTCGTGCAGCACAACAACCACGAGCTCGTCGCGACCTGGGGCAACCTGTGCAACCGCGTCCTGACCTTCGCCAACAAGCATTGGGCCGGGCAGGTGCCTGACCCGGGCGAACTGAACGACAACGACAAGGAATTGCTGGCCAAGATCGAAGCCGGCTTCGAGAAGGTCGGCGGTCTGATCGAGGCCGTCAAGCTGCGCGCCGCGCTCGAGGAAGTCGTGGCGCTGGCGACCGAGGTCAACAAATACCTCGACGCCAACGGGCCGTGGTTCCAGGTGAAGACCGACAAGGCCGCGGCCGGGCGCAGCATCTACGTCGCCCTGCGCGCGATCGACTCGCTCAAGATCCTGTTCGCGCCGTTCCTGCCGTTCACGTCGCAGAAACTTCACGGCTTCCTGGGCTACGAGGGCAAGCTAGCCGGCGACCACAAGGTCGTCGAGTACGCCGAGAGCAAGAGCAGCCACCTCGGCCTGACCTATGATCCGGCCGGCGTGACCGCGACCTGGGCGCCCAGCACCCTCGCGGCCGGCCAGGCGCTGCGCACACCGGCGCCGCTGTTCAAGAAGCTCGAGGAAAGCGTCGCAGTCGAAGAGCGAGCGCGTCTGGGACGGGAGGGAGCGGCGGTCGAATGGCCATTCGACCGCCGCTCCCGCGCTCCCATACGCTTACGTATTCCGATACAGCCGCCACTCAGGCGGCACGATCGAACGCCATTCGAGCACGTCATCGCCGGGGAAGGCCAGGCCCAAATCCGGCGGCAGATGATCGCGCAATTCGGCGGCGAAGGCGGCCTCGTCAGCCAGCAAGGTGTCCCATAACTCGGCGCTCGGGATCCCGCACTCAGCCAGCGCCTCGACCGGCATCTCCATCGGCGCGCCGCAGCGCAGCGCGAGGTTGACGGAGTCGACCGGGGCGGCCGCCTGGGTCAACACGCCGTTCGGGCCCTCCAAATCGAGCCGGGCACTGTCATCGGGGTTCGGCAGCCAGACGCCCTTCAGACTCAGACCCATAGCACGCCACGTCGCCACGGTGACGTCGTAGATCGTGGGCGTGGGCGGGGTCTGGCCGGAGAGCGCCAGGGCGGCGAAATCGCCGTCGTCGGCGCCGGCCCAGAGATGCACGAGCCGATCGCCACCACGTTCACGCAGCAGCACGCGGCGCTGGACGCCGGGGCCGGGATAGCGCACGCCCTTGCGGATCCGCACGATGACGTCTTGCGCTTCGAGTATCGGCATGGCCGGATTGTAACGTCAGACCGCCGCGTTGACCGCAAGATCGCACTCAAGTCGACCCACCGGGCACTGCGCGACTTAGCGCGCTTGCACGCCGCCACTAACCCACGCCGCCCGCGTGGCGCTACAATCTTTGCGGAGGCGTCCAATGATCCCCTCACCCTCTTCCCCACACCACGAAACGATCACTCTCGGCGGCGGCTGCTTCTGGTGCGTCGAGGCCGGCTTCTCCGAACTCAAGGGCATACAGTCAGTCGTGTCGGGGTATTCGGGCGGCTACGTCGAGAACCCGACCTATCGACAGGTGTGCGACGGCGTGACCGGACATGCCGAAGTCGCGCAGGTCACCTATGATCCGGCCGTGATCTCGACCCGCGAGGTCCTCGAGGTGTTCTTCACGCTGCACGATCCGACCACGCTGAATCGACAGGGCAACGACATCGGCACGCAGTATCGGTCGGCGATCTTCTATCACACGGACGCGCAACGCGACGCGGCCGAGGCCTTGATCGCCGAGTTCGAGGCAGCCAGGGTCTGGCTAGATCCGATCGTCACGCAAGTGCAGGCGTTCGAGACCTTCTACGCAGCCGAGGACTATCACCAACACTACTACCGCGACAACGCCCGGCAACCGTACTGCCAGTTCGTGATCGCGCCGAAGCTCGCGAAACTGCGCAAACGCTATGCCGAGCGTCTAGTCGGTGGCGCCACGCACTAGGCGTTCGATCAGCGGACGCGCGGCGGCGATGGCCCGTCCACGATGGCTGATCGCGTTCTTGTCAGCCTCGGGCAATTCGGCCATCGTGGCCCGGCGGTCGGGCATGTAGAAGATCGGGTCGTACCCGAACCCGCCGGCGCCGCGCTCTTTAAACGCGATCTCGCCCTCGCACACCCCTTCGAACGTCGCCAGCCGGCCGGATGGTTCGCGCACCGCCACGACGGCTCGAAAGCGCGCGGTCCGTGGCGCGGGCACGGCGGCCAGGGCGCCCAACAACTTGGCCCGGCGCATCGCGTCGGTGGCGCCGTGACCGGCATAGCGCGCGGCGTAGACACCGGGCGCGCCGTCGAGCGCGTCGACCTCGAGGCCCGAATCGTCCGCCACCGTCAGTAAGCCGCTGCGCGCGCCGAAGGCCTCGGCCTTGAGCGTCGCATTCTCCGCGTAGGTCGTCCCCGTCTCGTCCACCTCAAGCGCCAGACCCAGCCTGGCGGGAGTCAGGATTTCGATCCCAAGGTCACCGAGCAAGGCCAGCAGTTCGCGCTGCTTGCCCTGGTTGTTCGACGCGAGCAGGATTGTTTTCATGTCGGCTATCCGCAACGCATTCGCCTCCCATATATTGGCATAGAGATGTCTTGATGCCGATATATATGCCACGAAAGCGCTTGTTTCACAGGGAATTTACGCGCCTTAACGATCCGAATGCTTGACTTGCGACTCTTGCGTATGTTACGATCCTTCACGCCAATTTTACCAATTATAGTTTCACGCGCACAGGGCATCGCCCTGAAGGACCCCCACCTGTTGGGGTGTCAGCTATGCGCACAAGAGCTTTGGGGACGCGACCCTGAACACCAACGCTCAGCTTCTGCAGCTCAACGTCGGCTTTCTGATCAAGGAAAGCGTGGGCTACAGCCGAACGATCCCATTTGCGGAGGCGGTCGCCGAGATCGCTCCGGATCTGACGGTGTCGAACCTGCGCGGCGAGATCACGTTGACTCGGACGCCTCAAGGTCTGTATGTGCAGGGCAAGCTGACGGCCGCGATCGAGGGCGAGTGCAGCCGCTGTCTCGATACCGCGGTCGTGCCGCTGACCGGTCGACTCGGCGAAATGTATTACTACCCGGCCAGCACGACGCCGGCCGATGGGCTGCCGATCCCGGACGATCTCAATCTCGACCTGGCGCCCGAGATCCGCGACGACATGTTGCTCTCGCAGCCCATGCACGTGCTGTGCAAGCCCGATTGTCTGGGCCTGTGCCCGAAGTGCGGCGTCAACCTGAACCTCGAGCAGTGCGATTGTGTCGACGACGACATCGACCCACGGCTCGCGAAATTGAAGGATTTGCTCAACTAGCCGCGTTCGGCCAAGCCGAAACCGGTATCGCTCAGGCCTCGTGGAGATCTTTTTTATGAAGTACACGAACACCACCGGGAAAGACGCCGAGCTCATCGGGATGCTGATGGACCGGGCCACGCGCCAGGGTTATCTGCTCACCGACGACATCATCGAGGCCTTCCCGCAAGCCGAGAGCGCATCCGAGCAACTCGAGGAGCTCTTCGCCTTCCTGCACGGTTGCGACGTCGCCGTCTACGACGATCGCCGGCAGGTGCCGTCGAAGATCCGGGCGCTGGCCGCGCATCGCCAGTACGACGAGGGCAGCTTCGATCTGAGCGGCATCTCGATCGACGACACGGTCGGTCTGTACCTCAAGGAGATGGCGCGCGTCCCTCTGCTCTCGACCGAGCAGGAGGTCGACCTGGCCAAGCGCATCGAGCGCGGCTGGAAGGCCGAGGCGCAGGTCGAGAAGCTCAGCGCCAACGTCGACTTCAAGAAACGCGCCCAGCTCCAGGGCCAGATCGAGGACGGCCGCGCCGCGCGCGAACACATCATCAAGGCCAACACCCGTCTCGTGGTCTCGATCGCCAAGAAGTACATGGGGCGCGGCGTCCCGTTCCTGGATCTGATCCAGGAGGGCAACCTTGGCCTGATGAAGGCCGTCGAGAAGTACGAATGGCGGCGTGGCTTCCGCTTCAGCACATACGCGACCTGGTGGATCCGCCAGACGATCACGCGCGCGATCGCCGACCAGGGCCGCACGATCCGCGTGCCCGTGCACATGAGCGACCGCATCCGTCGGCTGTACAAGGCTTCGCGCGAGCTCGAACAACAGCTCGGCCGCAAGCCCAGCCCCGAGGAGCTGGCCCACGAACTGCGCACCGACTCGCGCAAGGTGCAGTGGATGCTCAAGGTCAGCTGGCGCCCGCTCTCGCTCGAGCGCCCGGTCGGCGAGGATGAAGACGCCGAGTTCGGCTCGTTCGTCGAGGACGAGACGTCGCCCTCCCCGGCTCAGACCACGCACGAGGCCATGCTCGGCCAGAAGATGGAAGAGGTGCTCGGCACGCTCACGCCGCGCGAGGCCCGCATCCTGCGCCTGCGCTTCGGCCTGCAGAACGGGCGCGCCTACACGCTCGAGGAAGTCGGCCAGAAGTTCGGGCTCACCCGCGAGCGCATCCGCCAGATCGAGGGCAAAGCGCTGCGGCGCCTGCGCCACCCGCGCCGCGCCCGCCAGCTGCGCGACTACTTGAGCTGATCGTTTCGCGGCTCACGAGAATCCAAGAGGCCGGGCATCCGCCCGGCCTCTTCTTTATTCTTTCGGTCTCGGATCAGGCTGGTGTCGCGGCCGGGCGCAGAAGCAGGTGCAGGGTTGTCTGACGCAGGATCCGGAAGTTGACCGGCTTCGGCACGTAGGCGTCGCAGGCGGAGACCATCGCGACACAGCGCGGGTCGACCTCCATGGCGCCGGTCACCGCCACGACCGGGATGGCCTGCGTGGCGACGGCCCCGCGCAACTGGCGCACCACCGCGAGACCGTCAGCGCCGGGCAGATCGAAGTCCAACACGATCAGATCCGGCAGGGCGTTGACCGCTTCCTGTACACCCGTGAGGCCGTCGAGGGCGGCCTGGACGTCGAACTCGCCAAACGGCTCCAAACACAACGCCACGATCCGGGCGACATAGATATCGTCGTCGATCACCAGGATCCGTTTCGGGGCGTTTTTCTGGTTGCGCGCCATCGTGTTCAATAGAACGTCGGATTTTCGGGCTTTGGGTTACGGGATCGCGCGTCCAATCCACGGCAAATAGAGTTTGACCCCGGTCGCGAGCGCCGTCGGTGTCGCGCTCGGGGTTGCGCTCGGGCGCGGACTCGGTGTCGGACTGGGCGTGACCGTGGGTGTGGCCGTCGGGACGACGCCCGTGGCGAGGGCCTGATACGCGGCCCACAGGTCGATCATGCCCGCGCCCGAATCGTTGTTGGGCGCCGCCGCATCGGTCGGGACGGGGTGGGCCGTGTACGCCAGGGCCACGCGCAGCTCCGCCGGCGAGAGCCGGCGCCCCGGGAATGCGCTTACCAACAGGGCCAGGCCGCCCGCGACGTGCGGCGCCGCGAACGACGTTCCGGTCGTCTCCGGGCCCGAGACATAGCGCGGGGTCGGGTCGCCGACGATCATGTGATCGGTCGTGAACACGGCCACGCCGGGCGCGACGACGTCCGGAAACGTGCGCGGCACGCCGACGCCGCACGACGTCGGCCCGCGACTGCTGAACACCGCAACCGCGCCGGTGGCATCGACGGCGCCGATCGGAAACGCATCGGGGTTGTTCGCCGGGCTGACGGCAGCGCCCACGCCGGTCACGCCCGCGCCCTGGTTGCCCGCCGCGAAGACCGGCGTGATCCCGGCGGCGACGAGCGCGTGCAGATCGGGCGCAAAGGTCAGATCGCAACCGGCCGGGTTGGCCAGATCCCACGACGCGTTGACCACGTCCGGCGCGTCGTCGGTGTCGGGGTCGCCGTCAGGGTCAAGCGCCCATTGAAACGCCTGATGGATGACGCTCGCCTGGGCCAGCCCCTGGGCGTTGAAGATCCGCGCCGCGATCCATTGGGTACCGGGCGCGACGCCGATGGCCGAACCGCTTTCCACCCCGCCGACGATCACACCGGCGACGCGCGACCCATGGCCAAGCGGGTCGCACGGTTGAGCGCATTGTTGGTACGGATCGAGCCAGTCGCTGACGCCACCGCGCCAGCGTTGACCAAGAGCGGGATGTGTCGCGTCGACGCCGGTGTCCAAGCTGGCGACGACGGCGCCGGTCCCGGTGATTCCAACGGTCCACAACAGCGGCGCCTGGATGGCCAGGAGGTTGGGCTCGATCGTGGGTCCGCTCTGGGCGCGATCGCCGGTGCTGGCCGTTGACGCGATCGGCGCCGCCAGAGCGTAGACGCGATCGCGTTCGACGGTGACGACCTCCGGCCACGCCGCCACGGCGGCGATGTCGACCGCCCCACCCGAAAACGCGATGGCGTTGACGATCCACAACGGCCGGATCTCGGTCACGCGCCGCTCGGCTTCCAGGCGCCCGAGCCGCGCCAGCATCGGCGCCTGCGCGACGGCCGCCGTGCGGCGCAGGTCGGCCTCGGCAACGCCCTCGAGCAGCGTCCCGGCGGGACGCAGATACGCGATGACCGGCAACGCCTCGCCAGGGGCAAGCAACGCCAGATCGGAGCTGAGCTCAGGGCTCAGACCGACTGGCGCGTCGACCGGGCGCGCGGCCAGGACGCCGGGGACGGCCAGACCGATCGCCAGGACGGCGACCACCCACGCGATCACAACTCGGGTGCGCGCACCGGGCATCGCGTCATTATGGCGGCCGCGCGGCCGGCGTTCACTGGGTCTTTGGGCTCAACTTCGGACCACACACACGAACTAGCCCGATCGTCGCCTGCGGGGCGGGCGCAGGCTCAACTGAGGCCGTGGCGACGGGCGTAGTTGACGATCTCGCGGCGGTTGCGCAGCTGCAGCTTGGCGAGGACGTTGCGGATGTGGTTTTTGACCGTGTTCTCGCTGATCACGAACCGCCGCGCGATCTCGCGGTTCGTGGCGCCCTGCGCCAACGCCGATACCACCTCGATCTCACGGCTGGTCAGCGCCGGGGGCGCCGAGTCGCCGCCGGTGGCGATCGCCGGGGCATGCGCGAACTCTTTGAGAATGCGACCGGCCACCGCGGGCAGTAAACCGACCTCGCCACGCAAGACCCCACGCAGACGCAGCAACAGATCCGAAGCCCTGACGTTTTTGGGCAGGTAGCCGACGGCGCCGGCCCGGAGCGCGGCGAACAAGTGCTCGTCGTCTTCGTAGACCGTCAGGAAGACCGCCTTCACATCGGGGACGTCGGCGCGAAACGCGCGGAGCGCGTCGACGCCCGAGCCATCCGGGAGATTGAAGTCGACCAGGACCAGATCGGGCCGGGTCGCGCGCACCAGTTCGACGCCGTCTTTGACCGTGCCGGCCTGGCCGACAAGGGCGAGGTCGGGTTGGCCGTCGAAGACGCTGGCCAGGCCGCTGCGAAAGAGCGCGTGATCGTCGATCAGCACCAGGCGGGCAACCGGCGGCGGGGTGGCGCCGAAGGTTTCGCTCAGGCCCAATTCGGGTTTCGCGACAAGGGGCGCCGCCGCCTGGCGCGACAACGTGAGCGCGATATCGCCGAACACGACCTCGTAACTGTCGATCAGCAGGTTGAGCGTCCCCGTTGGATCGAGCTCGTTGAAGGCCGTGACACGGCCGTCATCGGCGACGGCCAGCCCCGGCACGCGTCGGGCGATGCGCAGCGCCGCCGGTTCGCCCACCAGACGGATGAACCGTCGGATGACCGCCGAAAACACGTCGAGGTAAGGCTCCGGCTGACGGGTGTCGGTCATGTCTCAATCGTGCAGCGCGCGTTGCATCCGCCCAAAACCCAGCAAGATCATCGCGAACGCGATGATCACGAAAACCCGGTGGAGGACCTCATTGACATCCTCCGTGAGGTGAAGCCAGACGAAGAGCCCGGTTTCGAGCATGTGGGCGAACCCGAGCATGATCAGGCCAATCAACAACAGGCGCATGCCGCGGTTCAGCAGGCCACCCAACCGCGGCCGACGCACATAGGTCAGGATCCCGAGCACGATCAACACGAGATCGAGCGCCAGCGAAGTCATTTGAAAAGTCGTCATAGGGCTGATCCGATAGCTCGTTGTGCGGCACGGGCCTGGGCCGGCGTGGCCTTGAGCGGAACCGCGAACTGCAGACGCGTGCCCTGATCCAGGGCGCTCTCGACGGCCAGACGGCCGCCCAATTCGGCAGTCTGCTCGCGCAGCATGGCGAGACCGTAGTGGCCGGCAGGCGCCGCGGACTGACTGTCGAAACCGCGCCCGTCGTCGCTGACGTCGAGGAGAAGCTCCTCTGGCCGCCACTCCAGACGAATGGACACGGTGCGCGCCTGAGCGTGCTTCTGGACGTTGTTCAGGCACTCATGCACCAGGCTCAGGATCTGCTGGTTCTGGTCTGGCGTCAGCAGATGCGCCTCGCCCACCACGTCCAATCGCGTTTGGATGCCCGTCGCCTGCGAGAGCGTCCGAAGCCGGCCCTCCAGGAGGAACAGCAGGCTGCGCAGCTGCGGCGCCCGGAGATGCGTCACCAGGTCGCGCATCTGCTCGTAGGCGTCACCGGCGAGATCGCGCAGGGTCGCCAGCGTCTGGCTGACCCCGGTCGGCGCCGCCGGTTGCGCGGTCGATTCGGCCAGGCGATCGAGGCTGAGGTGAAGGTAACCGAGCTGCTGCGCCACCGAATTGTGGAGGGTCACCGAGAGTTGGCGCCGTTCGTCTTTCCGGGCCGCGCTGCGCGCCTCGCCGACCTGTTCGTCATGCGCCGTGGCCATCACCACCGCGAGCGAGAACTCGGGCGCCAACAGACCGAGCGTATCGATCTGTTCCTGGCTCAGCGCGCGCCCGGGAGGCAACGTCAGCGCCAAGCGGCCGAGACGCAGACGGCTGTGCTCGAGGGTCAGACAATAGTGGGCGCGCTCGGCCGACGTCGGGCAGCGACTGAGCCGCGCGGGACCGAGGTTCGCCGCCGGGCAGTTCGCGCACAGCGTCGCGGGCTCTTCGTCGCCCGCTGGGGTCGCGCCTTCGGAGCGTGTCAAGCAGACAAAGCGCGCGGCCAGATGGTCGTACCCATACAGCGCGACATCCGCGTCCGGGATGATCCGGCGCGGATACTCGGTGAGGAGCTCAAGGGCCCGTCCGCCCGTCTGGTGCTCGGCGAGCTGACGCACGAAGCTGCGCAGGAGATCAAGTTGGGTCTCGATGCGGACATGACGTTCGGCGCGACGCACGATGAGGGTCAACAGCAGCCAGCCCAGGCCGGGCATAGCCAGGCTGTACACGATGATCTCGGTCCAATGATGCTCGGAAGGCAGCCAGGGTTCAGCGGATTCGAAGGCGATGACCGCCAGGATGCCGCTGACCAAAATCAACCAGCGCCAGCGCCGAAGCGTGGCGACCATCTGACCGGTTGCAGAGGTCTGAGTGCCCGTCATGAGGTTTTTGAACGACACACACCGATGATGGCTGCGTCAGGTATCGCGCCGATGAGCCGGCAGCCGCTGAACTGTTACGCGTGATCGGGCGCCCCCGATCAACCCTTGCCATAAAGACGCCGAAGGGGCCGCCTCAGGCCCAGGCGCCAATCGCCACGGGTGGAGCGATTGTCACAAATCGTAGCAACTCGGTCAAGATTCCTATAGTCCTGTTCGCGCCGCTGCTGGCACAGGATGGTCTCGATGGGACCCGGGCTAGTCCTTGAAATAGTTCTTTATTGGTTTTTTATCCTCATAGTAAGTCGGACCTCATCGCTCCACAATAAAAGGCACGTAAATCTCCCTTTCCGTCTTTACGGAGGCGGCATGCACAATCGGCGTCGCTCGCCGAACATCGTGTTCATCATTGTCCTGGCGTTGGCGGCCACGGGTTGCCAGCCCACGAGCGTCATCGCCCTGGCGGCAGCGCTCAGCCCGGGTCATCTCGGGGTGGCCACGCTGGACGACGGCGCGATCGCCCGTCTCACGACCGAGGCACCTCTCACCACGGGTTCGCACCTACTCGCCCTTGACATCGTTGACCCATTTGGCCGACCTGTCCGCGATGCCACCATCGCCGCCGATTTCGACATGGCCCTGATGTGCATGGCGAATGACACGATGGCGATGAGCCCGACGGGCAGTGGCACCTACGGATTGCAATTCGACTTTCCGATGGCCGGCCCGTGGAAGCTGACGACCCAGATCGACCGCCCGGGCCATGCCCGCGCGATGGCCGAGTTCACATTCGACGTCGGCGAATCCGCCGCCACCCCCAAAGGAGGCCCTATGCCCTTCTCGGTTGCCCTTGGTGTCAGCCTGATCGCGATCGGCGCAAGCATCGGCACGGGGTTGGCGTTCAGCCGAAGGGGCCTGCCCATGACGGAAATGCTCGGCATGATGGTGGGCATGACCCTGGGCATGGTGACGGGCCTTTCCGTCGGCACCTGGCTTGGGTCAGCCACCGATCTGTTCGTCAGCAACACCATCGCCCTGCTGGTCGCGGCGGCCATCGGCGCGGGCTTCGGACGCCTGGGCGGCTGGATGGGGATCCTCGACGGCGGACTGAGCGGCGTGATGGGCGGCACGATGGGCGCGATGTTGGGCGTCATGGTCGGCGTCTCGCCGATGGCGATCTGGGTCACCGCCGGGCTGATGGGGCTCGTCCACGCCGGCGCCATCGCCGCGCTCTTCCAGTTGCGGCGGAAGCTCGAGGGGGGCGCCGCAGTCGTCGATCCCGTCTGCGGCATGACCGTCCATCCGGCTACAGCCCCGGCGCAGACGGTATACCAGGGTCAGACCGTGTACTTCTGTGCGCCAGGTTGTCGCCGCGCGTTCGAACGACATCCCGCGCAATACGTCGCGGCCCTTCACGCAGACGCCGTCCAACACGTCGCCGAACCTGCTCTGGCCACTCAAGGCCCGGCGGCGGGATGAACCCAACGCAACAGTCACTCAAGGACTAGTCCAACACCTAGTCCTTTTTTGGTCTCGAAGCGCCATGTCCATTGGCCCAGACGAAAGACAGAATGCGCCTGTTACAAAACGCCCATTTCTGTCCCTGCGTCTCGTGACTCTCACGCGCCACACCAAACCGGCGCGCTTTCGGAGGTCAGCATGCAGAAAGCCCCCTCGGTCGTAGCCGTTACACTGCGTTGGCTTGCGGTCCTTGCCTTGACGTTGGCGTCTGGGCCAGGGTTGTTCCCGGCGGCGCCGGCCGCTGCAGCGCCGGCGGAGGCGCCGGTTCGGCGCAACAAGCTGGCGGGCACGCCGTCGACCGTCCTGCACCTGGCGGTCGTCAGCGCGCGCACGGTGACGGCCGACGAGGTCACGCAACCGGCCGGGACCGGGCCGAACGGCAAGTTCGAGATCGCCGAAGGCGCGCCGATCGGCATCCCCTACAAGTGGATCATCAACGCCGACAACACCGGCGATCCATTCCAGCCGCGCTTCCCGGATTGCTCGCCTTACCTCGAGAGCGCGACAAACCCCGGCCACCCGGACTTCACGCAACCGAACCCGACCTACCCGGCCAACTGCCGCTGGCCCTCGCTGCAGCCGCAGCAGAGCTACGCCCCGATCGTGGCGCAGGGCGCGAGCGACGAGCTCAACCTCGACTCGGGTCTGGTCGGCCTGGCGGATGGGCGGTACCTGATCTCGGTGCTGGCGCAGGACGGGCCGAACGGCGAAGCCTACAAGCTCGATGGCGCGCACTTCCTGGTCGCGGGCGGCGTGATCTATCTGAGCGACATCCAGCCGACCGCGCTCGACGCTTGGGGCGGACCGACCAACCCCGAGTTGATCGCCGACAACGGCGTGATCACGGTCTCGATGCAGCCGCTCCCGCTGCCCACCGCCACGCTGCGCGCGAAGGTGTTCAACGACAACGCCATCGTCAACGGCATGTTCGACTCGCCGGTTGAGGACGGAAACGGCCTGTCGGGCTGGCAGGCGCACGCCGGCGACGTGCTCGGCGAAGTCACGACCGACGTATTCGGCAACCCGCTGTGCACCACGTACTACACCGACGCGGCCGGTCTGACGGCCGACGACGTCGCCGCGATCCAGGCCGCGCTCGATGCGACGATCCCGGCGGGTGGGCCGCAGCCCGGCGACCCGGGCTACGTGGCGTATGCGCCGGGCAACACGGGGCGCGCCCTGTACGACTGGAACGGCGAAGCCATCATCCGGTCGCTCGGCGCCGGGTGCTTCAGCGACAGCGTCGGCGATGTGGTCGTGCCGAACCTGGGGCCGAACCGCTACGCGTTCTCGATGACGCCCCCGGCCAACCAGATCGGGCGCTGGATCCAGACCTCGACGCTCGAAGGCAACCACGACTACGACACCTGGATCATGGAAGGTGCGACCGGCTTCGACACCGAGTTCGTCAACCAGGCCGAACCCTTCCCCTGGACGATCTTCGGCTACGTCGACAGCACCACGGGCAAGAACGCGATCCTTAACGGCAACACCGTCTGGGTGCCGACGACGGCGACCACCGGGCCAGGCAACGCGCTCGTGACCACCGGCGAGGTCAAAGGCGTGGTGGTCAAAGCCGAGGTGTACGTACCGATGGCGAACGGCCTGCCCTATCTGGGCAACCTGTGGGGCGGGCTGGCCGGCGCCAAGGTCGAGAAGCCGGTGGCCAACGCCTGGGTGAGCCTCACCGGGCTCCAAGACGGCGATCAGGCCGTGATCGTGACGCAGGCCGATGCCAACGGCGCGTTCGACATCCACGGCGTGCCGGACGGCGACTACACCCTGACCTACTGGGACGAGCCGCAGACGACGTTGCTCGATCTCGTCAACGTGACGGTCGTCAACGGCCAGCTGGTCGACATGGGCACCTTGATGGTCGGCGGCTGGTTCACGGGCTTCTCGGGCCACGTCTTCCTCGACTCGAACGAGAATGGGCGCATGGACGCCGGCGAGGTCGGTGTCGACAACCTGGTGCTCGGCGTCAAGCGGCGCTCGAACTCCGTCATCGATCGCGGCGCGCAATTCGTCACCACGACCGGCGGCGGGCACTGGTTCGCCGAGAACACCTACCCGATCGGCTTCTGGCTGATCCTCGAGCTCTACAACGACTCGTATCGCAACACGGGCTTCACGTTCCAGGCCGGTAATCAGCCTGAGGAGACCGTGATCTCGACGGGCGCGGTCGACATCCCGATCCTGCCGATCATCGGCCAGAATAGCCGGATCGACATCGGCGTGGTGCCCTACAAGCCGGGCGAGAACGGCGGCATCGCCGGCACCGTGTCGTACGGCACCACCCGCAACGAACTCAACCCGCGCGACCTGGCGATCGAGAACTGGCAGGTCGGCATCCCCAACCTCAACGTCAGACTGTGGAGCCCGGTCCCCTGCGGCGAGCATCCAGGCACGACGTGCGATGCCAGCACCACGTACGAGCTCGCGCCCGACGGGTCATACGCGCGCGGCGCGCTGCTGGGCGAAGGGCTCAACGAACAATGGCAGCGGCCGACCGGCTGCGTCGCCCGCGACGTCAACGGCAACCCGCTACCCAGCGTGCCGGACCCGAACAACCCGATCCCGCATCAATACGTGCTGCCCTCCGACCCGAACGGAACCTGTCTCGAAGGCCCGTTGATGGGCGTGCAGGTGGGGCGTGAGCAGCAGACGCTCGACGGCAACTTCGGCTTTGGCGACCTGACCCCCGGCGACTACATCGTCGAGGTCGAGATCCCGACTCAGACCCTGACCTTCCAGAGCGGCGCCGGCACGACCACCGTGACGCGGCCGGTCTACTCGCCGACCCGCGAGGAAGACATCAACGTCTTCAGCGGCGACAGCTACCACCCGATCACCCCGGCGCAGGTACCCGCCGAGTGCGTGGGCCCGCTCCACATCGTCGACGTGGCGGGAATCGGGATCGACGGCTACGACGCGCCGCTCGACCCGCTGCCCGCCGGCGTCAGCGTGCCGTCGTCCACGCCGACCGACAACCCGACCTTCGCGGGCGAGGGCGGCAGCCCGTTCGAGGGTCAGGCGCGCCCGTTGTGCAACATGAAGCTGGTCAAGGTCCAGAACCAGAAGTCGGTGGCGCCGGTGTTCGAGCTCTTCACTCAGGTGCCGGTGCCGGGCCGTTGGTACGGCTATATCGTCGACGACCTTAATCTGTCGACCGACCCTGGCACGCTGTTCTACGGCGAGAAGGCGGGCGTGAGCCACTCGCCGATCGGCCTGTACGACTACGCCGGCCGGCTGCGCTACACGGCCTACTCGGATCCGAACGGCGTCTACGAGCCGCTGATGCCCAGCACCGACACGATCAGCTGCCCCTCGCCGTCGGGCGTGTGCACGGGCATGTACCGGCACGTCGGCAACGACCCGGGCCAGCCCGGCAACACCGGGCGGATCAACCCGTACTACGATCCGCAGTTCCGCACGATCTCGGCCAACTTCGAGATGTTCCCCGGCGACGTGGTGATCTCGGACCTCGCGCCGACGCAGGTGGGCGTCTCGATCCAGGCGCCCGGCTCGCAGCAGCACGCGGCCGTGCAGTGCACGGTGGCGGACAACACACCGCAGCTCTTTGCCGTCAACCGGCCCTACGTCGTGTTCTCAAACGCGCGCGCCGCGACGCCGGCCGCGCAACGGCAGATCACGATCACGGGCAAGGGCTTCCTGGGCACGCCAGGCGCGATCGGGCGCGTGACCCTGACCCCGTTCACGGGCGTCGGCAACGGGCCCGAGGTCGCGGGCAGCACGATCTTGCCGGTCATCGTCTGGAGCGAGAACAGCATCACCGTCCAGGCGCCGACGAACCTGACCGAGGGCATCTACCACCTGCAGGTGCAGAACTCGCAGGGCAACGTCACCACAAACGGCCTGATGGTGCACGCGTTGTGGTACGCCAACAATTCGAACTATCGACCCGATCTGTATGAGGTGAACCCGCCCGGGAACCCGGCGAACCCGCCGGCCTCTGTGCCGGCCCCGAACTGGCGCAAATTCAACTCGCCGGTGCCGTTCGACCCGAACCTCAACCCGCCGGCGAACCCGATCCAGGGCGCGCTCAACACGGCCGCGGCCCGGAACCAGAACCCGCAGCGCACGCTGATCGTGGTCTACCCCAACCCGGCGGTGACGGCGTTCAACCCGACCCAGGCGTACTTCACCAACCTGGTCATGCACTCCTCGGTCCAACTGCAGGGCGTGGGCCCGGGCGGCGTGTACACCGACGGCAGCGGCCCGCACAACGTGGTCGGCACCGTGCTCAACGGCAACGGCTTCGGCGGCGACACGACCACGGCCGACGCCTGGCGCACGCTGGTGGCCGGGCTGCAGTGGGACGGCGATCAGACGATCTACGAGGGCGCCGTGGTGACGGTGCTGGCCGAGAATGGCGAGTTCAACTTCGCCAATAACAACACGGCCACCAGCCCGTATCGGGCCGCGATCGACGGCTTCACGATCGAGGGCGGCGACCAGCTCGGCTTCCCCACCAACATCAATCAGATCGGCGGCGGCAACAACGGTCAGCAGCCCGTGGTCGAGACCCAGGGCGGCGGCGTCTTCGTCAACGGCTACGCCCGCTACCTGCAGATCACGAACAACATCCTGCGCAGCAACGGCGGCGCCTATGGCGGCGCGGTGCGGCTGGGCACGCCGAACCTCGGACCGCAGTGGAGCAACCACAACGAGAACGTCGTGATCGCTCGCAACCAGATCCTGGCCAACGGCGGCACCAACCTGGCCGGCGCGCTGGGCATCTTCCAGGGCACCGACAGCTACCAGGTGTCGTGGAACCACATCTGCGGCAACTTCTCGGTCGAGTACGGCGGCGCGATCAGCCATTACGGCCGCAGCCCGGGCGGCGCCATTCACCACAACCGCATCTACTTCAACCGCTCGATGGACGAAGGCGGCGGCATCATGGTCGCCGGCGAACTGCCGATCGACCCGGGCACGCTCAGCACCGGCGCGGGCAACCTCGACATCTACGACAACATCATCCAGTCGAACCTGTCGAACGACGACGGCGGCGGTCTGCGCTTCCTGATGGCCGGCAACTTCGTCTTCAACGTCTACAACAACATCATCGCCAACAACATCTCGACCCACGAGGGCGGCGGCGTCGCGCTCAACGACGCCCCGAACGTGCGCTTCTACAACAACACGGTGGTCAAGAACCTCACCACGGCGACGGCGATGACCAGCAATGGCCAGCCCGCCCCGGCCGGCCTCTCGACCACGCTGCAGAGCACGCTGCTCCAGGCGACGCTGCCGGCCAACGCCCCGCGGTTCAGCGTCCCGCTGATGTTCAACAACCTCTTCTGGGACAACCGCGCCGGCAGCTTCAATCTCAACGGCGGCGTGAGCGGAATCGGTCTGCCTGGCGACCCGGCGCCGATCTACCGCTGGGACATCGGCGCGTTCGACCATCAGATCCAGCTGCCGCTCTCGTACTCGTTCCTGTCGGCCAGCCCCGACACGCGCGACTACCGCGACCCGCTTGGCGCGACGAACCGGTTCGGCGTCGACCCGCTCTTCGTGGCGACCTACGACACCACGATCGAGGT
The DNA here is from genome assembly GCA_044224715.1 of Anaerolineales bacterium. Taxonomy (GTDB): domain Bacteria; phylum Chloroflexota; class Anaerolineae; order Anaerolineales; family UBA6663; genus UBA6663. The sequence continues at coordinate 18,504 of JBGAJV010000051.1, read as the reverse complement.
CCAGCCCTGGCGCATCAACCCGCGCTTTGTGGGCGCCACGATCGTGGCCCAGGACGTGCCGCCGACGATGATGGGCAACTACCACCTGGCGCAGGGCTCGCCGGCGATCAACGTCGGCACGCCACTGCTGCCCGGCGCGCCCGGGGTCGGTCAGCCATACCCGAACGTGCCGCGTCCGACGCCCGACATCGACGGCGATGCGCGCGTGCTGCCGGTCGACGTCGGCGCCGACGAGGTCGGCTCACGCAACTTCTTCGTGCTCGTGTTGCCCGACAGCCAGGCCTACAACACGCTCTACCTGCCGAACGTGGTGCGGTGAGCGCCGCTCAAGGAGACCGGCATGACTTCACGACTCACCTTCCCGAAACTCTCGCGGCGCAGCTTCATCAAGATCGGCGCCGGTCTGGCCGCGACGGCCGCCGGGTACGTGTTGCCCAAGGCGCTGCTGACGCCGGCCGAGGCCGCGGCCCCGCCGGTCAACACGGTGCCCAACCGGCACCTGGCCGCGACCGACGGCTGGATCAAGATCCCCGGCCGCGACATGTACACCGGCGCAGCGCAGATCCATCCGGACCCGTACGCGCCAAACGGGACCTCGACGTACATGTTCGGCTTCGCCGACGTGACGCGCTTCAACGGCGTGCGTGACCAGGTCTTCGCCCAGAAGATGGGCGCGTGGCACACCGCCCCGGTGCTCGACGTCGATCAGGAAGCCGACTTCTGGCTCAAGCTCACCAACCTGGGCTTCGTCATGCGGCCGGACCTGACCGACGCGCATACCGTGCACTGGCACGGCTTCAAGAACGCGATCCCGATGTTCGACGGCGAGCCGCACTCGTCGATGGGCGTGTCGATCGGCAGCGAACTCATGTACTACTACAAGCCGCACGACCCGGGCACGTACATGTTCCACTGCCACGTCGAAGAGACCGAGCACATCCACATGGGCATGACCGGCGTCGCCTATGTGCGGGCGTTGCAGAACCAGGGCGCTGGCCCGGCCGTGCCGGCGCGACTGGCCGGTGCCGCTGCCGGCTCCGGCGTGCCGATGGGTTACGCCTACAACGACGGCGTGGCCGCCTACGCCGATCGCTCGACCGCCTACGATCGCGAGTTCCTGCTCATCTTCACCGAGGTGTGGGCCTACATGCACTGGTGCGACGCCCACATCCAGCTGGTCGACTGGACCGACTATCAGGCGGACTTCTATCTGATCAACGGCCGGGCCTACCCCGACACCCTGCTGCCCAATCACGATCCGTACGACCCGGCCTGGGCCGACACGGCCCTGCAGCACCAGCCGCATTCGGCCCTGATCCAGGCCACGGCCGGCGAGCGCGTGCTGCTGCGGCTGATCAACCTGGGCTTCAAGCCGATCACGGTCACGGCGCCGGGCATCACCTTCCGAGCGGTCGGCCGCGACGCCTCGCTGCTGCGCGGGCTGGTCAACGGCGCGCGGACCGGCGCCGACCTGAGCTTCGTCGCCCGCGACCTCAACCTCAACGCCGGCGAGACCTGGGACGCCATCTTCACGGCGCCGACGCCGGCGACCTACGACGACCTGGACGATCAGGGTCGGGCATGCAAGAAGTACCTGCTCTACAACCGCGCCCTGTATCAGGTCAGCAACGGCGACCTGGACGGGTCGCTGGGCGGCCAGATCACCGAGGTCCGGGTGTACCCGGTTGGTGTGTTGCCGCTTCAGAGCCAGGCCAACGAGCTCGGGTGACGCGAGACGCAAGGAGAACGCTCATGTCGAATGGGTCAGTCCTTCACCGAATGGAACGCGCGTTGTGGATGGCGGTCGCGGCCGCCTGCGTCTTCGTCCCGGCCGTCGGCCGACCGACGGCGAGCGCCGACGCCCCGCCGCCCCCGCCCTCGGGCATGGTGTGCACGACAAGCCCGAGCAACCAGCCAGTCTTCACGCTCACCGCGCGTGAGGGCACGATCAGCCTGGCGGACGGCAACACCGCCTACATGTGGAGCTTCAGCGACGGCAACGAGCCCTTCCAATACCCGGGCCCGGTGTTGTGCGTGACCGAGGGCGACGCGGTCTCGGTGGTCGTCAAGAACACCCTGCCCGTCGCGATCTCGCTGATGTTCCCGGGCCAGGGCGCAGTGCTGGCCAATGGCGCGCCGGTCGCGCCGGACCTAGCGAACAACTCGCTGACCACGCCGGTGCCGGCGGGCGGCGAGCTGACCTACAGCTTCACGGCGGGCCGCCCCGGCACGTTCGGGTACCAGAGTGGGACCAACGCCATGCTGCAGGTCAACATGGGTTTGTTCGGCGCGCTCGTCGTGCGGCCGGCGGCGCAGCCCGGCGGCGTCGACACCTCGGCGCCCGGCGTCTCGATCCGCTACGGGTATGTCTACGATGACCCGGCCACGATCTACAACGCCGACACCGAGTACATCCTCATGCTCTCGGAGATCGACCCGCATCTGCATGAGGCCGTCCAACTCAACCCGGCCAACCCGCGGTTCGATTGGGCCAACTACAAGGCGCGTTACAACATGCTCAACGGCCGGACCTTCCCGGACACGCTGGCGCCCAACGGCGCCTCGTGGCTGCCGGCGCAACCGTATGGCGCGCTGACCCACATCCGCCCGTTGAACCGGTCCAACGCGACCGAGGCGTACTACCCCTACCCGGCGTTGCAGCGCTATCTGAACTTCGGCTACGAGGACGTGCCCTTCCACCCGCACGGCAACAGCGGCATCGTCATCGGGCGCGACGGATACCCGTTGGCCGATCCGATCGACGGCGACCTGTCGTACGAGAAGTTCACGGTGCCTGTGGCGCCCGGCCAATCGTGGGACGTGGTCTTCGATTGGCGCGACGCCGAGAGCTACGACCCGGTGCTCAACCCGATCCCGGTCGAACAGCCGGCCGAGGCCAGTGTGCAGTTCGGCGCGTGGTTCGGCAGCCCCTACCTGGGCAACCAGGAGGCCTTGCCGCTCGGCACGACGTCGTTCAACCAGTGCGGCGAGTACTACCACATCGCGCACAGCCACGATCTGACCCAGATCAACGGCTGGAACACGTTGATGGTCGGCCTGATCACGTTCACGCGGGTCGACCCGCCGCTGGGCCCGAACAATCATTGCCCGGTCAACTGAGGCCCGGACCCTGAAGAAAGGGATGAGCCATGCATAACAGACGCAATTCGCTGTGGATCGGGCTGCTCCTCGCTCTGCTCGGACTGGCCTTTGGCCTCGCGCGACGGGCGCAGGCCGCGCCGGGCCCGGTGGCCGGCATCAACTGCAGCGCCGGCTGCACCCTCACCGCCGGCACGGGCACCTTCAGCCTGCCCACCGGGGCGGTCACGATCTACGGCTACACGGCCGACGGATCGGCGCCGACACAGCCCGGCGGCCCGGTGCTGGTGACGACCGTCGGGACGCCCACCACGATCACGCTGGTGAACAACCTGGCCGCGGCGACGTCGCTCAGCCTCGCGGCGTCGGATCTGGCGCCCGACCTGGTGGGCGCAGCGGCCGGCGGCAGCACCACGTACACCTTCACGCCGTCGACGCCGGGCACGTATCTCTATCAGGCCGGCCTGATGACCGGCGGCGCCCGCCAGACGGCGATGGGCCTGTATGGCGCGCTCATCGTGCGGCCGGCCGGCGCGCCCGGCCAGCTGACAGACGCCGGCGCCAGCGCGTTCGTCGATGAAGCCGTGCTCGTCTTCAGCGAGATCGACCCGCGCTTGAGCGGCGACCCCGACAATTTCGATCTGCGGCAGTTCCGGGGCCAGTACTTCCTGGTCAACGGCCAGATGCACCCGGCGATCCCGGCCATCGATACATCGGCCGGCAACGGGCTCGCGCTGCGGCTGGTCAACGCCGGGCTGCGCAGCCGCACCATCGGGCTGCTCGGCGCCGACATGACCGTCTACGTCGTCGATGCGACCGCGCTGATGCACGCGCGCCATGCGCTGGCCGAGTCGGTGCCGCCGGGCGGCACGTCGGACGCGCTGGTGCTTGTGTCGGCCGGCGCCACGACCGGCACGCAGTATCCTCTCTATGACACCGGCCTGGCATACCTGCGCAACGGCAGCCAGGCCGGCGCCGGCGGCGTGTTGACGACGGTCAACGTGGCCAGCACCGTGGCGCCGCCGCCGGTCGGGCCGGTCACGAGCGCCGTGACCGTGTTTCCGAATCCGACGACCGGCAACTTCGACGTGACCCTCAGCGCGACCTTCGCCGGCGGATCGGGCGGCGTCCAGACCGCCGAGTACTACATCGACGTCGTCGACGGCACGCCCGACGGCACGCTCGCGCTGAGCGGGTCAGGCGGTTTCGACACGCTGACGCCCGCCGTCTTGCAGCCGCTCGCCCTGCTCGGCGAGACGCACCCCATTTTCGTCCGTGCGCAAGACGCATCCGGGACATGGGGGCCGTTCAGCAGCGGTATCCTCGATCTGTACGCGGCCGGGCCGATTATCACCAATCTCAACCTCGACCACGGCGGCTACAACCAGGACGGGACCGAGACCAACCCGACCAACGGCGGCCAGGACGTCCACCTGTACGGCACCGCGAGCACCGGTCATGAAGATCCGAACGGCGGCGTGCATGTGACCGCCGCGCAGTACGAGATCGTCGGACAACCGCTGAGCGGCCCATTGGCCCTCAACCTGCCCGGCACGACGCTGACCGGGCTGTCGGCCACGCTCCCCAGCGCTGGCGGGTTGGCGACGCTGCCCGAGGGCATCTATCAGATCCGCGTCACAGGCCAGGACGACGTCGGCAACACCGGTCTGCCGGGTGTGACCGAGTTGTATCTCGACAAGACCGGGCCGAACGTGCCCGACGTCACGGTCTCGAGTTCGCCCAACAACGGCACCGTGGCGGTCAGCCCGTACACACCGGCCGTGCGCATCACCGCGACCTTCGCCGACCCGAACTCCGCCGGCGTGCAATCCGCGATCGCCTGGGCCGAACTCACGATCGACGGCGCCGGGGCGGCCGTGCCCTTCGTGCCCACAGCGGGCCTCTTCCAGGGCGCGACCGAGATCGGTTACGCCGACATCCCGCTCAGCACGGTCTCGGCGCTGACCGAGGGCGTTCACACCCTGCACATCCGCGCGCGCGACGCGGCGGGCAACTGGGGCCCGACCTCGACCCAGGCGCAGCTCGTCGTCGACAAGACCGGGCCGAGCGTCGGCGCGATCACGCTCACGCAGGTGGCTGGGGTTCGCCGGGTGCGCATCACGACGACCGCCAGCGACCCGGTCATCCCCGGCGGCGTCGACGGCAGCGTGGCCAGGGCCGAGTGGTTCCTGGGCAACGACCCGGGCGTCGGGCGCGGCTTCGCGATGTCGGGCGTCTTTGGCGCGCCGACCGTGCCGGTCACGGCGACCACGGGCACGCTGCCCAACAACCAGACGCTGACCATCAGCGTCCGCGCCCAGGACGCGGCCGGCAACTGGGGCGCGGTGACCACCCACACCGTGCGCTTCCAGGGCAACAACCCGATCATCCTGGCCAGCAACTTCTCGACGGCCAACTTCAAGGACTGGTCGGGCGTCGCCGGGGTCGATCGTCTCAGCCAGGTGACCGCGCTCAACGCGCCGGCCTCGACCGATGGCCAGATGGATGCCGAGATCAAGGGCGCGGCGCCGTCGTACGTCTTCGACTACTCGCCCTACAACGCAAAGGCCTACGGCGCCAGCTTCAAGTTCAATCCCGGGAACCTCGCGGGCCTGAACGGCGAGGCGATCGACGTCTTCGTCGGACGCAGCCGCACGCAGGATCTGTTCACCATCCAGGTGGAGGACAGCGGCAGCGGCCCCGAGGCCCGAGCCTGCGCAACGCTCAGCGACGGGACCGTGAGCTGCACGGCGTGGAGCCACATCGGCACGGGCGCCCATCGCCTCGGCATCGTCTGGCGCGCCGCCGCCGACGCGCAGCTCGTCCTGACCCTGGACGGCCGCAGCCTCGCCACGCTGTCGGGTCTGAACACGGCCATCTTCGAACTGTATGAGGTCCGCTTGGGACCGCAGGGCTCGGGCCTGAAGGCCGGCATGACCGGGCGGTTGTCCTTCGCGCAGTTCACGTCGTCGGCGCTTCCGTACGAGACCTATGTGCCCTTGATCCGCCGCTGATCAAGCGGATCGAGCGGATCGAGCGGATCGAGGATAATGCCGCCCCGGTGCCGGCGCTGAGCCGGTACCGGGGCGGCATTGACCACGGAGGGGGAACGCCGTATGACTCAACGTACAGTGATGGCCTCACCTCAAATGTCGCGTGTCTGGCTGGCTCGCCTCGCCCTGCCCGTCGTGTTGCTGCTGGCCGCGGTCGGCGTGCTCGTCTACCGCAACCTGGTGCCGGCGGCTCCGGCCCGCGTCGGCGAAACGGTCGAGATGCCGACCAGCGACGCCATCGAGAGCCGCTTCGGCGTGCGCTTTACGCAGGTCGGTATCACGGCAGACGGCGGCATGGTCGATCTGCGCTATCGCGTCCTGGACCCGGACAAGGCCATGGCGATCATGAACATGGCGATGAGCGGGGGCGGCGACAATCCGGACGCCCCGACGTTGATCGTCGAGGGCGACGGCACGGCGATCGACAACTCCGAAGTGATGTCGATGAAACAACTCCCCGAGCCGAACTCCGTGCAGTTCGTGTTGTTCGCGAACCCGCGCGGCGTGTTGAAGTCCGGCATGTTCGTCACCATCGTGGTGGGCGACTTGCGGATGGGGCACGTGCCTGTCCAATGAGCCGACGCGCGGTGCTGCGAGCGCCTGTCGCCGACCGCCGCGCGCGGCGTCTCGCGGCCTGCCTGGTCCTGCTCGGCGCGATGATCGGCCGGTCGCCCGTGATCGCGGCCGCGGCCGGGCCCGAACCCAAAGCCCAGGCGCAATTCATCGTGCGGGTCAGCCCGACGATTGACGGCGCGGCCGCAGCCGCGTCCGCGGGCCGTGCCACGGCCACCGAACTGAGCTTCGTGCGGCGGATGGGCACCGGCGCCGACGTCTGGCGCACGACCCAACCACTGACTACAGCCGAATCGGATCGCGTGCTGGCGCACTTGCGCACGCTGCCCGGCGTGGTTTCGGCCGTGCCGGACGAGCGCCGGCAGGTGCTGCGGACCCCCAACGACCCGTTCTACGCCACGCGCCAGTGGAACCTGTCCGACCCGGTTGGCGGCATCGACGCGCCCACGGCCTGGGACGTCACCACGGGCGATCCGGGTCTTGTGGTGGCCGTGATCGACACCGGCGTGCTCGGCGATCATCCCGATCTGCCCAGCGCGCGCATCCTGCCCGGCTACGACTTCATCACAGACGCATTTGTCGGCAACGACGGCGACGGCCGCGACGCAAACGCGTCCGACCCCGGCGATTGGGTGACCGCCGCCGAGGCGGCGCCGGGGGCGCCGTGCGACGGTTCGCCGACCATGTCCAGCTCGTGGCACGGCACGAGCGTGGCCGGTCTCATCGCAGCCGAGGGCGATAACGGGCTCTTCATCGCGGGCGTCGCCTGGGGCGTGCGCATCCTGCCGGTGCGGGTCATGGGCAAGTGCGGGGGCTTCGATTCGGACATCATCGACGGCATGCTGTGGGCCGCCGGGCTGCCGGTCGCGGGCGCCCCGGCCAACCCCAACCCGGCGCGAGTCCTCAACCTCAGCCTGGGCGGCGGCGGCACGCCGTGTTCGGCGACGGCCTACCCGGCCGCGATCGCCCAGATCCTGGCGGCCGGCGCCGTGATCGTGGCGGCGGCCGGCAACGACGGTGGCCCGGTCAACACGCCGGCAAACTGCGCGGGCGTGATCGCGGTCGGGGCGAGCACCCGGCCCGGGGACCTGTCGAGCTTCAGCAGCCTGGGCGGCGAGATGACGCTCGCGGCGCCCGGTGGCGAGCTGGGCGGCGACCCGATCCTGGCGTTGTCGAACACGGGCACGACGACGCCCCTCAGCCCGACCTGGCGTCTCACCGTCGGAACCAGCGACGCCGCCCCGCAGGTCTCGGGCGCCGCGGCCCTGATCCTGTCCGTCAATCCGACGCTCCCACCCGACCAGGTGGCGGATCGACTGGCCAGCACAGCGCGGCCCTATGCGCCGGGAAGCCAGTGCCTGACGGCGCTGTTCGGCCAATGCGGCGCCGGGCGCCTCGATGTCGGCGCCGCGGTCAGCGCGACCCTCGCGGCGCTGCCAACGATCGCGCAGCTCACGCCGGCCGGCGCCGATCCCGGCGCGCCCGATCTCACCCTGACCGTGTCTGGCCAGAACTTCGTCGACGGCTCGGTCGTGACCTGGAATGGCGCGCCGTTGACCACGACCTACGTCGATGCCGCGCATTTGACCGTGACGCTGCCGGCCGGCGCATTGACGACCGTCGGCCAGGCCCAGGTGCGCGTCGCCAACCCCGATCCCGGCGGGACGTCGTACTACCCGGCCCTGTTCGTCATCGGTTCGCGTCTGTATCTGCCCGATCTGCAGCGAGCGCCTTAGGATCCCAGCCATGACCATCGCCGCCCGGCACCTCACCCTGCCCGTCACGGGCATGACTTGCGCCAATTGCGCGGCCAACATCGAACGCAACGTTCGCAAACTGCCGGGCATCGCGCTGGCGAACGTCAACCTGGCCAGCGAGAAACTCGCCGTGACCTTTGACCCGGCACAACTCGACGAACGCGCCATCATCGCGCGCATCGAGAAAGCGGGTTACGGCGTGGCCATCGGCAAGGCCGAGCTGCCGATCGTCGGGCTGCGCGACGCCTCGGATGCGCTGGCGCTCGAACGCGTGCTGCGCAAGCAAGAAGGCGTGCTCGCGGCGAGCGTCGCCTACGGGGTCGATCACGCCCGCCTGGAGTACATCCCGGGGTTGACCAGCCTGGCCGAATTGATCGGCGCGGTCCGACACGCCGGGCATGACGTGCTGGCCGAAGGTGAAGCCGGCGCGGGTGAGGATGTCGAGGCGCAGGCCCGGGCCGCCGAGACCCGACGCCAGCTGCGGCTGCTGGCGCTCAGCTTGAGCCTGACCGTGCCGTTGATGCTCTACAGCATGGCCCGCGATTTCGGATTGGTGCGTTTTGCGGGCGATGTCTGGGCCATGGGGCTGGCGGCCACGATCGTCCAGGTCGTGGTCGGGCGGCAATTCTACGTCGGCGCGTTCAAGAGCCTGCGCAGCGGCGGCGCCAACATGGACGTGCTGATCGCCATGGGCACATCGGTGGCGTACGTCTACAGCGTGGCGGTCGCGCTCGGACAGATCCGCGACGTGACCCATGTCTACTTCGAGACCAGCGCGACGATCCTATCGCTGATCCTGCTCGGCAAGGCGCTCGAAGCGCGGGCCCGTGGGCGCGCCTCGGACGCCATCCGTGGCCTGATGGGTCTGCGCGCGCAGAACGCGCGGGTCGTGCGTGAGGGCATCGAAACCGACGTCGCCATCGACGCGGTCGTCGTCGGCGACGTGATCCGCGTCCGGCCGGGCGAGAAAATCCCGGTCGACGGCGTCGTGCGCGAGGGCCGCGCGCTGGTCGACGAGTCGATGCTCACCGGCGAGTCGCTGCCTGTGAGCAAGGGCCCGGGTGACGACGTGATCGCGGCGACGCTCAACAAGGACGGGCTGCTCACTTTCGAGGCCACGCGGGTCGGCAAACACACCACGCTGGCGCAGATCATCGCGCTGGTGCAGACGGCGCAGGGCAGCAAGGCCTCGATCCAACGCCTCACCGATCGCATCAGCACGTTCTTCGTCCCGGCCGTGATTGTGCTGGCCGCGCTAACCTACGTCGGCTGGATCGTCGTGCGCGGCGTGAGCTGGACCGATGCCCTGATCAACGCGGTGGCCGTCCTGGTGATCGCCTGCCCGTGCGCGCTGGGTCTGGCCACGCCGACGGCCGTCATGGTCGGCAGCGGACGCGGCGCCGAGCACGGCATTCTGTTTCGCAACAGTGAAGCGCTCGAACGTCTGCAACGCGTAACCACCGTGGTCTTCGACAAGACCGGCACGCTGACCCGCGGCACGCCGTCGGTGACCGACGTGATCCGCGCGCCGGGTGCAAACGTTGACGGCGACGACCTGTTGCGCCTGGCCGCCGGTGCAGAGACGGGCAGCGAACACCCGTTGGGGCAGGCCATCGTCGCCGCGGCAACGGCGCGCGGCTGGGCCGTCGCGGCGCCTGAGGGATTCCAGTCCATCGCCGGCGCCGGCGTGCGCGCGACAGTCGAAGGTCGTCATCTGGCCGTCGGCAATACGCGGATGATGCGCAACGCCGGGATCGACCTGCACGCCGTCGATGCGATCCTCGAGCGGCTGCAGGCCGAGGGCAAGACGGCCATGCTCGTGGCCTGCGACGCGGTCGTCGCCGGCGTGATCGCGGTCGCCGACACCGTGATGCCCGATGCCGCGGCCGCCGTGGCCGAGCTCCGCGCGCAGGGCCTGCGGGTGCTGATGCTCACCGGCGACAACGCGCGCACGGCCGAGGCCATCGCGCGCGTCGTCGGGATCGAGCGCGTGATCGCCGACGTGCTCCCCGGCGACAAAGTCGCCGTCATCCGCGAGCTGCAGGCCGGCGCCGACGGTCGTCGGGCCGAGGTGGCCATGATCGGCGACGGGATCAACGACGCCCCGGCGCTGGCGCAGGCCGACGTCGGCATCGCGATCGGTACGGGCACCGACGTGGCCATGGCGGCGGCCGGCGTGACCCTGATCGGCAGCGAGCTCAAGGGCATCGGGCGCGCCATCGCGTTGTCGCGCGCGACCCTGCAGACCATCCACCAGAACCTGTTCTGGGCCTTCCTGTACAACCTGGTGCTCATCCCGGTGGCGGCGCTCGGCCTGCTCGTGCCGGCGATCGCGGCCGGCGCGATGGCGTTCAGCTCGATCTTCGTGGTAACGAACAGCCTGCGGCTGCGGCGTCTGCCGCTGCGCACGTCCGAACCGGCGCGGAGCCGCGCGCATCAGATCCTCGCGCTCACGCCCCGGCTGGTGCCCCCGCTGGCGGCGCTGGCGGTGTTGATCGCGGTCTCGACCGGCTGGATCCCGCTGCCGTTGGCGAACCACGGTCCGGCGAGCCGCTACTCGGCGCAACTCACGGGCCTTGACGGCGTCCTCACGGCCGGGCAACCGGTACCGATCTCGGTGGCCGTGGTCGATCAGACCGGCGATCGTCAGCGGCAATTGCTGTTGATGGACGAGAAGGCCCTGCACCTGGTCGTGGTCAGCCGCGATCTGGCATCGTTCCAACACGTCTTCCCGGAACGCGGTGCGGACGGCACGTTCCCGATCGCGCTCACCTTCCCGGCCGCGGGCGATTACGTGATCTACGGCGACTACATGCCGCTCGACAACGTCACCCAGCAGCTCGACGTGCCGGTGCGGGTCGGCGGCGCGGGCTCGCCGGCGGCGCAGCTCGTGCCGGATGCCGCTACCCCAAAGACCGTCGGCGACTGGACCGTGCGTCTGCGGTTGCCGGGCGATCTTGCGGCCAATCGCTACGAGACCCTATCGTTCGATGTGGTCGACTCCGGTGGCGCGCCCGTGACGACCTTCGAGTCGTACCTGGGCGGTGCCGGCCATCTCGTCGCGATCAGCTCGGATGCCGGCCGTTACTTGCGCGTGCACGCCTCTAAGAAGCGCCTCGATTTCACGACCGCGTTTCCGGCGCCCGGGCTGTACAAACTCTGGCTCGAGTTCAAGCGCGATGGGGCGGTCGTGGTGACCAGCTTCGTGGTCGAGGTGAAATGATTCTGACCTTGGACCTGACAGGTCGACTCGTGATTCCCGCGTTTTTGGCTGCCGGCTGATTTCTAGTAGAGATTCCGGGCCGATTTTCCAACCTGCGGCTTGACGACCAACGCCCTCTGCCGCCAGAATGCAGGCATGACACCCGCCATCTGCATCGCCCAACTTGAGGCTCATGGCCGAGCCATCGTCGACCTCGCCGCGGGTCTGACTCCGGCACAAGCGCGGTGGAAGCCCCGGCCGTCGACGTGGTCCGTACTCGAGGTGCTCAACCATCTGATCGACGAGGAGCGCGAGGACTTTCCGGCGCGCCTGCGCGTGGTCCTCGCGGATACCGGCGAGCGTTGGTCGCCGATCGCGCCGCAGGCCTGGGTCAGGCAGCGCCGTTACAACAGCCGCGGCCTCGACGCGTCCATCGCGGCCTTTCGCGCCGAACGGGACGCCTCGCTGGCCTGGCTGCGAGCACTGTCGCCGCGGACGCCCTGGCGGCGCCGGTATCGGTTCGGCAAACTCACCGCCGGCGATCTGCTCGTCGCCTGGACGGCCCACGACGTTCTGCATCTGCGCCAGCTGACCGAGTTGCGCTACGCGTTGATCGCGCGCGCCGGCAAACCGTTCAGCCCCGCCTACGCGGGCGACTGGTGACACCCGGCGCCGGCCTCGCCGCGCCCGTAGCGGGCGTGTTGGCCGCACGTGTGCTCTACACCACGAGTCGATCTCGAACGACGGCGCCCACCGTCACGACCGTCTCAGTCGCCGGCGCCGCGGCCAATTGGAAGACCGCGACGGCTGCCCGCAGCCGCGCGGCCAGCCGCGTCAGGTCGGCCGACGACTGGGCTACCGCGGCCATCTGCGCGCCGATCTGCTCGGTGGCGGCGGACACTTCCTCGACCGCCGCTGTGTTCTCCTCCGAGATGGCGGCGACGCTTTCCGTGGCCGTGGAGACCTGGTCGGCCTGATCCGACATCTCGATCGCGCCCGCCGTGTTCTGTTCGACAACCTCGCTGACCGATGCCATCGTGGCGGCCAGATCGGTCGCAGACGACCGGATCCGCGTCGCAGCAGCCGCGATCGCATCGATCTGGCGATGAACGGATTGCGCGTTGTCGAGGATCGTGGTCAGCGCGCGCCCCGAGTTGTTCGCGCCCCGCACACCGCTCTCGATCTCGGTCACACCCGACCGCATTCCGGCAACCGCGGCGTGAGCCGCCGCCTGGATGCTCTGGACCAATTCGCGGATCTCGCCGGCTGACGTAGCCGACCGTTCGGCCAGCTTGCGCACCTCGTCCGACACGACCGCGAAGCCGCGGCCATGTTCGCCGGCCCGCGCCGCCTCGATCGCGGCATTGAGGGCCAGCAGGCTGGTCTGCGAGGCCAGGTCTTCGATCGTCTCGATGATCGCGCCGACCTCGCCCGAGCGCCGGTCCATCTCCTCGATCCGATTGCCCAATGTCCCCATGTGGGCCTGGATACGAAGCATGTCCTGCACCGTCGCGGTAACGGCCTCGGTGCCGACGCGAGCCAGCGCCGCCGCATCGGCCGAGTCACGCGCGCCGCCCACCGCGCTGTCGGCGACCTGCCCGATCGCTTCGTTGATCTGCGTCGTCAGGTCGGCGGAGCGCGCGATCGCCCGGGCCTGATCCTGGGCGCCACGGGCCAGACCCTGGATCGCGTCCTTCATGTGGGCGATCGCATCGGCGGTATGCGTGATGTGACCTGTCTGCGCGGCCGCGCCTTGCGCGCTTTGCTGGATGCTGGCCGCGATCTGGCTGATGCCAAAATGCGCATCGCCGATCGAGCCCGACAGTCGGTTCGACGAGTCGTTGAGCGTGTCGGCCGCAACGCGGATATCCCCGACCAGGCCGCGAAAACTTGTCACCATCGCACTAACCGCGCGGCCAAGCGTATCTTGCTCCGAGCGCGGATGAACGGTCGCCGTCAGATCGCCGGTCGCGAGACGCCCGGTGATCTGTCCCATTTCGGTGAGATAGTCCAGCAGCGCCTGCAGCGCGCGTGCCATCTGGCCGACCTCGTCGCCGCGCCGGACGTCGATCCGGCGCCCGGTGTGGCCGGTCTGGGCGATCTCTGCGGCCGCCGCTGCCATCGCCCGAATCGGGCGCGCGATGAACCCGGCGGCCAGCCAGAGAAACGCCAGACCCACCGCGGCCAGCGCGCCGCCGAACGCGATCATCTGCCACATCAGGCTGTTGGCCTCGGCCTCCGCCTTGGCCATCGGCACCAACAGGTTGACCGACCACGGGTGCGACACGTCGCCGATGCGGATCGGGGTAAACACCGCCAGACGGCCTTCATCGACCTGCGCATGCAGATCACCCGACTGTATGAGCCCAAGATCCTCTTCCTCCAGATCGTCATGCAGGAGCGTTGCGGACTTCCCAGCCGCCAGGGGTTGATCGGTCAGCGCCGCCAGCGTGCCAGCGTACGTGATGATCGCGACCTGGGCTTCCTCCCCAAATCCATGCGCCGCGTCGTCAACCGCTGACTGCAACAGCGCGAGCGGCACAGCGACGCCGCTCACGCCGCGAAACTGGCCGTCGACGACAATCGGAACGGTCAGCGCCGTCAACAAGAGCTGACGGCCATTCGCCCAGACGACATGAGGCTCGGAGGCGCATGCCGTCAGGGTGGTTTTGGGGCAGGCGTAATCCGAGCCGGTGGCATCGGATTGGAACGTCGCCAGTTCGCCATGCAGGCTGTTGTCGCGATCATCGCGAGACCAGGCGGGCATGAAGCGACCGGTCCCCGTTTCGCTCCCGACAGCTTCCCCGGACACCGCATCCTGGGCGTCGAAGGCATCGGGCTCGAACGCCATGAAGACGCCGGCCAGTTGCGGGTTGTCGCTCAAGGTCGCCCGCACGAGCGCATCGGCCTGTGCGCGCGATAGACGTTGGCCTGGGTCGGCGCTGGACTGGGTCTCCGCCACGATCGTCGCCAGCCCGCGGGCCACCATCAACGCCGACCCGAGCCGCACGGCGACCCGCTCCGCCTGCAACTCGGCGACGGCCCGGGCGCGAAGTTGCAGCGCCGCCTGTCCACTCTGGCGCAGGCCCACTGCAGCGTAGGCAGCCACCCCGCCGGCCGCCAGAGCCAGACACAGACCGGCCCACAACGTGATTTGTGTTTGTATCGAGGCTGACGACCACAGGGGGCGACGGGATCGAGTTGACATAGCGCACTCCTTATTTATACATTTAGGATAGGTGTGATCTCCTTTCTCGATGCGAAAAACCACGTGGGAATCACATGAGATGGCCATAAAGCCCGCAAGTCGGGTCCGGTCTGTTACAATCCGCGCATGCCCTTGCCGGACGTGTGCCCGATCTGCGGCCACCCCATCGACCCGGCGATCCGACAGCTGCAAGGTCCACCCGACGCTTTCGTCACGCGTCGGCTGCGGGCCGAGACTCCGGGCTGGCTGCCCGAACACGGGGCCTGCCCGGATTGTGTTTATCGCGCCGCCAGCGGCGCCCGGGCGGCGGCCAACGGGCGCGACGTCCAGGCCGCGCTCGGCCTGCCCTTCCCGGCCGACGACCCCGACCTGGCCGACCTGATCCCGACCCCACAACGCGTCTCGATCAACCCGCAATACACGGGGCGAGGCATCACGCTCGCTTTTCTCGACTCGGGCTTCTACCCGCACCCCGACCTGGTGCGCCCAGGCAACCGCATCGTGACCTACGCGGACGCCACGGCCCCGACGCCGAGTGAACGACCGTCGTTCGGCAAAATCCAGGCGACGAGCTGGCACGGCCTGATGGTCAGCGCGATCGCGCTGGGCAACGGCTGGATGTCGGAGGGCCGGTACCGCGGCATCGCCTCGCGTGCGCGCGCCGTGCTGGTCAAGACCGGCAACCGGAGGAGCAAGTCGATCACCGAGCGCGACATCGGCCGCGCGCTCAAGTGGGTGATCGCGCATCGCGCGACTCACGACATCAAGATCGTCAACATCTCGCTCGGCGGCGACCATGTCAGCACCGGGCGGCTGACCGAGCTCGACGAACGCGTCGAGGAGGCGACGGCCGCTGGCATGCTGGTCGTCGTCGCCGCCGGCAACAGCGGCAACCGCGGCGTGATGCCGCCGGCCAGCGCGCCCTCGGCCCTGACCGTGGGCGGCATCGACGACCGCAACTCCTTCGCGCACGAGAAGTGGCGTCTGTACTGGTCCAGCTTCGGCGCCGGCGCGCATGGCGTCGCGAAACCCGACGTGGTCGCGCCCGCGATCTGGCTCGCAGCGCCGATGCTGCCCAAGACCACCACGCACCACGACGCGCTCTTTCTGTTCAAGCTGCTCGAATTGCCCGATCATGAACTGCGCGCCGCGCTCGAGACCCCGCATGCGCTCAAACGGCTCGGCCGTCGGGTCGCCGAACTTGCGCCGGACGACGCGCGCAGCGTGATCCGCCAGCGCATGGTCGAGCACAAGTACGTCCACCCGCACTACCAGCACGTCGACGGCACATCGATGGCGGCGCCGATCGTCTCGGCCATCGCGGCCCAGATGCTCGAAGCCAACCCCGCGCTGACGCCGACGCAGCTCAAGGCCCTGATCACGGCCACGGCCACGCCGCTCCCCGAGGCCCCGGCCGAGCGCCAGGGCGCCGGGCTGGTCAACGGCGCGCGGGCCGTCGCCGCGGCGCTGCGACTGGCCGCCCTTCACGACAGCGCCCCGCGCTCGCCGCAGCGCTCGATCACGTTCCACTACTACGACCGCGAGGCCAAACAGGTCGCCGTCGTCGGCACGTTCAACAACTGGCTGCCGTACGGTTTCGAGCTCGACCCGTACGCGCCGGGCGCCTGGCGTCTGACGGTGCCGGCCTTCGCGCCCGGTCGGCACGCCTACAAATTCTTGATCGATCGCACCCGCTGGACGGCCGACCCCGAGAACCCCGATCGGCTGCCGGACGGAACAGACGGCTTTTTCTCGCTGCTGGACATCTGAGGCCCAATCGATGAATCGTGAATTCCACAGCTGGTTCAGCCCCAATCTTCAGCGCGACATGGAGCTCCTGGTCTTCGGCCATGCGGGCGCGCGGCTGCTGATCTTCCCGACGTCCAAGGGGCGCTTCTACGAATGGGAGGATCGCGGGATGATGGGTGTGCTGGCCGATCACATCGAGGCCGGCCGGCTGCAGGTGTACTGCGTCGACAGCGTCGACGAGGAGAGCTGGTACGCCTGGTGGAAGCATCCCGGTTCGCGCGCCTGGCGTCAAACCGAGTACGACCGCTACTTGTGCGACGAGGTGCTGCCGCTCACGCGCACCAAGAACCCGGACATGACCATGATCACGCTCGGGGCCAGCTTCGGCGCGTATCACGCGCTCAACTTCGCCTTGCGGCATCCCGAGCTCGTCGGTCGCGCGATCGGCCTGAGCGGCGTCTACGACATCAGCTATTGGGCCAGCGATTACTCAGGCGGCGACGTGTACTTCCACAACCCCGTCGCCTACATGGCCAACGAAGCCAACCTGGGCCGGCTCTCGGCCCTGCAACGCATGGACATCATCCTGGCCGTCGGACGCGACGACCGCCTGCGCGAGCAATCCGAACGGCTCTCGAGCGTGCTCTGGGGACGCGGCATCGGCAACGCTCTGCGCCTCTGGGACGGCTGGGCCCATGACTGGCCCTACTGGACGGAGATGATCCGCCTGTACGTCGGCGGCCACGACTGATGTGATATGGATGCCCGCTTGAGCGGGACGTACCTTCAATCCTTTTCTGGAGGAGCCATGAAAAAGATCGGCGTCATCGTCGGGCGCGAGTGGAGCTGGCCGCCGGCGTTCATCGAGGAAGTCAACAAGCGCGGGGCGGGCGTGGAGGCCGAGTACGCCAAGCTCGGTGGCACGCGCATGAACGAACCGTGCCCGTACGCTGTGGTCGTGGACCGGATCTCGCACGAAGTGCCTTACTACCGGTCGTATCTCAAGAACGCGATGCTGCAGGGCACTCACGTCATCAACAACCCGTTCATGTGGACGGCCGACGACAAGTTCTTCGGCGCCTCGCTGGCCGACCGGATCGGCGTCGCCAGCCCGCGCACCGTCGTTCTGCCGAACAAGGAATACGTGCCCGGGATCGTGCACGACGAGAGCCTGCGCAACCTCGAATACCCGCTCAACTGGCAGAGCCTTGTCGAGAGCGTCGGCGGCTTCCCGGTCATCCTCAAGGACGCGCATGGCGGCGGCTGGAAGCAGGTGCATGTCTGCCGCTCGCTCGAGGACCTGTGGAACGCCTACAACCAGTCTGGCCTGCTGACCATGGTGCTCCAGGAGTTCATCACCTGGGATCACTACGTCCGCTGCATGTGCCTGGGCCAGCGCGACGTCCTCGTCAAGCGCTACGACCCGAACACGCGCCAGTATCTGCCGACTGACGGGCTTGGCCAGGAATTGATCGATCGGATCGTCGCAGACAGTCTCAAGCTGGTGCGCGCCCTCGGCTACGATATGAACACGATCGAGTGGGCGGTCCGCGGCGACGTGCCCTACGCCATCGACTTCATGAACCCGGCGCCCGACATGGACGTCAACTCGACCGGCTACGACTACCACCGCTGGTGCGTCGAGAAGATGGCCGATCTGTGCATCGAACTGGCGAACAGCGGCAAGCCGCCGATCACCGAGACGCGCTGGAACAGTCTGTTTTAGCTGAATGCGGGTGAGCGGGTATGCTCTCACCCGCTCACCCGCATTCAGCCTCTTTCGGACCTTGACCGGAGGTCAGCATGAACGACACGCGCGATGCCATCGAGTTCTATCATTCGCTGCTCGATCCGCGCACGGCC
>JBGAJV010000050.1:0-47888 GCA_044224715.1 Anaerolineales bacterium | reverse complement strand
GGGCTTCGCCCAACCCTCGTACCACCGCGCTTCCCCTCGGTTTCCTGCCGGCTGGGCAATTGCGCCTGCACAACTGGAACCAACCGAGCGCGGCCGGCATCTTGCTACGGGGTTGTCTGAGTGCAGATTAAGATGGCCCCCCGCAAACTGCTCTATAATGATTCGGCCGGGCACACCCGGCATTTCCGTAGGTCAAATCACATGAGTGGTCCGTTACCACCCCCGCCGCCGCAGGATTACGTCCGCGTCCAGAGACTGCGCGCGCGCCGCAATTCACCCAAACTCCCGTCCTGGCTCCTCGGTGGCATGATCGCCGTGTTTGCCGTGGCGACCGTCCTGGCCGGGTACCTGGTCTTCACCAGTGTGCGCGACCTGGTCGGCGGCTTCCCGATCGGCACCACGGCCGGGTTCGATCCGAAGGGGCCGGCCAGTTCATCGACCCCAGGGGCCGGCCAGACCGGCGGCGATCCGGTGGGCGGAGGGTCCATCCTGCCGCAGAAGTGGCAAGGCAAATCGCGCGTCACCGTGTTGCTGCTTGGCATCGACCGGCGCCAGGGCGAGACCGAGCGGGCGTACCGTACCGACTCGATCATGCTGATTTCGCTCGATCCGACCGCCAACACGGCCTCGATGCTTTCGATCCCGCGTGACCTGTGGGTCGAGATGCCGGACGGCTTCGACCCCAATACGATCAACACCGCGAACTTCATCGGCGACGCCTACGACCTGCCCGAAAAGGGGCCGGGCTTCGCGATGAAGACGGTCCGCAACAACCTGGGCGTCAGCGTCGACTACTACGTGCGGCTGGATTTCACGGCGTTCGAGGCGATCGTCGACGCGGTGGGCGGGATCGAGATCGATAACCCGACGGACATCGAAGACCCCGAGTACCCCGACGGTTCATACGGTTACGAACCGTTTTATCTGACGGCGGGCGTGCATACCCTCAATGGTCACGACGCGCTGCGCTATGCGCGGACGCGTCACGACGATTCGGACATCAACCGCGCCGAGCGCCAGCAGCAGGTGGTGATGGCCGTCCGCGAGAAGGTCCTCAGCGTCGGCAGCCTGCCGTCGTTGTTGGCCCAGGCGCCGGCGCTGTACGCCAAGCTGCAGGAAAGCATCCAGACCAATCTGACGATGGATCAGATCATCTCGCTCGCCCTGCTGGCGCAGGACATCCCGCGCGAGAACATCAAGTCGGGCGTGATCGACTACCGCTACGTCACCGAGGAGACGACCGCCGAAGGTCGTCAGGTGTTGATCCCGATCCGCGACGAGATCCGCAAGCTGCGCGACGAGCTCTTCGCCATCGACGCCGCGATCGCGCCCGTCGCGTCGTCGGCGAGCCTGGAGGCGGTCAAGGGTGAGGGCGCCGGCGTGCAGGTCCTGAACGGCTCCGGCATTCAGGGTTTGGCGGGCACCACGTCGGATTGGCTGGCCAGCCAGGGTTTGACGATGGTGGCGCCGGGGAACGCCGACCGTACGGATTATCAGGCGTCGGTGATCATCGACTACAGCGGCGGCGCGTACCCCGAGACGTTGAAGTGGCTACAGGCCACGTTCAACGTCGCCAGCGTGGTGAGCGCCACCGACCCGCCGGATCCGTCGGTGGACGTGCAGGTCATCGTCGGGCAGGATTGGCAACTGCCGGGCACGCAGACCCCGTAGGCGTGTGCCGCGACAACAAAGAGCGTGGCGCGAAGTGCGCGGTTGCGTTCGCGCCACGCTCTTTGCGTTTCACCCTCTGTCCTTCGCCAGACGCTGTGTGATCCGATCCATCGTCATCGCGAGCAGCACGATCGCGAGACCGGCCTCCACGGCGCGCCCGGCCTGTGTGCGTGACACACCGGTGACGACCTCGAGGCCGAGCCCCGCGCCACCCACCAGCCCGGCGATGATCACCATCGCGAGCACCATCATCACCATCTGATTGACACCGGCCAGGATCGCGGGCAGGGCCATCGGCAGTTGGACCTTGACGAGCGACTGCAGTCGCGTGGCGCCAAAGGCCCGCGCCGCCTCGGTGACCTCCGGCGCAACCGCGCGAATGCCGAGTTCCGTCAATCGGATGCCGGGCGGCATCGCATAGAGCACGGCCGCGATGATCCCCGGGATCCGGCCGACGTTGAACAGCATGATCACGGGCACCAGCAGGACGAAGCTCGGCACGGTCTGCAGAAAGTCGAGCACCGGACGCAGCAGATCGCGGAACCTGTCGTATTGCGAGGCGAGCACGCCGAGCGGGATCGCGAACGCGGCGGTGAGCACGAGCGTGGCCAGCACCTGGCCGAGCGTGTCCATCGCCAGGGCCCACATGCCCAGCAGACCGATCAGCAGCAGGCTGACCGCCGCCGCCAGCGCCAATCGCCAGCCGGCGAGCGCGTGGCCGAGCAGCGCGACGATCGCGATCAAGACCGGCCAGGGCAGCCAGGCCGACAGGAAGTCGCGGAGCGGGTTGAGCAGCCAGATCGTCGAGAAATCGCTGAAAGGTCCGGTGCCGAGCGTCAGCCCGGCGACGTCGAACGAGAAGGCGTTGTCGCGCAGCCAGCGCACGGCCGGGTCCGCGATCTCGCGCACGGGTAGCCGCCAGGCCGCCGGGAAACCGGCGACGCCGAGCGCGGCCGCAAGCGCCCACAGCGCCGCGAGGCCGGCGATCACCAGCCCGACCCGCGCGCGAGCGTCGTGCCAGATGGCGGCCGAGGCCGCCGGTGCCTCGCGCGGACGTTGCCTGCTGAGCGCGTCGCTCAACCGATCGAGGACCACGGCCAGCAGCACGATCGCGAGACCGGCCTCGAGCGCCTGGCCGACGCGCAGTCGTTGCAGGGCGAGGAGCACCTCGCGACCCAGCCCGCCCGCGCCGACCAGCGCCGCGATCACCACCATGCCCATCGCCATCATGATCGTCTGGTTGACGCCGGTCATCAAAGTCGGCAGCGCCATGGGCAGCTGCACCTTCCACAACAGTTGACCACGCGTGGCGCCAAAGGCGCGCGCGGCCTCGACCGCCGCCGGGCTGACGGTGCGCAGCCCGAGGCTGGTCAGACGCACCATCGGCGGCAGGGCATAGATCAACGTCGCCACGACGGCGGGCACACGCGCGACGCCGAACAACAGCAGCACCGGCACCAGATACACAAAGGTCGGCAACGTCTGCATCGCGTCGAGCACGGGGCGCAGGGCCTGATCGAAGCGATCGTTCAAGGCGGCGAGGATGCCGAGCGGCAGACCAAGCGCGATCGAGATCGCAGCGGCAACGACCATCAGGGCCAGGGTCTGCAGCGCGGGCTCCCACACCCCGAGCGCGCCGATCGCGATCAGACCAAGCGCCGCGCCGGCCCCAAGCCGCCAGCCGCCGATGCGGATCCCCAACGCCCCCACGGCGGCCACGAGCACGGGCCAGGGCGTCGCCAGCAGCGCGCCTTCGGCGAGACGCAGGCCGAAGTCGAGCGCCGCGCTGAGCGGCTCGAAGAAATAGAAGAACAATGGGTGGTTCTGCGCCCGGCTGACGATGATCCAGTCTTGCAGGGCGTCGATCGGCCCGCGCAGCCCGAAGTTCCACGCCTCCGGGAAGACGCGCGCGTCGGCCGGCCAGAGCGCCGCGGCGACGACCAGGGCCAGCGCGATCAGGCCGAAGCCCATCCAACGTC
The DNA here is from genome assembly GCA_044224715.1 of Anaerolineales bacterium. Lineage (GTDB taxonomy): Bacteria > Chloroflexota > Anaerolineae > Anaerolineales > UBA6663 > UBA6663. Next base: position 44,238 of record JBGAJV010000050.1, on the reverse strand, counting down.
GTGGAACCGCGGCACTCGGCAGGGCGGGCGAGAGTGAGGCCATCGCTTACGCGCTCGCGGCGCTCGCTTGAGCGTCGCCCGCCAGCGTGCGCATGACATCGCCGCGATCGAGCCACCCGCAGACCGCGCCGCCGTCGTCGACCACGCAGATCGGGCCGTCATGGGCCGCAACGATCGGCAAGGCGGCCTCGAGACGATCATCGGCGTTCACGCGCGGGCCGGCGACCGTGGTTTCGGGCGCCGGACGCATCACCCGCCGGACGCTGAGCACCTTTGCCCGCGGTGCGTCGCGCACGAACGCAGCGACGTAGTCGTCGGCGGGCGCGAGCGTGAGATCCTCGGGCGTGCCGGTCTGCACGATGCGGCCGTCGCGCATGATCGCGATCCGATCGCCGAGCCGCAGCGCTTCGGCAAAATCGTGGGTGATGAACACGCTGGTCTTGTGCAGCGTGGCCTGCAGCCGGAGAAGTTCATCCTGCATCTCGCGCCGGATCAGCGGGTCGAGCGCGCTAAACGGCTCGTCGTAGAGCATGATCTCGGGGTCGCCCGCGAGGGCGCGCGCCAGCCCGACGCGCTGTTGCATGCCGCCCGAGAGCTGGCGCGGGTAATGGCGCTCCCAGCCGCCGAGGCCGACGAGCTCGATCATGGCGCGGGCGCGCGCCTCGCGTTCGCGGACCGGTTCGCCGCGCACCTCGAGCCCAAAGGCGACGTTCTCGAGCACGCGCCGATGCGGGAGCAGCCCGAAGCTCTGAAACACCATGCTGAGCTTGTGCCGGCGGACGTCGCGCAGCTCGGCCTCGGAGAGCGTGAGCAGATCGCGGCCGGCGGCGTGGATCTCGCCCGCCGTGGGCTCAGCCAGACGCAGCAGACAGCGGATGAGCGTCGACTTGCCGCTGCCCGAGAGGCCCATCACCACGAAGGTCTCGCCGCGGCTCACCTCGAAGCTGACGTCGCGCACCGCCACGACGTGGCCGGTCTGCGCGGCCGCCGGCGTGCGGCCGGGGTCGGTCTTGAGGGTTTCGAGGACGCGGGCGGGATGCGGGCCGAAGATCTTCCACACGCCGCGACAACGGATCGCGGGTGGCGCGTCGGACGCGGTCGCAGTCAGGCGAGTTGCCATGCTGGGCGGCCTTTCGATGAAACGCGGCGCCGGCGGCCTGGAGCCAGCCGACCTGGGTGCGCTGATTATCCCAAACTTGGTCCACTTTGTGCGCGCGGTGGTTACTGTTGCGGGGCAATCGCATCTTGTTTCCCAGTTCAATTGATCTGCCGCGAATTCCGCGAATTTGCGAAAAGGGCTAGGCGATCTGATAACGCGCGCACTTCGCGGCGAAATCCGGCCTCCTCACATATTGATTCGTTCACCCGGGTTACCGATAGGCATGCACGAGTTGTCAGGCGCGGAATCCGGCCGCAGATTGCGCGGATTTCGCCGAAGGAAACGGGACCGATGCCAGCAGGGCTCAAATCCGCGGCAATAATCCGCTGACGACTCGTGGATGCCCACGGTTACTGCTACGACGAACGTCGCGAGCGTTGCGTCTTGGCGGCCATGATCTGCTTGACTCACACCCGGGTGCTTGAAAGCTCAGGGCGCCATGACCTATAACCGGCGCATGTCCACACCCAAGCCCGTCTCCTGGATGATCGATGCCTGGCTCAGCGTTCCGCGGTTGCTGCGCGACCCGCAGGCGTTCTACGACGCCGTTCAGGCCGACGTGGATGTGCCCGGTAAGGCGGCTCGTCTGGCGTTCTCGGCCGTTTGCTTTCTGTTCGCCTATGGGTTCGTGACCGGGCTGGCCCACAGCCCGCTTCAAGCGTTGTACGCCGGGATCAAGATGCCGATGCTGTTCCTGACGACGATGGCGTTTTGTCTGCCGGCCTTGTATTTCTTCTCGTTGGCGGTGTTGGGCACGCGGTTGACGTTCTGGCAGGCCGTGACCGTCGTCCTGGGCGGGATCGGCGTGGCCGCTTTTCTGCTGTTCGGCCTCGCGCCCGTGACGCTGTTCTTCGTTCTGACCTCGCGCGACTGGGCGTTCTTTCAGTTGCTGGCTGTCGTGTTCGTGGCGATCAGCGGCTACGTCGGCCTGTACTTCTTGTGGGGCGGCATGGCGCTGGTCGACGAATCGCGCGATCGCGCGACCCGGCGTCTGGCGAACTGGATCCTGCGTGCGTGGACCGTGCTGTATGGCTTCGTCGGCTCGCAGATGGCATGGCGGCTGAGCCCGTTCATCGGCGAGCTCGATCAACCGGCGGTTTGGATTCAGCCGTCGCATGACAACTTCTACGTCGACGTCATCCATGCGCTGCAGCGCGTGCTCGGCACCGGCGACTCGATACTCATCGCGACGGCGTGCGCGGCCGGGCTGGCCGTCGTCATCATCTCGGTCCTGGCGCTCAACGGCGCGAAGGCTGCGCCGGCGCAGTCGGTCGCTCCGGCCGAGGCCGCGCCAACGCTGTAGACTCGACACCCCAGGGCAGAGAGCCATGAACCGACTCGAGAAACGCATCCGATTGTGGCTGATCGTCTTCGTCGTCGGGCTGCTGATCAGCGGCGTGACGGCCTTCCCGTTGGTGTGGGAAGTGAACGTCCTGCGCGGCTGGGTCGGTTCGGGTTCGGCGCTTGGCGCGGCGCTACCCGCCCTGGGGGCGTGGGTCGACGTCGTGGCCACCGGCCTGAACGACGTGCTGGCCCGCTACCCCTTTCTCTTCTACGGCACAGACTGGCTTGCGTTCGCGCACATCGTGATCGCCGTCGCGTTTATCGGGCCGTTGCGCGACCCGGTGCGTAACGTCTGGGTCGTCGAGTTCGGCCTGATCGCGTGCGCCCTCGTGCTGCCGCTGGCCCTGATCGCCGGGCCGGTGCGCGGCATCCCGATCTTCTGGCAGATCGTCGATTGCTCGTTCGGCGTCTTTGGGAGCGTGCCGCTCTGGCTGGTGCGTCGCGACATCCGGATGCTCGAAGCCGCCCGCGTCGTTCGCCCCGCCAAGTTGGCGCGCGTCGCCGCGCCGCGGGTGGTTCGGCCGGGTGACGCGCCATGAACGGCGACGCGCTTCGTCGGGCGCCGTTCATGTACCACCCGTTTACCGTATTGGCCGCCGCGCTCGTCGCGGCCGTCGCGGCAGCGGGACTCGTTACGGTTGTTTTCGATGGCGATCTCGAGTGGTTCTTGCTGTACTACTTTGTGCCGATCGGCGTGCCCTTCGTGGCGTTCCTGTTCGACCGGGCCGAGCGGCGCGCGTTGTTGACCCGAGCGCAATGGCTGGTGGATGCGCCGCTTGTGGCGCTGGCACTGACGCGCGCCGTTGTTCCGGTGCCGCTTATCTCAGGGCATGCCTTGTTTCTGGCGTACGCTGTGTTGACGACCCGGTCATGGGTCGGGCGCCTGACCGCGACCGTGATCCTGATCCAGGTCGCGTACATCAAGATCGCGCTCTGGCACGACCCGACGGTGTTCGGCGGCGCGCTGCTCGGGGTTGCGACGGCGTGGGTGTTCGGGCGCTGCGCGCAGGCCCGAGATCAACGGCGCAACGCCGGCAGGAACACCCTGAACGCCCCATAGGCGCAGACCGCGTCTATCTGCGACCAGGTGTCACCGTCATCGCAGCTCTGCAAGAGTTCTCCGTCGAGCGCCCACAACAATCTGCCCGGATTCCCATAATCGGGGGCGAAGAACTGGCCCTTGTTGGACGCCAGCTTGACCCACGTGTCTCCGCCGTCCTGGCTGCGCCATAAACCCTCTGCGCCACAGGTCATGTAGAGGACTCGTTCATGAGTCGGATGTGCGATCAGTTGAACCGGGTTGGCCTGCCACAGATCCAGGTCTGGGCAGGGACTCTCCCAGGTCGTCCAGGTACTACCCTCGTCGATGCTGCGGTATCCAAGTGAATGCCAGGCGAGCGCACCGTCAGGGGCCGGATAGGGTGGATAGACCTCGGAAAAGACCACGCCATACAGGATGTTCGGACTCACGCCATCGAGCGTGAAGAAGTCGTTCCGCGAGACGGGGAAGGTTTTCGTCGTCCAGCTCGCGCCGCTGTCGTCGCTGACGAACCAGGAAACGCCTGTATCCGGTGGAGTGGCGGCAAGACCCGGCGCGTAGAGTCGATTCGGTAGCACCGGTGAAGGCCAAAGACTCAAGGACTTGGCCGGCAACTTCTGCCAGGTCTGTCCGGCGTCTGAACTGAAGTACATGGCCTCGTCGTGGTATTGGGAAGCGAGCGCCTGATCGCCCGCGGTCTGTGTAGGCCGCGAAAAGGTCCAATTGGTTGGATCTTCGCAGGCGTAGGTGACATACACACGTCGGGGATCGGCTGGAGACGTCACCAGGGTGTTTATCGACCCGCCCGACTGCGGCGTTGCCGCACAGGTAGGCAAAAGCGGAAACTGAAAAACCGCCCAGCTCGCCCCAAAGTCGCCGCTGCGCCAGAACTGGTCGTTATACGGAGCGACCAAACGTGTCGGTTGGTTGCGGTCCTCTCGTCGGACGATGCTGGTGCCTACCTCCAGATTGCTGGACGGAGGCGATTGCAGGGGCAGCCAGGATGCGCCGCCATCCACACTATAGAACTCCGAATCGCCGACGTTGGGCACCATGCGTCTGATCGTCAGCACATTCCTGAGCGTGCTCGCAGAGGCGATCCGCGTAATCCGAGGGGGATCGGCCTGGAGGGCTGCGGGCGCGAACGTCGTATTCCCAAAAGCGCTCGACAGGCGATCCGCCGCCGCAACCGGACCGCCAGGCAGGCCGGCCCATCCGATCGAAAACACCGCAAGGACCAGGATGCCCCCAAGACAATGACGCAGAGTCATGACGTTGCCTCGCATCAACGGCGCGGACCACGTGGTTCGTGGTCGGTCGGCCAGGGTTTGGAGTCGGGTACGTGCCGCCGCGTTGAACGATCGGCGGCTATGCCACAACCCGTCCACCAGAACCTCCAAATACAAAGACTGTACGCAGCCTGGCTCCCGGCTGCCTGTCAATCGACGGCGCGAATCTCTCAATCGGCTCGGCCGATCTCTCTGTGGGCCGTGGGATCAGCCCGCGCAGCCGGCCAACGGCGAGGGATTCTATGTATACTGACCGGCGATGTGCCGCACCCAATTGACGAGGGGAACCCGGTGACCGCTCGCGCCCAAATTCGGATCGTCCTCGTTCGCGATCTACAGGACCTGCACGAAGGCCAGACCTTCGAGTTGAAGGCGGCTCGTTTCGTCATCGGGCGCGCGCCCAGTAACGACCTGTGCCTGCCTGATCCGCGCGTGTCGCGCCAGCACACCGAGTTCGTCTGGGAGGGCGAACGGTATCACGTGCAAGATTGCGGCAGCATCAACGGCACGTTCGTCAACGGCGAACGCCTGCCGTCTGGGAGCCGACGCATGCTGAAGGACGGCGACGAGATCGCGGTTAGCCCGCTGCTCGCGCTGCGGTTTCAGGATCCCGGAGCCACGGTCGAAGAGGTGATGCCGCCGCAGGTGATGCGCGGGTTATCGCTCGATGCCGAGAAGCAGGCGGTCTACATCAACCTGCGCCGGCTCGATCCACCGCTGGCGCCGCAGGGCTTTCGCCTGCTCGAGACGCTTTATTCGCGCAATGGCGCGGTCGTCGCGCTCGAGGAATTGATCGACCTGCTTTGGCCCGAGGCGGTCGCCGAGGGGGTCACCCCCGCCATGCTCGACAACCAGGTGGCCCGGCTGCGCCAGCGGCTGCAGCAGGTCGATCCCGACCACGACTATATCGAGCGGATCCGCAACAAGGGGTTGCGCTTCGTGCAGAAGCGCTGAGGTCTAGCGGGCCGTCAGGCGAACCGCCTGCAGCCACATCTTGCCGCGCGCCGTGCCGACCGGGCCGCCGAGCAGGCCGCGCAGACGCACGAATGCCGCGTCGGGCAGCGTGGTGAACACGTACGTCTGGTACGTCCAAGGCGTCACACCGCCGACGCTGGCGCCCAACCCGAACCCGGTGTCGAGTCGGCTGTCGGTGACCGGCTGTGTCTCTTGCGCTGTTGCCGAATACTGCGCCGCGACGACGCGGCCGTACAGATCCGCGCCGTTGACCTCCAGATCCGTCCGAATCCAATACGCCACTTCGTACGTGCGATTAGGCTCGACCGCGATCAAGGCCGAATACACCTCGACGATCGACCAATCCGCCGCGGCGATCTCCAGCGCGAGGGTGCCGGCCCCGCGCGCCTCGGGGAGACAGGCGCGGGTGAGCGCGCCCTGCCAGACGCGGGTGTTCACCAGGATCTCGCGACACGGCGGCTGGATGAGCGCCAACGCCGTCCGACTGGCTGCGATGACGCTTGTCGCGGCGGCCTGCGCTTCGGCCGTGCCCGTCGCGAGCGCGGCATCGGTCGCGAGCGCTTGCGCCGTTCGGGACGACTCGCGGGCGGCCTGGGCCGTCTGCGACAGGGCGGCGCTCACCGCCTGTGTCCGGGCGCCGTCCGTCGCGCCGGCCACCGCGTGTTGCGTCGCCGCGACCGACGTGGCCTGACCCTGGGCAGCGAACGCGGTTTGCGTCTGATCGGAGGCCCGCACGGCCGCCACGGCGATGGCCGTGGCCGTGCCCGCCGTCGCCTGGTTCTGCTGCTGCCATAGCGCCGCGACGCTCAACGCCAGGACCGCGATCATGCCGACAACCGGCCAGATGAACCGGGCGCGTCGCGCGCGTGGCTCAGGGGTCGCCTGCGTGTCCGCGGCGACGGTCAGCGTCGGCGTGGTGACGTCGCCGGACGGGCTGGAAACCCAGGTTGACGGCGCCGCTGGCTCGGGGTCGCGACCGCTGTGGAGGTCCAGCGATTCCAGCTCGAGCGCAAACGCGCCCATCGTCGCATAGCGGTCATCGGGATCACGGGCGAGCGCTTTGAGCAGCACCTGTTCGACGCGTTCGGGCAAGTCGGGTCGCAGGCTGCGCGGGCGCGGCAGCGGCTCGGTGGCCTGCTTGACCAGCACGCCCGCCGGCGTGTCGGCCGAATACGGGCGTCGACCGGTGACCAGTTCGAAGAACACGACCCCGAGTGAATAGACGTCGCTGCGCGCATCGACCCGCCCGATCCATTGCTCAGGCGCCGTGTATTCCGGCGTGCCCAGGCCGAGGCCCGAGGCCGTCAGCGAAGGGTCTTGTTGATGGGCTTCCTGGACGATCTTGGCGATCCCGAAATCGCTGAGCAGCGGCAGGCCGGAGGTCGTCAGCAGGATGTTTGCGGGTTTGACGTCGCGATGGAGCACCCCCTGGCCATGGGCGTAGTCCAACGCCCGGGCGATCGGCGCCAACAGCCGCGCGGCGACATCGGCGGGCACAGGCCCATCGAAACGGTGCTTGAGCGTCCCGCCAGGGATGTAATCCATGACGAGGTAATGCACGCCGGCCTCCTCGCCATAGTCGTTGACGCGCACGATATGCGGGTGCACCAGTTGCGCCAACGCTCGCGCTTCTCGTTCGAAACGCTGGACAAAACGCGGTGCGGTCACCCGATCGAGGCGGATCATCTTGAAGGCGACGTCACGTTCGAGCCGCAGATCGCGGGCTCGGAAGACCTCGGCCATGCCGCCTTCGCCAAGCTGCTCTACGATGTAATAGCGCCCAATGGTCTTGCCGATCATGTATGTCGACCCGTTCGAGAGACGCCGGCCGAGTCCTTCATCTATCCGGGCCAGCCGCACGGAAGACAAGTCATCACGTGTTGGGTGCGATTATACGATCCACGTGCCTCCGCGGCGGCGGTCGTCCTTGCCGACCCATGCGCCGATCTCAATCGGCCCATCGCGCGTTGGCGCAACCCGACCCGCGAAAGGGCAAGAGCACGGCGCTTTTCGCCTGCTCTTCCCATGCGGCCCGACAGGTGCAAACGTCGATGGGTCAGTTGTGTGAGAACGGCGCAAAGGCCTGGGGCAGCGCGCCTTCGAAGGCACGGACGTGATGCTCGAGCAGCTTCCAGGTGCGGCCTGACGCGCGATAGATGTTGACGGCGCGCGCCTGCAGGATCTGGCCAGTCTCGCCGTTGTCGACGTTCTCGAGGCAATGGACCTCGGCCGTCTGGCCAAACAGGCGCACATCCATGTTGGTGGCCCACACATGCAGCGGCCCTTGCTGCTTCAGGATCGCGCGCCAGCTGGTACGGATCGCGTCCCAGCCGTGGAGCGGCGGCTGCCCGGGGTGCACGCACACGGCGTCCGGGCTGGGCAGCCAGATCCGGCACATTGCCGGGTAATCGGCGACGGCCAGCGCCTGATAGAAGCGGCGGTTGACGTTGAGGATCGTCTCAGTCGGGTCTTTCATGCAACCTCGCGAGCCCACAGGCTAACCAACTCCACGACCTGTGTCAAATCCGCAGCCGCAGCCTGGGGCACGATGGTGTCACGATGCGCCACGTTCGCCGGATGATCGGCGTAGGCCGTGAACCAGATGTGACGCATGCCCAGCGATTGCGCGCCAAGGATGTCGGCCCCCAGCGTGTCGCCGACCATCACGGCCGCTTGGGCCGTGACGCCCCAGGCTGTGAGTACACGCTCGAAGGCGCGTGGGTTGGGCTTGCGCACCCCGATCGCGGCCGAGATCACGATCGGATCTAAGTGCCGTCGCAAGTCGAACTTGTCGATCAGGCGCTCGATGTTGCCGACGTCTCCGGCGTTCGAGAGCAGGCCGACGCGCAGACCCAGGTCGCGCAAGCGATCAAGCGCCTGGTGCGCGCCAGGCACCAGCTGCCAGTGTGTCTCGCTGTAGGCGTAGTACACCTGCATGGCGCCATCCAGCGCGGCGCCCTCGAGAGGCGGTTGCCCGAGCTCTTTCAGTGTGCGATTCAGCACGAAGGCTATGGTATATTCCACGAAACTTGCCTGGCGCTGTTCGTCGAAGTCCCGGTAGTTCTCTTCGAACCGATTGAGGAAAGCCTTCTGATCCAGCCGATACCCGAGCCCGGTCAGATGCGCCGAGAGATCGCGACGCATGCGCGGCAGGATCAGGCCCCAACGATGATCGTCATCCGAGTAGATCAAGGTCGATCCGAGATCGAAAATCACGCCTTCCAGCATCTCTATCCCCTATGAACAAAGAACTGCTCATCAATAACCTGCGGGTCGATGCCGACCTGCTGCAGCGCCGCGAAGTGCAGCGTTGCAATCTCAGCGAGTGCCAATCGGCCTGCTGCAGCGGCGGTGTGTACATCACGGTCGCCGAGGCCGACGATGTGCTGGCACATGCGGCCGTGATCCAACCGTTCCTGCCCGAAGCACGTCGCGACCCGGCCTTGTGGTTCGACGGCAGCCGTGAGGCCGATAACGACCACCCGAGCGGCGAAGTCTGCACGGGCACGTCGGTCATCGAAGACTTGACGCACCCCGCCGGCACGACGTGTATCTTCCTGCGGCCGGATCGGCTGTGCGCGCTGCAGAAGGCCTCGATCGAGACCGGCGAGCACCCGTGGCGGTACAAGCCGTATTATTGCGCACTCCATCCGCTGGTGTGGGACGAGAAGGTGCTCGTCCTCGCCGAAGGCAGCGAGGTGTACCTTGAGGGCGGCAGCTGCAACCGCCCGGCGCCCGGCGCGCCCATCCAACTGGTGGAGCTCTTCGACGACGAACTCAAGCTCGCCCTTGGGGCGCCGGGTTACGCCGAGCTGCGCGACGTCGCCCAGCAGCGCAACGACGTAGGCGAGCCAGGAGGGCCGGCGAACGTGCGGCTCGCATGCGCACATAGCCGTTGGCCCTTGCCAGCGGAACGTGTGAACATGATCGGCGCGCAGCAACAGCAGGTGCGCGGTTCCGAGAGGGTGGTAGTTTGTTGCCGCGAGTTTCATGACAGCACTCGCCTTTTTGCGTTTCAGGCGATGGTTTCAGTCCATCCCGGCGGCCGATGCGATCCGCAGTTCGCGGCGGAGCTGATGCACGCGCGCAAAGCCGACCATGCGCTGCAGATCCTCATCCCACAGACGCCAATTGAGCGTGCGCAGGCTCTGCTTGAGCGTGAGTGTCTTGCAGTTCTGGAAGAGCGCGTTCTCCTTGAAGCAGCGCTCGAGTTCGTAGTTGGGCACACGCGGGCTCAGGTGATGGATGTGGTGGAAGCCGATGTTGCCCGTGAACCACTGCAACACCTTTGGTAGCTTGTAGAACGAGCTACCCTCGACCGCGGCCTGGAAGTAATCCCAATCGGGATGCGGCTTCCAGTAGGTCTCCTCGAATTGATGCTGGACGTAGAACATCCACACGCCCACGATCGACGCCGGCACCAGGATCGCCAGCTGGACGAACAGGAAGGTCTGCCAGCCGATCAAGGCCGAGAGCACGACGCCGGTGAGCAGGATCGCCAGGCTGGTGAGATGCACACCACGGCGCTCGCGCTCGGGGTCCGACTTGAGCGGGAAGCGGTTGATCACAAGGAACAGGAACGGCGCGCCGACCACGAACAGCACGAGCGGGTGGCGATACATCCGATAGCGCAGGCGATCGAACCAGCTCATGTGCATGTACTCGCGAACGGTCAGCGTGTCGACGTCGCCGATGCCGCGTCGATCCAGGTCGCCTGAAGTGGCGTGGTGGATCGCGTGGCTGCGCCGCCAGCTGTGGTACGGCGTGAACGTGAAGACGCCGAGCACAGTGCCGATGCGGTCGTTCCACTTCTGATCCTTGAAGAACGAGCTGTGGGTGCAGTCATGGAAGATGATGAAGAGCCGGACGAGCAGGCCGGCCGCCGGCAGCGCCAGGACGAGCGTAAGCGGCCACCAGCCCGCCATGTAGGCCCAGGCCATCGCAGCCCACACCGCGATGTACGGGAAGAACGAGTTGGCCAGCTGCTCGAGGCTCCGGCGGATATCCGGGTTCTGGTACGGCGCGGTCAGTTTCACCCACGCGCGCGACGGTTTGGTCGAGATTTCGGTCATGGTGTCAGTGCCTTTCCATCTGGGCCGGCGGTTCGAGACCGGCTGTCTGTCGGCTGACGTCGGATAACGACGTGTCGCAGACCGGCTAACGCTCGATCGGGATGTGCGTTCGCGAAAAGGCGACCTAGCAGAGCAGGGGGCAGCGCACGCTGGCGCGGGGATCACCGGCGATATGCCAGCGGGAAACGCAAGCGAGAGTCGGCGCGATGAGCGGCATCACCGCCCCGGGCACAGCCCGGGCGGTGAGCGCCACCACCGCCGTCACGAGTTCGATGACAGCCGCGATCGCGGCCCATTGCTGCCAGGCCTTGGGCACCGGCCGATTGCTGGTCGGGCTGCACATGGCCTGGCGACAGGCTTCGAGGTTGGCGTGGCAATGCGCCACGAAGAGCGTGATCAGGGCGACGTCGCTGTAGGCGGCGGGCACCGGCCCGCACTGGGCCGAGCCGACCGCCGCCATGGCGCGGAAGCGCGACTCAAAGCCGGTCAGACATTGTTGCGCCTGGCCCAGGGCCTGGCTGAGTTGCGCGCGATAGGCCTGCGCCGCGTCGCCGTTGACGAACACCGGCGGCACGCTGAACGTCGGCAGCCAGGCCGCGAGGTTCAGGTCCTGCTTGAGCCGGCGCTGCGCGGCGTCGAACTGCTTCTGACGCTGCGCATTGGCGCGAGCCAGGGCCAGGAACAACGCATCGGCATCCTTCTCGATGCGGTCCCAGACCAGGTCCATGGGGATCGTATTCGCCCACATACCCAAACATTGTAACCGGTCAGCGCGAACCGTCAAAACGGTGCGGCTTAATCTCGCGTAAAGGCCCGATATCCGCCGTCCGGCTGGCATATGGGGTTACTCGCGGATCCAGGCCAGCGCCTGTCGGATCTCGCCGAGGTGGTGCGCGGAGTGGACGACGGCCGCGAGCGCGAGCGCCAGGCGATCGGGCGTGCCCCAGTCCTGCGTCTCGGCCAGCTGTGCCCGGAGGCGCGCACCCGTCTCGATCAGCCGGGCTCGCAGCACCGTCCAGGCCTGCGCGTCGACGACGTGCACGGTCCGCCACACTTCGCCCCAATCCACCACACCGCCGTCGCCGGTCTGGAGGCAACGCTCCATGATGTCGAGGTAGTAAACGACGTGCGCGACATGCGCGGCGATGGTCGCGCCGTGTCGGCCCATCGGCGTCGAGGCCTGTTCGGCCGTCGTTTCTGCCAGGGTCTCGGCCAGGGACGTCCCGCGATCGAGATAGATCCCCTGCACACGCTCGAAAGTCTCGTCGAACAGCTCCAACACGGCGGCCGCAACGGTGGCCCGGGGCACGGATGTGGTCATGGGTGATTTCCTCCGCGCACGCGCGCAATGGCCTGAGATCGGTTGCCCACCCCTAGCTTCTGCAGGACATTGTGAACGTGCCACTTGGCTGTGCCCACGCTGATCACCAGGTCTGCGGCGATCTCGGCGTTGGTCTTTCCGGCCACGATCAGCTTGAGAACACGTAGCTCCTGTTCACTGAGCGAATCGGGTAAGCGGGAGAGCGGCCCAGAGTCTCTCCCCTTCTCGGAGGCGGCCGCACTCAAGAGGCTGTCCACAAGCTCCGGTGCGACCTGTCGCACACGGGGCAAGAGGCTCAGCAAAGGCGGGCCCGCATCCAGGAAGATGCGACGGTAGCCCTCCGGCGCGGCGTCTTCAAGTGCCTTCGACAACCACTCAAGCGCAACGGGCGTCTCGCTGCAGGCATGATGACATAGCGAAAGCAGGATCCTGTCTTCGAGCACGATCGCCTGCAGCCCGGCGGCCTCGGCCCGCTCCAGGAGGGGTCGCAGGAGATCGGCCGCCGCATCCGCCTGGCCGGATGCCAGTCGAACTCGCGCCAGGGTCAATTCTTCGAACTCGCTCAACGGCTCGGTGCGAGTAGCCTGACAATCGTCGGCCCAGCGCGCCGCCGCGTCGTGCCGACCGAGCACAAGAAGATGGCGGGCAAGGTGCGCACGCGCCAGTCGCAGGGCGTGCGGCACACCGACCGACTGGATGATGGCCATGGCCTCGTCGATCGTCGTCTGCATCCCGTCTGCGTCGCCCCGACATGCCTGGAGGCGACCCAAGGCCATCAAGCCGACGAGCAGATCGCCGCGCAAGCCACCCTGCCGAGAGAGCGCGATGCCCTGTTGCAGATCTCGCTCGGCGGCGGTCAGGTCATTGCGTTCCAGCGCGATCGTGCCCAGGATGGACCAGGCCAGGCCGAGCGACGGCAGGGCGGCGTTAGCGGCCCGTCGGACCGCGTCGCGACAGAGACCGGCGGCCCGGTTCAGGCGGCCGCTTTTCGCCTCGAGCTGCGCCGCGCCGCACAGGCCCTGGATTTCCATGAAGAGCACGCCGGCAGCCCGCGCTTCGGTGCTTGCGCGCAAGTATTGCTCGGTCGCGCGCGTGAACTGGCCGGCGGAGTCATGCGCCTGGCCGAGACAAAAAGCCGCGCGGCAATGCGCCAGGTGGTCATCGCGCCTGACACGGGCCTGCGCTGCGGGGACCAGCGACAGCACGGTGTCGAAATCACCGCGCACGGCAGCCAGCGCGCCTCGATTGAGGTCCACGAGGGCCAGCAACTCATCTTGATCCGGTGGCGCCGGATCGATCCGGAGGGCGACCTCCACCCGGGCCAGCCGCTCCTCAGACTCCGCGAATTGACCTTGCACATAGCAGACACGGGCGGCGTGCACGCCCAATCGCGGCCGTGCGTCGATCGCGGCAGGCGGCAAGGCGTCGAGCCAGGTCGTCAATTGCGCCAGGTTTCCATCCGACCAGGTTGCGTTCTTCTCGAGGGCGTTCTCCACCACCTGCGCGGCATAGTCGCCATCGCCGCCGGCCAGCGCATACCGGACGGCATCAGTGGTCAGATGGTTCGCTTCGTGCCAGGCCGCGGCTTTCTTGAAGAGGTCAACCTGCTCGGCTTTGGGCAGCAGACTTTGCAGGTAATCGGCGAACAGATGGTGATAGCGGAACCAGCGGCGTTCGTCGTCCAGGGCCACGACAAACAGGTTGGATTGCTCCAGTTCGCTGATCAGCGTCTGCGCGTCCTCACGCCCGGTGAGGGCCAGGCACAGATCGGCGTTGAAACGATCGAGCAGGCTGGTGCGCGTCAGAAAAACGCGAAGCTCCGGGCTCTGCCGGTGGAGGACTTCGCTGGCCAGATAATCCAGCACGTAACGATGACTGCCGCGAAACGTCTCGATAAACGTCGACGGGTCGGGCTGATGGTGCAGGGCGAGCGCGGCGAGTTGAAGCCCGGCCGCCCAGCCCTCGGTGCGTTCGTCCAACGCGCGCAGGGCGTCCTCAGCGAGGGCCAGACGGGTCTGGCCAAAGAAGAGGCGCGCTTCGTCTGTCGTGAAGCGCAGGTCACGGGCGCGGATTTCGGTCAACTGGCGTTGGGCTCGGAGGCGCGCCAGCGGCAGCGGCGGGTCGGCCCGGGTGGTGAGCACGAGGTGCGTGGTCGCGGGCAGGTGGTCGACCACATAGCCCAACGCCGTATGGATCTCGGGATGGCTGATGAAGTGGTAGTCGTCCAGGACCAGGATGATGGGTGCCGCGGCCGCCGCAAGATCGTTGAGCAGTTCATCGAGCAGCGCGCGGACGTCCGGCGGCGTCGGCAGTTCCAGCAGTTGATCGATTCGCGCGCCGATCGCCGCGTCTGCCTTCCGAAAGGCCGTCACAAAATAGCGCAGAAAGCGCCGAGGTTCATTGTCAGCTGCGTCGAGCGAGAGCCAGGCGGCCGCCGCCCGCGCGTCGGTTACCGGACGCGGCGAAAACGTGCTCAGCCACTCGGCCACCAACGTCGTTTTTCCGTAACCGGCTGGAGCAGAGAGAAGCGTCAGCGCATGATGCTCGTCGAGGCCCCGGCGGAGTAGCTCGAGCAGGCGCGGTCGACGGACGCCGGCGGCTCTCCAGGCCGGCACATGGAACTTCGTCTCGAGAAGTCGCGCAGACATTTGGGCTAACGGTGTGTTCACGCCGGCGTTCGCCGGCGATCCTCCGGTCACGGCCACCCGGCCACTATACCCGCCTGGCTCAGGGCGCAAACCTGATAGAGGTCATCGTGTCTGAGGACCGGTGTAACCAGTATACCTACCCATCAACCTATCCCCGGATAGGCGACAGCTGGATGGCCGGGTCCTACACTGACGCTCAATGACGCCCAAACCCATTACGGAGTGCCAATGCTTTCAGCTCGTTTGACCCCCACCGATCGCGCGACCGACGCCGCCATTCTTGGCCCATTTCTGGCCATCTCGTTCGGCCTGACGTGGGGCCTTGCGGCGCTGCTGTTCGTCGCATATGACTCGATCACGGCCCTGTTCGGCGAAGTGAGCGCCAGCAACCCCTTGTTCATTCTGGCGGTATATGCGCCGTTGATCGCCAGCATCGTCATGGTCTGTCTCCGTTATGGGGTTCGAAATTTGGGAGTGTTCTTAAGGCGCGCAACACTGCTGCGGGCCGCCCCTGGCTGGTGGGGATTCATCCTGATCGTGATCCCACTCATCATGGTCGCCGGCGCGACGATCAAGGGAACGGCGATCGGCCCGTTTCCGTATGCGCCCTGGTATCTGGTGTTTCCGGCCTGGGCGCAGACGTTGCTGCTGGGGCCAATGGAGGAGTTCGGCTGGTGCGGGATCGCGCTCCCCATCCTGCAGCGGAAGCACAGCCCGTTTGCTGCCGGCTTGCTGCACGGCGTCATCTGGATGACCTGGCATATCCCAGCCTTCTTGATCGGGGGGACACCGCAAAGCGCCTGGGACTTTTTGCCTTTTGCCTGCGGCGGCGTGGCCTGTTCGCTCATCATCACGGCCCTGTTCAACCAGTCCCAGGGCAGCATCCTGCTGCCGGCCCTCGTCCACTTTCAGTTGAACAACCCTGTCTGGCCGGATGCCCAGCCCTGGGATAACGCGTTGATCGCCCTCTGCGCCATCGTCGTGGTCTGGCTCAATCGCCGTTGGATGTTCCGCCGCGGCGCCGGCGTCACCGCCGTCCTGCCGACGGATGCGGTCGCCGATGCGTCGCCGGCCGAGCCATCCACGGAAGGAAGCGAGCTATGAACCACAGCGACCGCCTGCGCTTCTACGAGCTCTGCGTCGAGGGACATATCCGCGCGGATTGGTTCGAGGGCGCGAGCGTTCAGGAGACGCCGGCGGGCGAAACGCTGGTCAGCGGCGCCTTCGATCAGGCTGCCCTGCACGGCCTCCTCGGGCGTATCCGCGATCTCGGGCTGGTGCTCCTGGCCGTTCGGAGCCGACCGGCTCCAGCACTGCCCGCCGGCGCGAGAGGTTGAGATGACGCGAGAACGACAACCTGCGAAAGGCGCTGGGGTGTTGTCTCGTACGCGAAAGGTAGGCCGAGCGATGGGGACGATCGCGGTCGTCGGGGCGGCGCTTGGGCTCGGTCTCCTCGCCCTGCTGATGGCCTGGAGCCCGGGCCGACCCCGGCCTGTGCTCGATGAACGTGGGAACGTTCCGGTGAACAGCCTTTCGGAGAAGATTCGCGTCGAGATCAACGGCGTGGAACAGGGCATGTTCATCAGGAGCCGGGATCGGCGCAACCCGGTGTTGCTCTTCGTGCACGGCGGTCCCGGCATGCCCGAGTATTGGCTGACGCAGCGCTACCCGACCGGTCTCGAAGACCACTTCACGGTCGTTTGGTGGGAACAACGGGGCGCGGGCCTTTCCTACACGTCGGAGATCGCTCCCGACACCATGACCGTGGAGCAGTTCATCGCGGACACGCTGGCCGTCACGCGCTACCTGATCCAGCGTTTTGGTCAGGACAGGATCTACCTGATGGCGCACTCGTGGGGGAGCTTCATCGGCATCCAGGCGGCGGCCCGGGCGCCGGAGCTGTATCACGCCTACATCGGCGTGGGTCAGGTCACGGACCAGCTCCAATCGGAGCAACTGGCCTATGCTTATGCACTGTCGGCGTACCGGGCCGACGGGGATCTGGGCATGGTGCGCCGTCTGGAGTCAGCGCCGCCCACGGCGACCGCGCCCTTGCCGGCAGCCTACGAAGCCCTGCGTGACACGTACATGCATGGCCTGGGCATCGGAACCACCCGCGCGATGCGCTCGGTCATCGATGGGATCTTTCTTCCGTCCTGGATGTTTCCGGAGTACACGCTGGGCGAGAAAATTAACCTGTGGCTCGGCAAGAGCTACTCGCGTTCGCCGGAGTTCGGGCTGTGGGATGCGCTGCTGTCCACCGATCTGACGCAGACGGTCACGCAGTTGACCATCCCCGCGTATTTCCTCCACGGCCGTTACGATTACACCTGCGCCTACCCGTTGGCTCGTGATTACGCGCGCGGGCTCCAGGCGCCGTTGAAGGGGTTCTATACGTTCGAGCACTCCGCCCATTCACCCGTGTTCGAGGAACCTGAGCGCGTCGTCCAGATCTTGTTGAGCGATATCCGCAATGGGGCCAATGCTCTTGCGGATAAGCCCGAGCCGACGCCGTGACGGTCGGAGTCGTATGCCGGAGTTTCTCATGAACCTGTCGCCCGCCCTGGCCCAACATCTGCCCGAGACCCATGCCCTGCTGCAAGCGGCCAACCTGACGCTGCATCCGGGCGTGGCCCGCGTGATCCTGCACGGTTCGCGCGGCCTGGCGGGCGGCGCGCGGCCCGAATCCGATATCGACCTGAGCCTGATCGTGGATCTACCGGCTCGCTCGGGTACTGCCGAGATCGAAGACTATCTCCAGGCCGTGCTCGTCACCACACGCGCGGCCTGGCGGTCCGACGTCGAACTCGATCTGGCCGTGGTCTTTGAGTTACGCGACTGCAGCCTGCAGTGTTTTACGCGCACGCGCTGGCACGACGGGCACTGCGCAATCGGCGGCCGGGATTGCTTTGGCCTGTACAAGCTCGGTCAGGGCTTCGCCGGGCTTGTCACCAACGCTGGCATCGAGGTCAGGCGCATGTATCCGTGCCTGGAGATCTGTCGCCGTCCCGGATCGGTTCCAGGGCTCCCGCGTGAGCGGTCCGAGAGGAGTTGAGCATGCGCATCACCCTCTTCAGCGCCGGGTCCCAGGGCGACGTTCAGCCTGTCCTGCGGCTGGGTGCCGGTCTGCGACAGGCCGGGCTCCAGGTGACCCTGGCCGTACCGCAGAACTTCGCGGCGTTGGCGCGGGCTCAGGGGTTGTTTTGTCACGCCTTGCGCGGAGATGTTCAAAAGATCATGGCCGGCGACGTCGGAAAGGCGTACATGGAATCGGGTGGGCGAAACCCGATCCGATCCATTGTGGCCATGCAGAAGATGATCGGACCGGTGGCCGAGCAGATGGCGGAAGACACCCTGGACGCCTGCCAGACAGCCGATGCGCTGATCACGCCGGCCGTCTTCGCGCCGTTTGGGGCGACGATCGCCGAGATCCGCGGTCTGCCGCTGATCCTGATCGAGCCGACGCCAGTCCTGCCAACGGGAGCTTTCCCCGCCGCCGGTTGGCCGATCCAACGCAGCCTGGGCGCGTGGCCCAACCGCCTATCGGGTCAGGCCATGTTAGGAATCATCTGGCAGTGGTACCGGCCCTTCGTCAATGCTTTTCGCCGGCGCTATGGTCTGCGATCGTTGGCCGGCGCCGACTTCCAGCGAATCCTGTCGTCGGTCCCGCTGCTTGGCGCTTACAGCCCGTCTGTAGTCCGACGCCCGGCGGATTGGCCGACGAACGCTCGCGTCACCGGCTATTGGTTCGACGATGACCATCCGGTCTGGGAGGCTCCGGATGATCTGCGGGCCTTCCTGGATCACCCGAGGCAGCCGGTCTATATCGGTTTCGGCAGCATGTCAGGCCGCCAACCTGAGCGCTTTGCGCGCATCGTGCTGGAGGCGCTGGCGCTCAGCGGTCAGCGCGGTGTTGTGGCCACAGGCTGGGGTGGACTGGATCTGCAGGCTGCGCCCAAAAACGTCTTCGTCCTGAACCAGGTGCCTCACGGTTGGCTGTTTGAGCGTCTTTCAGCCGTGGTCCACCACGGTGGCGCCGGGACCACCGGCGAAGGGTTGCGGGCCGGAAGACCCACCGTGATCGTGCCCTTCATCGTGGATCAGCTGTTTTGGGGCAAACGCGTTGAGGGCCTTGGCGCGGGCCCCGCGCCGATCGCGGCCCGGAGCCTGACATCCGCGCGATTGGCGCAAGCCATCGACCGGGCCGTCCACGATCCGGCGCTGCGCAGACGGAGCGAGGCGCTTGGAAGCGCCATCCGGGCTGAAGCCGGGCTGCCGTGTGCGGTCGCCGCCATCCGGCAATATCTGGGAGCTTGAGCATGACCCACGCAACTTTTGAGGTCCGCGACTTTCCCAGGATCCGACGATTAATGGAAGACGGTGGAAGGCTGGGTCGAGACAGACACCTGATCCACGGACTTTTCGAGATGGATGTCACCGAGGCGCGCCGCGCCATTCGCGCGTACCGAGCACGAACAGGTCGGGGGCTTTCCTTTCTGGCGCATGTCGTGGCCTGTATCGGCCGGGCAGTGGCCAGGCACAAGGAGATCCAGGCGTGCCGCACGTGGGACGAGAAGCTCGTCCTGTTCGACGACGTGGATGTCAACACCATGGTGGAAGTCGAAAGAGACGGGCAGAAGATCATCCGGCCTCACATCCTGCGCGCCGTGAACAAGCGAACCGCCCCAGACATCCATGCCGAACTGCAGACGTTTGCGACCCATCACGCAGAGAGCCGGGAGAGCCGGTTTATCGACGGTTTCGTTTGCCTGCCGGCGCCAATGCGGCGCTTCTTCCTGCGCCTGCTCTTCCGCAATCCGAAATGGCTCAAAGACATGAACGGCACGGTCGCGTTGACCTCAGTCGGTATGTTTGGCACAGGCGGCGGTTGGGGGCTGCCGGTGTCCAACCACACCCTGCAGATCACGCTGGGCGGCATCGCCACCCGGCCGGTTCTGGTGGACGGTCGGGTGGAGAATCGGCAGATGCTGTGCGTGACCCTGAGCATCGACCACGATGTCGTGGATGGTGCGCCAGCTGCCCGGTTCGCGCACACCTTCAAGAACCTGGTGACCGGCCGGACTATCCTGGACGAGCTGACGGATTGACGACGCGGGGCAGGTTCGACGGAGCGTTGACCCTGAATCTCCCCAGCGGGAGCCTGTGCGTCTGGCCGGCGTGCCGCTCTGTGTGAGATCCGGCGCTCTTGGATGGAGGCAACACTCGTGAGAGGCAATTGGCCGCGGATCTGGCTGACAGTTGTGATGGCTCTTCTCGGCTTGAGCGTGGCGCTGCGACTCCCGACGGAAGTCGCTGAACGGCTCGAGCCGATCACCGGCTCGAGACCCGACTATGGGCCGCAGGCGGTCGTTGTGGCCCCGGATCAACGGATCTTCACGCTGTTCGCGGCACTCAACGCCGCTGGATACGACGACGAGGCTGCCGGGCTCGCCCTGCATCCCATCCGACAGAGGGTACGCGCCGCGCTGGCCGAACGAGACCTGCCCAGCCTGGCCCGGCTCAGACCCATCTTCGACCACGTTGCGGACTATCACCTGGTTGCCTGGGTCTTGCAGCGTGGTGACCCACCGGACTTCAAACGGGCCGAGGTCGGCTGGTGGGTCTCGACACGGGCATCCGACTTTGACGGCTTGGACGAAGCGCTCGGCGATTTCTATCGTGAGGCCGGCATCGCCACGCTCTGGCGCGATGTCGAACCGGCCTATCGGATCGACATCGACCGCTGGCAACCGTCTGCCGAAGCCGTTCTGGAGGATATTCGGGCCTACCTGAGGATCGATGCGGTGCCTTTTCGCCAGGCCGTCGTCCTGCCGAACCTGCTCGATGCGCACTACCGCGGCACCGGTCCGCAGATCGGCGCGATCGCCTATGTGGTCGCCGGGCCGACTGAAACGGAACTCAGCCTGCAAGGCCTGATCGGGCACGAGCTCCTGCATTCGATCGTTGATCCGATGCTGGATCAGCGCATGAGCCAGATACCGGTTCAAACTTCCCGGCGGCTGTATGCTGTGCTCGTGGAAACGATGCCGCCCGGATACGGCTCCTGGGAGAGTGCCCTGGAAGAGACGCTCAATCGGGCGATCAACACGCGGATGCTGGAGGATGAAGGTCTGCGTGTGCGGCAGCTCGACCAACTCGAAGAGGAGGGCTTCCTACTCATCCGACCGTTGGATCAAGCTCTGGCGGCCTACGAGCGGAGCGGCCAATCCTTTGAGGAGTACCTGTCTGCCCTACTCACCGTGCTCGACGCGGTTGAGCCAGTGTCCGAATAACGCCTCGATCGCGATCAGAGAGTTGTCGAACGCAGACCCGAAACGCTGATGATCGATCGGCGTCGACTCGCCGGCGCGCTGACGCGTCGGCGAGTCGGTCGGCCCGCATCGAACCGGTGAGAGGTTCTAGTAGTTCGACGTCACGTCGATCATGCCGCGCTCGCGCGCGAGGTGATCGAAATAGCGGAAGGTGAGCACGGCGACGCCGGTCAGCGCAAGCGTGATCCCGGCCAGAGTCAGCAGCAGGTCGCCGTTGCTCCAGGCTGCGAAGGTCGGGAAGGCCGCGTTCGCGCCACCCAGGAGCGAGCGCCGGATCAGTTCGAGCCAGTACGTGATCGGCAGCGCGTAGGCGATCGGCTGAAGCCAGATCGGCAACAGGTCGATCGGATAGATCGCGCCGCTGAACAGATAGAACGCCGCGGCGAAGCCCTCACCCACGAACCAGGGCTCGGACCGTATCGACAGGGTCCACATGCCGATGGTCACGCCGAGCGCGGCCAGGGCGACGACGCCGATCGTCATCGTCAGCGCGAACAGCCCCCAGTCGACGCTCAGCGCCGAGAGCGGCAGCCTGAAAAACAACGCGCCGATGCCGAGCGTGATCACGACCGCGAGCGACCCGGTGATAAAGCGCGCTACCGCGCGCCCGACCTGGTACAGCGGCAGGCTGATCGGCGAGATGTAGATGTACTTCAGCGTCCGATAGCGTTCGCGATCATCGAGGATGGCGTACGAGGCCCCGGCCATCACGGCGCCGACGTAGATGTAGAAGGTGTTGCCCAGGAAGATGTAGGCGTAGATCGGGGCATCGGTGCCGACGCCTGCCACGGCCCAGTACATGAACACCAGGATCAGCACGCCCGTGACGGGCTTGGCGACCGAGAACGCGATGAACATGAACGGGTCGGTCCAGTTCGATTCGATTTGCCAGCCGAGCCAGGCGGCCGGCCAGAGCGAGGCTTTGAGCGTCTTGAGCATGGTCAACGGTTCCGATCTGTGAGCGTGCCTTCCTCGATCGCCTTGCGTTCGACGACCTCGAGCGCGATCTTGGCGCCGATCCCGAACAGCACGGTGAGCCCGGCCAGGATGCCGATCTCGAGCCCGACGGTCAAAAAGCCGAGCGTCGGGCCGTTGCTGAAGCTGAGCTGGCGCATGGCGTCGAGCCCGAGCGTCATCGGCAGCACCGAGGCCGCGAGCGCCACCGGGAAGCCCAGCGCGCGCACGGGGAAGTAGAAGCCCGACACGAAGTACACGGGCTCGCGCAACGCATCGGCGATCTGCCAGGCCTCGCGCCCGAAAAGCAGGAACACCGAGGCCAGCATCATGCCCAGGCCATAGAGCGCGGCCATCGTCAGCGCGAACACCGCGAACAACTCGAGAAAACCGGTCACCTGGAACTGGATGCCGAACATCCAGGTGCCGAGGATGACGATCGCGCCGGCGCGCAGCAGCGTCGCCAGCAGGCCACCAAAGGCCATGCCCAGCAGGATCGACATGAGCGAGTTGGGCGCGATGATGTACAGCGGCAGGTTGCCGCTCGACTTCTCCCAGTACAGCTGCGACGCCATCATCCAGATGACGTTGAGCCAGAAGGCCGTCATCGCCCCGCCGATGACGACGAAGCCGACGTAGTCCTCGGGCGCCTGGATGGCGCGATAGACGAAGACGTAGCCGACGGTGGCCAGGAAGGGCAGGAAGGTCTCGATGAAGATCCAGAGCTTCTCGCGCATCTGGCCGATCACACGCGGATAGGCGCGGGCCAGGATCCCGCGCAGGAACAACCGCCAGCCGCGGTCGACCCGCGCCGGACGGTTGAGGGTGGTGATTTCGATGGTGGAGGTAGCCATGATCGTTTCGTTGTTCAGCAGGTGAAGGGCTGCGCCGGCAAGGCACGTCGCCTTTCGCGCTTCGCCCCCGTCATTCGGCGCTCTTCTCCGCCTCGCTCATGCTCAAACCGACGACGTTGACGAAGACGTCCTCGAGCGTCGGCTCACGCTTTTGCAGGTTCAGCAGGCTGCCGCCTTGCGCGCCCACGCCCGTGATCAGGCCGCCGAGCGCGTCGTCGCCGCTGAGGATCACCTGCAGCGCGCTGCGACCATCGAGCGACGTATGGCTCAGGCTGCGCACGCCCGGTAGACCCTGCAGCGCGCCGTCGCTGCCCGGCCTGAGCGGCGTCACCTCGAGCTGATAGACCGCGTCGGTCTTCAGCGCGCGCTTGAGCGCCGCCGGGCTGTCGCAGGCCATCACCGCGCCGGCGTTGATGATCGCGATGCGGTCGCACAGCTCGTCGGCCTCGGCCATGTAATGTGTGGTCAGGAGCAGCGTGCGATCGCGTCGGCCGGCCATCCAGGCGCGCACAAAGGCGCGGATGTCGCGGCTCGCGCCGACGTCGAGACCGAGCGTGGGCTCGTCAAGAAAGACGACCTCGGGATCCGTGATGAAGCCGCGCACGATGTTCATCTTCTGGCGCAGGCCGGTCGACAGATCCGAGATCTTCGTGTTGGCACGATCCGAGAGCCCGACGATCGCCAGCATCTCGTCGATGCGGGCGTGCGCGGTGCGTGTATCGAGGCCGTAGAACTGCGCGAACATCCACAGGTTCTCGCGAACCGTGAGCAGGCCGTAACCCGACGACTCGCCGCCGCTGACCATGTTGATCCGCGGCCGAACTTCCTGCGCCTGTTTGACCACGTCGAAGCCGGCCACAAGCGCGCGGCCCGTGGTCGGGGCGAGCAGGGTGGTCAAGATCTTGATCAACGTCGATTTGCCGGCGCCGTTCGGGCCGAGCAGGCCGAAGAACTCCCCGCGTGGCACGGTCAGACTCACGTCGCGCAGGGCGACGCGCTCGGTCGGTTCGCCGCGCTTGGCGCCGCGGATCTTGTAGATACGGCCGACGTTCTCGACCGCGATGGCTGACTCTTCAGACATGATGACGTCCTTCCGCTATCGAACGCAAAACTTCTGGCGGTCGCCGGCCCGCCCCGGCCGACGCCTGACCCCGTCGTGATCCAACCGCGGCGTGGCGGGTACTGGGGCTGACAGCCGGGTCGGCATCAGTGTGCTCGCGCATCCGGACAATCTGCGCCCTGATGCCGAGTTGGTGGTGTTTGCCGCACATGGCACGTCTCTCCTCGTGACAAATAAAAAGGACCGTGAGCGCCCGCCCACGGTCCTGGATCGTCACGCGATGACGTCGCAGTTAACAGAGCGAGGCGCAACAGAGCAACAGGCGATCGGCGAAGCCAAATCGCGCGGTAACCGCTTTGAGGACCGGGGTTCGAACCATGCTCGGTTGCGCTCCTTTCTGAGGTGTCACGTAAGCAAGATGTGCAGGTGTCACGTTAACACAGAGCGGGGGCGCGAGTCAAGAAACGAAATCCCGGGGTGGGCAGCGCGCCTGAAGGATACAGTGCCATGTGCGCGGCGGTCGTCGAGCCGTGGACGACGCGTTGGGGGTATTCGGCCGTCAACGCGTCGGCCCCTGATCGGGGCCGATGATCGATGGGACTGGCAGGGCGGCCACAAGGGCCGCCCCTGCGTTGGGCCGCTGCGATTCGGCGGGTTTCGAGGGTCGACGAACCCCCTGCGGGAAGACATAAACGCCAATCGTTCGGCGGGCGTCAGGCGGTCGTGCCCCAGCCGTTGGGGGCCCGTCCAGAACGGACGGGAAGGTCCTGCTATCCTGTTCTACAAGAAGGGCAAACTCTTCTTCTCCTCCTAAGTGACCAGAACCCGGGTCGGCGTCCCGGGTTCTGGTCATTTAAGGGGCCGTTGCGGCGTCTGGGGCGAGTTGGACGGGCGAGAGTGTTTTTTATCAAAACTTTAGCGTAGCGTAGGGTAAGCGTAGGGTACGCGTAGCACGGCAGACAAGCCCTATATATGGGAGTGGGCTATTCTTACCTTCAGAAGGGCATAACTCTTCTTCTCCTCCTTGAGAGAGCCTGGGTCGGCGTCCCGGGCTCTCGCCATTAAAGGACCCGGCGCCTGCCGGAGCGCCACCCCGTATAATCGGCCCGTGACCCCAACTCAGCGACAATTGACGCGCAACGCCGGAATCGTCATGGCGGCGTTCGTGTTGAGCAACCTGACAGGTCTCGTTCGCCAGATCCTGATCGCCAACCAATTCGGCACCGGGCTCGAGATCGACGCGTTTTATGGGGCCCAAACGCTGCCCGACATCCTCTTTGCCCTGGCGGCGGGCGGAGCGTTAGCCTCCGCGTTCGTGCCCACCTTCACCGAGGCCCTGTCGCAGGCCGATCCGATGCCGGCCTGGCGTCTGGCCAGCAACACCCTGACGCTCGTCGCCCTGGTGCTGGCGGGCGGGTCGGCGCTGGCTGCGGTGGCCGCGCCGTGGCTGCTCAGCTGGCTGGCACCGGGTTTTGCGCGCAACCCCGGTCAGATGACGCTGGCGGTCGATCTCCTGCGGATCCTCCTGCTTTCGCCGACGTTGTTCGGCATCAGCGGTCTGATCATGGGCATCCTGAACGCGCATGGGCGCTTTCTGGCCGCGGCGCTGGCGCCGACGTTCTACTGGCTTGGCATGATCCTCGGTCTGCTGTTTCTGTCCCCAACCTATGGGATCTATGGCCTGGCGTGGGGCGCCGTGCTCGGGGCCGCTTTGCATCTGGGCGTTCAAATGCCGGCTCTGCTGCGGTTGCGCCCGGCGTTGAGGATTCAGGCGGATGTGCGTGACCCGCTGGTGCGGCAGGTGGTCACATTGATGGGTCCGCGTTTGATCGGCGCCGGCGCCGTGCAGCTGAACTTCCTCGTCACCACGAACCTGGCCAGCGCATTGGCGAGTGGATCGCTGACGGCGCTTAAGCAGGCGTGGCAGATCTTCACGATGCCGCAGGTCGTCCTGGCGCAGGCGCTGGGCATCGCCATCCTTCCGACGTTCTCGGCACAGGCGGCCAAAGGCGATCTCGACGGCATGCGTCGCAGTCTGCACGAAGCGCTGCGGCTGCTGCTCGTCCTGGCGCTGCCGGCGACGGCCGGCATGCTCGCGCTCGGTGGCCTCGTCGTGAAGTTGTTGTTCGAGTACGGGCGCTTCGACGCCGCGTCGACGGCGCTTGTGACCGGCGCGCTGCTGGCCTATACCGTCGGTCTGATCAGCCACTCGGTGCTCGAGCTGGTGGTGCGCGGATTCTATGCGCTCAAGGACACGTGGACGCCGGTGTGGGTCGGCGCATTGGCGATGCTGCTCAACATCGTGCTGAGCGTGGTCCTCGCGACTCTCCTCGGTTCGGCGGGCCACATCGGTTTGGCGCTGGCCAATACCGTCGCGACGACGATCGAGGTCGGCGTGCTGGCCTGGTTGTTGCGCGGCCGTCTTGGCGGATTGGCGCTACGGGCGTTGGGGTCGGTGACGGCGCGGGCGGGCGGGGCGGCGATCGTCATGGGCCTCGGACTGATGCCATGGCTGACATTGATGCGCGCTCAACCCAGCTGGCTCACCTTGCTCGGCGGTGTCGCGCTGGGCGGCGCTGTGTATTGGGGGTTGATCGTCGTATTGGGCGTGCCTGAGGCGCGGCAGATCCCGGAACTAATCCTGCGCAAGCTGCGGCGCAGCCCGAGTTGATCTGCACCGAGAGGTCGTTGCTCAGCTGACCACGAGCGCCGCGATGGCGATGCCGAGGGCGATGCCCGCCAGCACCTGGCGCGGCGTGTGCCCGAGCCGTTCCTGCAATTCCTTTTCGGCCAGCGGATGGCCGGTGAAGAGCTCGTCGATCATCAGGTTGAGGATGCGGGCCTGATCGCCGGCCTGACGCCGCACACCCGTGGCGTCATAGATCACGATCATCGAAATCACCCAGGCCAGAGCAAAGATCGGCGAGTTGAAACCGTTCTGTAGGCCGATGGCCGTCGTGCAGCTCATCACCAGAGCCGAGTGCGACGACGGCATACCCCCGGCGCTGAGCACGTAGCGCCAGCGCCATTCGCGATGCTGGAAGTAATGGATCGGCGGCTTGACGATCTGGGCCACGAACCAGGCCCAGAACCCCGCCCACAACACCTGATTGGCGAGCAGCTGCCCAAAGAGATCGTTCATGTCAATCGGGCCCCCAGCGCGCCGGGATCAGGCCGCGTCGTCTTCGGACGCGCCGGGCGTCAACTCGCGCAGGCGCAGTTCGGCGTGTTCGAGCAGGCCGCCGCAATGCGCCGCAAGTGCCTGGCCGCGCTCATACAAGCGCAGGGCTTCGTCGAGCGGGGCGCCGGCCTCGAGCCTTTCGACCAGCGCCTCGAGCTCGGCCAACGCCTGCTCGTACGTGAGGGCGGCGACCTCGGTCGACGCGTCGGTCTCGTTGTCGCGGATGCGTTTGCTTCGTGGGCTCATAGGGTTTTGGCGTCGAATTCGCCGTCGCGCACGCGGATGCGCAGCGGCTGGTTGGATGTGACTTGCGCGATTTGCGAGATCACGACGCCGTCCGGGCGGCGGACGATGGCGTAACCGCGTTCGAGCACGCCGAGCGGGCTGAACGCGGTGAGTGTGGCGACGTCGCCGGAGAGGCGCTCGCGCGCGAGCCGGACCCGATGCGTGAACGCCGTCGTCAGGCGCGCGGACTGCTCGCGCAGGCGAGAACGAGCCAGGGCCAGCTGGCCAAACGGCGAACCGGCGCGGAGCGCCAGGCGCGCTTGCTCGAGCCGGACGCGACCGTCCTGGACCTGCTGCTCGAACATGTCGGTCAATTGCCGCGAGAGATCGTCGACGTGCCGGCGGCGATCCTCGAGCGTGAGCGGCGAACACAACTCGGCCGCGGCCGACGGCGTGGGCGCGCGTACATCGGCGACGAAATCCGTGATCGTGAAGTCGGTCTCATGGCCGACGCCGCTGACCACGGGCACGGGCGTCGCGCGCAGCGCGTCGATGGCGCGGGCCACGCGTTCGTCGTTGAACGCCCACAGGTCCTCCATCGAGCCGCCGCCGCGCGCCACGACGATCACGTCTGGGCGCTCGGCCTCGGACCCCGCGGCCAGTTTGCGCAGCCGTTTGAGACCTGCAACGATCCCGGGCACGGCCTCGTCGCCCTGGACGGGAGTAGGCAGGAGCGTGACCGATGCCAGCGGATTGCGGCGTCGGAGGATGTTGAGCATGTCCTGCAGCGCCGCGCCGGACGGCGACGTGACGATCGCGATCCGTCTTGGATCGCGCGGCAACGGACGCTTGCGGGCGGCGTTGAACAATCCCTCGGCCTCGAGCTGGGTTTTGAGGCGCGCGAACTCGGCGAAAAGCGCGCCCTGACCGACGGGCTCGAGCACGGCGACGTCGAACTGGTACTGGCCGCGCTGCTCGTACAGCGTCACCCGCCCGACAGCCTCGACCTGATCGCCGTCGCGCGGTTGGTAGCGCTGGCGCGCGGCCCGTTGTTTCCAGAGCACGGCCGAGATCTGGGCGGACGAGTCCTTGAGCGTGAAGTACCAATGCCCCGAAGGATAGGCCTTGAACCCCGAGATTTCGCCGCGGATGCGCACGTCTTGCAGCCGGATATCGGTTTCAAGCGCCTGACGGACGTATCGGTTGAGGTCGCTGACCGACCAGGTCTCGGGTGTCAGCGGCAGGGGCAAGGTGAACATGCGTTTGCGGATAGTAGCTGACGGGGAGGGTTTGTGCAAGGAGTGGCGCGCGAGGAGCGCAGGGAGCGTAAGCTCCCTCCTCAGGAAACGCGCAAGGCTCGCCCGGCAATCAGCCAACGGGTGCGCGTTTGCAAGGAGGGGCTTGGGGGGTGGCCCCCGCCCCGCCGTATACTCAACTCATGGCGACCACCGAATTCGATCCCTTCCTGCGCGCGGCACTGGCGGCAGTGGAGCCGGCGCAGGCCACGCGGCGCGCGTTGACGCGCAGCGACCTGGAGGGCGCGCGGCGCGTGTATATCGTCGGAGCGGGGAAGGCCGGCGTGGCGATGGCACGCGCGGCGGCCGAGATCGCCGGCTCGAAGCTGGTCGGCGGCGTGATGTCGGTGCCCGTCGCGCCGATCGAGCCGATCCAAGGCGTGAGGTGCATCGTCGGCGGGCACCCGCTGCCCACCGATGGCAGCCTGGCGGCCGGTCGTGCGGTCGCCGACCTGCTGGCGGAGGTCGATGAAGACGATCTGGTCCTGGCGCTGATCTCGGGTGGCGGCTCGGCGCTGCTTGAGCTGCCGGTGGACGGCGTCAGCCTGGCGGATCTGCAACAGCTAACCGAGCTCGCTTTGCGCAGCGGCGCGCCGATCGGCGCGCTAAACCGGATGCGTTGGTGTGTCTCGCAACTCAAAGGCGGCGGTCTCCTTCGAATGGCGGCGCCGGCGCGCGTGCTGGGCCTCGTGCTCTCGGACGTGATCGGCAACCCGCTCGACATCATCGCGTCGGGCCCGACGGTGCGCCCCGACCTGAGCGGCGCGACCGCCTGGGACATCGCGCAGCAATTCGATCTGGCAGCGCGTCTCCCCGAATCGATCCGTGCGCGCTTGCGGACAGGGCCGGAAGCGCCAGCGGAGGTTGCCGTCGAGAACCGCATCATCGCGTCGAACCGGATGGCCGGCGAGGCCGTGCTCGGCGCGGCTCGGCACCTGGGATATGTCGGGCGCTCCCTCGGCGACGACTGGCAGGGCGAAGCGCGCGAGGCAGGCCGACGGTTTGCGCGCGCCGCGTTGGCCGTCGAACCGGGCACGCCCACCTGTCTGATTGCGGGCGGGGAGACGACGGTGACCGTGCGTGGGTCGGGCCGGGGCGGGCGCAACCAGGAGGCCGCGCTGTCCGCCGCGCTCGAGATCTCCGGCCGGTCCGATATCCGGATCGCGGCGTTCGGCACCGACGGCATCGACGGCCCCACCGATGCGGCCGGCGCGATCGTCTCGGGTGATACGGCGGCGCGTGCGGCGCGGCTGGGTCTTGACCCCGACCGGGTGCTCGCTGACAACGATTCCTATGTTTTTCATGCGGCATTGGACGGCTTGATTGTGACGGGGCCGACCGGCACGAACGTCAACGACTTGATGATTGCGCTCGTGGGCTGATGGTTTGTTTTTCGCCGAGTAGTCTAGGCTGATTCAAGAGAACCGTATCTCCCCGAGAGAGAATACTTTGCGGCAGATCGGTACAACCCGTGACTTCGCGGCATGAACCGGCCCTGAGCTTTTTCGAGATACGATCGGCCTGTGCTGGTCAGCCAGCAGGACGATGGCAAACGCAGGTGCGCCTTGTTCTGTGCAACTATGGGTATCCTGCCATGACTGTCGAGCGGCGCGCAGCGCCATCGGGCATAATGGACAACTCGGGTTGCCCGCAGGGTGAAGCCCGAATTCGCAACGGTGGGGAGATCTCATGACGATTCAGTTTGGCACAGATGGCTGGCGGGCCGTCATCGCCGAGACGTTTACTTTCGAGAACCTGCGCCTGCTTGCGCAGGGCATCGCCGACGCCGTGTCGGCCGGCGATTGGGCCAATGGTCCGGCGGACTTCGACCCGCGGTTGATGGTGGTCGGCTTCGACACGCGTTTCCTCTCCGACCGCTTCGCGATCGAGGTCTCGCGCGTGCTCGCGGCCAATGGCATCCGCGTGTTGTTGACCCACGCCGATACGCCGACGCCGGCGCTGTCGTTTGCCGTGCGCCATCATCGCGCCGCGGCCGGCGTGATGATCACGGCCTCGCACAACGCGCCGCGTTACAACGGCGTCAAGCTCAAGGCCGCGTTCGGCGGTTCGGCGCTCAACGAACAGTGTCGCCGCGTCGAGATGTTCCTCAGCGACAACGAGCGGCGCGCGCGCGGCCCCAACCTGATGGATCTCGATAGGGCGCAGACGGCTGGCTTGATCGAACGGTTCAATCCGCTGCCCGCGTATTACGAACATCTGCGGCGGCTGATCGACTTCAACCTGATCGCCAGCAACCCGCAGCGGATCGTGGTCGACTCGATGTACGGTTCCGGCCGCGGCGCGATCCGCGGCATCCTGGCCGGGACGGGCTGCGAGGTCACCGAGATCCGCGGCGACATGAACCCGGGCTTTGGCGGCGTGCACCCCGAACCGATCGCGCGGTATCTCGGCCCGGCGATGGGCGCGATCGCGGCCGGACAAGGCGCATTCGCCGTCGCGACCGATGGCGACGCGGATCGCACCGGCGCGGTCGACGGCCGTGGGCAGTTCGTCGACCCACATCGGATCATCAGCCTGGCGCTGCGCTATCTTCACGACAGACGCGGTCTACGCGGCGCTGTGGTCAAAACCGTGTCGACCACGCGCATGGTCAATCGATTGGCGCAGCGCTACGGCCTCGAGTGCGTCGAGACGCCGGTCGGCTTCAACCACATCGCAGATCTGATGCTCGAGCGTCAGGTCCTGATCGGCGGCGAGGAGTCCGGGGGCATCAGCATCCTGGGCCACATCCCGGAGGGCGACGGCGTGTTATTCGGTCTGCTGATCCTGGAGATGGTCGCCGCATCGGGCGCGACGCTCGAGGAACTGGTGACCGAGCTCGTCCGCGACGTCGGCCCGGCGTTGTACGAGCGCCGCGACCTGCGTCTCAGCCGGCCGGTGTCGAAGAGCGAGATGACACGGCGGCTCAGCGAGCAGGCGCCGGCCGTGATCGGGCCCCTGCGCGTCGCCACGGTCGAGACCATGGACGGCGTCAAGTACGTCATGGACGACGACAGCTGGCTGCTCATCCGCCCGTCGGGCACTGAGCCGGTGCTACGGGTGTATGCCGAGGGCCGCAGCGAGGAGGCAGTGCGCGCCATGATCGAATACGGCGCGAGCCTCGCGCAGTCGTAACTCATGCCGCTGACCCAGCCAGGCCCGGCGGGGACAAGCGAAACGTTTGCCGGGCCTGGCTCATTTTCGCGATGTCGATCGGTTGAATTGGAACTCCGGCGGCGTCGCCGTCGTCTCATCCTCGTTGGCCGGGCGATACATCCCAACCCCGGCCGGTGAGGAAATGATGAAGAAGACATCCCCTTTTCTGTTGGGGGCGCTCACGGCGGCCCTGTGGCTGGCGGCCTGCGCGCCCGTTGATCTCCCGAGCGGTGGCCCGGCCGGACCAGCCCCAACGCCGACCACCACACCTGATCCAGCGACCCAGGCGGCGCGTGATGCCGCGATCAAGGCATTGGCCGAAAAGCTTGGCGTGCCGGTCGGCGACATCACCGTGGTCGATCAAACGCCGGTCGAATACACCGATGGGTGTTTGGGCATCGCCATGCCGGGCGTGATGTGCGCGCAGGTGATCACACAAGGCTATCGGATCACGATGAGCGCCAAGGGTCTGGCCTACGTCTATCACGTCAACCAAGACGGCAGCGTGGCGCTCGAGAACCAGGCGCGGCTGATCTGGAACCGCACTGGTGGGTTCGCCGGCGTATGCCAGGCGCTCGAGATCGTGCGCGACGGCGCCGTCTCGGCGGGGCCGTGCGATGCGGTCGGCACGGTCGAATTGAACGATGCCGAACGGACACAGTTGCTGGAGTGGTTGGGCAAGTTCGGCGAGGTCCGCTTCACGACCGAAGACGTGAGCGGCCCGATCCCGGCTGACGGCTTCCTGGATGACATCTATCTGGTCGGCACCGGGACGGACACCCCGACGGCCGCCGACAAACAGGCGATGCTCGACTGGGCGGCAGAGGTGTATGGTCGGCTGACGACGCCGGCCTGACCGACGCCGCAAACGAAACGGGCGAGCGGTGATCACCGCTCGCCCGTTTTTGTTTCTCGTGTGTTGACCGACTCAGCCGCGCGAGCGCTCGAGCATCATGGTCATGATGACGCTCGACAACAGCAGGCCTTCCTCGGCTTCAGAGAACTGACCGCGCTTCTCGATCGAGAACTTGCCCTCGAACATCGCGGGCTGCTTCTTCAGATACAAGACATTCTGACCGCGCAGGTCGACCAGATAGGCGGGATTGATCATCATGCCGATGAAGGGAATATCGCTCAGGAAGGACTCGGCGACCTTGAGCCACGGGTTCTCCTCGTGGACCAGGCCGACCTCGGCCCCGGCGGCATCGAGGATGTTGTAGGTGGCCTTCCACATCGAGCGCATGCCCTGGCGCTTGACGGCGCCGACCGTGCCGCCGCCAGGCACCGTGATGTTGTACGTGGCCGAAAAGTCGATGATCTTGTTGGCGTTGAGCTGGTAGAGCTGTCGGGTCTGGCCTTCGTCGGCGAAGATGCGCACATCCTCACGCAAGGCCAGTGCCTTTTGCTTGACGTACAGCACGAGCTGTCCGGAGGCGTCGGTCACACGGACCTGGGGCGAGAGCGCGATGAGTTTGAAGCTGAGGTTCAGGGGGTAATTGAGCATGGCGATGTTCTCCGATCGACAGCCTTAACGTGCGAGGCGCAGTTTTTGCGCGGTATTGTCGAAAAGTGTACGGGGAGCCGAGGCGGAATGACAGACCGCGATGGTTGGGGCGGGTTGGCCGTTCAGGCGCTCGGCGCCGCGCGGCCCTTCCAGACCGGTCCGCCGGTGAAGCGCCAGAACAAGGCGCGCCCGGCGATCACGCTCATCAGCAGCACCGACATCGGCAGCCACACCGCGTCACGAATACGCTGGCTCGCCGTCCAGGCCGTCAGGCCGCGCAGGCCGATCGCCCAGACGGCCAGCGCGAGCCACGCGGCGGGCGGCGGCGCGCCGACTGCCGGCCACCCCAGCGCCGCCGCGATCGCGAGCACGTAGGGCAGCAAATACACGACCACGTGGAAGAGCGACGAGCCCAGCAGCGGAAGCAGCCCGCCGTGGCCGGCGAGGATGTTCTTGGCGAACCCGTCGCGGACCTCGGGCCAATTGTGGTACATGCGGCAGACGATCAGGCCGTCGGCCTCGGCGAGCCGCAGACGCAACCCGAGCGCCTTGGCACGCCGCGCCAGATCGACGTCGTCGATGATGCTGCCGCGCACGGCCGCGTGGCCGCCCGAGCGCGCATAGGCGTCGCGCGTGAACAACAGACACTGGCCGATCGCGGCCGAGAACGCCGTCGCCGCCCAGGCCGGTCGGGTGACATGATGCACGGCGAGCACCGGCAGGTAAGCCCAGTCGGCGAACGTGATCAGCGGGATGACGAGGCGTTCGGCCCACGTCACCGTCTCCTGCGTCGGCCAGGCGCAGAGCAGATCGGCGCTCAGGCGCTCGCGCAACGCGACCAGGCCGTCGATCGCGCCGGGTCGCCAGGCGACGTCGGCGTCGGTGAAAAGCAGCAGCTCGCCCTGACTGGCCTCGGCCAGTTGATGACACGCCCAGTTCTTGCCGAGCCAGCCGGCCGGCAGCGGCGCACCCGCAAGCACGCGCAGACGCGGATCGCCCGAAGCGGCCGCGCGTGCGACGTCGGCTGTGCCGTCAGTCGAGCCGTCGTCGAGCACGATCAACTCCCTGATCGCGGTCGACGAGGCGAGCAAGGACTTGACGGTCGCGCCGATGACGCGCGCCTCGTTGCGCGCCGGCAGCAATACGCTCACCTGCGGTTGTTGCGGCGCAGCGCGGCGAAGACGCGGATACGCGGCGAGGTTCGCCAGCACGATCAGCGTGAAGACAACCTGCGCGGTTGCGATGAACGCCCAGAGGATCCAGAACGTGGTCGGCATGGGTTGGTGGATTGTACGAGGGTTTCCGGAAAGCTCAGCGCCGCAACCACCCCGCGACGCGTTCGACGCGCAAACGCGGGCTTTGGCGCAGATCGTGTCGGTATTTCCAGGCCAGCAGGGCGGCGTTGCCGAGCCAGATCGTCAGGAAGACCGGATCTGGCCGGTAGTTCAGCAGATGCAACAGAAGACACACGAACGCCGCGGCCAGCGCCCAGCCCGACGGCGTCAGCGCCCAGAACCAGATTCCCAGCAGCAGGCCGAGGACGATCGGCGCTTCGGGCCCGGTCAGACCAGCCCAGATCCCAAACGTCGTCGCGACGGCCTTGCCGCCGTGACCGCCCAGCCACGGCGAGAACGCGTGCCCGAGCAACGGCGCGAGCACCACGGGCACCAGCCCCCAGTCGCGCAGGCCGAGCGCCCAATAGGCAACGCCGACCGGGATCGCGCCTTTGAAGGCGTCCAGCAACATCGCCGCGATGAACGGGCCGACGCCTCCGGCTTTGAGCACGTTGGTCGCGCCGGGGTTGCCATCGCCGACGTCGCGGATGTCGCGCTTCAGGCGCCAGCGGCCGAGCAGCAGCGCGTAGGGCACGCTCCCTGACAGAAATCCGATGACGCTCAGAAGTACCACCATGTGCAGACTCTCGTACGGTGACCTAACCCGCGATAGAGATACCGGACCTCGAATTCCGAGATCCCTGGCGCGGGGATCACGCTGATGCAGGCAGGCTCCGCGGAATCCGCCCGTATCCGCGTGATCCGCGTACAAAGCGTGACTTGTGTCGACGTCGAGCCGAGGGTCCTAATGCGCGCGGCCGATCCGTCGGCGGGCGCCGGCGAGGTGCCCCTGACGCCACGAAAGCCACCAGTAGGCCGCGCTGAAACCACCCATCGCCGCGAAGCCGATGAGGGCCGGGCCGGGTTGGCCCCAGAAGATGCCGAGCGCCACCGCCTGCGTGACGGCGACGATGCTGTACAGGCTGGCCAGGGGCTGGGTCGATTCGCCGAGGTCGACCGGATGAACCAGATAGGTGATCACGGCCGAAGTGATCAGCCAGCCGAGGTAGTTGCTCAACGGAATGCCAAAGTACGCGCCGGCCGTCTCCCAGGTCCACAGCCCGCGGGCCACCCACTGCGGATCGAGAAACAGATCCCACGCGGTGAAGACCAGCGCGCTGACCAAGGCGAAGCGAACCGAATGACGCGGCGAGACGAACCGTGACGCGACGGCCCACGCGGCCGGAAGCAGCATCGCCCAGGCGAGCGGGATGAGCACCGGCACGCCGGCCAGCTGCGGTTGCAGCAACGGCGTGTAGTCGTAGGCCCCGAAGATCCAACCGAAGCGACTGCCCGCGAACTCGGCCAGCCAGGCGCAGATCACGACGACGGCGAACGCGTCGGCGAGCCGATGCCACGACCATGCCAGACGCGCCATCGCGCCGACGGCCAGCACCTGGGCGATGACGACGAGCGTGACCATCAACGCAAACGCCTGGCCGGCGCTGAGCCAATCGACGATCGGCAGCATCAGCATCAACAAGAACCAGACGACGCCGAAGGATAACCATCCCAGATGACGCTCGTCGTTGGCCAGCGATCGGAGCTGCGCGATCATGCCCGGACCCCTTTTCCGCCGGTCAACCCGTTCAGCCAGCCACGGAGCGTGGCGCCGGCCTCAGGCACGGATGCCAGCAGGAACCCCTGCGTCACCAACATCGATGTCACCAGGAAGAACACCGCTTCTTCGAGCGGCAACCCGGTGTTGCCGAGGGGCAAATGTAGATTGAGCGATTGGTCGGGAAGGATATGCCAGACGCCCGAGGCGATGGCCACCGAGTCGCTCGCGGACAAGTATAACGTCGGCACGAGCCAGCCGAGCGCCCAGACCCAGAGCGGGCTTCTGAACAACCGCGCGCCGATCGCCCACTGCCCGAGGATGACCGGGACGGCCCAGACGAGGATCAGCATCAGGTAGTTGGCCTGGCCGAAGGGGAGGGGCGGCCAGGCCTGCGTCGTCTCGACCGACCCGATCGCCGGTCGACCCGCTGTGCCGAGCGCCGTCGCCAGGATCGGCCCGATCGTCCAGGCCAACGCGATGGCGGGCGCGGCCGCCCGGCGCCGCAGCGACAGGTCGTCACCCGACAGCCGGTGCAGCGTCAGCGTCCACAGACTGCCCAGGATCGCCTGCAGCCCAAAGAACAGATACTCCTCGATCGGAACAAAGCCGAGCACGATCCCGCTGACCTGCGCCGGCCGATACGCCCATACCCCGCTGGCGACCAGATAGTTGTCCCACGGCGTCGTCCACACATAGGTGACGGCGCACAAGAACGCGATGGCTAGCCCATGCCGGGTCGTGGGGCGTGCCAGTGCGGCCAGCACGACGATGGGCGGCACGACGAAGAACAGGAGAAAGTCGAAATACGTCATCCGGGCAATGCCTTGGGTTCAGCGGGGAGCGCGGGGGCCGGCAGACGCCAGACCGTCCACAGGATACCCGGCAGACGCAGCAGCTTCTCCAGGCCCGAGGTGTGCGCGCGTTGACGGTGCACGTCGTAGCCGATCGCCTCGATCCGGCCCAGGATCGCGCGATACAGCAGGGCCGCGGCGCCGACCGCCGGGCGCGCCGCCGGTGCGAGGAGGGCGATACCGGGCAGCGCTTCGTCGAACAACGCCTGAGCGCGCGCGATCTCGAATTGCATCAGGGCTACGAAGCGTCGATCCTGCACGCCCTGCAGGATGTCTTCGGGCGCGAGGTCGAAGCGCCGCAGGTCCTCGAGCGGCAGATAGACGCGCCCCCGCTGCGCATCCTCGCCGACGTCGCGCAGGATGTTGGTCAATTGCAGGGCGATGCCGAGCGTGATCGCATACGGCTTGGCTTGCGTGAACGTCGCGCCCGACGCGATCCCGATGATGGGCATCGACAACAGCCCCACGGTCGACGCGACCAGGTAGCAATACCGGCGCAAGTCGGCCCAGGTCTCGTAGCGCTGCTGCTTCAGATCGAGCGCGACGCCGTCGATCAACTCCTCTTGATAGCGCAGATCTACGCCGTAATGTTCGCGGATCTGCGCCCAGGCCCGCAAGGTGGGATCCACCTGGCGCCCGGCCGGCAACCGCGCCTCGGAGCGCCAGCGCTCGACGTCGGCGAGCGTGGCGGTCTCGAGATCGACGAGGTCATCGGTGGTGCGGCAGAACGCGTACAGTGCGCGGATCGCGCGGCGCGCAGCGGCGGGTAGCAGGCCGGTGGCCGTGTAGAACGTGGCCGAATGCCGGCGCGTCAATTGCTCGGTGTGGGCAAAGGCCTGTTGCAGGGTCAGCGCGTCGGTATTCAGGGTCATGGGTCCTCTCAGTGGGCGGCGGCCAGAGCGGGATGTGGGACGGGCTGCGGCTCGCCGGCGACGATCAAGTCTTCGGCGATCTTCGACGACGAAAGCACGCCCGGCAGCCCGGCGCCCGGATGCGTGCCGGCGCCGACGAAGTACAGGTTTTCGAAGTTCTCGCTGCGGTTGTGTGGCCGGAACCAGGCGGATTGGGTCAGCACCGGTTCGACCGAGAACGCCGAGCCGAGATGGCTGTTGAGCGTGTTCTGGAAGTACAGCGGGTCGATCCAGTGCTCGGCCGACAGGCTGGCCTGCAGACCGGGCAGGTAGTTCAGCTCGAGGAAGTTCAAGATGCGATCGCGGTACGGTTTGGCCGCTGTGCGCCAATCGGTGCCCGACCCAAGGTGCGGCACCGGCGAGAGCACGTAGAACGTCTCGCCGCCCTCGGGCGCCACCGACGGATCGGTCAGCGAGGGCTGATGCAGGTACAGCGAGAAATCGTCGGCCACGATCTTCCTGTCGAAGATATCGCTGAGCAGGCCCTTGTAGCGCTCGCCGAGGATGATGTTGTGGTGCGCGAGACCGCGGTCGCGGAACTTGCGGCTCGTGCCGAAATAGAGCACGAACAGCGACATCGAATAGCGCATGGTGTTAATGCGCCAGTCGATCCAGCCGCGGCGGTGGGCCTTGGGGATCAGGTTCTTGTATGTGAACGCGACGTCGGCGTTGCTGACGACCGAGTCGGCTTTGAAGACACGGCCGTCCTTGAGACGCACGCCCGTCGCGCGTTTGCCCTTGTCGTCGATCAGGATCTCGTCGACCTCGGTGTTGAGGTGGAGCCGACCGCCCAGGCGCTCGACCAGCCGTGCCATGGCCCTGACCAGCGCGCCCGTGCCGCCGCGGACGTAGTGCACGCCCCATTCGCGCTCGAGATAGTGGATCATGGCGTAGATCGACGATGAGTCGAACGGGTTGCCGCCGATCAGGAGCGGGTGGAACGAGAAACAGCGACGCAGGAACTCGTCGTTGATGAACCCTGAGACGTAGTCGTAGACCGAGCGGTGCGAGCCCAGACGAATCAGATCCGGCGCGACCTTGAGCATGTCGCCGACGCCCAGGAACGGCTTATCGGCCAGCTCGACAAACCCCTTCTCGAAGATCGCTTTGGTCGTCGCCAGGAAGCGCTTGTAGCCCGCCACGTCGTCCGGGTTCCACTTGGCGATTTGGGCTTCGGTGAAGGCCGGGTCTGCGTTGTAATCGAACGCCTTGCCCTCGTGATTGAAGATCCGGTAGAACGGCGAGAGCGGCATGAACTCGACGTCGTCGGCGCGCTTCTGACCGGCCGTGCGCCAGAGGTCGTCGAACATGAACGGCGCCGTGATGACGGTCGGTCCGGCGTCGAAGGTGTGGCCGTTGATCTCGAAGACGTAGCCGCGGCCGCCGGGCTTGTCGAGCTTCTCGATCACGTCGACGTCATAGCCGCGCGCCAGCAGGCGGATGGCGGCGCCCAGGCCGCCGAACCCCGAACCAATCACAACGATACGCTTGCCCATACACCCCTCCCTGTCATCCCCTTGCTGATCCGGCGGACGAGCGGCCACCGGGTTGTGGCGGAACGACGTCGGCTTTGAGCGCGGATCAGCGTGGGCCACAGGGTATGACAAAGCTTCTACGGATGCGAGGCGATGTACAAACTTCCCGGGCTTTTTCATCAAACGCTAAAGCGGGTACATCGGGACACACCGGGAGTGTCCCGATGTACCCCGATGTGCCGCTATACTTGCGGCCAACCTTGCGTTTTCACACTCACAACCTGATAAAGCGATGAGCCCAGACTTCCGCGCCTATCTTTCGAGCTTTGCCGAGAACCTCACCCTGCGCGCCAACGAGCCGGTCTTTGGCCGCGATGCCGAGGTCGAACAGGTGCTTCAGGCCCTGGCCTCGCCGCTCAAGGGCCGAGCGGTCGTCATCGGACCGCCGCGGGTCGGCAAATCGAGCGTGCTGGCGGCGGTCGCGGGTGCGATCGCGCGCGGCGCCTGCCCGCCGGCCCTGGTCGGGCGCGAGGTCTGGCGCTTTCGACCGGGCAACCTCCCGGGCCTCACGCAGGCCCACGGCTGGCAGGAGCCGCTCGAACGCTTCCTGCAGGCGTGGGCCATGCAGCCCGAGATCATCCTGTTGATCGAGGATCTGCCCGCCTCGGCCTGGCTTGGCCTCACGCGCAACGGCGACGAGACCGTCAACCTGGCGCAGGCGCTACTGGCCGGCCTGACGCGCGGCCCCGGACTGTGTCTGGCCGAGGCCAACGAGCGGGCCTGGTTGCAGTTCGCGGAGTGGTACCCGGCCTACCCGGCGCTCTTCCTGCCGGTGCGTGTGGCCGAGCCCCCGGTCGACGCGTCGCGCGGGATCATCGACCGTGCGGCCGCGGCACTCGCGGCAACGCAGCATGCGACGATCACGGATGAGGCGATCGATCAAGCCGTGTACCTCAGCCGCCGGTTCAACCCCAGCCATGTTCAGCCGGGCAAGAGCATCGACGTGCTCAAGGACGCGCTCGCGACGCTCGCGGGCGCCGAGCCGACGCTGACGGCCGCGGACGTCATCCGCAGTTTCGCGGCGCGGACCGGTTTGCCCAAGATGCTGCTCGACGAGGGCGAAGCCTTCGACGAGGAGAAGGTGGCGGCCTTCTTCCGCGGCCGCGTGCTCGCGCAGGATCAGGCCGTCGACTCGGTGCTGCAGATGCTCAGCCTGCTGCGCGCGCGGGTGAACAACCCGCTCCGGCCGATGGGCGTGTTCTTCTTCCTCGGCCCGACCGGCGTCGGCAAGACCGAGCTGGCGCGCGCGCTGGCCGATTACCTCTTCGGCAGCCAGGATCGTCTGCTGCGCTTCAACATGGGCGACTACCAATCGCCGCATCAGGCGCAGGAGTTGTTCGGCTTCCCTTACGCCGATGACCTCGTGCGCCGCCGCGGAACGTTCACGAACCGCATCGCGGGCCAGACCTTCAACGTAATCGTGCTCGACGAGTTCGAAAAAGCGCACCCGGCGATCTACCTGCGCTTCCTACAGCTCTTCGACGAAGGGTTGTTGATCAACGCGGCCGACGAGGAAGTCAATCTGCGCAACAGCATCATCATCGTGACCTCGAACTTCGGCGCGCAGCTGGTCGAGAAGGGCCAGATCGGCTTCGCCGGCCAGGAGACGCCCGAGGCGCGCGAACGCCGCGTGATCGCCGAGACCGAGCGCAACTTCACGCCCGAGTTCATCAACCGCATGGACGCGGTCTGCATCTTCCATCCGCTCACGCGCACGGTGATGGCCGACATCGCCCGGCGCGAGATCAGCGACCTGTTCGCGCGCGACGGCCTGGTGCGCCGGCACGTCGAGGTCGACATCGCCGACAGCGTGATCGAGCACGTGGTCGAGATCGGCTACGACCCGCACTACGGCGCGCGCTATCTCAAACGCCAGATCGAGAAGACGGTGGCCTACCCGCTGGCCCGCGAGTTGAATCGGTTGCCGCGCGGGACCGACGGCGGCAGCATCCGGCTCTTCCTCAAGGGCGGCCGGGTGCAGGCCGCGTACCTCGCGCCCCAGGCGTTGCCGCCCTCGACCGCCGTCACGCCGCCCGGCGCTCCGACCCTGGCCGAGATGCGCGCGGCGTTGCCCGTCTTGACGGCGCGGCTCGAGGCGCTCGAAGAATCGTTCAACCTGCCCGAGCAGGTGCTCGAGCGCGACGCGGTGCTGGCCGAGATGACCGACGTCGGCTTCTGGAACGACGCGGCCGCCGCCCGTCGCCGGCTCGACGCCTACCAGCGCGCCAGCGCCGTGATCGATCAACTGACCGAGCTGCGCCGCGGCCTCGACCGTTTGCAGCAGGCGCTTTCGACGACGAGTCCACGCGCTGACGCAGCCCTGCGCGCGTTCGGCCTTCTCAACACCGAACTGCCGCGGGTGGAGTTTGCGTCGTACTTGAGCGGGCCCTACGACGTCGGCGGCGCGTACCTGCGCATCACGGTTCGCTCAAAGGCGACCGGCGGGCAGCGCTGGGCGGCGGATCTGGCGCGCATGTATCTGGGGTGGGGCAAGTCGCGCGGGCTGACCGTCAGCGTGCTCGGCGAGGACCTGGCGCCGACCGGTCGTCAGGTGACGCTGACGCTGGCGCTCAGCGGCTTTGGCGTGTACGGCCTGCTGCGCGGCGAGGCCGGCGTCCACAAGCTTGTCCAGCAGGTCAAGCTCAACGGCCGCGACTCGCTGCAGCGCTTCTCGGCCGATGTGGCCGTATGGCCCGAGGTCAACGACGACGACCTTCCGGTGTTGGATGGTCTGAGCACCGCGACGAAGGCGATCTCACGCGCCGGGCTGTTGATCGGCCGCCTGACGGGGCAGGGCAGCGCGCATCTGGCGGCCGGCGGCGGTCTGACCCTGGCCGGTGATCTGCCGGCCGAGGAGCTGGCGGTCGAGGCCACGCGTCTGTTGCGTCTCGAGCGTTGGCTGGCCGACCATCCGCGCGATGCGGCCGAACCCTCGGCGCCGGCCGGGTTGGTGCGCACCTATACGCGCAACACACGGGACAAGGGCGTGCACGACCATCGCACCGGGCGGCGCTCGATCAAGATCAACCAGGTGCTCGCGGGCGAACTGCAGGAATTCCTCGACGCGGCGCTGCGCAACGGATGAACCGGCCGAGCGCCGGCGATGGTCGCCGGCGCTCCGTACACTGGCATCGAACTTGCCCCAGGGCGGCCAACTCGAGAGGAGGCCCTGGATGCGCAAGTTCTCGCTGGCCGTGATCCTGTTCGTCACCATCAACGCCTGCGGCCTGTCGGCTCAGCCCCCGGTCGCGCCGACCGAGACTGTGCCGTCGCCGGTGGCCCCGACAACCGCGCCCGCCACGCAGGTTCCCGCGACTCTCCAACCCGACCCGACGGCGACCGCCGCGCCGGCGCTGATCGCCGACGTGGTCGTGACGCTGGGCGCGCCAGAGGGCGCGATCCGGCCGCTGCTCGGCGTCAACCTCGGCCCTCTGGCGCAGGGCGATGCCGGCAACGCCGACCTGACGGTCGCATACCAGTCGCTGGGCGTCACCCAGATTCGGACACACGACTACTACGGCCCGCTCGACATGGCCACGCTGTACCCGGACCAGGACGCCGACCCGACCGATCCGGCCTCCTACGACTTCACCGCCAGCGACGAGGTCTTCCAGGCGATCCTCGCCGGTGGCTTCGAGCCCTACCTGCGGCTGGGCGATTCGTACAGCGCGCGCGACGGTTTCCCGGCCGCGGATCCTCGGGCGCCGACCAACCCGCGCAACTGGGTGCGTGCCGCCGTGGAGGTCGTGCGTCATTATCGCGACCTCGCGGGCGGCAGCCTTCGCTACGTCGAGATTTGGAACGAACCCGACAATCAGCAATTCTGGGACGGCGACCGGCGGAGCTTCACCGAATTGTTCGTCAACGCCGCGATCGCGCTCAAGACCGAGTTCCCGGAACTCAAGATCGGTGGTCCAGGTTTGACCCCGGCCGGCGCGTTGACGCCGCAGGGCCAGGCCTTCACGCGCAATCTGCTCGACGCCGTCAAAGCGCGGCAGGCGCCGCTGGATTTCTTCTCCTGGCACATGTACTCGAACGATCCGGAGCAATACCAAAGCGCGGCCCGGTTTTATCGTTCCGAGCTCGACCAACACGGCCTCACGGCGACCGAGAGCCATATCACCGAATGGAACACGGCCGATCGCGACCAGGCCTCGGGGGTGAGCCCGGAGGCGGCGCGGCTGGGCGGTCAGGGCGCGGCCCTCTTGAGCGCGGCGTGGATCACGCTTCAGGACGAGGGCGTCGACGTGTCGACCTTCTATCGCGGCCCCGATCCGACGCTCGACAATCCAACCTTCTACGGCCTGTACTACGCCGACGGCAGGCCCAAGCGCGCGGCCCTCGTTTTCGGGTTCTGGTCGCAGCTCGTCGCGCATCCGCAGCGGGTGCCGGTGAGCCTCGACTCGGATGTGGGCGTGTGGGCGATCGCGGGGCGGGACACGGGCGGCGAGACTGCGGTGCTGATCGTCAACCCCACGGCGACCGCGCATGTCTGGCGGTTGGCGGGCATCAGCGGGCGAGCGCGAGTATTCGCCGTCAGCGACGACTCGGAGGACGTGGTCGACACCGAGCCCGACGGCGAGCGCGTATCGATCGGAGCCTATACGACACAGTTGGTCGTCGTCGGCCCTTAACGCG
>JBGAJV010000049.1:0-48815 GCA_044224715.1 Anaerolineales bacterium | reverse complement strand
GACATCGGGGCACTTCGGGGCACTCCCGGTGTCTCGTGTTCAGGCGCGTTCGAGGGCCGCGCGATAAGAGGCGAGGGCGTCCTGCAGGCGCCCGACCTTCATTTGCGCGTCGCCGAGCGCCCGATACGCGACGGCGCCGGCCTTGCCGCGCCCGATGTGGGACTGCAGTTCGGCGAGGATGGACTCGACCTGGTGGCCCGTCTTGATCAGATGGGTGTAGCCGGTCATGGCGACGGCTTCCTGGCCGCCGGCCAGTTGCTCGCGGCTGCGCGCCAGCAGATCCTCGGGCGCGACGTCGACGAAAGCCGGCGTGCCGCGCGGGCGCCACCGCGGACGGCCGAGGTCCAAAGGCCCTGTGCTCGGGCGAGGCGCCTGGGCGACCGGCTCTGGCGCCGCGGGTGTCGCGTCGAGCGTGGGCAGCGGCGCCGTGGGCAGCTCACT
Source organism: Anaerolineales bacterium (assembly GCA_044224715.1). Lineage (GTDB taxonomy): Bacteria > Chloroflexota > Anaerolineae > Anaerolineales > UBA6663 > UBA6663. Next base: position 48,374 of record JBGAJV010000049.1, on the reverse strand, counting down.
GGGCTCGGGCGCCACGCCGGCGCGACGGCTGGCGAGCTTGTTTTCGATCTCGCGTTGCGCGGCCTCGCGCGCCGCGCGCTGACGTTCGAACTTGTCCTCGATCTCGGCCTCGCGCGCGCGCTTGCGATCGGCCAGCTTGCCGGCGAGCAGCGCGGTGCGCTTGTCGCTTGTGGTGATCGGCGGGCCAGCGGGCGCCTCGGGTTGCGCCGGCGTTTCCGGCGCGGGCGGTTCCTCGGCACGCGCAGCTGGCGGCGGCGTGAGGATCGACGTCTGCGGCGCGATCTCGCTTTGCAGCCAATCGGGCAGGGTGATCTCGGCCGGGTCGGCCGCCGGCGCGACGTTCTCGATCGGCGTGCGCAGCCAGGCGACACCTTGCAGATCGACGTCTTCGGTTTCGATTGGCGGCAAAGGCCGTGTCGCCTTGCGATCCGCCGGCGGCTCAACCGCCTCCGACGCGACGCTGTCTGTCGCGGGCATCGACACGTCGCCCGACAGCCAATCGGGCAAGGCGATCTCGGACTCCGACGGCGCTTGCGCCGCCGCCGGAGGCGTGGTCAACGTCGCCGGGTCTGCGCCCTGCGCGGCCGCCAGACTTTCGAGCCACGCGAACGCCGCGTCGTCGTCAGCGGGCTCGGCAGGGGCGGGCGCCGTTACCGAGGAGGCCTCGGCTGGGGTTTGCGTGGGCGCCTCGGGCTCGCTCGTCAGCCAGTCCGGCAGATCGATGCTCGCGGTCGGCGTGGTTGGCGCCGGCGTGCTGAGGGTTTCTGGGTCTGCGCCCTGCGCGGCCGCCAGACTCTCGAGCCAGGCGAAGGCCGCGTCGTCGTCAGCAGCGCCTGTTTCGGCGGGCGCTGCCGCGAGCGGTGCCGCCGGGGTTTCATCGACCTCCGCCGGCATCGAAGTGGCCGCCTCGGGCGCCACCGTCAACCAGTCGGGCAGGTCGCCGGGCTCCGGCGACTGTGTCGTCTCCGGCGTGCTCAACGTCGCGGGATCGGCGCCCTGCGCGGCCGCCAGACTCTCGAGCCAGGCGAAAGCCGCGTCGTCGGCGGCTGCGCCTGTTTCGGCGGGCGCGGCCGCGAGCGGTGCCGCTGTGTCGGCGGGACGCAACCAGTCGGGCAGCTCGTCGGGATCGACGTCGGGCAACGTTTCGAGCGGTTGGGCTGTCGCAGCGTCTGTCGACGGCGCCAGCGCCTTGATCCAATCCGGCATCGCGCCCTCGTCGGCGTCGGCCTCCGGGGTGTCGACCGCGGCGATCGGTTCGTCGCCGGTGTCGGACCAGTCGATCGGCGTGTTGGCGCGCTCGATGGCTTCCGGCGAAGCCGGCTGCAAGAAGTCAGGCAGCTCGACTTCGGAAGGCGTTGCGCTGAGGGTCTCGGGATCCGCGCCCTGGCGCGCCGCCAGGCCTTCGAGCCAGGCGAACGCGTCGTCGTTACTCAACGTCTCGGGCGTCGCCGCGCTGGCGGAGGTCGGCTGCTCGGTCTGGGTCGCCTCCGACGCGGACGTGAGCCAGTCGGGGACGTCGTCGCCGGTCTCGGGCGCGGGCGTGCTGAGCGTTTCGGGATCCGCGCCCTGGCGCGCCGCGAGACCTTCGAGCCAGGCGAAGGCATCGGCGTCGAAGGCGCCGGCCTCGGTGCCCTCATTGGTGCTGGTCGGCGCTTCAGCCGCGGCATTGAGCCAATCCGGCAGTTCGATATCGGTGGCGTTTGCAGACGGCGTCGGCTCGACCGCGCGGACATCGACTGTCGCTTCAGGTATGGGCGGTTCCTCGACCGTCGCGGCCGGGAGAGTCACATCGGTGACGGCGGGTTCCGAGACCTTGAGCCAATCGGGCAGGTCGCCCAACGCACCGGTGTCGGTCGCCGCGGCGCTAAGCCAATCGGGCACGGTCTCATCGAGCGCGGCCGGCTCCTCAACGGGGCGCGCCGCGGCCAACCAGGCCGGCACATCGGCGGACGCTTCGACGTCGTCATCTTCGACGAAGGGCTTGGGTTCAGGCGCCGGTGTCGGCTCTGACGGCGCCGCGCCGCCGAGCATGCCGGTTTGACCGGTCGCGCCGCGCAGCCAATCGGGGGCGTCCGTCGCGAACACGCTGTCGTCGGCCGGCGCGGGGGCATCCGTGCGCATCCAATCCGGGGCCGCGGTTGGGTCGTCGGCTTTGGCGCTCACGCCGCTGAGCCAATCGGGCACTTCGCCGGCGTCCTGGCCGGCGGCCGAAGTCAACCAATCGGGCAGATTGTCGCCGGTCGCGGGCCGGACATCGGGTTCTGGCTCGCCCAACAACGCGCCGGCGCCCGCCGAACCCAGCGCCGCAGCCGTCAATGGCGCGTCGGTCTGTTCGGGCGTGTCGGTCTCGGCCGCGTCGGCCGCCAGGCTCATCCACTCGGGCGTCTCGGGGGACTTCGTCTCCGGGGCGCTCAGCCCATCGCCTGCCGAACTCGTCGGAGCGCTTGGCGACTGACGCATCCAGTCCGGCGTGTCTACGCTCGCCTCGTCAGCGGCGCCGCGGAGCCAATCTGGCAGAGCCTCGGAAGCGGTCGGGTTGGACGGGGCGGGTTCGGTCGTCGACAGGGCGTTCAGCCAATCGGCGTCCGACGCTGCGTTGGCGACGGTCGTCGGCGCTGCGGCCTCGGACAGCCAGTCGGGCAGGAAGTCGGTGCTCGGCGCGGCCGGCGGCTCCTCGGCGGGCTCGGCCGGTTCGACGTTGAGGTCCGTCGCCTCGGGCGTCGACTCGGCCGGGGCGCTGGTCAGGGCGCCGGTGAGGATGCCGGTCGTGGCGCGCATCCAGTCAGGCAGATCCGGCGTGGTGTTGACCTTCGACGGATCGGTGGGACCATCGCCGACCAGCAGCGACGTGCCGGACTTTACCCAATCGGGCAGCACGTCTTCGGTTTGGCCCTGGAGGTCGGCGCCAAGCGCATTCGACCAATCGGGCTGGCTCGGCGTCGACAGCTCGGGCGAGTAGGCGATCTCGGTGATGCGGACGGCGTCGGCGTTCACCGACGTGGCCGACATGCCGGCCGTCGCGAACGCCTCATACGGGTCGAGGGCTTCGAGCCGGGCGCGACAGGCGCGGGCGTCGTCGGCGCGGTTCTCGGCGGTCGCGATCTGGGCCATCACGCGGTTGGCCTCGAGGTTGTGGGGCAGGCGCTGCAGCAGGTCACTACAGAGCGCGCCGGCTTCGCCGCGGTGGCCGTTCTCCCACAGCACCTGCACGAGCAACGTGATCAGGTCGGGGCGGTCGGGCTGCTCGGTGAGCCCGGCGCGCAATTCGGTTTCGGCCTGGGCGTACAGGCCTTGCTTGAAGTACAGGCGGGCGAGGGCGCCGCGGGTCAACTGCGCGCGATGCGGCACGATGCCGTCGCGGCGACCGTAAAGCCGGCGCAATTCGTCCTGCACGGCCGGGTTTGACGGGCTCGACTCGAAGGCGCGTTCCATGTGCCAGAGCGCGGCCTCGAGGTTACCCTCGTCCTCGCGCACGATCGCCATGCCGACGTGCGAAATGAAGTCGTCGGGCTGCGCGGAGAGCACGCGCTGGAATACGTCGGCGGCGTCGCCGTGGCGGCCGCGCTCGAGCAGCGTCTTGCCCATCAGCCGATAGGCTTCGAGGTCCTTTGGAAAGTGATGCAGGATGTTCTTGCAGTAGGCCAGCGCTTCTTCCAGGTGCTTTTGGTCGATCAGCTGGTCGATCTGCTTGTAATACGTGCGCAGCGCGATGTCCGCCATCTACAAAACTCCTGCCGTCCAGAATACACTGTTTTGTGCCGGATTATGTCGGCACGGCAGTAAATTCTGGCTAAAGACACCCGGTCCCGGTCGTGGCGCTCAGGTCGGCAACCGCTGAGCCCGTCTGGCTCGAGCCAGCACCGCGTCGATCGCGGGTTCCGGCCGGGGCGCGGGCCCGAGCGGATCTGGCGCGGTCGTCTGCGCCCCGGTCAGGCCGTACAGGCTGGCGACCACGCCGGCCCCAAGGGCTTCCAGGTCATAGCCGCCTTCGAGCACAAAGCCCACTCGATCATTGCAAGATTCATGCGCGATGTCCCGTAGACGTCCGGCCAGAGCCTGGTACCCGCCGATGGTCATTTGCAGGCCCGCCAGCGGATCGCGCCAATGGGCGTCGTACCCGGCCGAGACGAGCAACAGATCGGGCGCGAAACGACGCGCCAGTGGGGCGACGACGTCATCGGCCAGGCACAGGAACGCATCCGGGCCGGCCCCTTCAGGCAGCGGCAGATTGCAGGTCGTGCCGCCGCCGGTCTCGTCGATGCCGCCGGTCAGCGGATAGATGCCGTTCTGGTGGAACGACACGAACAATACGCTTGGATCGTTCAAGAACACATCCTGCGTGCCGTTGCCGTGATGCACGTCGAAGTCGACGATCATCACACGCGCGAGGCCGCGGCTTTGCGCGTGGCGCGCCGCGATGGCGATGTTGTTGAACAAGCAGAAGCCCATCGCCTGATCGGGCGGCGCATGATGCCCTGGTGGGCGGACGAGCGCAAAACCCGTGCGGGCCTCGCCGTCGATCAACGCATCGACCAGCCGGCACGCGCCGCCGGCCGCGAGCCGGGCGGCGGCGAGCGAGCCGGCCGTGATGTACGTCGGCGCGTGGTCGATGTAGGCCGGCGCCTGGGCGAGCGCGTCTTCGAGGAAGGCGAGGTGCTCGGCCGTATGCACGCTCAGGAGTTGCGCGTCCGTGGCCGGGATGGGATCGAGCTCGGCAGACGCGGAGGCAATCGGATCGGCCGCGATGGCCGCGCGGATCGCGGGCACACGCGCCGCGCGTTCAGGGTGGCCGGCCAGGTCGTGTTCGAGCGCGGGGGCCGCGATCAACACCAGGTCGTGGGTGAAGGACATGCGAAGGATTGTAGTCGAGACACCGGGAGTGCCCCGATGTATCCCGATGTCGGCGCGGAACGCGCCGACATCGGGATACATCGGGGCACTCCCGGTGTCTGCGCTCAACGCGTCAACGCGACGTCGTCGATCAGCCAGCTCGAGAGTTCGGCGCCGTCGGTCGTGGCCTCGAGTCGCAACGTGGTCGTGCGGCCGACATACGCCGACAGGTCGAGGCGGACCTGTTCCCAACCGGGTGTGGTCGTCGAGACCCTGAGGTCGGTCTGCCAGACGAGATGGCCGTCGACGAACACGCGGGCGGTGTCGGCGCCCGGGCTCGGCTCGGCGCTTGCGATCCAGTGCCAGAAGGTCAGCACGGGGCTATCTGCAGCGACGAAGATCACGCGCTCGAGCGCTGCCGCTTCGCCGTCGACGCCGGCGAGCCAGGCCACACCGCGCCCAGTGTGGGGCGCGAACCCGGCTGGCGCGGGACCGACCAGGTCGACGCCGGTGCGCGAGCTGGCTGCCCATGGCCCGGCCTTGGTCGCTTCGAAACCACCGCCGGCGAGCGTGGCGGCTTGCATGCCGTCCGATAGCGCAACGACGGGCAGATACTGCCGATACGACAGGCTGGCCGCGAGCGCGACCGCGGCGGCCGCGTTGACGATCCCGGCCCCACACAGCTCGGTCGTGCACGGCACCAGGTCCAGCGCGCCGCACCCCGAGTTGCATTGGCTGGCGCCGGGGAAGGCCGTGACCGTCCCCTCGAGGATCGCCGCGACCTGGTCGGGGGTGAGCGTCGGATCCTCCGCCAAGACCAGCGAGGCGACGCCCGTGACGTGCGGCGCGGCCATGCTCGTGCCCTGCAGATACGCATACGACATCGTCCCGACGGTCTGAGCGCCGTTGTTGTAGGTCGACAGGACGCCGCCTGGATCGATCGGCGTCGCCATCTCGCCGCCGGGCGCGCTCACCGACAGAGTGGGACCGTAGTTGCTGTAATCCGCCAGGTTCCCGTGCGAGTCGGTGGCGCCGACCGCGATCACGCCTGCGCAGTTGGCCGGCGTTACGATCGCGGTATCCGCGCCGCTGTTTCCGGCGGCCGCCACGATCACGGCCCCGGCGGCGCGTGCGTCGTCCACGGCGCTCTGGTAACCGGCCGTGCAGGCGTGGACGCCGCCCAGGCTGAGGTTGATCACGCGGGCCGGATGCGTGTTGTCGGGCACCCCTGGGACCGAGAGACCCGCGGCCCAACGGACCGCGTCAAAGATGTCGGATGAACTGCCGCCGCAGCGACCGAGCACGCGCACCGGCAAGATGTGCGAGCGCCAGTTGACGCCCGCGATGCCGACGCCGTTGTCGCCGGCGGCACCGATGATGCCCGCCACATGTGTGCCGTGCCAGCTGCTGTTTCGTCCGACCCAGGTGAGGCCGCAGGTCGTGTCGTCGGTCCAATCGCCCGGGTCGGTGGGGTCGGGGTCGCGCCCATCGCCGTCGGCCGAGTATTGCGTGTCACTGACGAAGTCGTAGCCGGGCCACAGACGGCCGGCCAGATCGGGATGATCAAACAGCACGCCGGTGTCGATCACGGCGATCGTCATGTTCGGATCGCCCGTGGTCAGTTGCCACGCCACGGGCGCGTTGATGCCATAGTGTGAGGCGGTCGGCTCGAGCAGGGACCATTGCTGCGCGAAGTAGGAGTCGTCCGGCGTCAGCAGCGGATAGACGCGATAGTCGGGCTCGGCGTAGGCGACGTTTGGATAGGCCTCGAGCGCGGCCGCCAGACGCTCTGCCGTCGCGGCGTCTACCGGCTCGGCCAGGCTCAGCACGTGGGCGCCGTCGCCCGTCTGCCGCACGTAGTCGAGCTCGACTCCCAGAGTCTGGCTCGCGACGTCGAGGCCGGTGGGCAGCTCCGGAAGCGTCAGGGCGCTGACGAACTGCTCATCGCCAAACTTCAGGATCAGCCGGTCGACGGTCTGTTCCGGGAGCGGGGGTTTGCGAGGCACACCGGGGCCAGCTGTGGGCGCGCCAATCGCCGGCGCGGGCAGGTCGGCGAGGATCAGGCTCGCGATCAGGGCCACACGACCGATTCGGCGCACAGAACGCGTGATCAACAGTCTCCAGGACATAGACATACTATCGACAGGCTAACACCGTTGCTTGACAAAAAGCGTCGGGAAAAACATGGAAAGAGACCGCGGTCTCAGGGCCGTCGACAGACGGTTTCGCCGCCGAGGGGAATCACAGCGGCCGGCCGTTTCGCCCAACGGGCGAAACGGCCGGCCGGTTTCCGTGTCACAGACGAGGTGAGATCAGCCGATCTCGGCCGCGGCCTCGCTCTTGCTGCGCCAGACCGCCCACGCCAGGCCGGCGAAGAGCACGATGCCGACGACGATCGTCGCCCAGTTGATCTCCTTGTAGATCACGACGACCGGGGCAACGATCACCGAGACCAGGTTGACGACCTTGATCATCGGGTTGAGCGCCGGGCCGGCCGTGTCCTTGAGCGGATCACCGACCGTGTCGCCGACCACGGCGGCCTTGTGCCGCTCCGAATGCTTGCCCTTGTTCGACTTCGGATCCTTGGGCTCGTCCTCGATCAGCTTCTTGGCGTTGTCCCAGGCGCCGCCGGCGTTGCTCATGTACACCGCCAGCAACTGCCCCGAGAGGATGATGCCGGCCAGGAAGCCGCCGAGCGCCTCCACACCCAGGAACATGCCCACGAGGATCGGCGGCACGACGCTGAGGATCGCCAGCGAGCCGAGTTCCTTCTGCGCCGCGGCGGTCGAGATCGACACAGCCTGCCGATAGTCCGGCGCCTTGTGCTTGGGCGAATCGACGGGCTCGAGCACGCCGTCGCGGAACTGCCGGCGGACCTCGTCGACGATCAGACCGGCCGCGCGGTTGACCGCGTTGATGGCCAGCGACGAGAACATCCAGGGCAGGGCGCCGCCGAGCAGCATGCCGATGAACACCTCGGGCACCGAGATGCGGATGCCCGCGGCGAGCGCCAGCGGATCGACCTTGGAGACATCTGTGATGAACGACCCGAACAGCGACACAGCCGCGATCACGGCCGAGCCGATCGCCACGCCCTTGGTGATGGCCTTGGTCGTGTTGCCCACCGCATCGAGGTCGGTCATGATCCGGCGCGCCTTCTCGTCGAGACCGGCCATCTCGCCGATGCCGTTGGCGTTATCCGAGATCGGCCCGAACGAGTCCATGGCCACGTTGTTGCCCGTGAGCGTCAACATGCCGATGCCGGTCATGGCCACGCCGTAGAGCACGAAGGCCACTTGAATGACCTTCACGTCGAGACCGGTTTTCGCGGCCAGGGGCGCATAGTCGAAGCCGACCGTGAAGATGAGGATCGAGACGAAGATCGTGGCCGCGATCGTGATCACCGACCAGACCGCGCTTTCCTTGCCGACGACCATGCCCGACAGGATCGTGGTCGCCGGGCCGCCGCGCATCGACTTGACGATGTCCTTGACCGGCGCGCCGTGCGTGCCCGTGAAGTACTCGGTCACGCGCTCGATCAGGATCGCGAGCACAACGCCCGAGATCACGGCCAGCACCGGCCGCAGCCAGCCGCCCGGGATCTCGTTGGCGCCTGCCACGGCGCTCATGTAGTACCAGCCGGCGATCGTGAACATCACGGCCGACATGGCCGCCGCATACAGGAAGCCTTGCGAGATGGCGCGCATGGCGTCGCCGCCGGCCTCCTTCTCGGGCGTCTTGACCAGATAGGTGCTGATCATCGACGAGAGCACGCCAATGCCGCGAACGAGCAGCGGGAACACGAACCACTCGTTGTGGCCCGTGATCGCGGTCAACGCCAGACCCAGGATCAGGCCTGAGACGATCGTGACCTCGTACGACTCGAAGATGTCGGCCGCCATACCGGCGCAGTCGCCGACGTTGTCGCCGACCAGGTCGGCGATGACGGCCGCGTTGCGCGGGTCGTCTTCCTCGAGGCCAGCCTCGACCTTGCCGACCAGGTCCGCGCCGACGTCAGCGGCCTTGGTGTAGATCCCGCCGCCCACGCGCATGAACAAAGCCAGCAGCGTCCCGCCGAAGCCGAAGCCGAGCAGGGCATCGGGCGCCGCCTTGCCCAGGATGATGAAGATGATGGTGCCGCCGAACAGGCCGAGGCCGTCGGTCAACATGCCCGTGATCGTGCCCGACCGATACGCGATCCGCAGCGCGCCGGCAAACGACTTGCGCGACTCGGCCGCCACACGCACGTTGCCTTCGACGGCCATGCGCATGCCGATCTGACCGACCGTGAGCGAGAAGCCGGCGCCCATGACGAACGCCACAGCGCGCGCGGCCGCGATCCACAGCGTCACGGCGCCCTGATCGGTGACGCCCAGTTTGGCGAAGTGCTCCACCGCCTCGCTTGTGGGCGGGACGATGTAGACCGACAGAAACAACGCGATCGTCAACACGACGATCAGGGGCAAGATGGCCCGCAACTGTCGGCCGAGATAGGCGTTGGCGCCGTCCCGGATCCAGCCCCAGATCTCCTGCATCTTGGCCGTGCCCTTGTCCTCGTGCAGGATCTGCTGCCGCAAAAACACGGCGTAGCCCAGACCCAGAATCGAGATCACCAGCACGGCATAGATTCCTAACTGTTCAAATGACGTCAGATCCTGCATTGTGTCTCCTCATGACAAACGATTAGGGTGTTTTCGAGATGCGGAATCTCTCGGTCAGGTCGCCGCGCGACCCGACGCGGAATTCAGAGGTAACGCCCCAAGTCGCCGGAAAAGCAAACGGCGCCGAACGACGTCAGCGCCGATGCAGCGCGCCTGGGCCGGCGGGTCGGATGGATGAGGCCTGTTTGTTCCAACATGCACACACTCCGTGAACGATCCGCACAAAACGGCGGGTCACTGGTGACCGCGCCGGGCGTTGGGCGTTTTCAAGCCCGTTCCATTGTCCTGAGTTGTCCCCCCCCGTCACGCACCAATGGGGCTGAGACTGGCGATTTTACATGGGCCATTTGGGGGTGTCAAACCGGGTGGGGCGGGGACCGGGGAGGTCGGGCATGGATCGCAGCCCGCGGACCTGACGGAACCGCGCCGGATGGCGGCGGCGTTCGCGCCACGCTCGACACACCACGCCCGATACCACCGCTCGACTAAGCCAATCCTGAGCAGGTGCGGCCAGGGATTGCGGCGGCGGCGAAAGTGCTTAAAATGAACGCGCTCCTTACTCTTGTCAGCACACAGCCTGGGGCTGCGTGCTTTTTCATGTCCGTGATTGGAGATGTGCTTGCATGATCGAAGTCAAAGGCCTCACCAAACGCTACGGTGAGCGGACAGCCATCGACAACCTGACGTTCCACGCCAACAAAGGTGAAGTGGTGGGCTTTCTCGGACCTAACGGCGCCGGGAAGACGACCACCATGCGCATTCTGACCGGTTATATGCCGGCCTCGGAAGGCGAGGGACGGGTCGCCGGGTTCGACCTGATGACCCAGAGTTTCGAGGTCCGCAAGCGAGTGGGCTATCTGCCCGAGTCCGTGCCACTCTATCCCGAGATGACCGTGATGCAGTATCTCGACTTCATGTCGGAGCTGCGTCAGGTCCCGAATCGACAGGATCGCGTGGACGAGGTGATGGAGATGGTCCGGATCGCGGACCGGGCCGACAGTTACACCGGCAACCTGTCGAAAGGTCTGCGCCAACGCGTCGGCCTGGCCCAGGCGTTGCTGCACAAGCCCGATGTGCTGATCATGGACGAACCGATGGACGGCCTCGATCCGCAACAGCAGATCGAAGTCAAGCGCTTGATCCGCGAGATCGGCAAAGAGCACACGGTCATGCTGTCGACCCACATCCTGGCGCATGCGCAGGAACTGGCCGATCGCGTGATCATCATCAAGAACGGCAAGATCATCGCCGAGGACACGCCCGAGCGCTTGAGCGCACAACGTGCCGGCGGCGGCCGCATTCATCTACAGGTCGCCGGTGATGGGGCGGGGTTGGCCGAGCATCTCGGCGCGTTGGCCGGGTTGAGCCAGGTGCGCGCCGTGGCGGACGGGCATTTCGAGATCGACACCCTCCCGGGCGCCGACGTGCGCGGCGCCATCGCCGCCAGCGTGGTCACGGGCGGCTGGCAGTTGCTCGAGCTGCACCGCGACGCGGCCAGCCTCGAGCAGATCTTTATCGAATTGACCGGCGGACAACCTGCTGAGGCTGCGGCGTCCGCCGCACCCGCCGCGCCCACCGAAGCCGCGGGCGAGGAGGGCGAGGCCCATGCGTAACATCTGGACGATCTTCAAGCGCGAATTCGGTTACTACTTCGTTTCGCCCGTGTCGTACACGGTGCTCTTTGCCTTCTTGCTGGTTCTGGGTCTGATCTACGCCTACGACCTGGTGAACGCTGCCCAAAGCGGCCAGGCGCCGCAGGTCGAGCAGTGGATCCTCGGGCCGTTCGTCACGCTGGCGCTGTTTCTGACGGCCTTCTTGACGATGCGGTTGGTGGCCGAGGAAAATCGCACGGGCACCATGGAGTTGATGATGACGGCCCCGGTACGCGAGTGGGAGTTGATCATCGGCAAATGGCTCGCCGCGCTGGGCTTCTATATTGTGATCCTGGCCGCGACCCTGATCTACGCCGTGATCGCCAACGCCTACACGTCGCCGGGCATCGACACATCGACGTTGCTGACCGCATACATCGGGATGGTGTTGTTGCTCGCCTCGCTGTTGGCCATCGGCGTCTTTACCTCGACGCTGTTCAGCAATCAGATCGCGGCCGCGTTCGCCCAGCTGGCGATCCTTCTCGGGTTGTGGCTGGTCGGGCTGCCGTTTCAGAACCAGACCGGCGCCCTGGCGGAAGTCGTCCAGTACCTCGATATCTCGAAGCACTACTACGATAACTTCGCGGCCGGCGCGATCGCCCTGACCGACGTGGCTTACTACGTGGCGGTTGTGGTCTTCTTCCTGTTCGCGGCTTCACGGGTGATCGAAAGCCGCAGGTGGCGCTAAATCATGCAGAAATCACAATACGCGCGTTACGCGCCCTGGGTCGCAGCCGTCGGCCTGATCGCGCTGCTCGTCGCCGCGGCGATCTACTTCGTCCAGGGGCAGTTCGGCACGCCGGCCCAGGTGGCGCTGGCGGTCGGCGTGATCGGTCTGGTGGCCGGTATCCTGCTTAACCCCTCGGGTCTGACGGCCGCGCTCGGCGCGCGCCAGGCCCGCTACGGGGCCAACACCGGCGTGATGGTGCTGGCGCTCCTCGGCATCCTCAGCCTGATGAACTACCTGGCCGTGCGCAATCCGCAGCGCTGGGACCTGACCGAGAACCAGGCCAACACCCTCGATAGCGCCAGCATCGCCGCGGTCCGCGCGCTGCCGGCGCCCGTGCACGTCATCGGTTTTTACACCGCGTCGTCGACCAGCACACGCGACAACACGAAGCGTCTGCTGGATCGCTACCGCGAGGTCGACCCCAGCAAGCTCACGTACGAGTTCGTCGACCCGAATGCCGATCCGATCAGCGCCAACCAGTACGGCGTGACCCGAGACGCCACGATCGTACTGACGCTTGGCGATCAGAAGAACACGCTCGACGGCTTCGTCAACGAAAGCCAGGTGACCGGCGCGCTGGTGCGGCTCGCCTCGCCCGTGGCCCGGACCGTGTACTTCCTCACCGGGCAGGGCGAGGCCACGCTCGAGGCGGGCAGCCAGGCTTCGGTTTCGCAGTTCGCGGATCTGCTCCGCAAGCAGAACTACACGGTGATGGAGCTCAACCTGGCGACGACCACGACCGTGCCCTCCGACGCCCGGGCCGTGGTCATCGCCGGCCCGCAGGCGCCGATGGCGGCCGAGGACGTGGCCAAGCTCAAGGCCTTTTACGACACCGCCACCAATGCCGCCCTGTACGTGATGCTCGACCCGAGCGTTCAATACTCGGCCGAGGTCACGGGCACGGTCCGCCCGGCCAACCCGTTGTACGACTATCTGCGCGACAGCTGGGGCGTTCAGATGCGCGATGACGTCATCATCGACATCCCGAACCGCCTGCGCACGTCTTCAGGCGAGAACCCGGCCCTGTTCGGGTCGAACTCGTACGGAGGCAGCGCCGCGACCGCGGAGATGAGCGGGTTCACATCAGTCTTCTTCTTCGCGCAAAGCATTTCGACGACGTCGACCGTATCGAACACCACGGTGGTGCCGCTGGTGCAGACCAGCACCGACTCGTGGGGCAAGTTCGACATCACGGCGCTCTCGAACGGGCAGATCGAACCGACCAGCGACGAGCCCAAGGGCCCGCTGAGCGTCGGTCTCACGGTCGAGATGGCGGATCGCAAGGTGCGGCTTGTCGCTTTCGGCGACTCCGACTTCGCCAGTGATGGCGTGCTCAGCACGGCGCAGTTCGGCAACGATCGTTTACTGCTCAACGCCATGAACTGGGCGACCGGCGACGAGAACCTGATCAACCTGACGCCCAAGACGCCGACGTCGCGATTCCTGACCCTGGCGGATGCGGTCTCGATGAACCTCATCCTGTTGTTCGTGATCGTGATCATGCCGCTCACCGTCCTTGTGATCGGCGGCGTGGTCTGGTTCCTGCGGCGCCGCCACAAGTAAGCGATCCGTTTTTCGCGAGCACGGGAAGCCCTGCCTGGGCTCTCCCGTGCTCGCGTGTTTAGAGAGAAGCCATGAACAAGACGACGACCTATGTGCTCCTCGGCGTGTTCGCCGCGTTGCTCATCTATGTGTTGGCGGTGCAGCAGCCGGCCGATAATGCCGCGGCCACCCAAACCGTGACGGCGGCGCAAAGCGTCGGCTCCGCGCCGAACATGTTCTGGTCGTTGACGGTCGATCAGGTCGTGGGCGTCGCCGTGACCGACCATCGCCAGAACAAGACCACCAGCTTCTCGCGGCCAAGCCCGTCGGGCAGCTGGACCATCGACGCGCCGCTGCCCGGTCCCGCCGATCAGCTGGCCGTGGCCAATCAGGTCGCGGCGCTCGGGAACCTGACCTACGCCAGCGAGATCACGTCGACGACCGATCTGACGGCGTACGATGTGCTCAGCCCGACGATCCAGATCTCGGTGACCCTGGCCAACGGCACGGTATACCGACTCGACGTCGGCGCGCAGACGCCGGTCACCAACTCGTTCTATGCGGTGGTCAACGGCCAGGCGCCTCTGTACACCGTGTACTCGACCACGCTCGACAGCTACGTGAGCCTGATCGACACGCCGCCCTATCTGCAACCCACCGCCACGGCGGACCCGGCACAGCCGACCACGGCGCCCTGAGCCGTCGCTACCAGGACGCCGATCGACGGCCCTGGGTTGTGTGGATGCTCCACGCGATCCAGGGCCGTCGCCATTTGCCTGCCGGGCCGTGTCGGATCCCCGCCGACTCGACCGAACAGGCCGATCCTCGCGGGGAGGGGACTTCGGTCTGTTTTATGTATACCTCCGGGCGTTCATGTGCTCTCCGCGGTCGGGTCGAACAAAACAAGACTGCTACACACATATTTGAGAACTTGCATAGGATCCCGGAACGCCCCGAGCCGGCGCGACGGTGGATGTCCCGAAACCCCTATGAAATGCCGGAAAAACGAGGCGGTGGCATGAATATCATCCGTCGGTAGGAATGAAATTGGGTGTTGCATTTGATATGGAGTTGTCGTACTGTGGATATTCGATATGGCTAAGCTTAAGAAATCCAGCTCCACCAATTCTCCCTCTCAGTCGGCAAAAACAGCGGTGAAGAAGGCGACACCCGGGGCCGAAAGCCTCGTGGCTGCGCGCCCGCCTGTCCGCAATCTGCCGGCTGCTTCGGGTCGCCCCAAGCCCGTCAAGGCTGCCACGCAGCCCCCCGCGCGCTCGGGTGGTCCGCGCCGACGGGTGCGTGACGACGACGGGGATTTCTTTGAGCCCAATTCGCTTCTGGCCGAACTGAACGGCGACGACGATCTCAAGACGGCCAGCCACGGCCCGGATGACATCGCCGTCGAAGAGGCGTTTTCGGCCATCGAGCAGCTGGTCGACACGGGAAAGCAGAAGGGCTTCGTCACCTACGACGACATCCTGCGCTTCTTCCCCGAAGCTGAACGCGACGTCGACCAGCTCGACGAGGCGCATGCCGCGTTGCTCGCGGCCGGCATCGAGGTGGTCGACAGCGTCGACACCGACGAGCCGACTGACGACGACATGGACGACGCCGAGGCCGAGATCGAAGACGACAAGCCGGTCGAGGACGCCTATCTGTCGGCCATCGACGCCGACGACACGATCGGCCTGTACCTCAAGGAGATCGGGCGCGTCCCGCTGCTGACCGCCTCCGAGGAAGTCTCGCTGGCCAAGCGCATCGAGAAGGCCAAGTTCGCGCGCGAGCGGATCGTCCGCGGCGGCGTGGCCCCGACCAAGCGGCGCGACCTCGAGTACGTCATGTCCGACGGTATGGCCGCTCGCGAACACCTGATCACGGCCAACTCGCGTCTGGTGATCAGCGTGGCCAAGAAGTACATCGGTCGCGGTGTCCCGTTCCTGGACCTGATCCAGGAGGGCAACATCGGCCTGATCCGCGCGGCCAAGAAGTTCGATTACCACCGCGGGCACAAGTTCAGCACGTACGCGACCTGGTGGATCCGCCAGGCCGTCACCCGCGCGATCGCCGACCAGGGCCGCACGATCCGAGTGCCCGTGCACATGGGCGATCAGATCAACAAGATGCTGCGCGTCTCGCATCAGCTGACCCAGGAGCTCGGTCGCGAGCCCTCGATCGAAGAGCTGGGTGAGGCGCTGAAGGTCACGCCCAAGAAGGTCGAGTCGATCATCCAGATCGCGCGCCGGCCGCTGTCGCTCGAGACCCCGACCGACGAGGAAGAGGACTCGGTGCTGGGCGACTTCATCGAAGACGAAGACTCGCCGGAGCCCGTCGAGATCGCCACGCGCAATCTGCTGAAGGAGCAGATCCGCGAGGTGCTCAACGGCCTGCCGCCCCGCGAAGTCCGGATCCTGCAGTTGCGCTACGGTCTGCTCGACGGCGAGAGCTACACGCTCGAGGAAGTCGGCAAGAAGATGGGCGTGACGCGCGAGCGCGTGCGCCAGATCGAGGCCCAGGCGCTCAGCCGGCTGCGGCACCCCACACATCGACGCAAGCTGCGCGATTACCTGCGCGAATAGACACCCGACCGGGCCGCTTCCGCGGCCCGGCGCGTTTAAGACACCGGGAGTGCGAACGACGCGACCAGACACCGGGGGTGCGACCGACGCGACTAGACACCGGGAGTGCGAACGACGCGACCAGACACCGGGAGTGCGAACGACGAATCTCAGGGATCGAGACTCGCCGTTCGCACTCCCGGTGTCTTAAGCACAACTCGTTCGCGCCCACGGCGGCGTGACGGCACATAGCTTGCATCATCCCCGGCGTGACGCACGCAAACGCGCCAACCAACGCCAACCAGGGCGCGCCCGGGGCTGCCGACCGGGCCGGTATGCTCGCCGCTAGGCGTTCGCCCGCTCAACGGCGCCTCGGAGCTATGCCCGAGCGAGAGCCGCTCTCGACGGCCCTGACCCTGCCGCGCCTCCTCCTGACGGCGACTCTGATCGCCATCGGCGCTATGGCCGCGCGCTATGCGGCCGATAGCGACACCTGGTGGCACCTGGCCACCGGCCGTTGGATCGTCGCGCACGGCGCGATCCCGGTTGTCGACGTCTTTTCCTCTACCCAGGCCGGCGCCGCCTGGCACATCCCGGGTTGGCCGGCACAACTGGTGCTCTACGGCATCTACACGCTCGGCGGCGACCTCGCGCTGTCGGCGTTCGCCGGCGCCATGGTGCTGGCTGCCTTCGCCGCGATCGCCGCGGCGACCTCGGGCGAGCAGCCCTTTGTGCGCGTGATCGCGCTGCTGTTCGCGGCCGTGGTGTCGTCGATCTACTGGGCGGCGCGGCCCGCGTTGTTCTCCTTCCTATTCGCCGCGCTCTTCATCGCGCTTCTACGCCGGCCCCTGCGGCGCGCGACCTGGGTCGGCCTGCCGCTGGTCATGGCGCTCTGGGTCAACACGCACGGCGGCTTCGCTATCGGCTTTATCTTGATCGGCCTGACCCTCGGCGGTTACGGGCTGCGCTGGCTGTTGCGCAGCGACGCGGCCGACCGCAGCGCCGTGCTGGCGCTGGTGGCCCTGGGGCTGCTGTGCGCGCTCGCGGCCTGCGCGAACCCGTACGGCGTCGAGATGCTTGCCTATCCGTTCAAGACGGTGGGGCTGCAGGCGCTGGGTCTGTATATCCAGGAGTGGCAGGCGCCCGATCTCACGGCGCCGCTTGGCCTGGCGCTCCTGGCGTGGATCGGGGTGACGCTTGGCGTGGCCGCGCTCGGCCGTCGGCAGGTCGACATTCCCGGGCTGGTCGTGTTCCTCGGCACAGCGGCCCTGGCGCTGTCGGCTGCCCGTCATGTGCCGCTGGTCGCGCTGGCCGGCGTCCCGGTCTTCACCGACGGGCTGGGCGCCGTGCTGCGCGATCGTCTCGGCGACCGCGCGACGGCGCTGGGCAATCGACCCGGTGTGCCGATCTTGAACGGCGTGGTGTTGGCCGCCGTGGTGGCGCTGGCTCTGGTGCGCTGGCTCGCCTCGAGCACGCCCGCGACGCTGCCGGCCGACTCGCCGATGCGCCCGCCGGTCGCGGCCGTGGCCGCGGCGCAGGCCGCCGACCTGCCGGGGCCGATCTTCAACGCCTATGACTTCGGCGGCTACCTGATCTGGGCGTGGCCCGCGCGACCGACCTTCATCGACGGCCGCACGGATCTCTTTCCCGTCGAGCAATTTCGCGATTACGTGACGATCGAGACCGGTGATATGGCGGCCCTCGACGTGCTGACGCGCTATGGCGTGCGCACGGCGATCGTGCGCGCCGGGACGCCCATCAGCCGCCAGCTGGCCGACGCGCCGGCCTGGCGCGTCGTCTACGGCGACGCGATCGCCGACGTGTACACCCTGCGGTGACGAGGACGCTATGTTCGCGCGTTTCCGAGGCCTGATCTTCTTCCTGGCGGTGTCCGACCTGGTGCTCACGCAACTGGTGCTGGCGTTGGCCGATCTCGTGCGCCGCGTCGGGCCGTTCGGCCTGCCGATCGAGAGCCCGGATGCGATCCTGACCCCGACGTTGCGCGTGGTGGCCGGTCTGATCTACCCGGCGGCATTGCTCACGCTCGGCGTCTACAACGCGCAACGCAGCCGCACGTTGACCGGCGGCGGCGTCGACGTGCTGCGGGCCGTGATCATCGGCACGCTTGTGTTCGCCGGCACCCTGTACTTCACCGACCGCAACGTCTCGCGTCTGTTCGTCGGGTACGTGTTCGTGTTCGAGATCGTGGCCCTGATCGTCTGGCGCATGGCGACGCTGGTGACCCTGCGCGTCTTCCGGCTTCAAGGTCGTTCGCTGCTGCGGGTGCTCGTGGTCGGGCGGGGCGAGCTGGCCGACGCCATCCTGACGGCGTTTGGCGAGCAGTTGCACCCGGCGGTGCAGGTGGTCGGCATCGCCGACGACGGGCCCGAGGTCGACGGCCGTCACCCGCGGCTGGGCGGTCTGGACGACGTGCCGGCGCTGGTGCGCGCGCACGCCGTCGACGAAGTCGTATTGGCGCTGCCGCTCGAAGAGCAGGGCCGGATCCCCGAGATCGAAGCCGCGCTGCTGACCGAGCCGGTGCGCGTGCGTCTGGTGCCGGATTACACACGGCTTGTGTTCGTGCAGTCGTCGGTCGAGACCGTCGGCGGCGTGCCGCTCATCGGTCTGCGCGAGCCGCGCATCCAGGGCGCGGCCTGGCTGACCAAACGCTTGCTCGACGTCTGGGTCACGGCCGCCGTGCTGATCCTGATCTGGCCGGTGCTGGCGTTGATCGCGATCGCGATCAAGCTGGATTCGCCGGGCCCCGTGATCTTTCGCCAGCGGCGGCTGGGCGAGAACGGCCGTCCGTTCTGGATGCTCAAGTTCCGGACGATGGTGGCCGACGCCGAGCAGCGCGCGCCGGCCAACGGCCACGAGAAGCGCGCCGACGATCCACGGGTCACGCGCAGCGGCCGTTGGCTGCGGCGCACGAGCCTCGACGAATTGCCGCAGCTCTTCAACATCCTCAAGGGCGAGATGAGCCTGGTTGGACCGCGGCCCGAGGTGCTCAAGCTGACCCACGAGTACGAGCCCTGGCAGCGCCAGCGGCTGGCCGTGCCGCCGGGTCTGACCGGGTGGTGGCAGGTGAACGGGCGCAGCGATCTGCCGTTGCATCTGAACACCCACATGGATCTGTACTACATCCAGAACTACTCGCTCTGGCTGGATCTCGTGATCCTGTGGAAGACGATCGGCGTCGTGCTGCGGAGGCAGGGAGCGTATTGATTTGCGATTTGTGATTGGTGAGTTGCGATTGGCGATTTCCTCCAATCGCACATCACCAATCACAAATCGCAAATGGAGTTGACGATGGATACCTTCAACTGGTCAAACAAACGTGTGGTGGTGACGGGCGGGGCGGGCTTCCTGGGGAAGCATATCGTGGCGCGTCTGAGCCAGGTCGGGTGCCGCGAGGTCTGGGCGCCGCGCAAGGCCGATTACGACCTGCGCCAGATGGCGAACATCAAGCGCCTGCTCGCCGACGCCCGCCCGCATGTGATCATCCATGCGGCCGGCCACGTCGGCGGCATCGGGGCCAATCGCGCGTACCCGGCCGAGTTCTTCTACGACAACCTGATGATGGGCGTGCAGTTGCTGCATCAGGCGTGGGAGGCCGAGGTCGACAAGTTCGTGGCGCTCGGCACCGTCTGCGCTTACCCGAAATACACGCCCGTGCCGTTCCGCGAAGAAGATCTGTGGAACGGCTACCCGGAGGAGACCAACGCGCCCTACGGTCTGGCCAAGAAGATGCTGCTCGTCCAGTCGCAGGCCTATCGCCAGCAGTACGGGTACAACAGCGTCTATCTGTTGCCCGTGAACCTGTATGGCCCGGGCGACAACTTCGACCCGGCGAGTTCGCACGTCGTGCCGGCGCTGATCCGCAAGTGCCTTGAGGCGCATGAGCGCGGTGACGACGAGATCGTGGTCTGGGGCGACGGCACGCCGACCCGCGAGTTCCTGTACGTCGAAGACGCGGCCGAGGCGATCGCTCTGGCGGCCGAGCGCTACAACGACTCGGAGCCCGTCAACATCGGCAGCGCCTTCGAGGTGCGCATCGGCGATCTCGTCCACATGATCGCCGACGTCGTGGGCTTCACGGGCAAGATCGTGTTCGACCCGACCAAGCCCAACGGCCAGCCGCGGCGCAAACTCGACACCGATCGGGCCGAGCGCGCCTTTGGCTTCACGGCCCACACGCCCTTCGTCGAGGGCCTCCGCCGCACGGTCGATTGGTATCTGGCCGAGCGGGCGAGAGAACAAACCGTGGCGGTGCCGACTGTGCGGCCGGAATCGACGACGACCCGGATGGGTTCGTGATTGTGCAGGGTCCCATGTCTTCGGTGCGCAAGATCTCGGGCAACGTGGCGTGGCTGGCGGCCGATCGCCTGGGCCGCCTGGTGCTGAGCGCCTTGTCCTGGGTCGTCGTGATCCGCTTTCTTGGGCCGGCTGCCTACGGCGAGTTCAGCTACATCAACGCGACCTATCTGCTGTTCGTGCCGGTCGTCACGTTCGGCCTGGACACCGTGGTCGTGCGTCAGATCGTTCGCCGCCCTGAGCAGCGGGCCGCGATCCTGGGCGCGGCCCTGGCGCTTCGCCTCGCCATTGCAGCCGTCAGTTGGGTTGCGCTGGTCGTCTGGGTTCAAGTATCTATCGCGCAGCCCGGCGCCTGGATCGTGGCCGCGGTGCTTGGTCTGGGGCTCATCGGCACGGCCTTCGACGTCGTCGATCTCGACTTCCAGACCCGGATCGCATCGCGCTGGACTGTCCTGGCCAAAGCCGTGCCGTTCTTTTTGGGCGTGGCTTTGCGGATCGGGGTAGTCGTGGCCGGCGGCGGCTTTGTCGCCTTGGCGGCCTCGGTGACGCTCGAGAGCCTGCTCAATATCGTCGGGTTGGCGGTCGTTGCAGGTCGACAGGGTCTGGGATTGCGTGGTTATCGGTTTGACCTCGCGGTTGCCAGGCAGTTGGCCCGCGAAGGCCTGCCCTTCTTCGTCGGCGGGATGGCCGTCGTCGTGTACATGCGGATCGATCAAATCATGCTTCTGCATTTCAACGGCACGGTCGAACTGGGCCTGTACGCCGCCGCGGCCCGTTTGTCGGAGTTTTTCAACTTCGCTCCGATGGCGCTGGTCGCTTCGGCCGCGCCGGTGCTGCATCAACTTCGCGACCAGGATCGGGCCAAGTTCGCGCAACGGCTGGGCGAGTTGCTGGGCGGACTGGTGACCGTCGGCGTCGGGATCGCGATCGTGCTGAGTGTGGGCGCGCCGCTGATCGTGCCGCTGCTGCTTGGCGATCGCTATGTTGCATCGGTGCCGATTCTGGCCATCCATGTCTGGTCGTTGGTGTTCGTCTTCGCCGGGGTGGGGCAATCGGTGTGGGACACGGCCGAGGAGCAGGGAAACTGGATGGTCGTTCGCACCGTGCTGGGCGCCGTCACCAACGTCGGGCTCAACCTCTGGCTGCTGCCCGCGTATGGCGGGATCGGTGCCGCGATCGCCACACTGGTCTCATACGCACTGTCCGCCTGGGTGGGAAACCTGCTGGGGCAGGCCACCCGGCCCATGTTCTGGCTGCAGTTGCGCTCACCGCTGCTCTTCCTTACGGCATTGGGGAGGCGATATGTCCGTGCGCTCTAAACTGGGTCGACTGCCTTGGGTGAAAGCCCTGCGCGTCGCCGTGAACGATTGGACCGACGGCGGCTACCAGAAGTCGTATGCGCAGGAGGGCGAAGACCTGATCCTCGGTCGTTACTTCGAGTATGCGCCGCCCGGGTTTTATGTGGACGTCGGCGCCCATGACCCACGGCGGTTTTCGAACACCTTCCTCCTGCAACGCCGAGGGTGGCGTGGCATCAACATCGACGCGACCCCAGGCAGCATGCGCCGCTTTCGTGTGGCTCGACCGCGCGACATCAACCTGGAGTACGCGGTCGGGGCGACGACGGGCACGGCCACGCTGTTTCAGTTCAATGAGCCCGCGCTCAATACGCTCGACGGAACTCTGGTACCGCTTTACGAGTCCCACGGATATCGGGTTGTCGCGAAGCAGCCCATCGCCGTTCGTCCACTGGCCGAGATCCTGGCCGAGCACCTGCCCCCCGGGCAGACCATCCAGTTGATGACCGTCGATGTGGAGGGTTTCGACCTGCAGGTCCTGCAGTCCAACGACTGGGGACGTTTTCGCCCACAAGTGCTGGTCGTCGAGAGCCTGAAGGACGCGCCGCTGCATAGCGCGGCACTGAGCGGGTTTCTCGATGACCACGGCTATCGGCTGTTTGCCCAAACGGTGAACAGCCGCTTCTACGAGATTGCCGCATGATCCAGCGCCTGGAGACACCGGTCGCCTTGCTGGTTTTCAACCGACCCGAGTTGACGGCGCGGGTGTTCGCCGAGATCCGCCGGGCGCGGCCCGAGCATCTGTTGATCGTGGCGGATGGGCCGCGGGCCGATCGCCCGGGCGAGGCCGAGCGGTGCGCGCGCGTGCGCGAGATCGCGACCGCTATCGACTGGCCGTGCCGGGTGGCGACACACTTCGCGGCCGAAAACCTTGGTTGTCGGCGGCGCGTGTCCTCCGGCCTGGATTGGGTGTTCGAGCGGGTCGATCGGGCCATCATCCTGGAGGATGACTGCCTGCCCGAGCCCAGCTTCTTCACGTTCTGCGACGAGCTGCTCGAGCGCCATGCCGACGATCCGCGCGTCATGCATATCGCCGGGAGTTGCTTTCTGCCCGACCTGGCGCGCCGGCCCGAAAGCTACGTCGCGTCGCGCTTCCCGTTTATCTGGGGCTGGGCGACCTGGCGACGCGCCTGGAAGCACTTTGACCTGCAGATGACGCAATGGCCCGGGTTCCTACAGGCCGGCGCCCTGCGGCGGCTCTTCCCGGATCCGGCCGATGCCGCCATCTGGGAACGCAACCTGGAAGCGGTCTATCGCGGCGATATCGATACGTGGGACGCCCAATGGGTGCTGGCATTTTGGTTGGCCGGCGGCCTTTCGCTCGTGTCGACGCGCAATCTGATCAGCAATTTGGGTTTTGGCCACGACGCCACCCACACCATCGGCTGGTCTCCCCAGGCGGCATTGCCCACGCTCGCGCAGACCGAACCGATCGTTCATCCGGCGACCGTGGCCATCGATCCCGTACTCGATGCCCGATTTCAACAGTCGGTTTTTCGGCCGCGCCGCTCCATCGGCGAGCGCGTCAGACGCCAGTTCGGCCGTCTGACGGCTGCGGCCGGTCTGAGAAGGTAAGGGACGCATGCGACACTGTCCGATCTGCAAGGAACCCGTCGCGACACCGGTTGCGGAGACACCCCGCGTCGAGCTGGTGAGGCGCTGGCGCCAGACGTTCAACGTCGAGATCGACAACGAGCTGGTGGGGTTGGACCCGGTGACCGAATGGCGCTGTCCGCGCTGCGGCCTCGGATTTTATCCGCCCGAAGGTGCGGGCTCGGAGCGTCTGTATGAGCAGCTCTGCCGGTTCCCCTGGTACTACATCCCGTCCAAGTGGGAGCATGAGATGGCCGTCGCCGACCTGCGGCCCGGTGACCGGGTGCTCGAAGTGGGCTGCGGCGTCGGCGCATTCGTCGCGCGATTGCGCGCAGCGGGCTGGGACGCCAGCGGGCTGGAACTGAACAGCGCGGCCGTGACCCAGGCTCAATCGGCCGGGCTGCCCGTCGCAAACGAACTCATCGAAGCCGTCGCGGCACGAGAACCCGGCGCGTTCGACATGGTGTGCAGCTTCGAAGTGCTCGAGCACGTGGCGGAGCCTTTCGATTTCATTGCGCAGCAGGTCAGGGCGCTGCGTCCCGGCGGTCGGTTGGTAATCGGCGTGCCGAACCAGGACAGCTACATCCGCCGCGAAGATAATCTTTTGAACATGCCGCCGCACCACGTGTCGCGCTGGTCGCCGCAGTCGCTGCGGCATCTGGCGAACGTATTTCCCCTGCGTCTGATCCGGTTGGCGAATGAACCGCTGCAGCGCTATCACGTCCGCGGCTACACCCGCGTGATGCTGCAACCGTTGCGCCGGCTGGCGCTTCCGGGCCGGGCCGCTGCCTGGGCGCTGGGCGGCGCGGCAGCGTTGGCGCTCACCGGCACCGGTCTGCATCGCCGGTTGACGGGCCAGACGATCTATGCCTGCCTGGAACGGACGGACGGAGCCGTATGATCGCCGCCACAGCCGCCGCGTCGATCGAGGCCGGACCGCCGAGTTTGGCCCGGCCGCTCCGGATCGCTCAGCTGTCGATGGCGGCGGCGGGCGGCGGCGCCGAGAAGGTCGCCCGCTCGCTGCATGCGGCGTTCCGCTCGTACGGGCAATCCGCCGAGCTCTGGGTCGGCCGAGCCCGTCCCACGCCGGAGCACGACATCCACGTGATCGATCAGGCCGGCGGTAGCCAGGATCGTCGCGCGATCTGGCAGGCCGAAAGCTGGTTGCGCGCGCGCGCCGGTCGCATGCCGGGGGCTTTGCGCATCGCGCGACTCCTCCGACATCTGGCCGTGCCCGGCTCGGCAGCATCATGGCGATCGGGCGCCGAGGATTTCGCCTTTCCTGGGATCTGGGGCCTCGAACGAAAGTGGCGCTCGAGCCCGCCCGACGTGATCCACGCCCACAACCTGCACGGCGAGTACTTCGATCTGCGCGCGCTGCCGGCGCTGTCGCGGCTGGCGCCGCTTGCGCTCACGCTCCACGACCAGTGGCTCTTGACCGGCCATTGCGCTCACGACTTCAACTGTGGGCGATGGCGGACCGGCTGCGGTCATTGCCCGGACCTCTCGATCTATCCCGCCATCTCCCGTGACGACACCGCGGCCAACTGGCAGCGCAAACGCGACATCTACCGACAGAGCCGGTTCTTTGTCGCCGCGCCCAGCCAGTGGCTGTTGGATCGCGCCGCCCAGTCGCCGTTACAGGACGGCATCGTCGAGCGGCGGCTGATCCGGATCGGCATCGATCGCGACGTGTTCTACCCCGGCGATCGCGAAGCGGTCCGCCGTCGGCTGAACCTGCCGCTCGACGCCGCCATCGTCATGTTTGCGGCCAACGGGACGCGTTCGAACATCTGGAAGGATTTCGCCACGTTGGAGCAGGCCGTCTGGCGTCTGCCCCGGCTGCTCGGGGGGCGCCCGCTCATCCTGCTCGCGATCGGGCAAGGCGGCCCGACCCGGCAGAACGCGGGTGCCGAGGTGCGCATGCTGCCCTTTGTCAGCGATCCGCGCCGGCTGGCCGATTACTACCGGGCCGCCGACGTCTATCTCCACGCCACGCGCGCCGACAACTCCCCGATCGTCGTGCTCGAGGCGCTGGCATGCGGTACACCCGTCGTCGCCAGCGACGTCGGCGGCATCCCCGAGCTTGTCGAACCCGGCCGCACTGGCTGGCTGGCACCGGTCGGCGATGCCGATGCCCTGGCCGCGCACGCGGCGCGACTCTTGCTGGATCACGACCAGCACGCCCGATTCGCGCGGTCGGCCGTGGAACGGATCGCGCGCGACTTCGACTTCGAGCGCCAGGCCCGGGCGTATCTGGCGTGGTTTCAAGAACTGGTCGTGTGGCACAAGGAGCAGGCCCGCGCATGACAACCATCCCGACCGTGCACGACCTGCCCGCGCCTCCCGCCGACCGAACCGGCTGGCCCTGGACCGAAGGACCCGCCGCGACGCTGCCCGAGCTGCGCCCGGATGGAACGCCCTGGCCCGAGATCACACTGGTGACGCCGTCGTTCAATCAGGCGGCGTACCTCGAAGAGACGATCCGTTCGGTGTTGCTGCAGGGCTATCCGCGCCTGCAATACATCGTGGTCGACGGCGGTTCCACCGACGGCAGCGTCGATATCATCCAGCGGTATGCGCCGTTCCTCGATCGCTGGATCAGCGAACGGGATCGCGGTCAGACCGACGCCATCCGCAAGGGGCTGGCGCTGGCCCGTGGCGAGATCTTCAACTGGCTGTGTTCCGACGACGTCTTTCGGCCGGGCGCATTGGCGCAGGTCGGCGGCGCGTGGGCGACGGGCCGCATCGTGTACGGCCTTGCGCGCTTCATCGACGAACATGGGAGCGACCTCGGGACATGCCCGGGTCAGAGCCAGACCATGACCTGGGACAAGCTTCTGCGCTTTGGGTCGTACTACCTCATCCAACCCGCGACCTTCCTGCCGACGCAAGACGTGCTTGATGCGGGCGGACCCGATCTCTCGCTGCATTACGTAATGGATTGGGACCTGTACACGCGGTTGAAGACGCGCGCCTACGTGTGCGTGCCCCAGGACCTGGTCGCGTACCGGCTACATCAATCGTCCAAGACGTTCTCGCAGGCCGATCGTTTCGTCCACGACGTCGAGCGGATTTCGTCGCGTCTTTCGTCCGAGGGCGTGCTCTCGACGCGCACCGCCTCGGGCCTGGCTGCGCTCTTCGCGGGCCGCACGTATCTGATGCCTAACGTCCAGCAACGACAACGCGGCATCGCAGCGCTGGCCCAGGCCGTCAAGCGAGACCCCGCGCGTTTCCCCGAGGCGTTCGGCATCGCGGCGAAGGGTTTGTTGCGGCCCTTGCTGGGCGAACGCACCTGGGCGCTGGCCCGAAGCGCGCAGGCGCGTGTCCGAGGATGAACTGATCATGGCGTCGTCGACGACACCGCTTGTGCCCGCTGCGCCGCTGGCGCCGTTGACCGGGGCGACCCACGCCGATCCGCGCGCGGTTGCGCGCCGCGCCCTGTGGGCGTGGGCCAGCGCGCTCATCGCGGGCGTCGTCGTCGCGTACCTGTTGATCATCGGCCTGTCGCCGAACGTGTCGTGGCCGACGCCGTTCTCGCTGGTGACCCTGGGCCTGTTCGGCGCGTTGACGATCGCCTGGATCTGGGTCCGCGCGCGAACGATGGGCGCGCGTCTCGGGCGGTCGCCGTCGGCGATCGCGGCCTTCCTGCTGGTGGGCAGCCTCTCGGCGCTCGCGTCGCTCGATCCCGCGCGCTCGTGGACCGCCTGGTGGCAGATGCTGGCGCTCGGCGCCGTCTTCCTCATGGCGGCGGATCTGTTCGCGGGACCGCGCCGCGATTGGGTGCACAACGTGCTGCTGTGGGCCGGCGGTCTCGCGATGCTCTGGACGTGGCTACAGGTCATCGGCTGGTACTCAGCCTGGCTGTCGCTCAACCCGCAGACCTGGCTGCCCGAGATGCCGTACCGGCTGCAGAACCCCAATCAGATCGCGCTGCAACTCGCGTTGGTGTTGCTGCTGGCGGTCACACGCTTTGCGGCTGGCCCGACCCGCGCGCGGCTGTGGCTGGCACCGTACATCGTCAGCGATTTGGCGCTGCTGTTCCTGTCGTCGTCACGCGGCGGATGGATCGGCGCTGCCGTGGGCCTGACCGCTCTGGCAGCCACGCTCATCGACCGGCAGGGCTTCGTGACCTGGAGCGGAAGACTTCGGACGGCGTTGCGCGCACGGTCGTGGCTCGTCGGTGTCGGGCTGATCGTCGGTCTGGCCGTCCTCGCCGGGGCGGGGCGCGTCATCCTCAAGCAACTCGATCAGCCGACACGCGGCGGGCGCCTGGAGTATTGGATCCCGGCGCTCGAGACGTTTGTTGCGCATCCCTGGCTTGGCCAGGGTCAGGCAACGTTCGCCGTCAGTTTCATGCGCTCGAAGACGGCGCCGCCGGCCGTGGTTTACAACCACGCCCACAGCATCTACCTCAACACCCTCGCCGAGAGCGGCGTGTTCGGCGCGCTTGGCGCACTCGCGCTGATCGCGGGCGTCGGCGTCTGTGTGTGGCGGCGCCGAACCGACACCGACCCGGCGGCTGGCTCGTCCTTCGCGCTGGGCGTCGCCGCGCTGGCTTTGTATCTCGCGCACGGCGTCGTCGAAAACGTGGCGTTCGACAAAGGCAATGTGCTCGTGCTGGTGCTGCTCCTGGCGAGCTGCCTCGGCGTCGCCGCCGGGCCGATGAGCGCGTCCGTCCGCTGGCGATCGATGGCGATCCCGGCTGTGCTGGCCGCCGCCGCGCTCGCGTTCGGCGGGTACGGTATCTGGCGCGACGATCCCGCGCACCGCGGGGCCGCGTTGGCCGATGCCGGCGATTGGGCCGGCGCGGCCGAGGCCTACACCGAAGCGACACGCCGCGATCCGGCATCGCCGGCGCCCTGGCAGCAGCTAGCGCTCGTAGAAGCGCACCTCGCCGCGGAAAGCCCGGCCGCCTCTTTGGGTCCGGCCCTCGCCGCCATGGAACACGCCGTAGCCTTGGATGCGAATTGGCCGGCAAATGCTCTCAATCTCGGAGCGTTGTACCGTGCGGCTGGTGATGCCGGCTCGGCGCGGGTTTGGATGGAGCGGGCCGTTGAGGCAGCGCCGCTTGTTCCGCTGTACCACATCAACCTGGGTCGGCTCCTCGAGGAGTTGGGCGAGGCCGACGCGGCAAGGAGCGCCTACGTCGAAACCTTGACGCTGGCGCCCGAGCAAGCAGCCGCGCCGTTCTGGCACGAGACGACGCTGCGGCAGACGACACTGGCCCAGTGGCAGTTGCACCAGTCGGCGCCGGTCGTCGACACGGAGTCCGCGCAGCTCGTGGCCGGGCTGTCCGACTCGTATCTTCGCGAGGCCGAGCGCGCGCAGGCGCAGGGTGACCTCGACCAGGCGGAGTACTGGCTCGGCATGGCGGATCTGGGTTACTGGGCGCGGTCGGATGCGCGGCTCAAGTGGGCCTGGCGCCTGGCAGAGGTCAAGGCCGCGCGCGGTGATGCGGCCGACGCTGTGGCCCTGGTCGACCGGTTGCAAGATCTCGTTAGCGAGCCGTCGTCGTTCGGGCCCGGCACAGGAGGCGGCGCCGTGTACGGCACTTACGTAGCTCTGAGACCGACGATGCAGGCGGAACTCGTGCCGCAGGTCCTCGATCTGACGCCGACGATCGATTGGCCGGCGCGCCTCCAGACGGCGCGGGCCTGGTGCGCCGACGTTGCCCCGGACGCGCGCCCGGCCTGGTGCGGCACAACGGAGATGCCATGAACTTGCTCTTCACGCTCACGGCCTACCCTCCATTCTGGGGCGGGGCGCAACTCCTCATGCATGGTCTGGCCAGGCACCTGCAGCCCGCTCACGCCGTTCAGGTCGTGTCGCAATGGGATTCACCGCGCAGCGACTGGCTGCTCGGAACCACGTTGAACGCGCCGTGCGATGCGCGCGAGTACACGGTCGACGACGTTCGGGTGCGCCGGATCGGTATTCCGGTGGCCGCGCGCGCGGCGCTGCGCCCATGGGTGTACGGCTATTGGGCCGCGCAGGGCGCCGCCATCCCGCGCATCGCCGCCGTGGTAGCGGACCAGTTCGCCGTTCTCGCCGAACGGGCGGATCTGATCCACAACTGCCGTATCGGGCGTGAGCCGCTGACGGCCGCGTCGCTCGACCTCGCGCGCCGCCGCGACATCCCGTTTGTGCTCTCGCCCGTGCATCATCCGCGCTGGGGCACATGGCTGCACCGGCACTTCCACAAGCTCTATCGCGCCGCCGATGCCGTCGTGGCCTTGACCCGCGGCGAGCGTGACCTCCTGGTGGAGCTGGGCGTCGACGCTCGCAAGATCACGATCGCGGGCATGGGGCCCGACCTCGCGCCGACTGGCGATGGCGCCGCTTTTCGCGCCGCGCACAAACTGGGCGACGATCCCGTCGTGCTGTTCGTCGGACAGAAGTACGCGTACAAGGGCGTCGCGGCGTTGCTTCAGGCCGCGCACCGTGTGTGGGCGCGCGTGCCCGAAACGCGTTTCGTGTTCATCGGACGGCCGACCCGTGAGACGGCCGGGCTGTTCCGCGACCTCGACCGGCGCATCGTCAACCTCGACGTCGTCGATCTGCAGACCAAGACCGACGCCTACGCGGCCTGCGACGTCTTCTGTTTGCCGTCGTCTCAAGAGAGCTTCGGCGGCGTGTACACCGAGGCCTGGTCCTTTGGCAAGCCGGTCATCGGCGCCGATATCGCGGCCGTGGGCGACGTCATCGATGACGCCGTCAACGGCTTCACCTGCGCCCCGAGCGCCGGGCCGCTCGCCGACCACATCGTCTATCTCCTGCGCAACGGTGAGATCGCGTCCCGGATGGGCGCGGCCGGGAAGCGCAAGGTCGCCGAGCGGTACACCTGGGCCGCGATCGCCGCGCGGGTGGCCGCGACCTACCGGGCCGTGCTGGCCGGCAGCGAGCCCGCCGCGGGCCAGACGGTGACTGTCGCGACGATCCGCCCGCAAGAGGAGATCCCGGTATGACGGCCCTGACGCCGCCCACACGCAAGCTGCCCAAGACCGTCGAGTACGTGCTGGTCGCCGTGCTCCTTGCGATCGCGGCCGTGATCCTGATCGTCGCCGCCGAGCGTCTGACGCTGCTCGACTCGGGCGTGTTCGGCTACGACTGGCATCTGTTCTGGACGACGGTCCGCACCGGCGTGCCCGATTACAGTCAGCTCGACGTCTTCAATCCGCCCTGGACGCAGCTGATGCTTGTGCCGTTCGGGCAACTCTCGTTCAAGGCCAGCTGGGCGTTGTGGACGCTGACGTCGCTCAGTGTCTTTGTGCTGGCCGTGCCGCAACGCGCCGAGGGTCAGGCCTGGCCGCTCGGGCTGCTGCTCGGCGTCGGCTCGTTCTGGACCTTGCGGGCGCTGGCCGATGGCGCCCTCGAGGCCTTTGTCGTGGCTGGCGCGCTGCTGATGCTCTGGGCCTGGCGCTCACACCGTCCGATCTGGCTCGGAGTTGGCCTGGTTCTGGCGACGGCGAAGTACCAGGAGACGTGGCTGCTTGCGATCGGCGTCGCGGCGCTCTGTGTGCGCTACTGGCGGCCGGCGACCTGGGCGCGCACCGCCGTGACCTGTGCCGCCGTGATGGCGCCGACGCTGATCTGGCTCGGGCCGGGCTGGCTCGCGCGGTTGACGCATGGCGCGACGGGCGTCGGCTTCTCGCCCAACATCGCGAGGCTTGGCAGCAACGTCAGCCTGCAGGCGCTGGGCGGCATCGCGGGTTGGCCGGGCGCCGGCACGTGGGCGCTGTGGGCGCTGGTGTTAGGCGCCACGGCCGTGACATTTTGGTGGCGGGTGCGTGGCCTCGAGACGCGCAGCCTCGGCCTGCTCATCGTGACCTCGATGCTGTTGGCGCCCTACGTGGGGATGCTGTCGCTGGCGAGCCTGGTGCTGCTTGTGCTATTGCCCCTGATGCGCCGCAGTTGGCTGCTTGGTCTGGCCTTGATCGTCTGGGCGAACCTGCCGTACCTGACGGCGTTTCGTCCGGGCACGACCGGCCAGTTCGAGTGGCCGGAGTGGGTGCATCTTGGCTTGTTGGCCGCGACCTGGACGACGTTGATCGTCGAACTGTGGCGCGCACGGGAGGTGCCATGAGCACCCGTGTCGATTTGTTGGACGTCCAGCTCAACGTCCTGACGCTGGCTGATGCCGTCGACGAGATGGACGCGGCCATCGCGCGTCGCGAGCGCGGCTACGTGTCGACCTGCCCGGTCTACACGGTCATGTTGGGCCATGAGCGCGCCGACGTGCGCGCGGCCCTCAACGGCGCCACCTGGGCCACGGCCGACGGTGTGCCGGTGGTGTGGGCCCAACGCTGGCTGGGCGGGCGCGGGGCGCAGCGCGTGTACGGTCCGGACCTCATGCAGGCGCTGTGCGCGCGCTCGGCGCTGCGCGGCTATCGTCAGTTCTTGCTCGGTGGCGGTCCGGGCGTGGCCGAGCAGCTTGCCGCGAACCTCGAACGTCGCCACCCAGGTCTGCAGATCGCGGGCCTGGCCTGTCCGCCGTACCGCGCTCTGACGCCCGACGAAGAGACCGAGCTGGTCGGTCGCATCAATCGATCGGGCGCCGACATCGTCTGGGTGGGTTTGGGCTCGCCCAAGCAGGATCTCTGGATGGCGCGGATGCGCCCGCGTCTGGAGGCCCCGTTGCTGGTCGGCGTCGGGGCGGCCTTCGACTTTCACACCGGGCGGGTGGCGCAGGCACCGCGCTGGATGCAGCGGGCCGGGTTGGAATGGGCGTTTCGGCTGGCCTCCGAGCCACGGCGTCTGTGGCGCCGGTATCTGATCTACAACCCTAAGTTCGTCGCCGCCCTGGCTGGCCAGTTGCTTCGCCGCACGCCGCGACCGGCCGAAGGTTAGAATTTCACCCTCAATTCAATAAAGTCGTTTTTTGAGTGAGCCTGAAACAAGGCGAATCCTGACGGACCTGTCAGGTCCAACGTTAGAATCCTCCTCGGCGGCACAGCCCTTGCACGTAGGCGCATGAACCTCGCGCATACGCGGCTCGGGCAGTTTCAGTCCCGGTCGTTTGCGCCGAAAACCCTATGCGGCACGGACGCGTCTTGCGGCCGGCCGGGAGAGCTGCCAGGCATGATCGGCGTTCAGGCACGAACGACCCCCACCCAGACCGACTGGCGTTACCTCGGGCGCGAGGCGCTGCTGATCGTGCTTTTCGCCTGGGCGTTGCCTATCGCCGGCGGTATGGACGGCCTGATCTCGTTCCGCGGCCAGGCCGGCTCGGCTATCTTGTTCACCCTCGTCGCCGGGATCTGGCTCGGTCAGCGCCTGTGGGCGCGCCGCACCCTCCCGGCCACCGGGCTCGAGCTGCCACTGGTCCTGCTCGTCGTCGTGCAGGGCGTCTCGGCCGCGTTCTCCGACGTCCCTCGGCTCTCCTTGCCCGCCATCGCGCAGACGCTGGCCTACATCGTCCTGTTTTATCTCGCCCTGGATCTGGCGCGCTCCGGCTGGCCCGCCGAGCTGGTCGAGAAATGTCTGCTGATCGGCGGCGCGATCGTGCTGGCTCTGGCGGCGTTGGACCTGGGTACGGCGTTCCAGGGCTGGCTCGCGCTGCGCGATCTGCCCTTCGCGCCGCCGTTCGAGCATCGCCTGTACGCCGTCGTCGGCGACGCCAATATCCTCGCCGGCTTCACCAACATCCTTTGGCCGCTCGCGTTGGCGCGTCTGCTCACCACGCGCAGCGCGTTCGCGCGCGTCATGCTCGGGGCCGTGGTGGCCCTGGCGCTGACCATCCAGGCGTTTTGCTATTCGCGCGGCGCCACGCTGGCGCTCGCCGCCGGCGGTCTGGTCTTCGCGCTGGCTTGGATCGGCCTGGTGTCGACGACGCTCCGCCGTCAGGCGGGCCGCGTCTGGCGCTGGCTGGTCGGCAATCCGATCTGGCTCGTGGCGATCTGTCTGGTCGGCGCCGGGCTGGGCGCTGCCCTCGGCTGGCGCCTGCTGGTCTCTCGCAACAGCGCCACGCAGGCGCCGGCGGCCGAGGCCCGCAGCACGTTCTGGGGCGTCGCCTGGGACGCTCTGCAAACCCATCCGTGGCTCGGCGTCGGTCCGGGCGCTTTCCCGCAGGCGATGAGCACGGCGGTGTCGACGCCGCCCGAGCATCTGTTCATGAACGCGCACAGCCTGATCTTCAATACGCTGGCCGAGACCGGCGGACTGGGTCTGGCGGTCGGTGGCCTCGCCCTGGGCGCATTGGCCTGGGCGTTGTGGCGGGCCCGCACGGTCGAGACCGTGGGAGAACGCGCGCGCTGGGCGGCGACCGCCGCGGCCTGGGCGGCGTTTCTGACCCACGGGCTGGTCGATTACCACGTCCGCTATCTGGCGCTCAGCGTGCCGCTGCTGGTCAGCGCCGCCTTCGTCATCGGCGCGGGGCCAACCCTCGCGGCGCCGCGCAAACCGCGAACCTGGTCGGTCGCCTGGTTGATACCGGCGGCCGTGATCGTCGTTGCCTTCAGCGCCTATCAATTGACTGCAGCTTTCCGGCTCGAGCAGGCGACCCTCGCCGGCCGCGCCGGGGACTGGGCGTTCGCGGCCGAGAAGGCCGATCAGGCCGCCGCGCTCGATGGGTCGTTTGGCCTGTACGCCGCGCAGGCCGGTTTCGCGTACGCGCAGCTGGCGGATGCGGCAGCCACGGACGCGGCAACCGATCAGGCCCGCGACGCCGCGATCGCGCGCTACGTCGCCGCCCTCGAGGCCGGACCTCAGCTGGCCGTCTGGGAGGTCGATCTCGCGGTGTTGATCCAGGCCGACGGGGATCGCACGGCCGCACTCCGTCATCTCGACAACGCCCAGGCGCTCGCGCCGAATTGGGGCCTGCCGGCGATGTTGCGCGCGCTGTGGCTCGAGCGCGACGACGAGATCACGGCGCGCTCGGCGTTCGCGGACGCACTGACGCGCGAGCCGGCCCTGGCGGCGTCGGCCCTGTGGTCGGCGACGTCGTTGCGCCGCGGGGTCCTCGCGCAATGGCAGGCAAATACGCCGGCCGGCCCCGACGGGCTCGATGTGCAGATCCAGGCCCTACTGAACGCCGGAAAGTTGCCCGACGCGCAGCAGTTGATCGAGCGCGCCTGGACGATGAGCCCGACCAGCCCGTGGGTCTATCGCGCCTTCAGCAGCCTGGCCGCCGCGCAGGGCTCGCCGACGCTGGCCGAGCGATATCTCCAGGCCTCCGAATGGCTGCAGACCGTGGCTGTTCGCGACCAGGTCACGGCCGCGTTGCTCCGCGCCGACCAGGCCGGGCAGGGCGGGGAGCCGGACACGGCCCGCGCGCTCTACACTTTCGCCTGGGAGGCCGGCTCGCAGGTCAGCCCATACGGGTGGGGCTTCCTCGGCTACATTCCCGAGGCCCATTTCGTCTTTCAACGCGACGCCTGGCCGGGCGAACTCGTGCCGCAGACGCCCCAGGTGGATTTCGACGCGGGCCTGGCCGTATCGCTGCGGAGCGTGCTCGCCGATCGGCCCACGCTGGCGCCGATGAGCGCGGCAGAGCTCGACGCCGTGTCGACCGGGAGCGTGCACCCATGACGACGACGTCGCTGCGCCCGATCGCCGCCGCGCGCGGCATCAACGCCGAGCGTTGGGCCTGGCCGGCTCTGGCTGTCGCGGCGCTCCTGGGCGTGCTGTTCTATCTGCTTGTCACGCGCGCAGCCGGTTATGTCGGCTATCCGCTGGACGACGGTTGGATCCATCAGACCTTCGCGCGCAACATCGCGCAGCGCGGCGAGTTCTCGTTCGTGCCTGGTGTCCCCAGCGCCGGCTCGACGGCGCCGCTCTGGTCGCTGGCGCTCGCCCTCGGACACGTGTTGCCCGTCGAGCCGCGCGTCTGGTCGTACGCGCTGGGTCTCGGCGCGCTGCTGGCGACCGCCGGTCTCACCTTCGAGCAGGCGCGCGCCTGGCTGACGGGACGGTGGCGCTGGGCGCTCGTCGCCGGCCTGGTCGTGGCCTTCGAATGGCACCTGATCTGGGCCGCGGTCTCGGGTATGGAGACGTTGTTGTTCGCGGCGTTGGCTCTGGCGGCCCTGACGGTCTCGCCGCGGAGGCCGTCGTGGCTCGGCGCCCTTACGGCGCTGGCGATCTCGACCCGTCCCGATGGCTGGCTGCTCGTGCCTTTCGTGTGGCTGCGCGTCGTCTTGCCGCTCGTCAGCGATGCGGACGGGAACGTGCTGTGGCGCGCCTGGCGGGCCGCGATCCCGGCGTCGACCCGCTTCGGCCTGCTGTTGGCAGTGGTCGTCACGCCGTATCTCGCGCTCAACTGGAGCCTCAACGGCTCGATCTTCCCGAACACGATGGCGGCCAAGGCCGTCGAGCAGGCCTTCCTGTTCGATCTGCCGATCCTCGAGCGCGCCTTCTGGCATTGTAGCTATCTGCCGGGTTGCGAACCCGGCCCGCTGCTGCAGCCCTGGGTGGGCGGTCAGGCGCTGCTGCTGCCGGGCCTCGTCGCGTTCGCGGTCCTGCGCGTCCGTCGGCGGGCCTGGGCCGATCTCATCCCCGCGGCCTGGGCGCTGACGCTGCTGTGCGCCTACGCCTACCGGCTGCCGATCATCTATCAGCACGGCCGTTACATGATCCCGGCGATCCCGGCGTTGCTGTTGACGTCGCTGGTCGGTCTGGCCGAGATCGTTCGGCTCGATAGCGTCCGGCTGCTGCCGCGTGTGGCCAGCCGGATCTGGGTCATCGCCAGCCTGGCCAGCATCGCGAGCTTCGTCGTCATCGGCGCGCGCACGTACGCCCGCGACGTCGCGTTTATCGAGACCGAGATGGTCGCCGGCGCGCTGTGGATCCGCGACAACACGCCGCCCGACTCGATCATCGCCGCACACGACATCGGCGCGCTCGGTTACTTCACCGGCCGCCGCGTCCGCGACCTGGCCGGCCTGGTCGACCCCGAGATCATCCCGATCCTGGGCGACGAGGATCGGCTGGCGCGGTGGATGGATGCGGTCGGCGTCGACTATGTCATGACGATGCAGCGCTTCACGCCCAAGATCGTGGCCGAACACCAGGGCGCTGTCGTGTACGTCAGCCCGTACACGGTGTCGACGTCGATCGGCTACGACCAGACCTTGATCCTCAAGTGGGGCGGGGACGGCACGCCATGACGACGACAACGCACCGCCTGTCTCTGCAGGGACGTTCCGAACGCGGCTTGCTCGATCGCGGCTTCGGCACGCTCTCCAGCCTTGTGCTGGGGCTGGCGGCGTTTGGCCTGAACCTCGTCATCGCGGCGCTCACGACCACGCCGCCGGTGATGGACTCGTACGAGTATTTCAACGGCGCCTGGCTGCTCGCCACAGGCGCCGGTTTACGCGCGCCGTATGTCTGGAACTTCCTCGACGGCGCGCAGGTCTTGCCCACCGCGAACTTCACGTATTGGATGCCGCTCCCGGCGCTGCTCGCGGCGCCGTTCGTCTGGCTCGGCGGACCGTCGACGTCTGTGCCGGGCGCGCAACCCGGTTTGCTGCTGTGGGGCGCCGTGCCGATGGCGCTGCTCGGCGCCTGCGTGCCGGTGCTGGCCGCGCACCTGGCGTTTCGGGCCTCGGGTCGGCCGGGTCTGGCCTGGCTCGCCGGCGGGTTCGCGCTGACGACCGGTCTGTACGCGATCCGCTGGTCGAACGTCGACTCGTACGCGCCGTTTGCCGTGACGGCGGCGCTGGCCTTCTGCGCCACCGCGTTCGGCGCGCCGAGCGGACGGATGCGTTGGGCGGTCGCGGCCGGCATCGCCGCCGGGCTGGCGCACCTGACGCGCGCCGACGGGGTGCTTGTGCCGGCGACGATTGGGCTGTGGTTGGTGCCGGGTCTGCGCGACGCGGCCCGTCGGCGCTGGCTGGGCGGCTTCGTGCTGGCCTATGGTCTGACGCTGACGCCATGGCTGGCGCGAAACGTGCTGGTCACGGGTAGCCTCCTTGGCCTCGGTGGCGCGCGCACCCTGTGGGTGCTCGGGTACGACGAGTTGTTCAGCCTCGATCCGTCGCGTGTGACGCTGGCGCGCTATCTGGCGTCTGATCTGAGCCTGCAGTGGGCGGCCAAGGCCGAGGCCCTGGTCCAGAACCTGGTGACGCTCTGGGTCGCGCAGGGTCAGGTGATCGCGCTGCCGTTGGCCTTCATCGCGGTGTGGGTGTGGCGCAAGGCGCCTGTGACGCAGCTGGTCGGGCTTTTTGCGGTCCTGGCGCTCGCGGCGCTCTCGCTGGCGTTCACGTATCCGGGTCCGCGCGGCGCGTTCCTGCACTCGGGCGGGGCGCTGGTCCCCTTCCTGGCGGCGGGGGCGGCGCTCGGCCTCGATCGGGCCGTCGCCTGGGCCGCCGGGAAACGCGGCTGGTCACTTGCTTCGGCGCGCCCGGTCTTTCTGGCCGCCGGGCTGGTCCTGCAGACGGCTGCCGGCTTCGGCCTGGCTTCCGGACGACCGTTGGGCGACACGCTCTCACCGCTCGCGGCCTTCGCGCGCGCCGACGACCAGATCCCGGCCGGGCAGGGCGCGGCGGTGGCGAACCCGCCGGCGTTTTTCTACCACACCGGTCGCCCGGCCATCCCGGTGCCCGATGGGCCACCCGCGGATCTGGCGACCGCGCTGGATCGTTTTGGCCTGCGCTACGTGGTCCTGGACGTCAATCACCCGGCCGGTCTGGACGGCCTGTACGATCGGCCGGAAGGCCAGCCCGGTTTCCGGCTGGTCGCCGATCTCGGCGACGCGGGCGGCGCGCATGTCTGGCTCCTGGAGCGCCAGCCATGAGCGCCCGCCCCGAAAACGCCGGGAATTTAGCGGAATTTTGTTTGTGGGACCTATGTGCCTCGGGTATACTCCACGCGGGGCACTTTAAGTCAAGGAAGTACGTATGAAGACGATCTCGGTCATGGTCATTGACGATCATCCTCTGTTTCGCCAGGGGCTCCGCAACGTCCTGCAGGGCGAGCAGGACCTGGTGGTGCTGGGCGAGGCAGGCGACGGGCAGGAAGCCCTGGAGGCGATTCGACGGGAAAAGCCCGATGTCGCGCTGCTCGACATCAACCTGCCGGAGCTCAACGGCTTGCAGGTCGTCCGGCAGCTTCAGTCCGAGCGCTTGGGCACCCGGGTGATCATGTTGACCGCCTATCATGACCTGGAACAAGAATTGCACTCTTTCCGGGCAGGAAGCGCCGCTTACTGCCCGAAAGACGTCACCCCGGCCCGGTTGGTCGGTGTGATCCGGCAGGTGGCGGCCGGGCATTATGTCGTTGGCGAACGTACTCTGGACGAATCCGGCCTGAAGCAATGGCTCGAGGCCGGGGTCGAGAAGGCGGCCCGCAGTTTCGTGGCCGATGCGCGCGAGGCTTTCACACCGCTCTCGCCGCGCGAAATGGAGATCCTGGAGTACGTCACCCGCGGCCTCAGCAACAAGGAGATCGCCTACAAGCTGGGGATCAGCCACCAGACCGTCAAGAACCACATGACGGCCATCCTGCAGAAGCTCGACGTCGAGGATCGCACCCAGGCCGCGATCTACGCGGTGAAGCACGGTTGGGTTCGACTGCAGGATAACGACGGCAAGCCCGATATCAAGTAAAGGCGTCAGCGATAGCAGGGCGATCAGGCATTTACGCGACGTTTACGGCGCTATGTCAATTCTGACATATTTGGCCGATCACGTGCATGGCGATGAGGTGAGACCGATATGATGAACGCGACCTCGCTCACGATCGAGGACATCCAGCAGGACGTCGACAGCGAGCTGGAGAACATCCAGCGCGAACTCAAGGAGATCAGTCTGCTGGTCAATCAGAGCCGGGCCGAGGTCGACAAGCTCGCCCAGCGTAATGCCCAGCTCGCCGGGCAATTGCGCGCGCTCAATGCCAACCTCGAGAACGTGCCGCGGGCCGACATCAAGGCGATGTACGACAACGCCCAGGACGCCCAGCAGCGTCTGTTCGCGATGCGCGGCCAGCTGGAGAAGCTCCAGTCCGACCAATCCAACCTGGAACGGCTGGGCCGTCAGCTCACGCAGCTGCGCGGCGCGCTCGACACCTGGATCACGCAGCGCGCGGGCAAGAACAGCATGGGCATGAACGGCCAGCTCGTGCTCTCACGCGTGATCGAGGCCCAGGAAGGCGAACGGTTGCGGCTGTCGCGTCAGCTTCACGACGAGCCGGCGCAGGCGCTCTCGAACTTCGTGTTGCAGAGCGAAATCGCGATGCGTCTGTTCGAAAAGGACCCGAACCTGGCCCGCACCGAGCTGGCCAGCATGAAGACGTCGGCCAACTCGACGTTGCAGAAGATCCGGAACTTCATCTTCGATCTGCGCCCGATGATGCTCGACGACCTCGGTCTTGTGCCGACGATCAAGCGATACGTCGACGCGTTCAAGGAGAAGACCGGCATCCCGACGACGCTACAGCTCTCGGGCACCGAACGACGCCTCGAGTCGATCCGCGAGGTCATGCTCTTCCGCGGCCTGCAGGAACTGCTCAGCAACGCGCGCAACCACGCGCAGGCCACGGCGATCACGGTCGACTTCGACTGCGACGAGGAGCGGGTGCGTATTCAGGTGGAGGACAACGGCCTGGGGTTCGATCCCGAGGTCGCGCTCAGCGGCGAAAGCCGCGCGATCGGTTTGGCGGCGCTCAAGGAGCGTCTGGAGGTTCTGGGCGGCAGTCTGACCCTCGAGAGCCAGACCGGGCAGGGGGCCCGTGTGACGATGGATCTGCCGGTGGGAGAAACGCGCTAGCCGTCAGGTTTGAAACATAACCTAACTCACGCTAACACAGGCTAACGTAAACAGAACCTATCTCTCACATAAACTTTTCAGTGCGGGCCTCGGATCGGGGCAATCGCAGCAGTGCAGGAGGCATTATGGCGCGAGGTCGAACTCTCTTATTGGTGGGGCTGGTGCTCTTGGGGCTCAGCGTCGTGGCTGTCGTTGCGATCCTGAACTTCAGCAACGGCGGCTCGCAGCCTCCGAGCGGCGATGCCCCCACTGCGGTGGCGTCTGACCCGAACGGGACGGGCAGC
Organism: Anaerolineales bacterium; assembly: GCA_044224715.1. Lineage (GTDB taxonomy): Bacteria > Chloroflexota > Anaerolineae > Anaerolineales > UBA6663 > UBA6663. Next base: position 8,155 of record JBGAJV010000049.1, on the reverse strand, counting down.
GTGGCGACGCCCGTGTCGGCCGGCAGCCTCGACATCATCGTGGCCGTGCAGGACCTGCAGCGCGGCGCCGTGATCCCGACGGAAGCGCTGGGCAGCGTCGCCTGGCCGACCGAGATGGTCCCGTCGAACGCGATCACGGACCCGGCGCAGATCGTGGGCTCGCGCGCGCGCTACACCATTCAGCGCAACGAACCCATCTTCACCACGATGGTGGTCAAGTCGCTACAGGAGCTCTCGCCTTTCGGCTCCGACACGGCCGGCCGCATCCCCAAGGGCTTCACGGCGATCTCTTTGCCGTATGACCTGAAGAACGGCGTCGCGAACGGCGTGCGCTCGGGCGACTACGTCAACATCCTGGTCTCGATGGCGTTCGTCGACATCGACCGCGACTTCCAGACCGTGCTGCCGAACCTGTCGGCCGGCGTGCTTGGACCGGCGACCGCGTCGTCGGACAGCAACGGCTCGCTGCCGCCGCAGATGATCGTGGCCGGCGTCGCGTCGGCCAACGAGAACGCGCATCTTGGCCGCGCCGAGACGGACCCGGTGCTGGGCGAGACGCTCTACATCGTGCCGTCGGGCCAGCAGCGCTCGCGCCTGGTGTCGCAGAGCATCATCCAGAATGTGCTGGTGATGGGCATGGGCGAGTTCGGACCCGACGCCGCCACGGTGGCCGTAGTGCCGCAGGCGACGCAGGCGGCCGCAGGCGTGGTCGATCCGAACGCCACCCCGACCGCCGCGCCGTCGCCAACGCCGACCCCGCTGCCGCCGCAGCTGATCACGGTCGCCGTGTCGCCGCAGGAGGCGCTGGTGCTCGACTACATCAACCGCCTGCACGAGCGGTTCCCGGATGCGGTGCAGTACACGTACACGCTGCGCTCGGCGGGCGACACCTCGCTGGCGGAGACCCAGTCGGTGACGCTGCAGTACATGGTCGACACCTACAAGATCTCGCTGCCCAGCAAGCTGAACTACGGGCTCGACTCGACCGTCGTCGTCCACCCGACGCCGGCGCCGACAACGCCCTGAAGTTACGAGGCACGACGGCCGGGGCGCCCACCAGCGCCCCGGCCGCGTCACACGGCAAGAACGAGTGAGGACTAGGGATGGCCGCCACCAGTGACAAGATCCGCGTCATCGTCGTCGACGACACGGCCGAGACGCGCGAAACAATCCGCAAGCTGCTCCAGTTCGAGAACGACATCGACGTCGTCGGGATGGGGCGCAACGGGCGCGAGGGCGTGCAGCTGGCGCGCGAGATGCGCCCGAACGTCGTGTTGATGGACATCAACATGCCGGACATGGACGGCATCGCGGCGACCCGCGCGATCGTCAAGGAAGTGCCCACCGCCCAGATCGTGATCGTCTCGGTCCAGCAGGACACGGACTACCTGCGGCAGGCGATGCTGGCCGGCGCGCGCGACTTCCTGTCGAAACCGCCCTCGGCCGACGAGCTGATCAACACCATCCGCCGTCTCGGGCAGGCCAGCAAGGAACAAGAACTGGCCACGGTGCGCGTCCCGGTGACGCCCGGCGCCACAAACGGCGCTTCGCCGGCCACGCTCGGCAAGATCCTGGTGTGCTACAGCCCGAAGGGCGGGGCGGGCAAGACCACCCTGGCCGTCAACCTGGCCGTCGCGCTGCAGGGCGAGGACCGCAAGGTGTGCGTGGTCGACGCCAACACGCAGTTCGGCGACATCGGCGTGTTCTTCAACCTGAAGGGCAAGACCAGCCTGGTCAACGCCGTGCAGCAGGTCGACGAGATCGACGAGACCGCGGTCGCGTCGTGGATGGCCGCGCACGCGTCGGGCGTCAAGGTGCTGCTCGGCTCGCAGTCGCCCGAGGACTCGGAGCTGATCACGGCCACGCCGCTCAAGCGTTTGCTGCTCGAGCTGCGCCACCACTTCACGTACGTGATCGTCGACGTCGCCTCGATCCTGCGCGATCTCGAGCTGGCGATGATGGACGCCGCCGACCGCGTGCTGGTCGTGGCCGCGCCCGACATCCCGACCCTGGCCAACGTCAAGAAGTACTTCGACCTGTGCGAGAAGCTCGAGTACCCGAAGGACAAGCCGGTCCTGGTCGTCAACAAAATGGACAAGCGCTGGGGCATCACCGCGCAGAGCATCGAGGACTCGCTCAAGCACCCGGTGTACGCCCAGCTGGCCTACGACGATCGCATCGCGACCCAGGCCATCAACACGGGCGTGCCGTTCGTGATGGGCGACCGCAAGGCGACCGTGTCGGCGTCGGTGATCGAGCTGGCGGGCAAGTTGCGCGCGGATTTCGCGCCGAAGGACCCGGCCGGCAAGACGCCCGAAAAGCGAAAGTCGATCTTCTCGCGCTGAGGCCGATCGTCGGCCCCGCGAGATCAATGAGGTACGCATGTCGCTGCTGAAACGGATCGAGAACCGGCAGAACACCGGACAGGCCGCTCCCTCGCGACCCGGCGCCCCGAGCGGGCCGGCCGCGCCGTCGGCGCCGCCAGCCGATGAGAGCAACAAGCTCGCCGAGCTGCGCATGCGACGCGTGGCGGCGCCGGGGCAGCCCGTGTCGGGCCCCGGCCAGGTGCCGGGCGCGCCCGACCTCAAGACGCGCGTCCAGAACCGCCTGCTGGCCGAGCTCGATCCCTCGATGGACATCTCGCGCACGGCCGAAGTGCGCAAGACGATCGAGGACCTTTACGAGAACGTCCTGGCCGACGAGGGCATCGTGCTCTCGCGGACCGAGCGCAAGCGTCTGTTCGACCAGATCGTCTCCGAGATCCTCGGGCTAGGTCCGATCGAGCCGCTGCTGGCGGACGAGACCGTGACCGAAGTGATGGTCAACGGCCCCAAGAACATCTACATCGAGCGCCGCGGCAAGATCGAGCGCGCGCCGGTGGCGTTCGAGAACAACGAGCACGTGATGCGTATCATCGATCGCATCATGTCGCCGCTCGGCCGCCGCGTCGACGAGAGCCACCCGTACGAAGACGCGCGTCTGGCGGACGGCTCCCGCGTCAACGCCGTCGTTCCGCCGATCGCGCTCGACGGCCCGACCATCACCATCCGCAAGTTCTTCAAGAAGCCGTTGACGGTCGAGCAACTGATCGAGTACGGGGCCGTCACGCCCGAGGCGATCGCGTTCATGCAGGCGGCCGTGGCGTCGGCGATCAATATCGTGATCTCGGGCGGCACGGGCTCGGGGAAGACGACCTTCCTCAACCTGATGTCGTCGTACATCCCGAACGACGAGCGCATCTTGACGATCGAGAACGCCGCCGAGCTCCAGCTCCGACAGGAGCATGTGGTGCGGCTCGAGTCGCGCCCGGCCAACATCGAAGGCAAAGGCGAGGTCTCGATCCAGAACCTCGTGGTCAACGCGTTGCGCATGCGCCCCGACCGCATCGTGGTCGGCGAGATCCGCGACGGCGCCGCGCTCGACATGCTCCAGGCCATGAACACCGGCCACGAAGGCTCGATGACGACCTGCCACTCGAACAGCGCGCGCGACACGCTCGCTCGTATCGAGACCATGTGCCTCATGGCGGGCATGGACCTGCCGATGCGCGCCATCCGCGAGCAGGTCTCGTCGGCCATCAACGTCATCTGCCACCTGGCGCGTCTCTCGGACGGCTCGCGCAAGGTCGTGCAGATCTCCGAGATCCAGGGCATGGAAGGCGACGTGATCACCATGGCCGACATCTTCCTCTTCGAGCAGACGGGCGTCGAGAAGGGCAAGATCATCGGCCGGCTGCGCCCGACGGGCCTGCGGCCGAAGTGCATGGAGCGCATCGAAGAAGAGGGCCATCACCTGCCGGCCTCTGTGTTCGGGGCAGGCGAGCGCCTGCGCTATTGAGTGAGGAGGACCGCGGGCGGCGTTCGCCCGCTGGGAGTGACCGATGAATAGTCCATTGATGCTCAGCCTGTCCGCGGTGGTCCTGATCTGGATGTTCGGGCTCGGCGGCGTCGCCGTCTGGTACCGACGTCAGACCGCCGTGGCCGGCCGCCTCGAGCAGCTCACGCGCGACCCGCTCCTGCAGGCGCCCGATGACAAGAAGGCCGAGCGCAAGCCGAGCGCGCTGACCAAGTCGATGGACCAGGCCTTCCAACGGCAGGGCTGGTACGAAAGCGTCCGACGCGAGCTCGCGCGGGCCGACCTGAAGTTGAGCGTTGCCGAGTTCCTGGCCCTGCACGTGATCCTGGGCATCGCCGGCTTTGTGGTGCTCGGCTTTCTGAGGCAGGACCTGATCGCCGGCTTGATCGCGGGCGTCATCGGTCTGTTCTCGCCGCGTTTCTACGTCGGCTATCTCAAGGGCCAACGCCTGACCAAATTCGACGGGCAGCTGGGCGACATGCTCAACCTGATGGTCAACGGTTTGCGCGCCGGCTACAGCGTGACGCAGGCCATGGAAGCCATCGGGCGCGAGTTGCCGGCGCCGATCTCGCAGGAGTTCAAGCGCCTGGTGCAGGAGCTCCAGCTGGGCATTCCGTTCGAGGTGTCGCTCGACAACCTGACGCGGCGCATGCCCAGCAAGGACCTCGACTTCGTCGTCACGGCGATGAAGATCCAGCGCGAGGTCGGCGGCAACCTGGCCGAGATCCTTGACACGATCAGCTTCACGATCCGCGAGCGCGTGCGAATCAAAGGCGAGATCAAGACCCTGACGGCGCAAGGCATGATCACGGGCTACGTGATCTCGTTCCTGCCGATCGGTCTGGGTGTGATGCTGTATCTGATCAACCCCACGTACATGGGCCAGATGTTCATGCAGGACAGCTACTTCCTGTGTGGTATCGGCATGCTTGTGACGGCCGGTCTGCTGATCGGCATCGGTTTCGCGATCGTCATGAAGATCGTGGACATCGAGGTCTAGGAGCGCATATGGAATCGACTCTGCTCTTCTGCGTCCTCGGTATCGTCTTCGTCGGCGCGCTGGTGCTTGTGATGGTGGGTCTACGGTCGCCCAAGGCCGCCAGCCCGCTGCAGACGCGCATGGCCGTGTACTCGACCCGCGAGCGTCCGATGACGCTCGAGGACATCGAGATGTCTCAGCCGTTCAGCCAGCGCATCCTGCTGCCGATCGCGCGCCGCGTGGGCGAGTTCGCCCAGAAGTTCACGCCGCAGGCGACGCTCAAAGATATCCAGCATCAGCTCGACGTCGCCGGCAACCCGCCTGGCATGACCCCGATCCTGTTCTATATGAGCCGGATCGTGATGGCCGGTGTCGGCGTGGGTCTGTTCATCCTGCTTGGCTTCGTGTCGGCCGACCCGACGAGCATGTTCTCGTTCCAATCCGGCGTGGCAAAGGTGCTCGGGTTCTCGGCCGTGGGCGGCGTGTTGGGCTACTATATCCCGACCCTGATGCTGCGCAGCCGCATCAACCGGCGCAAGGACGCGATCATCAAGGCCATGCCCGACGCGCTCGACCTGTTGACGGTGTGCGTCGAAGCCGGTCTGGGCTTTGATCAGGCCATGCAGCGCGTCTCCGAGAAGTGGACGACCGAAGTGGCATACGGCTTCCAGCGCGCGATCGCCGAGATTCGGCTGGGAAAGGTGCGCCGCGAGGCGTTGCGCGACATGGCCGACCGCATGGACGTGCCCGAGATGACCAGCTTCGTCGCCGCCCTGATCCAGGCCGACCAGCTCGGTGTGAGCATGGCCAAGGTGCTGCGCATCCAGTCGGATCAGATGCGCGTGCGTCGCCGCCAGCGCGCCGAGAAGAAGGCCCACGAGGCGCCGGTGAAGATGCTCATCCCGATGGCGTTCCTGATCTTCCCGTCGATCTATATCGTGTTGCTTGGGCCGGCCTCGATGCAGTTGATCCGGCAGTTCGGTCTCGGCGCGATCGCCGGTCAATGACCAGACGAGGACTCGGCGGCGCGTTTTCCGGTTAGGCTCCCTCAGGGAGCGACGCGCTTGGGGATGTTATCCGGTTACATCCGCCAGGGCTTTTGGGCTCTGGCGGATGTTTTTTTTCCACCGCGGTGCGCAGGCTGCGACTCGATCGGGGCGGCGTTGTGTCCGGACTGCCGTCGTGCCATGGGCTGGGTGCCGGCCGGGCAGCGCCTGATCGACCTGACGGCGCAGGACGGCCTTGACGACTTTCGGGCGGCGCTGTGGTTCACCGGCCCGACGCAAAAAGCGTTGCATCATCTCAAATACCGTCATGACGCGGGGCTGGCCGAGACTCTGGCCGGGCTCGTCGCGTCGAGTCTGGGCCGGCCGCCATCGGTGCCGCCCACGGCGTTGGTCGTCCCGGTCCCGCTTTCGCCGGAACGATTGCGCGAACGCGGCTACAACCAGGCGGCGTTGCTGGCCCGTGTGCTGGCCGACCGCTGGGGGCTGAGCTTTCGGCCGGGCGTTCTGACCCGGGTGCGCGCGACGCACAGCCAGGTCGGGCTGAACCGCGCCGACCGGCAGCGCAACGTGCACGGCGCCTTCGCCGCGCAGCGCCGGCTGGCGGCCGGACGCAGCGTGTTGCTGGTCGACGACACGTGCACGACGGGCGCCACTCTGCACGACTGCGCCCGGGCGCTCAAGGCCGCTGGGGCCGCGGCCGTGCATGGCCTGGCGATCGCGCAGGCGCCGTTGCGCGGTGAGCCGCTCTGAAATGATGTGAAAACTTGCCTGACATTCCTCAGGTTTGCCACAGTAGGATTGCAGGTTGCATCCGTACGCGTTCTGGGGTTAGACTGGCGTATGTCAGCCGATTGAACGAGGCGCGAAGCGGGGTGTCCCGCCGGCCCGGGTTTCTCCGGGGCGGTCGGACACCCCGCTTCGCACATCAATCCCTTCAGGAGGCGATGATGGCTGTCTCTGTAAATGTGTACGGCAAGGGCATCGAAGTTGGTTCGCGTCTTCAGGAGCATATCGAGAAAAAAGTCGGCAAACTGGACCGGTATCTCTCAACGATCAGGGAGGCCCGCGTCGACGTGACCGAGCTGGGCGCCAGCCGCGCCAGCGGCGATCGCTTCGTCGCCCAATTGACGATCCCCATGCGGGGCACCGTGTTGCGCGCCGAGGAGCGCAACTCGGATCTGTTCGCCGCGATCGATCAGGTGCTCGACAAGATCTATCGACAGATCGAGCGTTACAAGGGCAAGCATCGCCGCGGCCGCGGTGATGGCGTTAGCGTCGCCGAAGTCGCCGTGGAGCCCGAGGAGACGGCGCCGGGCGGCGAGGCCGACGAAGCCGTTGGGCCCGGGATCGTGCGCCGCAAGCAGTTCGAGATCCATCCGATGTCGGAGGCCGAGGCCGTCGAACAGATGGAGTTGCTCGGTCACGACCAGTTCTTCGTCTTCTTTAGTTCGGAGAACAAGCGCATCAACGTCTTGTATCGGCGCCGCGACGGCGACTACGGTTTGATCGACCCGATCTTCGATTGAGCGGGTGCGTCGAGAATCTAAACGAGCGGGCCGGGGCGTCGCCCCGACCCGCTCGTTGTTGTTTCAACTCACCAACCGTTGACGTACTTCTCCCACTCGCCGTAGTCCTCGAGGTAGCGATCGAACAGATACTCGGCGGTGGCGGCGGGCTCGGCGGGCCGTCGCTTGAGCGGCATGCCGGCCTCGGTGTGGGTGCGGCCGCCCTTGCGCCGGTTGCAGGTCGGGCAGGCGGCGACGAGGTTATCCCACCGGTGTCCGCCGCCGCGATGACGCGGGATGACGTGGTCGATCGTCAGGTGCGACGTGCGCTTGCCGCAATACTGGCAGGTGTAGTTGTCGCGCCGGAAGACTTCGCGCTTTGAGAGTTTGACCCGGGCTCGCGGGCGTCGGATCATGTTTTCGAGTTTGATGACCGAGGGGCGTGGGAAGGTGGCGCGGGCTGTATGGATGCCTCCGCGACCGTCTTCGACAAGGCGTGCCTTACCTGTCATCAGCAGGCTGACTGCCCGCCGCACATCGCAGACGTTGAGGGGCTCGAAATTCGCGTTCAGCACCAGAACCGGTTGCTGCGCCCGGATGCGTTCGTGCGGCGCTGTCCCGCTGAACGCCACCGGTCTTCCCGAGCCATCGACCCCGGAAGGCATGGCGAAATTCTAGCACAGGCAGTTTCAAGGGCAAATGAAGGGCGTTGATGCGCGGGGCGGGGGAGCGCGGGAGCGGGTGAGCGCGGGGGCGGGTGAGCGCGAGGGCGGTGAGCGCGAGGGCGGGTGAGCGCGAGGGCGGGGGAG